>JBBQJI010000049.1:0-49065 GCA_038325765.1 Nannocystales bacterium
GGATCTGGTGCCGTGGCTCGAACAGGACGGCGCCGCGTGGGTGCACCCGATCGTCGCGGAGGCCGAACACGATGTCCACCGCTATCGACCGCGGATCGAGGGGGCGTTTGCCCGCATCGAACGATGGGTCGAGCGCACGACCGGGCTCGCGCACTGGCGGGTATGGAGCCGCGACGACGTCCTGTCGATCTTCGGCCAGGATCCGCAGGCCCGCATCGCCCATCCTCGCCATCCCGAGCGCGTGTTCGAGTGGCTGCTCGAGCGCGTGCAGGACGATCGCGGCAACGTGACGACCTTTTCGTACAAGGCCGAGGACCTGGTCGGCGTCGCGGCGTCGTCCACCTTCGAGCGCGAGCGTCTTCGCGTGGGTGAGGCGCCCGCGAACCGCTACCTCAAGCGCATCCGCTACGGCAACCGCGTGCCCTATCGCGCCGAGGACTTCGCGTTCGAGGTGGTGTTCGACTACGGCGAGCACGGTGGGCGCGGTCTCGAGACCGTCGCCGTGTCGCCGGACGAGTCGCAGCCGTGGCCGGCACGCGCCGATCCGTTCTCGAATCACCGCGCGACCTTCGAGCTGCGGACGTGGCGGTTGTGTCGGCGCGTGCTGATGTTCCACCACTTCCCCGACGAGCTCGGCGCGCCGTTCTTGGTGCGCTCCACCGATCTCGAGCACGACGAGCAACCCACAGCCGCGCTGCTGCAGCGGGTGATCCAGCGCGGATATTCGCGCGTCGGCGAGCCGAGCGAGCAGCGATACCGGCACGCCGCGTGGCCGGCGCTGACGCTGGAGTACGCGCCGCTCGAGATCGGGCGGGTCTCGCGAACGATCGATGGGTCGACGCTCGCGACGGTGTCGGGGCCGATCGATGGCCGTCGTGTGCGGCTGCGTGGTGCGGCGAAGGCGACGTCGATGCGGTGATGGACGTGATCTACACCGAGGGACGCGCGGCGCTCGGCAAGCGTGTGCGCGAGGTGTTGCGGTTGGGCTCGGTTGACGTCGAGACGCTCGCACGCGCGTCACCGCGGTACTCTGCGGCAGCCACGATGCTCACGCCGACCTTCCTGCGTGCTGCGGCGCTCTTCGCCGAGCCGACGCCGCCTATAGGCGAGGCGTCCGCGGGGAGCGAGCCGGCTGCGGTGGTGCAGTGGCAGGGCGACGCGTCGTGCGCCGATGGCGATGCGTTCACCGCTGCGCTGGATCGCTGGCGGGGGACCGACCCGTCGCGGCCGCCATCCGGCGTGACGCTCGCGATCGAGCTGGAGCCGCTCGCGGACGCGCGGTGGCGGGCGCGGATCTCGATCGTGGCGCCATGGGGTACGAGCGAGCGCACGCTCGAGGTGAGCGCGTGCGACCACGTGATCCAGGCCGCGGCGTTGCTCGCTGCGATCGCGCTCGATCCGGTCGCGGTGACGCCGGCGATCGTCGAGCGCGCCGCGGAGTCCGGGGCTGCGCCGGAGCCCGGGGCTGCGCCGGAGCCGGAGCGCGATCCGGAGCCCGACGTGCCGCCCTTCGCCGCGCCGCTCCCGGAGCCCCGATCCCCGCCCGCGCAGCGCGAGCGACTGCGTGGATGGCTTCGGTTCGACGGACTCGCGGGCGCCGGCTGGGTCCCCAGCACCAGTGGCGCCGTCGGCGGTGCTGTCGGCCTCGAGCGTCGCCGCTGGTCGTTCGGGGTCGCGGCCGCATGGTGGCCGCCGCGTCGCTCGGCGCCGCTGCCCACCGGCGCGTACGCGGTGATCGACTTGGTGACGGTGGGCCCGTCGCTGTGCGGCGCTGTGTGGACCGGCGCGGTCACGCTGCAGCTGTGCGGGTCCGTCGGCGCGGGCGCGATGCGGGGCCGCGGCCGCCAGGTGGCGGCGCGGCGCGATCGCGTGCTCGCGATGGTCGACGTCGCCCTCGGGCCGGCGCTGCAGTGGATGCCCTCGCGCCATGTCGGCGTGGTCGCGGCGGTCGATGGCGCCGTGGTCGCGTACCGGCCGCGGTTCGCGATCGCGGGGGCCGGCGAGCTGTATCGCGCGCCGCCGGTGTCGGTTCGCGCCCGTGTGGGGCTGATCGTGCGCTGGCCGTGACGGATCGCGGCCCCCGGCGGGAAGATGGGGCGGCCGGAGCACCGGCGACCCCGCGCATGCCCGCCTTCGACCTCGACGCCGCGTTCCGCGGTCACCACGACTTCGTGTGGCGCTCGCTCGCGCAGCTCGGCGTCGTCGAGGCGGCGATCGACGACGCGGTGCAGGACGTGTTCGTCATCGCCCACCGCCGCGGCGACGACTACGATGGTCGCGCGCCGCTGCGGCACTGGCTCTACGGCATCGCCCGCAACGTTGCGCTCAAGCACCGCGACCGGCTGGCGCGGGCTCGGGCGCGCAGCGGCACGCACGACGGCGAGCCCACGCACGAGTGCGACGAGGATCTGTTGTTGCGTCGCGACGCGGCGAGCGTCGTCGAGCGGTTCCTCGAGACGCTCGACGGCGACCAGCGCGTCGTGTTCGTGCTCGCGGACGTCGAGGGCCACAGCGCCCCCGAGATCGCGACGATGTTGGCCGTGAAGCTCAACACCGTGTATTCGCGGCTGCGCCTGGCGCGGGGCCGCTTCGAGCAGTACGTCGCCGCCCAGCGGCAGAAGGAAGACGCGCGATGGATCCGCTGACGCCCGAGGCAAGGTCCCTGCTCGCGGCCTATCGCGAGGCGCGACCCGGACGCTCGCGCCGCGCTGGCAACCTCGCGGCGGTGCGCCGCACGATCCGGGCGACGCGCACGCGCTGGCTGTGGGTCGCCGGCTTGTCGTCGGCGCTCGCCGCCGCGGCGCTGCTGCTCGCGCATGCGATGTTCGTGGGCTGGCAGGCTGTCGCGGTGGCGCCCGCGTCACCGACCGAGGCCGTCGCGGGCAGCGAGGTGGCCGGGGGCGAGGTCGCGGTGCGCAGCGAGGTCACCGCGATCCATCGCGCGGTGCCGGCCGAGCCCCCCGCGTCGACGCCCGCTCCCGCCGCGCCCGAGTCCGCCGCGCGTGAGCCCGCCGCGCACGGGCCCGTCGTGCCCGAGTCCACCGCGCCCCGCGTGCGCCGCATCGAGTTGCCGCCGCCGCCGAGCGCACCGCAGCCGGGCGCACCGCAGCCGGGCGCGGCGGATCCCGCGACCGAGCGCCGCCTCGTCGCGACGATCCGCGACGCGATCGCGGCCGGTGACGACGCCGCTGCGCTCGTCGCGATCGCCAGCCTCGAGCAGGAGAGCCCGGGCGGTGTGTACGCCGAGGAGCGCCGCGCCTACGAGGCCGTGGCGCGCTGTCGTCTGGCCGATCCGCGCGCCGCCGAGCTGCGCAGATCGTTCACCGAACGCCATCCACGTTCGCACCATCACGCGATGATCCGCGGCGCCTGCGAATCGTCGACCTCGGGCGGTGCGCGGTGACGGATCCGCTGCACCGCGCGGAAGGTGGGTCGATGATCCGCGCCACCCCTGCGATCCACGCCCGTGCGCTGCGCGCCGCTGCGCTCCTGTACCTGCTCCCCTCGTGCATCAGCGCGCCCGGCATCCTGGGTGAGCAGCCCGAGGACACCGACGGCGCCTCGGATGACGATGCGAGCGACGACGCCGGCGGCGACTCGATGACGGGGGCTGGCCCAGGCAGCGGCGGCGAGAGCGACAGCGGTGACGACACGGGCCCCGACACGTCGTGTGTCGCGCCCGACGCGTTCGGCGCCCAGGAGCCGCCGAGCCTCACGCCCGGGCAGTGGGACGCGGTGGTCGGCGACCTGCTCGGGGTGACGGTCGACGTCGCACGCCAGGAGTCCACGGCGCGGGTCGGCATGTTCGAGGGTGGGGTCGCCCTCCGCAGTGATGCCGACGACGTCGCACGGGGATGGGCGGTGGCCGCCGCGGCGCTCGCCGATCTCGACGCGCTGCTCGGCTGCGATCCTGTCACGGTCGCCCCGGACGACGAGCTCGGCTGCTTCCAGGAGTTCGCCGCGCCGTTCGCCGAGCAGGCGTGGCGCCGTCCGCCTGCCGCCGACGAGCTCGCGGCGCTCGACGCCATCATCACGACGGATGCGGCGGTGCCGTTTCCCGACCGCGTCCGCGCCGCGATCGCCGAGGTTCTCGCCGACCGCTCGATGTGGGGGATCGAACCCACCGGCACGACCGAGGACGGCCTCACCACCCTCGATGGTCCGTCGCTCGCCGTGCGGCTGTCGCTGCTGCTGACGGGCAGCCTGCCCGACGCCGAGCTCCTTGCCGCGGGCGCCGATGGATCGCTGCTCGACCCGGCGGTGCTGCGCGCCCAGGCTGAGCGGCTGCTCGTCGATCCCCGCGCCACGCGATCGATCGACGACTTCGCGACGCAGTGGCTCGAGCTGCAGCGACCCACGCCGAAGGACCTCACGCTGTTCCCCCACTATGACGGCGGCGTGCCCGAGGCCCTGATCGAGGAGTCGCTGCGGTTCGTCCGCGATGTCGTGCTCGATGGTGACGCGCGGATGTCGACGCTGCTCACCGCGCCGTACACGTTCGCCAACGCGGACGTCGCGATCGGCTACGGGAGCGAGCTGGACGGTATGGAGCTCGGCCCAGCCTTCGAGCGGGTCGATCTGGATCCGAGCCGGCGCGGCGGCGTGCTCACCCAGCCAGCCTGGCTCGCGCGCCACGCCCACGAGTCGTGGATCGGGTTCACGCCGCGTGGCCTGTGGATCAACGAGGCGCTGAGCTGCATGCTGGTGCCGCCTCCGCCGGCAGACGTCGACGTGTCCGCCGACCCGCCGAACCCCGCGACCGTCGGCCACAAGGAGCTGTGGGCCGATGCCTTCGGGGAGCCGGTCTGCATCGCGTGCCACACCCTGTCCGATCCGCCGGGCTTCGCCTTCGATCACTACGACGCCGTCGGGCGCTGGACGGAAGAACTCCTCGGGGCGCCCGTCGATGCTACCTGGGACCAGGATCCCCTGAGCTTCGAGGGGCGCGAGGATCTCCTCGCGCAGCTGATCGCCGGCGACGACCTCGGGCGCTGCATGGCCCAGCACTGGTTCACCTACGGTCTCGTCCGCGAGCCCGTCCTCGCCGACGCGTGCACGGTCGACGCGATGGCTCAGGCCTACGCCGACACGGACGGCGATCTCCGCGCGGTGATCCTCGCGCTCGTCGAGTCCGACGCGTTCCGCGTGATGCGGATCGAGGACTGACGCGCACGCGCCGGCGCGTGTACAGTGCCGGCGGGCACGCGCCGATGACCTATCCCCACGACAACGCCACACAGACCCGGTGGGATCGCGGCGAGCTGCAGGTGCAGCTCCTGGTCGCCGGCAACCCGCGGCCCATCGGCTTTTGCGACGGCACGGACGCCGACGTCGCCGAGCTGCAGGCGATGGCCGAGACCGAGGGCGCCGAGTCGGCCGCGATCACGAAGAAGCTGCTCAAGTCCGGCCGCGAGATCTGGACGCTCGGCGGCTGATTCGCAGCCCTCGGCGCCGCACGTTCAGCGCGGCAGCGGCAGCTGCTCGTGCCAGCCGAACGCGACCTTCGTCATCGGCCTGCCGCCGACCTCGATGTGGCCAATCCCGAAATTCCTGGTCGCCGAAAGCCCTTCGCCTACGAACTCCAGCGAGTCCAGGTCTAGCGATCCGTCGATAGCATGATTCTCCACGAACGACAGGGTCGCCCCGACGTACGAGAGCTCCCATGTCGGTGGAATCCCTGTGAACCCGGTCATCTTTGAAATGGAACCATTACCGTCCACCATTACGACACCTGACAACGGGGTGAAATCCAACGGGGCAACGTTACCTTCCAACGCGAGATTTCCGTAGATCTCCCGGACTTGGGAAAGGCCTGCCAGCCCTTCTTCTGCGTCGCGAAGCAGTAGGTCGCCGACGACGCACGATGCGCTGATTCGTGGAAAGTGGCCGGTCCTGACCTCGGACGACACCTCGGCGCAACGCGAATCGTGGCAACCACCGGAGCTCGAGACGCCCACGACCACAAGCACATGCGCTGCCAGCACATGCGCCACTTGTTGTTGCATTCGCCACTGCTTCATTGAAGCGTCTCGAACTCTAGCTCGAGTAGACCGACGAGCGCACCAGGCGGCTCCGCAAAAAGAGTGTATGCGCCAGGACTAAGCGCAACTGCGTCGGTCGTGTGTGGCGGATCCAGAAGTAACGCATTCTCCGCACGGCGCTCGCAGCTACCGCATGGAACAAGCGCCATCGGACGGTTGCCCCGAAGCGAAACTGTCTCGGCGGCACGCACATCAATACGCCATGCGTCGAAGACCGCGTCGGATGCACGTCCGGTGTCGTCTATCGCCGCTGCGCCCCAAGGGTGCAGTCCGCCGCACGATATCGAGGCTTGGAGTGTCTCGATCTGGGCGCCGGCGAACGCGTACCCGACCGCATCGCCACACTCCCAGGGATCGAATCCGCAAGTTTGCGGTTCGGCAAGGAAAGCGGCGGTGATCTCGGCGGCACTCACACCCAAGGAATTCCTGCAAGCAGTGTCGAAATCGGCGTGCGGAGCCGTGCTGCGATAGAGAGCGACAAAGCCGTCGGGCCCGTACTGATCGGAGACGAAACGTGCGAATTGCGCAGCTAGCTCGTAGGGGACCTCACTGGCTGCCCGCCGCCACCCCCCCGCCACACCCCCCCGCCACACCCCCCCGCCACTCCCCGTCAGCGTCCCACCCCGTGCCACCTCAGCCTCGCCGCGGAAAACCCCGTCGGTCCCCGACGATCCGCACCTCCCCGTCCATCTCCCCCAACCCGGCGGAGGGCGGGCGAGCCGCGGGGCCTGTTGGGAGCCGTCGAGGTGAGCGGGCCCACGGCACGGTGCTTAGAGGGTGTCCTGCAGGAAATTGTCGAGAATTTGCCAGAACCGGCCAGTCCTGATCTACGACGGGTATGGACCACCAGCTCGCCGCGCTCGCCGCGCAAGCCCCGCAAGTCCCGCAAGCCCCGCAAGTCCCGCAAGGACGCCGGCTTACGCCGCGCCGCGCGTACCCGACGGACTTCTCCGACCGGGAGTGGGCGACCCTCGAGCCGCTGGTGCCGCGGGCGATCGCCTACCCCAACCTCCAGCAGCCGATCCACTCGCGGCGCGAGATCATGAATGCGATCCGCTATCGAACGCGAACGGGATGCGCGTGGCGGCTGCTACCCCATGACTTCCCGCCGTGGAAGACCGTGTATAACACCTACCGCAACTGGGCAAAGACTGGAGCTGTGAAAGCGATTCACGACAGTCTTGCGGAGTAGGTCCGTGTCGCTGCCGGACGGAACGTCGAGCCGACTGCAGGCATCATCGACAGCCATAACGTGAAGGGGTCCGCCCAAGGTGGCGACTATGGATATGATGCCGGGAAGAAGGTCAGAGGCCGCCTGCGCACCGTTTTCGTGCGCGCGTCCGGCGCTTCCCAGGCCCGCACTCGCCTCGAGTCCCATCGCCACATGGTGGCCCCGCCGATCACGCCCGGCGGGGGCCCGGCCACGCCGAAGCCCACGAACCCGCCGGCGGGCCGCGATCCGTATGGCGGCCCGGAGTCGGGCTGATCTCCGACGACGCCGCGGCGCAGTTGTAGCTTGCGACGGTCAGGCGTCTCGTGGCATGGACGCTTCATGCATATACCGTCGCGCCTCGCACTACGCACTCTGTTGTTACTCGTCGCGTTCGCCGGCTGCGGCGACGAGTCCGACCCGGGCATGGATGGGAGCGACTCGGCGGCCTCGAGCCCCAGCGGTGGTGACCCCGGTCCGGTGGCGGAGAATTGCCCGGCGCGCTGCACCGCGATGACCGAGTTGTGTGGCGCACCGGAGAACGTCGCGTCAGCCCAGTGCGACAGCGCGTGCGGCGGCATGCTCACCGAGGACCAGCTCGCCTGCCTCGAAGACCAGGACTGCGCGACCCTGACCGACTTCTTCTCGGGGACGGCCTCGGCGTGCGACATCGGCGGCGGCTCGGCGAGCGGTGGCTCGGCGAGCGGTGGCTCGGCCACGGGCAGCACGCCCGAGGGAGAGATCGGCGATGTGTGCGAGTGCTCGAATCTCGATGTCGACTTCGAGAGCTGCAGCGGCACTGACAGCAGCTGCGGGGATCTGACCTGCTACGTGGAGTCCGGCGAGGGGATCTGCTCGCAGCCATGCAACGCCGACGCCGGCGACTGCCCGGCGGGCGTGTGCACCATCCACGTCATCGACTCGGTCGAGGTCGGAACGTGGTGCGTGCCCTGACGTCGAACGCGGCGGCAACGACGGCGCCGCCATCCACCGCAACAGTAGAAACGATCGTCGTCGACCGGCAGTGCTCACCGACGCGGCCACGGGCCACGCTGGACCCCGACCGGCTGGCATGGACACAGTGATGTCGATTCCGCGCGGCGCGGCATCGTGCGGGAATGGGTCGGTCCAGGGACTCGCGGTCGACCAGCGCGTCAGATCGCCGCTTCACCCGGTTCTCGGCGCGTGTCTGCACTCCTGCTCGGCCCTCCGCTCGTCGCTCCGGTCTATACTGCCCCATGGCCTGGACTCGCCCCCACCTGCCCGGCGTGCTCACGCTTTTCGCATGCGCTCCCCTGGGCTGTGGCACCGATGCTGCCAACGACGGCAAATCCACGGGCGATACCGGCACCGCGATGGACCCCACCTCGTCGAGCACCGACCCGAGCGCGACCACGGCATCGACGAGCGCGACCACGGCATCGACGACGACGTCCGCGGACGAATCGTCGAGCGACGACGGCAGCAGCAGCAGCAGCGGCGAGATCCCCTCTGTGCCCGCAGTCCATTGGGTCGGCCGCATCGACGATGCCGACCCGGCGCGTATGCGCTTCGGTTGGTCGGGCGCGGGCCTGGTGGTGCGCTTCGACGGCACCGGGGTGAGCGTGCGCCTCGACGACGCCGCAGGCTATTTTACGGTGGTGATCGACGGCGCCGTCGGTGAGGTCCTCGCGACCGGTGCCGGCGAGCAGGATCACGTGCTGGCGACCGGCCTGCCGCCGGGCGAGCACACCGTCGAGCTGTACCGCCGCACCGAGGGCAGCTTCGGGCCCACCGCGGTGCTGTCGGTGGACATCGAGGGCGAGCTGCTGCCGCCACCCGCCGTCACGCGGCGCATGGAGATCGTGGGTGACTCGATCACCTGCGGCTACGGCAACGAGGGCACGGCGCCGTGCAACTTCAGCGCCGAGACCGAGAACCATCACATGACCTACGGCGCGATCGCGGCGCGCACCGTCGGCGCCGAGCTGTCGACGGTCGCGTGGTCGGGCAAGGGCATCGTCTACAACTTCGGCGACGACACCTCAGAGCCCTTGCCCGAGGTCTACGACCGCACGCTCGCGACCGAGGGCACCACTTGGGCGTACGCCTGGCAACCCGACGCGGTCGCGATCAACCTCGGCACCAACGACTTCAGCACCGACGGCGACCCCAGCGCCGAGCTGTTCGTCGGCGAATACGTCGAGTTCGTGACCCACGTCCGCGAGGTCAACCCCGACGCGTTCATCCTGCTGCTGGCGCCGTCGCTGTTCGGCGGCGAGCTCACGATGGTGGAGGGCTATCTGCAGCAGGTCGTCGACGCGCGCGTGGGCGCCGGTGACACCCAGATTGCGTGGGCGAACATCAACGTGGACTGGATGGGCTCGGGATGCGACGGGCATCCCAACGTCGTCACGCACGAGGGCATGGGCGAGCGGCTAGCCCAGGAGCTGGCGCGAAACCTGGGATGGTGAGCGGGCGGGGCTCGCGGGCCCTGACTAAATGGACCGATGACCGCACCCGCCCCCAGCACTCCCGCCACCATCCCACCGCGCGTCGCGGTCGTGGGCGCCGGCCTGTCTGGCCTGATGTGCGCGCGGACCATGGTCGATCACGGGCTGTCGGTCAGCGTGTTCGAGCGGGCGCGCGGGCTCGGTGGGCGCTGCGCCACCCGCCGCGAGGGCGCCTGGGCCTTCGACCACGGCGCGCAGTACTTCACCGCCCGCGATCCTCGCCTCGCCTCGCTCGTCGAGGATTGGTGCGCGCGCGGGGTGATCGCGAGGTGGCAGGGCGACGTGACCGTCCACGAGCGGGGAGGCGCCCGCTCGGCGTCGACCAAGCCGGCATCGACGGAGCGCTGGGTCGCGGTGCCGGGAATGAACGCGCTCGCCCACGATCTCGCGCGCGAGATCGTCGTGCACCTCACCACGGCAATCGCCGCGATCGTGCGCGACGCGGACCGCTGGTGCGTCGTCGCCGATGACGGCACTTCCCACGGTGGCTTCGATCTCGTGGTCGTCGCGATCCCACCCGCGCAGGCCCAGGCCCTGCTCGCACCCCACGTGCCCGAGCTCGCGCGTGCCGCCGGCGGCGCGGTGATGCACCCGACCTGGGCGACGATGCTGGTGCTGCCGTCGCGGCCCGCGGTGAGTTGGGACGCCGCGTTCGTGAACGACGACGCGATCCTGTCGTGGATCTGTCGCGACTGCAGCAAGCCCGGACGAGCGCCGGACGGCGCCGAGACCTGGGTGCTGCACGCCACCCACGCGTGGAGTGCCGCGCGCCTCGACGCGGACAAGGGCACGATCGCGGCCGCGATGACGGCAGCGTTCGCGGCGATCGTCGGCGATGGCGCGGCGCCGTTGCATGCCGTCGCCCACCGCTGGGGCTACGCGGCCGCCGAAGCGGGCGCGATCGACGATTCGCTCTTCGATCCGAGCGCGAATCTGGGCGCCGCGGGCGACTGGTGCAGCGCGCCGCGGATCGAAGGCGCGCTCGTGAGCGGCATGGACCTCGCGCACCGCGTGTGCACGGCGACGTCACCTCGAGCCCGCCGCTGAGTGCGACCCGCCCTGTCGCTCACTTCGCTCGGCGCGCGCCTCGTCAGAATCGGCCGCTCATCGCATCATCAAGCGGGCGGGCTCGCGGCTCTGCATCACCAAGGTGCCACCTGGGGTATAGGCCACGGCGGTGGCCTGGCCAAGGCCGGCAGCAGCGGGCAGCGAGTCGCCGAACAGATAGCCGCCATCGACGGGGATCACCTCGACGCTGGCCTCGCCCTCGGGCTTGCCCGGCATGGCCAGCGCCATCCATTGGCCGTTGGGCGAGATGGCCGCGTCGACGGTGAGCTTGGCGTTGGCCACCTGCAACGTGACGGTCTCGTCGGCGCGCATGATCGTGAGCGCCGGCGTCGTGATCCCGGGCTGTGCGAGCCGGGCCCGAAGCCACCTGCTCGCCCGCGTCCGTCCGTGTCAGCCGAGCGCGTGGTGCCACACGCCCAGGCCCACGTTCGCGAGGTTGCACGCGACCATCAAAGCGCCGACCCGCGCGAAGCGTCGGCGCATCCCGGCGAGCTCGGGCGTTGCCGCGAGCACACGCGCAGGCCACAGCCGCCACGACAGCACGCCGAAGAGGATCGCCGTCGCGACCAGCAGCGCGACCTTGCCCACGAGCATCGCGTCGAGGGGCAGCGCCCGCAGTCGCAGCAGCTCGAAGCCGGCGCCGCCGAGCGCGGCCATCCCCGCGACCACCCACCAACGCATGCCCGAGACCACGGTGAACACGAAGTCCTCGAAGCGACCGGGCTCGGCGAAGAACCGCTCGGCCCGAGGATGCAGTACGAACACATTGAACCCGACCGCGCCGATCCATACACCGCCGCCGACGGTGTGCACGAAGGTCACCAGGCCATGCCAGTGGGGCGTCACGGACCGTGGACACTAGCACGCGCGTCCGGCCGAGTCCGGTCGTCACCGCCGCGGGCCACGGGCGGCCCAGTCCCCGCGACGCAGGATGCCGACGCGGCCATCGGGAAGTTCGAACGAGCCTGAACGCAGCAATTCACTCCCACTGTTCACAGCCGACTCACCCGCCCCGGTTCACCACACCGGGTGGGCCGGATCCATGAACGCGATGGGGGCAGCCAACGCCACATCCGGGATCCCGAACGCATCCACGAGCGTCAGCGCCGAGGCGCGGATCTCGGTCAGCAACAGCTCTGTCTCCTTGCGCATCGCGCTGTCCTTGCGCGGATCGATGTAGCCCTCCGAGAAGTAGAAGCCGGACTCGGCGCGGATGCGGCCGAGCGCGTGGAGGGCACCGAGCCGATCGAGCTCGCTGGCGAGATCCGGCGACGTGCGGCGCACCGCCTGGACGCGGAGGTCGAACCACTCGAGGGCCAGGCGATCCGCGTGCGCCCACGCGAGGGCGACCAGGTGCTCTTGAAGCGCGAGGACGGCGTGGTTGGAGGGCATGCCGCGGCTGAGCCGCTTGCGCAGCCGCTGGCCCGCGGTCTGGAGCAGGTGCTCCTCGCGGTACCGAAGCGCGGCAAGGTGGAAGTCGCGGTCGCGGAGATGATCGCTCGCAACCCGACGGGTCGCGACGACGTTCTTCTCGACCGCGGCCGCCTTGGTGCGACGCATCACCTCGCGGACGACTCCAGAGAGCCCCTTGCTCTCGAAGCGCTTCGCGAGACCGGCGAGCAAGCTCCGCGCGACGAGCTGCAGCAGCACCGTGTTGTCCCCCTCGAAGGTGGTGAAGATCTCCACGTCGTTCATCAGCGCGGGGATCCGATTGACGGACAGATAGCCCTGCCCGCCGCACGCGCGACGGCACTCCGCGAGGGTGTCGACAGCGTGCTGGCTGGCGAGCGCCTTCAGGATCGCGGCCGACGATTCGATCTCGCGCGTATCGCCCGGCACGCCGTCGGTGCCCTCGCGCTGCGCCGCGGCGAAGCGCGACTGCAGCTCGGCGCAGGCAAGCGAGAGCACGTAGGTCGAGGCGAGATGGGGCAGCAGCCGCCGACGATGCTGCGGGTAGTCGAGCAGCGGCACCTCGGCTTCGCCCTTCGCGCCGAACTGCCGGCGCCGGCTCGCGTAGCGCACCGCGATCGCGACGCCGACCTTCGATACGCCCACCGCCCCACTCGCGACGGAGACGCGGCCGCCGACGAGGGTGCCGAGCATCGTGAAGAAGCGCCGATTCGGGTTCTCGATCGCGCTCTCGTAGCGCCCCTGCGCGTCCATCTGCGCGAAGCGGCCGAGCAATGCGTCCTCGGGGACCACAACATCCTCGAACCACAGCCGTCCATTGTCGACGCCGTTCAGGCCCATCTTGTGGCCCGAGTCGCCGGCGCGAACGCCCGGCAGCAGCGCGCCGTCCTCGGCCCGGATCGGCACGACGAACGCGTGGACGCCGTGTCGCTGCCCGTCCGCGACGAGGTTGGCGAACACCGTGGCGATCCTGGCCGTCTGTGCGGCGCCGCCGATCCAGTCCTTTCGCGCCGACTCCGAGGGCGTCACGATCGTGAACGTGCGTGCCTGGGCGTCCCAGCGCGCCTCGGTCTCGAGCCCCTGCACGTCGGAGCCGTGGCCGACCTCGCTCATCGCGAAGCAACCAGGGATCTCGAGCGTCGCGGCGCCGGGCAGGTAGGCCGCACGCTGCTCGGGGCGGCCTAGGAAGAAGATGCTGCCACCGAAGAGCCCGAACTGCACCCCGCACTTGATGAGCAGCGAGAGATCACCCAGCGCGAGGGTCTCGAACGCGGCGAAGAAGGCGCCGAGATCCGGCTGCTCCGTCGTGACCCCGGGAAACGCGAGCGCACCGAAGCCCGCCTGGGCGAGCTCGTCCAGCCACGTCGTGACCTTCGCCCGATAGGCCTGGGTGTCCAGACCGTAGGCGCGCCGCTCGGGATCCGAGAGGAACTCGCGGATCCCGTCGCGCGTCTCGCGATGCTCGCCGTCGAGCACGGTGCGCATCGCCGCGCTGCGCTGCGAGTCCGCCGGCGCCGACGGCTCGGGTGGCGCGTCGATGCCGTCGTCGTCGGGGCCGCCGAGCTGCGCCTCGAGCTCGGTGAGCGCCTTCCTCGTGTCTTCGTTGGCATCGGGGCCGGCCATCGACAGGCCCAGCGCGACGAGGTCGCGGCGTCGATGCCGAGCCATCGTGCCCGCGACGCGATCGAGCGTGGACCGCAGCGCCGCGATGTCACCGACCGTCGGTGGCGCCGCCGGATCGAGCCAGGCGCGCAGGGCGATGCGCGCCGCTGGCCGCAGCCACGGCGTGCGCTCCACGTGCTCGTGCAGCGCCGTGAGCTCGGCGGGCTCGAGATCGCCGTCGGACCACGCCACGAGCAGCAGCGGGAGGAACGGCCGGAGCTCGGGCGCTTGGAGAAAGTCGGTGCGCGACATCGCGGGCAGTCTATCGCGCGGGGCAGCCTGCGCCCGTGCAAGGACCCGCTCGACGTTCGTTCGAGCGTCGCGCTGCGCACCGCGCCGTGCCGTTGCGCTCACGGCGGGCTGCGACGACCGCGGCGCGCCGCAGCGCCGATCACCGCTTGCGCGGCCGCGGTGGGCGCGGCACCGCCGTGCGCGGATCCTCCGGCCAGTCGTGGCGTAGGTATCTCCGCATCGACGCCCGCCGCGATGGACCGGATTGCCCTTGCATGTGAGCAGCGACGGATCACGCGAAGAGGTCGGCGACCGCGACGACGAGGTCGGGAAATTCGAGCGGCGTGATCGACTCGTGGGCTCGCACGACGCGAACGCTGCGGTAGCCCGAGGCGGCGGGATCGGTCCGCACCTCGATCGTTCGCTCGGCAAGGTTCACGACCCAGTACTCACCGACGCCGCTCGCCGCGTAGACGTTCGCCTTGCTGCCGCGGTCGCGGATGATCGAGCTGCCCGCAACCTCGACGATCAGCTGCGCGACGTTCGGATGCGCGCGTCGATAGTCCGCGATCGGCACGACCGCTACATCGGGTTCCGGCTCCGACGTATCGCTCGCCGCGAACGAGCTCTGGATCCGCACGCGAGCGCGTCCGTGGAGCGCAACGACGAGAAGCTCGGTGAGCCGTTCGATGGTCGCGTCGCGATCCGGGCCATGCGGGCTCATGCGCACCACCATTCCGCAGAGCAGCTCGACGCGCTCCTCGGCGAACATGCCGAGGTCCACCATGCGCTCGTATTCGACCCGCGACAGCGGCCGAAGATCACGTTCGAGATCGGCGACAGTGCCCACCTGCACCAGGCTAGCACGCGATGCGCTCGAGAGTTTGAAGTGGGAGTTCGAGCGCAACGCAGCCTGACCCCATCACCGCTTGCGCGGCCGCGGTGGTCGCGGCACCGCCGTGCGCGGATCCTCTGGCCAGTCGTGGCGGGGATATCTCCGCATCAACGCCCGCCGCACCTCGGGGTACACCCGCTGCCAGAACCCGGCCAGATCGGTGGTCACCTGCTCGGCGCGCCCATTGGGCGCGAGCAGATGGATCGCGATCGCGACGGCCGCCCTGCCCTCCATCAGCGTCGGTCCGGTCGCGCTGCCGAAGAAATCCTGCATGCGCGACTCGATCCATGGCCCACGATCGGCTTCGTAGTGGACCTTGATCCGTCGACCGCCGCCCAGCGTCACGTGCGTGGGGGCGCGGCGATCGAAGCGGCTGCGATGCTCACCGAGCTCGGCGAGCACCGCGTCGAGCACCCCGGCCTGGCGGAGCTGGGCAAAGCTCGTGCGGCCCTCGCACGCCTGCACGAGCGCAGCGTCGATCATCTCTGGGCTCGGGACCACCGCGGCGGCGTCGTGCTGGCGGACGAAGGCCGCGCGGTGCAGCACCTGCGCCACCGCATCGATGCCATCGGCGTCGCACCACGCCGCAGGACCCCGCGCCCGCGCGGCCTCGAGCAGCGCCGCCGAGCTCGCCGCGCCAGCCCGCGGCTCGCGTCGCGACTCGAGCAGCAGACCGTCCCACCGGGTCTCGACCGTGGCCTCGACGCGCTCGCGCTCCGCATCGAACACGGCGATCGCACGCTCCTCGAGCCTGTCGCCATCGAGGTCGAGCAACCACTCGGGCTCGATGGTCGCCGCAGCCCGCACCAGCACGCTCGCGCCGCCGGTGCCCTCGCGCCGCGACTCGGCCTGCAGCGCGACCACGAACGCCGCACCATGCACGGCGGACTCCTCGGCGAGCTCGGCCTGCCCACCGCCGCCGGCGAACGCCAGCCGTCGCCGGGCACCCGGCGCACCCGGCCGCACCGCCGCCACGCGATCGGGAAAACCGGCGAGCAGCGCCATGCCCAGCGCATCCTCGTCGATGCCAGCGATGCGCGTATCGCTGGTGCGCGCATCGCTGGTGCGCGCATCGCTGGTGCGCGCATCAGTGCCCCGCGCGAGCTGACGCCACACCTCGAGCGTGGTCCGGCACGCGCCGGCGTCCAACCCGAGCATCGCGGCGCGGCCGGGGTCGCGCTCGAAGGCCCGCAGATCATCGAGGTCGACGATCACATCGGAGCTCGCCGCGATGCTCGCCCGCGCCGTGCGCTGCGGCCCCCCGCGACGGATGCTG
The DNA here is from genome assembly GCA_038325765.1 of Nannocystales bacterium. Lineage (GTDB taxonomy): Bacteria > Myxococcota_A > Polyangia > Nannocystales > Nannocystaceae > Xiheibacterium. Next base: position 16,286 of record JBBQJI010000049.1, read on the forward strand.
CGCTCCGACAGTAGCGCCGCCGCACCGGCGGCCCCGTGCCCCACACCCAGCTCCGTGCCCGCCTGCAACAGCCGCGCGAGCCGGGGATGGGTGGGGTGGCGCAGCATGCCGCGACCGCGGGCGGTGAGCGCACCCGCAGCATCGATCGCGCCGAGCCGCGTGAGCAGCTCGTCTGCGCCGCGCATCGCTGCGGGCGGCGGCGACTCGAACCACGCCAACGCCTCGAGACCACGCAGGCCCGCCGCGCGCACGGTGAGCGCCGCCTGTGCAAGATCCAGCCGCTGGATCTCGGGAGGGTCGAACGCCAGCCGCCGCTCGAAGTCGTGGCGCGGGAACAGCCGCACGCACCTGCCCGGCCGTGTGCGACCGGCACGTCCCGCGCGCTGCTCCGCGGACGCCTTGGACGCACGCGTCAGCACCAGCTTGCCCAGCCCCGACCAGGGATCGTGGCTGGCCTGGCGCACCAAGCCGCTGTCGATGACGCACGAGACGCCTTCGATCGTGATCGACGTCTCCGCCACGTTGGTGGCGAGCACCAGCTTGGGTCGCGGCCCGGGACGCACCGCGCGATCCTGCAGATCCGCCGGCAGCTCGCCGTGCAGCGTCACGATGTCGAGACCCAGCTCGCCCGCCACGCGTGCGCACGCGTCGGTGCAGTCGCGGATCTCGCGGGCACCGGGCAGGAACACCAACACGCTGCCGCCATCGACTCCCGCCGCGCCGAGCTCGCGCAGCGCGTGCGCCACCTGGATCCCCAGCGGCCGCTCGCTGGTCTGCGCCACATGCTCGATCGCGACGGGGTATGCACGGCCCGCGCAGTGCAGCGGCTGGGCATCGAGGAACGCGGCGACCGGGCCGGGCTGCAGCGTCGCCGACATCACGCCGATCCTCAGTTCGGGCCTGTACGTGCGCTGCAGCGACCGCACCAGCGCGAGGGCCAGATCCGCGTCGAGGTGGCGCTCGTGGAATTCGTCGAACACCACCGCGCCGATCCCCGGCAAGCGCGGATCGTCGACCAAGCGGCGGGCCAAGATGCCCTCGGTCACGAAGCGGATGCGGGTCTGCGCCGACACCTTGGTGTCGAAGCGCACCTGGTAGCCGACGGTGTGCCCCACCGGCTCGCCGCGCTGCGAGGCCACGCGGATCGCCGCCAGCCGAGCCGCGATTCGCCGCGGCTGCGCGATCCAGATCTCGCCGTGCTCGGCCCAGCCACCGCTCAGCATGACCTCCGGCAGGCGCGTGGTCTTGCCCGCGCCGGGCTCGGCCTGGACCACCAGGTTGCGCCCGGCTGCCAGCTCCTCACCCACACGACCGACGATGGCCTCGATCGGCAGCGCGTCCGTCACGCGCGTCCCGATCTACCAGCGACCCTGGATGCGCGACATGAAGTCGTAGGGGTAGCCCAGATCGAACGCCGAGACCTCGTCGAGCGTACGCATCATCTCGTCGGGGAGGCGCACGGCAGTGGCCTCGAGGTTGTCGTCGAGCTGGGCGATGCTGCGGGCGCCGAAGATCACGGACGACACCGCCGGCTTGCGCAGCAGCCATGCCAGCGCCACCTGGGCCGGCGTGGCGCCGATCTCGCCCGCCACCGTCACCAGCGCCTCGACGACCTTCCAGTTGCGCTCGTTGTCGAGGCGACCCCAGCGATCCTTCCACTGGTCGAGCCTGCTGCCCGCGGGCGGCCGCTGGCTGCCGCGGTACTTCCCCGAGAGCAACCCGGCGGCGAGCGGCGACCACGGCAACAGGCCCACGCCGTGCTCGCGACAGGCCGGCACGTGCTCGCGCTCGATGTCGCGGGCGATGAGGCTGTACTGCGCCTGCAACGATGCGAACGACGCCAGCCCCTTGGTGCGGGCGTGCCACATGCTGTCGGTGAGGCGATACGCGGCGTAGTTACTGGCGCCGATGTACAACACCTTGCCTTGCCGCACGAGATCGTCCAGCGCGCGCAGCGTCTCCTCCTCGGGCGTGTCCACGTCCTGCATGTGGACCTGGAATAGATCGATGCGATCGGTCCGCAGCCGCCGCAAGCTGTCCTCGCAGCAACGCACGACGCGGAGCCGCGATGCGCCCGAGCCGTTGGCGCCGCGACCCATGCGAAAGCGGAACTTGGTCGCCACGACCACGTCGTCGCGGCGCTTGTCGCGATCGAACCACTTGCCGATCACGCGCTCGGTGAGGCCGTCTTGACCGTACACGTCGGCGGTGTCGAAGAAGTTGATTCCGCCGTCGAGCGCGCGGTTCATGATGGCGAACGCGGTGTCTTCGTCGCAGCCGACGTTGTGCATGAACGAGCTGTCGTCGGCCTCGCCGAACGTCATCGTGCCCAGGCACAGCGTCGACACCCGCAGACCAGTTCGACCAAGCGTGCGATATTCCATGGTGGATCCCCTAGTGACGCCCCGGTGGACGGCCGCGATCGCGGGAGGGTACCAGCACCCCGGCGAATCGCGCGCCCGCGGGGGCGTGACCATGCTCGCGCCGCGCAGCGTATACGGCGGACGTCGCCGGTGGCGGCGAACGTCGCCGGTGGCGGCGGACGTCGCCGGTGCGGCGCGCGTGGCGGATCCTTGACCGCATGGCCGCCGCGCTCGATGCTCACGCCGTGCCGGGTCGAGATCTCGCAGCACTGACGGTCGGCGAGTCCGCCCGGGTGGTGGCCGTCGACGGCGACGGTGCCCTCGTCATTCGCCTGGGTGAGATGGGCTTCGTGGCCGGCACCGCGGTGCGGCTCGTCAAGGTCGCACCGCTGGGCGACCCGCTGCAGTTCTCGCTACGCGGCTATCACATCTCGCTGCGCCGGGCCGAAGCGGCGAGGGTCCGCATCGCGTGAGCGCACAGGCACCGAAGACATCCCGACTGGTCGCGCTGGCGGGCAATCCCAACGTCGGCAAGACCAGCCTCTTCAACCTGCTCACGCACTCGCGCCACCGCGTCGGCAACTACGCGGGCGTCACCGTCGAGCGTCTCGAGGGCGACGTCGCGGCCGAGTTCACGCCGGCGGTGCCGATCACCATCGTCGATCTGCCGGGCTGCTACAGCCTCACCACCACCTCGAGCGACGAGGCCGTCGCCCACGACCTGCTGGTCGGCGCTGCGGGGCGCACCGCCGCGGCGATCGTGGTGGTCGTCGACGCCACGAATCTCTCGCGCAACCTCTACTTCGTGCTGCAGCTCCGCGAGCTCGGCACGCCCATGGTGGTCGCGCTCAACATGAGCGACGCGGCCCGCAGCCTCGGCATGCCCGCCGATCCCGACAGGCTCGCGGCGGCGCTGGGCGTGCCGGTGGTGGCGACCTCGGGCCGCAGCGGCGACGGGCTGCCGGCCCTCGTCGCCGCGATCGCGGCGCTGCCCGAGACCTGCGCGCCGTCGCTGGTCGCGGTGCCTGCGGGCACCGATGACACGCGCCACATCTCCGCCCAGGTCTTGGCCGAGGCGTTGGCGGCGCTCGGCGGCGACGATGCCCGCAGCCGCTGGCTCGTCTGCACCGCGGTCGCGACCGCGGGCGAGGTGCCCGGGGCCACGGCCGCCGAGCAGAGCGCACTCGAAACCCTCGGGCCCCATCGAATGGGCAGGGCTGCCACCGCGCTCATCGCCCTGCGCTACGCCGAGGTCGATCGGGTGCTCGGCGGCGTACGCGGGGACGATGGCGGCGCGGCGCGGCGAGACGACGACGCGCCTGCGCTCGCCGCCTCGGATCGCATCGACGCCGTGCTCACCCACCGCCTGTGGGGCCTGCTGGCCTTCGGTTTGGTGATGGGCCTCGTCTTCACCGCGGTGTTCACCGGGGCGCAGCCGTTCATGGATGCGATCGAGGCGGCGATGGGCTGGCTGTCCGCGTCGATCGCCGACGCCCTGGGGCCCGGGCTGCTCACCGACCTCGTCACCGAGGGCATCATCGCCGGCGCCGGCAACGTGATCGTGTTCGTGCCGCAGATCGCGATGCTGTTCCTGTTCCTCGGCATGCTCGAGGACACCGGCTATCTCGCGCGCGCCGCGTTCTTGATGGACCGCCTGATGTCGCGCCTGGGCCTGCACGGCCGCGCGTTCATTCCCCTGCTGTCCGCCTACGCCTGTGCAGTGCCGTCGATCCTCGGCACCCGAGCGATCTCGAGCTTCAAGGATCGACTGGTCACGATCCTGATGATCCCCTACATGAGCTGCTCGGCGCGGCTGCCGATCTACAGCCTCGTCATCGGCGCGCTGTTCGTCACCGACGCCGACACCGTCGGCGCCAACGTGCAGCGCGCGGGGATCCTGCTGGGGATGTACGTCCTGTCGACTTGCTCCGCGCTCGCGGTGGGCTTCGTCGCCAAGCGCACGCTGCTGCGCAGCCCGACCCCACCGCTGGTGCTCGAGCTGCCGCCTTATCGCCTGCCGCGACTGCGCAACACGGCGCTCACGGTCTACGATCGCACGATGGACTTCGTGCGCAACGCCGGGACGATCATCGTCGCGATGACGATCGTGCTGTGGGCGCTGCTCAGCTTTCCGCGAGATGCCACCGGCGCCGGCGGCGAGGGGCCGACCGACATCGGCGCCAGCTATGCCGGGCGCGCCGCGCAGACGCTCGAGCCCGGCCTCGCGCCCATCGGTCAGGACTGGCGCATGGGCATCGGGATCATCGGCTCGTTCGCCGCGCGCGAGGTGCTCGTGGGCACGCTCGGCCTCGTCTACGGCATGGAGGCGCAGGACGACGACCCCGTACCACTGCGCGAGGCGATCCGGGCCGACGTCGATCCCCAGACCGGTGCACCGCGCCACACACCGCTGTCGGGGCTCGCCCTGATGGTGTTCTTCGTGTACGCGTGCCAGTGCATGTCGACGCTCGCGGTGACCCGCCGCGAGACGGGCTCGTGGGGCTGGACGGTGTTCATGTTCGTCAGCATGACGTCGATCGCGTACCTCGCCGCGCTGCTTGTGTTCCAAGGTGGGCGGGCGCTCGGCTTCGGCTGACGCTGCGACTGGCCACCTCGCGCAAACCATGGTGTGATCGCCGTTGCGCCGGCCGCACGACTCCGCGCGCCGATCCGCACCCGTGGCCTGTCCCGACGAGAACACGCTCGTGGCCTTCGCGTCGGGCGGGCTCCCGATGGTCGACGCGACGCGGGTCGAGGAGCACCTCGACACCTGCGGCGTGTGCTTCTCGTTGGTTGCCGAGCTCGCGCGCGCCGATCCCGACGAGTCCGATCCCACGCGGATGCTCTCGCTCGATCCCGGCGACGGCGATCCGGTGCGCTCGGGGAGCCGACCCGCGGCGTCCGCAGCGAGCCGACCGGTGGCGGCCGATCGCGCCCAGGTCGCGCCGCGGCCACCGCCACCGCCGCGACAGCACAGCAGCCCGCCGCCGCCTACGGGCACGCAGGCGCCTTTGCGCCGCGGCCCGACCCGACCACCACACCAGTCATCGACGCAGCTGTCGATGCCGCCGTCCGGCCAGCCGCCGACGCAGCTCGGCCGCTATACCGTGCTGCATCGGCTCGGCGTCGGCGCGATGGGTGTGGTCTACGCGGCGGTCGATCGCGAGCTCGGACGTCGCGTCGCGCTCGAGCTCGTCGAGGCCACGGGGCCCGACGCCGCCGAGCGCGGGGCCCGGGGCCTGCGCGAAGCCCAGGCGCTGGCGCGGCTCGCTCATCCCAACGTGGTCACGGTGTTCGACGCGGGGCGCGTCGATGGCCAGGTCTTCGTGGCGATGGAGCTCGTCGCCGGTATCACGCTCGGCGAGTGGCTCGTCGCCGAGCCCCGGACATGGCGCGAGATCCTGGCGGTGTTCGTGCAAGCGGGCAGCGGCGTGGCGGCGGCCCACGGCGCCGGCATCATCCACCGCGACTTCAAGCCGTCCAACGTGCTCGTCGACGATCGAGCGCGGGCGCGGGTGGTCGACTTCGGGTTGGCGCACGCGTTCGGTCCGGTGCACGACGATGCGCAGACGGTCATCCGCGCCGCGCCGTGCGACCCGGGCGATCTCGACTCCGGGGTGCTGGGACGATCGGGTTCGGATCTGTCGCGCCCGGGTGTCATCGCGGGCACGCCGGCGTACAGGGCCCCCGAGCAGTACGACGGGCTCGGCGACGCCCGCATCGATCAGTTCGCGTTCTGCGGCGCGCTGTACGAGGCGCTGTTCGGACGCCGACCGTTCGTGGCCCGCGATCTCGACGCGCTGCAGGTTCGCCTGGCGACCGGCGTTCCGCCCGAGATCCCGCGGGGCAACGACGTGCCCGCCTGGCTGTCACGCATCGTCCTGCGCGGGCTGTCGTTCGCGCCAGAGCGCCGCTTCGCCACCATGGACGCGCTGCTCGATGCGATCGCGGTGGCGCAGCGTCGGCGGGCGGTCGGTCGGCGGGCTGTGGTGATCGTCGGCGGCGGGGCGGTGCTCGGCATCGCGACCACCGCAGTGCTGATGAACGAGCGCACCCACCCGTGCGACCATGGCGACGCCCGCTTCGCGGGGATCTGGGACGCACCGAGCATCGACGCGATCGAGCGCTCGGTTGCGGCCGCTGCCACGCCGTTCGGCGCCGACGCGTGGAACTCGGCCCGCGCGATCGTCGATCGGTGGTCGGTGGCGTGGGTCACCACTGCCGCGGCCCACTGCCACGCCCGCGACGGCGACGGCGACGGCGACGGCGACGGCGACGGCACGACCGGCGCGTGCGTCGACGCCCAGCGCGTCCAGCTCGCGGCGATGACGGCGGTGTGGGCCGCGGCCGATCCGACCGTCGTCGAGCAGCTCGTCGAGGCCGCGCAGTCCCTCGATCCACCGGGCGCGTGCACGGGCGTGGTCGAGCCCTCTGCGCCCTCGCCGTTCGATCCTGGACGGCAGCTGCTGGCGCTGCAGGTCCGCGACGCGATCGTCACCGCGCGTGCGACCGCGGCTGCGGGCAAGGAGGCGGCTGCGCTCGCGCTCACCGAGGCGACGCTCGAGCGCGCGACGGCCCTGGGCGATGGGCATCCGCTTCTCGGTGAGGCGCACCTGCTGCGCGGTCAGCTGTGGGCGGCAGGCGGCCAGCCCGAGGCCGCAGCGCCGGAGATCCAGCGCGCCCTGGAGGCGGCGATCATGCACGACGATCCGCGACTGCTCGCACGCGCCGCGGTGGCCGCCGCCCACACAGCCGCCCAGGCTGGCCGCGCGCCCGAGCAGATCCTGCAGCTGGTGGCGATCGGGCGCGCCGCGATCGGGCGCGCCGCGATCGGGCGCGCCGCCGATCTCGGTCTCGACGCCGCGATCGCTGCGGCGCTCGAGCGCGCCGAGGCCGAGGCCCACCGCGCCGCATCGCGCCCCGCCGAGACCACCGCTGCGCTCGCGCGCGCCCTCGAACACCAGCTCGCGGCGGGCGGCGAAACGGACCTCCGCACCGCCGCGATCCTCGACGCCCTGGGCGACGCCGCGCTCGCAGCTCGCGCCCCTGCGGTCGCCCTCACCCACCAGCGCCGCGCGCTGGCGATCCGCGAGGGTCTGCTCGGCGGCGCCCATCCCCTCGTCGCACAGTCGTGCGGCGCGATCGCCCGGGCGCTCGTCGCCGCGGGGCAACTCGACGAGGCCCGCGCCTTCGGGCAGCGCGCCCTGTCGATCCTCGAGCGCGCGCTGGGCAGCGACCATCCTCGGATCGCCGACGCGCTCGGCGGGCTCGGCGTGATCGAGGCGGAGCTCGGCCACATCGATCTCGCCCTCGCCAGCCAGCGCCGCGCCCTCGCGGTCCTCGAGCGCAGTCCGTCGGGTCCCGAGCTCGCCCGCGCGCTCAATCGTCTCGGCGCGACGTTGGTGACCCTCGGCCGCTGGGACGAGGCCGACGCGGTGCTGCGCCGTGCGCTCGAGGTCGGCGCCCTCGCGTTCGGCGAGCGCAGCCTCGAGCTCGCGACGAGCCACCTCCAGCTCGGTCGCACCGCCCACGGTCGCGGCGACTTCGACGGCGCGATCGCCGAGCTCACCACGGCCCGCGACATCCGTCGCATGCTGCTCGACGCCGCCGACCCGGCGGTGGCGATCAACTCGACCTGGCTCGCCCGGGCGCACCGCGATCACGGCGATCTCGAGGCCGCCCACATGGCTGCCACCTCCGCGTTGGCGACCCTCGATGCGATCGCGCAGCCCGACGCCTGGGCCCACGCGCAGCTCGTCGTCGCCGACGTGACGTGGGCCCGCGGTCGCCCGGCGGTGGCGCTCGACGGGGTCGCCGCCGCCATCGCGACCCTGCGCGCGGAGCCGGTGCCCCCCAGTGCCCTCGCCATGCTCGAGGCATGGCAGCACGCGCGCGCGGACGGCGACGCGCGCGGACCCACGCCGTAGTGCGGTGCGCGTGGCGGCCCATCGCCACCACGGCGGCCGACGCACTTGCGTGTACCCTCCGCACGAGTGCAGTCGCGCTACCCCATCACCGCGATGACGCTGTGCAATGCGCTCGGTGCCGACCTCGCCACCGTCGCCGTCGCGATCGAGAACGGCACCTCCGGCCTCGCGCCGCTGCCGTGGTCGTGGCACCCGCCGGGGTTGCACGGCTGGTGCGGGGAGCTCCCGCCGCTGCCGGCCTCGCTGCAGGATCGCGACACCCGCCAGGCACGACTCGCCGTGCACACGGCCGCGCCGATCCTCGCCGACATCGAGCGTGCGAATCGGCGCTGGGGTGCGTCGCGCGTCGCGTTGATCATCGGCACCAGCACCGGGGGCATCGCCGCGACCGAGGCCGTGTGGCGCCCCGGGGTGCCGCTGCCGGCCGGCTTCGATCTGGGCCGCACCCACGCGCTGCAGGCCACGATCGCGGTGCTGCGCGCCGTGTGTGGCGCCCGCGGTCCCGGCTACGCGGTGTCGACGGCGTGCTCGTCGAGCGCCAAGGCGTTCGGATCGGCGGCGCGGCTCATCGCCGCCGGCCTCGCCGATGCGGTCGTGGTCGGCGGCGTCGACAGCCTGTGCGAGACCACGGTCCGCGGCTTCGCAGCGCTCGAGCTGGTCGCGGCAGGCGGCGCGCGGCCGTTCGCCGCCTGCCGTGGCGGCCTGAGCCTGGGCGAGGGCGGCGCGCTCGCATTGCTCGAGCGGCGCGGTGACGCGGCGACATTGCTCGTCGCCTGCGGCGAGTCGTGCGACGCCCACCACATGAGTGCGCCCCACCCCGAGGGCGACGGCGCTGCGCTCGCGATGCGGCGCGCGTTGACAGCCGCCGGACTCGATGCCGCGCAGATCGGCTTCGTCAACGCCCACGGCACCGGCACCGTGCTCAACGATCGGGCCGAGGCCCGCGCGATCGGCCGCGTGCTGGGCCTCGCAGTGCCGGTGGTGGCGACCAAGGGCTACACCGGCCATCTGCTCGGGGCTGCGGGCGCGACCGAGATCGTGCTCACCGCCCTCGCATTGCAGTCGGGGCGACTTCCGGCGAGCCGCGGCGCGACGCCGGTCGACGAGACCCTTGGCATCGACGTGGTCGAACGCCCACGACCCATCGACTGCGAGTACGCGATGTCGACCTCGTTCGCGTTCGGGGGCAGCAACGCCGCCGTGATCGTGGGGCTGGCGTGAGCGACGTGTTCGTCCGCGCCGCCGCGACGTGGACCGCCGATCGGGGCGCCCCGACCGCGGCGCTGATCCCCGCGCCGCAGCGGCGCCGCTGCAGCCTGGCCACGCGCATCGTCGCCGAGGTCACGGGCACACTGGTCGATCGTGGCCTGCCGCTGCTCGACGCCGCGATCGTCCACGGCACCGGCTTCGGCGAGATCGTCACCACCGCGGCGCTCCTCGACATGATGCGCGACGGCGACGGGGCACTGTCGCCGATGCGCTTCGCCGGCAGCGTGCACAACACCGCGTGCGGCCAGCTCTCGATCGCGCAGGGGCACACCGGCGTGTCCACCACCATCAGCGCCGGCGTCCAGACCCTGGCGGCCGCGTGGATCGAGGCGATGGGCCTGTTCGCGGACCACGAGCACGTGCTACTCGTCGTCGCCGACGAGCCGATGCCGGCGACCATGCCACCGCATCACGATGGCCTCGCGGTGGGTCTGTGGTTGTCGCGGAACCCTGGCGATCCGTGCGTCGCCCGGGCGCGGTGGGTGGCGCCGCAGCGCAATGTCGCGGTCGCGCCACGGGTGCCCGCCCCGCTGCTGCACAGCCCGGTGCGCTTCGCGTCCTCGCTGGTGGACGCGCTCGGCCAGTCCATCCGCGTGCGCCTCGAGCCCGACGACGCGCGGGGCTGCGCCGCATCGCTGGAGCTCACGGCACCGTAGTCGACCGGGCGGCTACGGCCGCGCCTTCGGCTTCGTCGCAGCTCGCTTGGCCACCATCACCACCGGCGGCGGCGGCTTGGGCAGCGACGCCCGCACCACGATGCCCAGCGTCAGCGCGGCGGCGAGCAGCGCCCAGAACATGATCGGAGGCGCGACACCCGACAGACCGTGGTCGAGGTTCATGCCGAAGATGGATGCGATCGCGGTGACCGGCAGGAACATCGCGGCGATGAGATTGAGCCGGTGCGCCGACGCCAGCATGTGCTCGGCGCTCTTCGACTGCTCCTCGGCCCGTTTGGCGACGGTGTACTCGAGGCCCTCGCGCGCGTGGGCGTGCATCAGCTCGAATGCACGCGCGACGTCGAGCGCGGAGTCACGCACCACGATGAGGTCACGATCATCGCGGGCGGCCTCGCGCGCCTCCTGCAGCGCGGCCGCGAGATTCTTGGTCGTGCGCGCGATGGGCCCCAACGCGTACGCCAGGGCGTACCAATCGTCGGCGCTCGTCGCCTGCTCCGCGAGCGCCTCATGGCGCGTCGCGGCGGCGACGAAGCCCTCGACGTGCCCCCGCAGCGGCACGATCGTCGGGGGTCCGCCGGCGCTGCCATGCCACGCGCCGCTCGGTTCGCGCCAGTAGATCTTGCCCTCGCGACTGCGCGGGGTGCTGGGATCGGGGATCTCGTGCAGCACGACGAGGAGGTGGCCGTCGGCGACCATGCAGCGCTGCCGTCCGGCGTGGGCCCCCATGCGCTCGCGGAAGATCGGGGGAACCTGCCAGTTGTGCGGGATCGGACTCGCCACGGCGCGAGTGTCGGGCACTACGCGCCGCTCGGGGGGAATATCGCGCTCGCGATCGCCATCGCGCCCGTCGCAGTCAGCGCTCGGGCGAGCTTGCGGAGCGGGAACATCACAGCGAAGCTCCTCACACGAGTCTCGCCCGGCTCTCACCGTGAACGCAGTGGACTCCATCTTGAACGGCGCACCGCCGCCCGTCGTGGAGCTCATCCCCCACCGCGCCCCGATGCTGTTCGTCGACGCGCTCGTCACCGCGACCGAGCAGGCCGCGACCTGCAGCTTCGGCGTGACGGCCAAGACCGCGTGCATGCGTGGTGGCAGGCTCTCCGCGATCTACGCGCTGGAGGCGATGGCGCAGGCCGCCGCAGTCCACCTCGGCGCCCTCGCCCGCTGGCGTGGCGAGCCCCAGTGCGGCGGCTATCTCGTGGGCGTCCGCGACGTCGTGCTCGCGTGCCCCGGTTTCGTCCCCGGCGATGCGCTGGCGATCGAGGTGCGCCGCACATTCGGCTCGGATCGCCTCGCGAGCTACGACTGCCGGGTCGGACGCGGCGGCGTCGACGTCGCGACCGCCACTGTGAACGTGCTAAGACACCCGGCGTGAGCCCCGCCCAGCCCGGCCCGCGCCGCGCGATCGTCACGGGCGCGAGCCGTGGGATCGGCGCCGCGATCGCAGTCGAGCTCGCACGGGTGGGCATGCACGTGGTGGTGAACTACCGCAGCGATGCCGAGCGCGCCGCCGAGGTGGTCGCGACCATCACCGGCAGCGGTGGCACCGCCACGGCGGCGCGCTTCGACGTCGCCGACGCCCAGGCCACCGCCGACGCGATCGCGGCGCTCGTCGAGCGAGGTGGTGCGTTCGACGTCGTGGTGAACAACGCCGGCATCACCCGCGACGGGCCCTTCCCCGCCCTCGCGCGGGACGCATGGGACGCCGTGCTGCGCACCACGCTGGACGGGTTCTACAACGTCACCCAGCCCCTGGTCATGGCGATGGTGCGCCGTCGGTGGGGTCGCATCATCAACATGTCTTCGGTGTCGGGTATCCACGGCAACCGCGGACAGACCAACTACGCCGCGGCCAAGGCCGGCATCATCGGCGCCACCAAGAGCCTCGCCGCCGAGCTCGGCAAGCGCGGCATCACGGTCAACGCGATCGCGCCTGGGCTCATCGACACCGAGATGCTCCACGGGCTGCCGCTGGCCGAGATCATACCGACGATCCCGATGCGCCGCCTCGGTCTACCGGTCGAGGTCGCCAAGCTCGTCGCGTTCCTCGCCGGCGACGACGCCGCCTACATCACCGGCCAGGTCATCACCATCGACGGGGGCATGACGTGATGGCCTCGCTCGCACGACGCCGGGTCGTGGTGACCGGCATGGGCCTCGCGTCGCCGATCGGCCACACCGTCGACGCCGCGGTCGCTTCGCTGCGCGCGGGCACCTCGGGCATCGTCACGATGCCGCAGTGGGACGCCTACTCCGGCCTGTACACGCGCCTCGCCGGCGAGGTCCGCGGGCTCGCGCTCGACTATCCCCGCAAGGCCACGCGCACGATGGGTCGCGTCGCCTTGCTCGCGGTGTGGGCGACCGAGCAAGCGCTCGCCGACGCCGGCCTCACCATGGCGGATCTCGCCGAGGTGCGCGTCGGCGTGGCCCACGGTTCGACCCACGGCTCGTCGTCGTCGATGAAGGGGCCGCTCGAGCGCGTGTTCATCGAGCACACGTTCGAGGGCATGCCGTCATCGGCGTACTTCCGCTTCATGAGCCACACCACCGCGGCGAACCTCGCCATCCACTTCGGCGTCCGCGGCCGGGTGCTGACCACGTGCTCGGCGTGCACCAGCGGCAGCCAGGGCATCGGCTACGGCTACGAGGCGATCAAGGCCGGCCACGAGGACGTCATGCTGTGCGGCGGCGCCGAGGAGCTGCACGAGCTGCACGCGGCCGTGTTCGACGTGATGTACGCGACCTCGACCCGCTACAACGACCGGCCCGAGGCCAGCCCGCGCCCCTACGATGCGGCGCGCGACGGCATGGTCGTCGGCGAGGGCGCGGGCACCTTGGTGCTCGAGGAGCTCGAACATGCGCGGGCCCGCGGCGCCCGCATCCACGCCGAGCTGGTCGGCTTCGGCACCAACTGCGACGGCCAGCACGCGACCTCGCCGTCGGTCGACGGCATGGCGGGCGCGATGGAGCGCGCGCTGCAGGACGCCGGCCTCGCCCCCGGCGCGATCGACTACGTCAACGGCCACGGCACCGCGACCGAGCTCGGCGATGTCGCCGAGACCCACGCCACCGCGAAGGTGTTCGGGCCCACGATTCCGATCTCGTCGACCAAGAGCTACACCGGTCACACGCTGGGGGCCTGCGGGGCGATCGAGTCGGTGTTCGCGCTACGCTCGCTGCTCGATGGGTTCTTGCCGCCGACGCGCAACCTCGACACGGTCGATCCGCGCTGCGCCCCGCTCGACTACGTCCGCGAGCTCCGCGAGGCGCCGCTTCGCCACGTGATGAACAACAACTTCGCCTTCGGCGGGATCAACACCTCGCTGGTGTTCGCACGGATGGATCGATGAGCGCCGAAGCCGTCCACTGCGATGTCGTCGTCGTCGGCGCAGGTCCGGCCGGTGCGGCTGCGGCGTGCCTGATCGCCCAGGCCGGCTTCGACGTGGTCGTGCTCGAGCGCGAGCACTTCCCGCGATTTCACGTCGGCGAGTCGCTGCTGCCCTCGTGCCTGCCGATCCTCTCGCGCATGGGCGTCGAGCTCGGCGGGCTCGGGTACCTCCGCAAGGGCGGCGCCGAGTTCTACGACGAGGCCAAGGGCGAGCATTCGTACTTTCCGTTCGCCGATGCATTGCCGGGGCCGCCACGCCACGCCTACCAGGTCGAGCGTGCCCGTTTCGACGCCGATCTCGCCGCGGCCGCGCGCCGCGCCGGCGCGACGATCATCGAGGGCGCGACGGTGCTCGAGCACCGCACGGGTGAGCGCACGGTGACGTTGCGCTGGGCCGCGACGCAGGCCGGCGACGGACCCGACGAGGGCCACTCGAGCGCAAGGCGCCCGCGCCTGCCACCGGCTCGCGACGCCGCTGCCACGGTCACGGCGCGCTACCTCGTCGACGCCAGCGGACGTCGCGGGCTGATGTCGCGAGGGGGCCGCGACGTGTTCACGATCCCGGGGCTCGGCCGCGCCGCCTCGTTCGTGCACGCCGACGGCATCGCCGACGACGTGTGGGCCGAACTCAGCGCCCGCGGCGACGTGAAGGTCGTGCGCATCGACGACGGCTGGATGTGGGTGATCCCGCTGTGGGGTCAGCGGCTCAGCGTGGGCGCGGTGGTCCGCGACGCCACGATCGACGACGCCTTCGTGCTGCGCGAGATCGATCGATCGCCGCTGCTGCGCCGTCTGCTCGCGGGCGCGCGGCTGTCCGCTCCCCGCCGCATCGCCGACTACAGCTACGCCGCGCAGCGCACCCACGCCCCGCGGATGGTCGCTGTCGGCGACGCCGCAGGGTTCCTCGACCCCGTGTTCTCCTCGGGCGTCGCGATCGCGCTCGGGGCCGCCGCGCGCATGACCGACGTCCTGGTGCCGGCGCTGCGCCGCCGCAACGAGGACGCCGCCACGTTGATGGACGGCCTCACGCAGCAGATGCACCACGCCTATCGCACCTTCCACGCGATCGCCCACCGCTTCTACAACTCGCGCATGTTCGACAACCTCTTCTTCGGTGACGTGCCCGACGAAGTGATGCGGGCCGGTTTCATCTCGCTGCTGGCCGGCGACGTGTGGCGCGACGACAATCTGTTCCAGACGGCCGTGCTCGGGGCGAGCCGCACGAGCTTCGCCGACATGCCGTGGTCCGCGTGATGAATCCGCGCGTCCTGGTGTTCACCTACAAGGACGGGCTGCTCGCGCGGCTCGCTCACGATCTGCAGCTGAGCTGCCGCAGTTTCTCGGTCGCGCGCACCGGCGAGACGATCACCGCCCGGTTTGCCCTGGGCACCTTGAAGGTCGATGGTGCGGTCGAGCGCGGATGCGTGGCGCCCGGGGTGCTCTCCGACGGCGATCGTCGCAAGATCGAACAGACCATGGCCGACGACGTGCTCGAGCTGCGGCGCTTCGCCGAGGCCCGCTTCGCCGGCACGCTCGCGATCCGCGGTGCGGATCCCGTCGTCGACGGCACGCTCACCCTGCACGGACGCACCGTGCCGCTCGGACCGGTGACCGCTCGACAGCGCGACGGGCTGTGGGTGGCCGAGGTCTCGCTCGTGCCGTCGCGGTGGGGCATCGCGCCGTATCGAGCGCTGGCCGGGGCGCTGAAGCTGCAGGATCGGCTCACCGTGCGCATCGAGCTGCCGGTGGACCGCGGCGACGGCGACGCGACGTGGAGCGTCTGAGCGCGCGGCGCTCCGGACGCGGCGGCGTCGCCGGACACCGCGGAATCGGCGTGGGGTGACCGTCCGCACGCCGTGCAGACGAGCGGGTCCGATACACCCCGGCACGTCGTACCATTCAGCCACCGTGCACTTACGTCGCCTCTCGCTGCTCGCGCTCGTCCTCGCCGGTTGCCCCTCCGCTGCCCAGCCGCCCACGGCCGGCGGTGGCGGCAGCGAGGCACCCAAGGGCCCGCGCTTCGACATGGCGATCGATGCCCCCGCCCGCGCGACCAAGGGCGAAGACGGCACCGCCCGCATCGCCGTGTCGCCGCGCGCTCCGTGGCACGTCAACCTCGACTACGTCCCCAGGCTCACCGTCGAGCCCACCGGTGGCGTGGACGTCGACAAGGCCGAACAGCGCGGCGACGAGGCGGTGCGCTTCGATGCCGATGGTCTCGCGTTCGTGCTGCCGTTCCGCGCCGATCGCAAGGGTCCGATGCGCATCGCCGGCGAGCTGCAGTTCGCGATGTGTGCCGACGACGCCTGCGCCCCCGAGTCGGTCCCCGTCGATTTCACGATCGACGTCGGCTGCGGCGCCGACGCGGTGTGCTGACGCCGGCTCAACGCGCGCTGCGGCAGTGTTGTGCGATGGCGCGGTAGCCCGCGGCGCAGAACTTCTTGTGGCTGCGTTGCGTGTGCTTGCCGGTGACCTCGGCCCGCAGGCGGGTGCAATCGGCGTAGCCGAACTCGGTGCTGCCGACGGTCTCGCCCACGCTCTGGCAGTACGCCGACCGATCGTGGGAGGCCATGCACTCGGTCACCAGGCGCGGGGCTTCGCTCTCGCACCACGTGCCCAGACCCGGACACGCCATCCCCCAGTCGATGGCGAAGCGGACGCACGCCTCGGGCTCGAGCCGCTCGGTGCGCCATGGCGGCGTCACGGTCTCGAGGGTCGCCGTTCGGTACGCGCGGAAGCTGCCCTGCTGCTGCACGATCGCGTAGCCGAACGCGACGCACATCAACGCTACGATCGCGGCGATCACCAGCAGGAGCCGGCGGGTGCCGGAGCGCGGCGCGTCGGGTGGTGACACGGGTGGAGGATACGGGATTTCGCGCCGCGGGCCCGCGGCGACATCGTACGGTCATGCTCGCCGCTTCCCGTCCACAGCAGCTCCGTGCACACTGCCTCCGTGCGTGCGCCCCTGCCGGTGACAGTCGTGACCGGCTTTCTCGGCGCGGGCAAGACCACGCTCGTGAATCGCTGGCTCGCGGAGATCCCCCGCGGCGACGTCGCGGTCGTCGTCAACGAGCTCGGCACCGTTGGGATCGACGGCGAGCTGCTCGCGGACCGCGTGCGCACCATCGTCGAGATCACCGGGGGCTGCGTGTGCTGTGCCAGCCAGGCCGACCTGGTGCGCGCGCTGAACGAGATCGCGGGCTCGGCGACGCCGCCGATGCGCGTCCTCGTCGAGACCTCGGGCGCGGCGTCGCCGGCGGGCGTGCTGCGGGCGATGAGCGGCGGCGGCACAGACAGTGCCTTCGCGCTCGACGGCGTGGTCACCGTCGTCGATGCCACCCGCGTCGACGCGCTGTGCAGGCACGATCTCGGCATCGAGCAGATCGGCTACGCCGACATCGTGGTGCTCACGCGCACCGACACCTGCGATCGCGCCACCGTCGACCACGCGACCGACGTGGTCGCGGTGCACAACGGCGCCGCCGTACTCCTCGCGGCCGCCCACGGGCCCCACGCCGAGACGCTCGAACAGACCCTCGCGCTGCGCCGCTCGGAGCTCGCCCTGCCGCGCGCGGCCCCCGTCACCGCGCACCCCGTGTACGAGTCGGTGTCGCTGTCGATGGACGGCGAGGTCGATGGCGAGCGCTTCGCCGAATTCGTCGAGTCCGAGCTCGCGCCGTTCGCCGGCCGAATCTTCCGCACCAAGGGGATCCTCGCGGTGGCCGGCGTCGACGAGCGCATGATCCTGCAGGGCGTCGCGGACACGGTCGAGCTCACCTTCGGCGAGCCCTGGGCGAACGCGCCGCGCAGTAGTCGCCTCGTCGTGGTCGGCTACGCGCTCGATCGCGGCGCGCTGGAGCGCGGGTTCGCGGCCTGCGCCGCGGATATGGGCGAGCCGCGGTAGCGCGCGCTCAACCCGTGTTGCGCATGCCGGCGACGATCCCGTTGATCGTGATCAGCAGCCCGTGGACCAGCTCGGGATCCTCCTGGACCCGCGTGCGCCGCAGCGCCTCGATCTGCAGCAAGTTGAGCGGGTCCACATACGGATTGCGGACCGCGATCGAGCCCTCGAGCACCGGGTTGTCGGCGAGCAGGGACCTTCCGAGCACTCGCTGCACTACGTCGCGCGTCCGCTCGAGTCGCTGCCGGAGCGTCGTGCCGACCTCGCGCAGCTCGGGATCGACCAGGCGCTCGTCGTAGCGCTGGGTGATCTCGGGCGAGGCCTTGGCCAAGACCATCGCGATCATCGCGAGGGTAGAGCCGAAGAACGGCCAGCGCTCGAGCATCTCGCCGAGCACCGGACCCTTGCCGTCGGCGAGCGCCGACTCGAGCGCCTCGCCGACGCCGAGCCACGCCGGCAGCATGCTGCGGGTCTGTGTCCACGCGAACACCCAGGGGATCGCGCGCAGGCTCTCGAGTCCGCCGGACTTGCCGCCGCGCCGCGCCGGCCGCGAGCCGATGTTGAGCCGCGACAGCTCGGCCTCGGGCGTGGCCTGCCGGAAGTACGGGACGAACCGCGGATCGTCGGCGATGACCGCCTGGTACTCTCGCCGCGACACGGCTGCGAGTGACTCCATGCACGCCCGCCACGCGGGCTCGGGATCGGCGGGTGGCCGCAGCGTCGCGTGCAGGGTCGCGCCGAGGTAGACCTCGAGCGACCGCAGCGCGACACCAGGGAAGCCGAACTTGGCGTGGATCACCTCGCCCTGCTCCGTCACGCGCAGTCGCCCCGGCACGGCGCCGGGCGGCTGCGAGAGCATCGCCTCGTAGGTGTTGCCGCCGCCGCGACCCACCGAGCCGCCGCGGCCGTGGAAGAGCGTCAACGCGACGCCGTGCTCGGCCGCCGCAGCCACGATCGCCTCCTGCGCGCGGTACAGGCTCCACCCCGCGGCGAGTCGACCGGCGCGCTTGGCCGAGTCCGAGTAGCCGATCATCACCTCCTGCCGCTCGCCGATCAGGGCCCGATACTCCGGGATCGACAGCAGCGCGTGGATCGACGCGCCGCCCCCGTCGAGATCCTCGACGGTCTCGAACAGCGGCACCACCCGCTGCGGTGTGCGAGTGCCGGCGTTGCGCTGCAGCAGCTCGACCACGAGCACGTCCGAGGGCTTGCTCGCCATCGAGATCACATATGCACCTAGACTCGACGCGGGCGCGCGCGCGGCCACCTCGAAGGTGTCGAGGACTTCGCGCACCGCGTCACTCGCCGTGAAGTCGCGCGGCAGCAGCGGCCGCCGGCTTCGCAGCTCGCGGATGAGGAACGCCTGCCGCTCGGGCTCGTCCCACGTCGCGTAGTGGCCCAAGCCGAGCGCCACGGTGATCTCGTCGATGGCCTCGGTGTGGCGCGACGCGTCCTGGCGCAGATCGAGCTTCACCAAGGTGACGCCGAAGCACGCGACGCGGCGCATGGTGTCGAGCAGTCGGCCGTCCGCGAGCTCGCCGAGGCCACAGCGGTGCAGCGACTGGTGACACAACCGCAGCGCGCTGGCGAGCTCGTCGGCGTCGGTGTACGCCTCGGCGTCCGGCGTGAGCGCGTCGAGCCCCTCGTCGAGCGCAGCCTCGGCCCACGCCCGCGTGGCCCCTAGTCGGCGCAGAACGCCGCGCAGCAGCGCGCGATACGGCTCCCACGCGTCCCCGACCACCGCGCGCAGCCCGTCGTCGGCGCGGTTCATCGACAGCTCCTCCGCGAGCGCACGGATCTCGAGCAGGTAGAGATCGGCCGCCATCCACCGCGCCAACAAGATCACGCGCCGCGTCGAGACCGCCGTGACGTTGGGGTTGCCGTCGCGATCGCCACCCATCCACGAACCGAAGCGGATCGGCGCGATCTCGGCGGGCAGATGCTGGCCGGTCTGCGCGAAGACGTGCCCATCGAGCTCGCGCACGACGGCCGGGATCGCGTCCCACAGCACGTGCTCGATCACCGCGAAGCCGCCGCGGGCCTCGCTCTCGGGTGTCGGTCGCTTGGGTCGGAATTCGTCCGTGGCCCACACCGCCGCGATCTCGCGGCGCAGGGCAGCGACCAGCGCGTCTTGCTCGGCCGTGTCCAGCCCCGGCCGATCGCGCTCGGTGAGCAGCGCCTCGATGCGGCGCTCCTTGATCAGCATCGTGCGCCGCATGACCTCGGTCGGGTGGGCGGTGAGCACCAGGTCGATCTCGAGCCCGCACGCCGTCTCGAACAGCGCCTCGGGCGTGACCCCTGCTGTGACGAGCAGCGGTAGCACGGCGGCCAGAGAGCCGCGCTGGCCCTCGGTGCGGTATGCCAGCCGACGGCGGCCGCGGTGGTGCTGCTCGGCGATGTTCGCCAGCGCGAGGAAGTGGGCGAATGCGCGGGCCACCGCCGTCGCGCACTCGGCGGGCAGCGACGTCAGCACGCGATCGAGCTCGTGCCACGACGCCGAGTCCGGATCGTGCGACGCGCGGGCGTCCTTGGCCAGCGCACGGATCTGCTCCACCGCCTCGTACACGTCGGTGCCAGCGAGCGCCTGCAACTGCTCACCGAGCAGCCGACCGAGCAGTCGCACATCGTCGCGCAGCGGTGCGTGAGGGTCTTCGCTCGTGCGGTCCATGCGGACGATGCTGCGCCCACGGACGCCGCGGCGTCGAGCGCCGCATGCGGCGCGAGCGGAGCGTGCCGCCGCGAGGTCCATCAGCGCGTTGCCGATCGCCGCGCCGAACAGACCGATGCGCCGCATGTTTCGCGCCCACGCCAAAGCGTCGCGCCGCCCAGCGCATCAGCCACCAGGCTCGACAACCCCGCGGGTAATCCCGGGGGCGGCGCGGGCGGTGGGCCTTGGATCATCGGGCCGCGATCGTCGAACAGCGGCGCGAGCCACGCGAGTCCGAGTCCCTACTGCAGCAGCGCGCCGAGCACCACATCCAGGTGGAGCGCCTCCCGCACGAGCGCATACTCGGTGAACCCGGAGTCGTGCTCGTCCCACGACTCGTCGTCGCCGTCGTCGTAGGTTCCTCGTGTCTGGTGCTCCTGGAGCGACACAGACGCGACCATCGCGTCGAGGCGAGCGCCGACGCGCTCGCGTACCGCACGAATCTGCGCGATCCTGAGCTCGTCGGCGTCGGTTCGCGCGATGCCGCGGTGCGCGTCGGCGAGGCAGCGCATCAGCGCGGGCGAGGTCTGCGTCGGCGCGCCTTCGTCGAGGGCCCGTGTGAACTCGAAGAGCCGCTCGCGATCGGCGGCGGTGTACGGGCCTTCCACCAGCGCCAGCACCGACTCGAGGTGAGCGGCGTCGAGAAGGTGCGCCACCGCGGCCAGCGAGAACCGCCGTTTTCCCCCCACCAGTGCCGCGAGCGCGTCGACTGCCAGTGCCGGCGCCGCGATCCACCGCAGCATCCGCTCGGGGTGCTCTGCCCGTGCTCGCTGCCCGAGCGCAGCGGTTCGTAGGGCGCGGTCGGGCTCACGAAGGATCGCGGCGGCGACGACGGCCTCGTCGTCGCTGTTGGCGATGCACGCGTGCAACGCCCGCGCGCGGATCTCCGCCATCGGGTGCTCGAGCTGCACCCGTACGCCGTCGACGATCCGCGCGAACGGCAGCGGAGGATCGACATCGAACAGCGCGAGCAAAGGAGTGCGCGCGCGCTCGACCGCCATGCGCGAGGCCAAGAGCGCGACCACGCGGTCGCGGTCCCGCGCGACCCGCCACAGGAACGTCAGCGCCGCGCCGCGGACCGCCGGAGATGGATCGAGGACCGCGAGCACCACGAGAAGATCCAGGTCCTGCACGCTCGCCACGTTGACGAGCAACATGAGTCGTAGCCCGTCGGTGGGGGGCGCGGTGCCGAGCGCCTGGTCGCGCACCAGCAGCCGCCAGCCTGCGGCGAGGCGCGTGCACGGATCGTCCGAGTGCACCGCTGCCGCGAGCGCGTCAGCGGACAACGCGGCGAAGCGGGCGTCGATCACCTCGGACGGGAGCACCGCCGCATCGACGGGCGCTGCCTCGATGGGGTCAGGCTCGCCTGCTCGCCGCAGCGACTCCGCCTCGCTTGCGAGCTGCTTGGGCGTATCCACCACGCAGACCAGGATACCCGAGCACGCCGCCGCGGGTGCGGTTCGAGGCCCGGATGCAGCCCTGTCCGTCCTGCGCCCGACCGACTAGCGTCGCAGCCGCCGTGTGTTCGGGCGCGTCGCGAAGACGAACCCGATGCCCGCGACCAGGGGCTCGAGCGGTTCCTCGAGCTGGCGAGCGAGCGGACGTGCACGAGGCTCGTCCACGTCGTCCACACGGGGCCGTCGTCGTAGGTGTGATCACCGAACCCGGGCGATCCACACCTGCGGGTGCGTATCCTCCGCGCCGTCACCGACGTCGACGAGATCGCCGATGCAGGCGCGCTCAGACGTCCGCGTCCGGGTCCACGCCGAGCGCCCGGAGGCGAGCCGCCAGCGCTTCGGCACGCCGCGACTCCTCCTCCGCTCGCCGCGACTCCTCCTCCGCTCGCCGCGATTCCTCCTCCGCTCGCCGCGATTCCTCCTCGGCGCGCCGCGATTCCTCTTCGGCACGCCGCACCGCGTCGTCGACCATCGACGAGAGGCGGCTGATCAGCTCGCGTGCGTCGGGCAAGGGCGCGGATCCGTGGAAGAAGCGGATACCCGCCTCGTCGAGCGTCAGATCGAGGTCCAGCACGTTGGAGCGCCAGCGGCCCTCCTGCGGCACGATCGGCACGTAGCTGGCGCCGCGCTCGGCGAGCCGCCAGCCCGCGAGGTGCCGCTTGCCGACGTCGTAGGCGAAGTATTCCGGGATGCCCAGTCTGGCGTAGCGCGCGACGTTGAGCGCGAAGTCCTTGTTCGCGTCGCCGGCGACGTGGATCTCGAGGGCGACATCGGGGCCGCGCTGCTCGTCGCTGACGACCCAGCGCATGCGCTCGTGCAGCTCGGCGTCGCACACCGCGATGAGATCGGGCGCGAACACCGGCTCGTCCGGGTAGTAGACCGGCAGCTCGCACGACAGATACACGCGGCGACGGATGCGGCGGAAATACTCGTCGAGGGCCTCGCGCAGGTGTCGCTTCGCGTTCCAGTGCTGATCACCCTCGGGCGGCGAGGTGCGCTGGATCTCCGACGGCAAGCCGGCGACGAGACGCGCGCGCGCCGACGCGTCGAGTCGATCCCACACCTCCTGCGCGGGCGCCCGGGGGTCGCGCTCGTCGATCACGTAGCGGGCCGGATCCACCATGACGACGGTAGCAGACTCCGGCGCCGACACCCCGTGTGTCGGGGTCGGCGCGCACGTAGGTGACGTCGGCGTCGAGCGTACCGCCGGTGGGGCCCGCGTTTTTCAGCCGGTGAGCCCTTCGCCATCGACCGGGGTCGCCCGCGCGTAGACCGTCTCGGTGTTCCGGAGGGCGTCGAGGCCGGACGGTGTCCCACGCGTCGTGCCACCGCGGGGGCACCGACCTGGCCGCGAGTCGGGCCCACCAGGCCCCTGCGGCAGCCCGTACAACCTCGGCCGAGGCATCCTCGGCGCGAGGCGCCGCAGGACGTCCGGCCGACCGATGAACGCGTGCAGCGGGTGGCCCATGTGCTCGATCCGCACGATGTACGGGATCGGCCTCGGTCGAATGACATCGACGCGCACGGAGTCGCCACCCAATCTGGTGCCGAAGCGAACCGTCGCGGCGAGCATCACCAAGGCGGTGACGCGACGCCAGACCTCGAACCCACGGATCGCATGCACGCGGCTGCGGAACGTCGACGCGGCGCTGAGCCGCGCACCCAACGCGACGTAGCGATGGACCCGGCCCTCGAGGGGCTGCCTTCGCGGAAGAGTTGTGTCGGTCGCGACGAGAGGAGAAGCGGTGACCGATTTCGGGACGCTGCTGCGACTACTCGTCGCCGGCGAGGTCGTGGTCGGCGGCATGGCAGCGGTCGCCCACGGTTCGGCACATGTCACCGCGGACCTCGACATCGTGTACGCGCGCTCGCCTGGAACCGTCGGCCGGCTCGCGGACGCATTGCGTCCGATCGGACCCCCCTCCGAAGCGCAGTCGACCCCCGTCCCGGATCACCACGTTCGAGATCATCGCATTGCGGGCCTCAGGGCTTGAGCACGCGGCCGAAGAACAGCAGCGTGTCGGTCGGAGCGTCGCGGATCGCCAGCAGGAACGGCCGATCGACCGTGAGCGTGTCGGGCTCGGGCGAGCCGCTCTCGCCGACCACGATCCCGGTCGCGGCGGCGGCCTCGGTACCCTTCTCGTCGACCTTGATCACGGTCTGGTGGACGACCGCCGCGATCACGCCGAGCCCGGGCAGGATCGCGTCGAAGCTGTTCGAGTCGACGAACGGGGCGACGACCCCCAGCTCCTTCAGCTCGGGGCTGAGCTCGAACTTGGCCTCGAGCTCGAACTTCGGCAGGTGGAGATCGACGACCGCCCCGCTCATGTCGGCGCGCAGGGCCGTGAGCGTGGCGTCGTCCAGATCGGCCTCGAAGCTGGCGAAGTCGTCGGGCACGATGACCAACAGCTCGAGCGCGCCGCCACGCATCGGGATCGCCACGGCCTGGTAGTCGGGGCCGGCCCCGTAGTCGGCCTCGAGCAGCCCAGCGTGCATCATGTCGACCTCGGTCTCGACCCCGTCGAGCCCGAAGAACGGGGCCGGCGCGGTCGCGTCCTCGCTGAACGGCTCGGCCCATGGAGCCTTCATGTAGACGGCGTTGACCAAGACCATGGTCGTGTCGGGCGTGATGATGCCTTCGACGAACAGCTCGGGGATCAGCGCATTGGTCCGGTCCGAGACCCAGCCGTTGATCGCGAGCCGCTCGACGTCGGGTTGGCTGCCGAACTCGGCCAGGTAGACGCCAGCGTCGTAGTGGACCGCGAGCACGTCGAGGTAATCGGGCGCGACCAGCTCGGCGAGGCTGTCGAGCACCCACACGCCGTTG
Organism: Nannocystales bacterium; assembly: GCA_038325765.1. Lineage (GTDB taxonomy): Bacteria > Myxococcota_A > Polyangia > Nannocystales > Nannocystaceae > Xiheibacterium. The sequence goes on from JBBQJI010000049.1 coordinate 40,802, forward strand.
GCGGTGTGGAGATCGACAGCCGCCTGCTCGTTCTCGGGGTCGGTGGACGCCGGGAGATTACGGCTCTCGAGATCGGCGTCGAGCCAGTTGTGGCCGAAGTATTGCCGCTCGTCGGACAGCGAGAAGTGGAGGCCCGCGGCCATCTGGCTGCGGGCCGGCTCGACCGTGCCGGCCAACAGCATCCCGAACGCGCTATGGATGCTGTACGCCGAGATCGAGAAGCCCTCGCCAGCCGCCTGGCCGTCGCGCAGCGCGTGGTAGAGATCCAGCGTCAGCGCGTGGTTGTCGGACGCGAGCGCCTCGGCCTCGCCGGGCTCCAGCGCGGGCGCCTGGTCATGTTGCTCCTCGGATCGGAGCTCGGCGAAGGCCGCGTCGGGCTCGGGCTCGGGCTCGCTACAGCCGACCGTGACGGACAGCCCGGACACGACCGCGAGCCCCGAAAGGACGGACAGCGTGGCCCGCGGAGGAACTCGGCTTAGATCGATCATCCTCGGAGCATGCCTGGGTTCGTGGGGTCGTGCCCCGGCAGAGTTCGCGGCGTCTGCTCCCACGAGGTCGACATTTTGCGCTGACTCGAATCCATGCCGTGGGCGAGCGCCGCGTTGTCGCGGCATCACCCAGCATCCTGACCGAGGTCGAGGACCACTGGACCTCGACGGACGAACCTTCGGGAGACCGGTCGACGTGGGGTTTTGGCTGGGTCGCCGCGAGGTTCACTCGGGCGGCGTCCCTGGGAAGGTGCGGCCCGTCCCTGGGAAGCTGCTGCCCCTCCCGATGCGCGCGCCCCCCGTCAGCGGGCGACCGGCTCGCCGATCGGCGGCACCTCGTCGGCGAGCACCGCACCGTGGAACGCGTGGCGCTGCCCGTACGCGAGCGGATCGTCCTGCAGCTCGCGGTGCATCGCGGGCACCGGGATGCCGGACGCATCCATGCGGTCGAACTGCCACAGCGCGCCGGTCGTGCCGCCCAGGTTGCCCTGCACCGGCGTGGTGGCGAGCGCCTCGACACCCCGCATCTCCCGGTGGGCCTCGCCGGCGATCGGCACCCCGAGCGCACGGACGAGGAACCCGGTGCTCGAGTTCGGCACGATCGTGTCGTCCACAGCCATCTGCACCAGCACGTGGGGGATCCGAGCGTCGAAGCCCTCGATGCGATCGCGCAGCACGAAGGGCGCGAACGCCATGGGATCGCCGCCGTCCATGACGGTCTGCGTGATCGCGAGCAGCCGCGCGCGCTCGTCCGCATCGAACGCCTGGGTGACGAGAGCGATGAGCGGCTTGAACTCGCTGCCCTCTTCCACGATGTTGGTGAGGTTGGCGCCACCCACGACGAGGGTCGCGGCCTCGAAGGCGTCCGAGTAAGCGAGCAGGTGCGGGCCCATCACCGCCCCGAGGGAGTGGCCCACGTAGTGCAGCCGCTCGGAATCGAAGTCGACGGTGCCATCGCCGGTGGCGTCGAACCCAGCGCGGATGCGCCGCATCAGCTGCAGCTTGTCGAACGTGGCCTGGCGGAAGTTGTCGCGCGCGGCGAAGGGATCGAACGGATCGGCGCCGTCGCTGCTGAGCCCGAGCAGATCGAAGGTGGGGTTCGTGGTCGAGCGGTCGGGGTGCTCGCCGTGCTTGGGCGCGTCGATGCCGACGACCGCGAACCCGAGGTCGACCAGGAACGACGAGACGATCCATCCCGAGGTGCGATCGCCCGTCAGCGCGTGACCAAACACGATCGTGGGGTGCGGCCCCGTCTCGCCCGAGGGCACGTACGCCGTCCACCGCAGCGTGTACGTGGACAGCGGCACCGTGCCGGTGATGATGCCGTCACCGTCACCGAAGTCGACCATCTGGATGTCGCCCTCGCACTGGATCGACGGGATGGCCAGGGGCACACAACGATCGAACGTGATCGGCGAGGGCAGCGACCCCGCGATGCTCGCCGCGATGGTGCTGCTCTGGCGCAGGGTCGTGGCGGTGGTGAAGACGACCGCCGCCGAGAGGTCCTGCGCCGCTTCCACGGCAAGGGCCCCGCGCAGGGCCTCGAGCAGCACCGCGTGGCCGTCCTGCACGCGCGCGAGACGTTCGTCGGTGTTGGTACCGTCCAGCAGGCCGCGCATCGCGGGGCTCGGCGCGAAGCAGCCGCCGTCCGTGTCGGTGACACCGCGCGTCATCGCGACGCCGTAGCGCGCCCCCACCCGCAGGGGCCGCAGCGGCGCGAGCAGCAGCGTGGCCCCGCCTTCGGTCTCTTCGACGAGCCGCCATCCGTATTCGACGAAGGCCGGGACCTCGGCGTCGAGATCGACGAGCAGCAGCGGCGACGTCGCGGGATCGGCCTCGGTGCCGGGCGCAGGCAGGCTCGCGGGATCGACCGCGCCCGTCAGTCGCAGGAAGATCGGCGCGGTCGTGCCGAACCCATCGAGCGTGGACATCCGCGAGAAGACGCTGTCGAAACCCGCGGTGGGATCGTCGGGATCGATCGCAGACAGCGGCGAGACCAGCCGCAGCCCCGTGCGCGTGTCGGCGTCTTCCGTCCAGCGATCGTCGGGCCATGCATCGATGCCCAGGCCATCGGGGTCGTAGCGCACCATCGACGCGCCGGCACAGAACTGCGCCCCGGGTACCTCGGGGCCGCTCGAGCCCGACTCGGACTCCGCGTCCTCGAAAGCGGCGGTCGAGCTCTCGCCCGCCTCGGTCGCCGATGTGTCGCTGCTGCACGCAGCAACGACGATCGCGCCGACCCACATCCATTGGATCTGATCCTTGGGCATCCTGTGCCTCGCTTCCTGCGGGTGATGGTCGAACCCACGTGCGCCGCGGTCAACCCCGGTGTGTTGGATGGGTGCGGATCGATCGTTCGGCCAGCCGCGCGGAGCCGCCGCCGCCCCGCGTCACCCGAGCGTCACGCTCTTCACCTCGAGGAATTCCTCGACCCCCCACTTCCCACCCTCACGCCCCCAGCCCGAGAGGCGCGTCCCGCCAAAGGGCGCCTGTGCGTTGGAGATCGCGGTGCCGTTGATGCCGACGATGCCGCAGTCGAGCGCCTCGGCGACCCGCAGCGCGCGATCGAGCCCGCGGGTGAACGCATACGCCGCGAGGCCGTAGGGCAGCGCGTTGGCCTGCGCGATCCCATCGGCCTCGGTGCTGAATCGCGTCACGCCGAGCACGGGGCCGAAGGTCTCCTCCTGCGCCATGCGCATCTGTGCGGTGACGCCCTCGAGCACGGTCGGCTCCCAGAAGCGGCGCGTCAGCCCGGCGCGCGGCTGCACGGTGCGTCCACCGACGCGCACCGTGGCGCCTCTATCGCGGGCATCGTCGAGGTGTGCGCTGACCTTCTTCATGGCGGCGTCGTCGATGAGCGGGCCGATGTCGACGCCGGCATCGAGGCCGTGGCCGACGACGAGCTCACCGACTGCAGCCTCCAGCCGGGCGACGAACTCGTCGTGGATCGCGTCTTGGACGTACACGCGATTGGGGCACACACACGTCTGACCGGCGTTGCGGAATTTGCCCGCGATCGTCGCCTTCACCGCGGGCTCGAGATCGGCGTCGTCGAACACCAAAAGCGGCGCGTGGCCCCCGAGTTCGAGCGACAGGCGCGTGAGATGCTCGGCCGCGCCCTTGACCAGCAAGCGGCCGACGGCGGTCGAGCCGGTGAAGCTCAGCTTGCGCACGCGGCCATCGCCGAGCCACGCGCCGCTGATCGCCTCGGCGTCGCCGGTGACCACGTTGATCACACCGGGCGGAAAGCCGACCTCGACCGCCAGCGCCGCGATCGCGAGGGCGGTGAGCGGCGACTGCCCGGCGGGCTTGAGCACGGCGGTGTTGCCCACCGCCAACGCCGGCGCGAGCTTGCGTGTGATCATGGCGGCGGGGAAATTCCACGGGGTGATCGCCGCGACGACGCCCATCGGCTGACGCATCACCAGGATGCGGCGATTCGAGGCCACCGCCTGCATGTACTCGCCGGCGATGCGGCGCCCCTCCTCCGCCGACCAGTCGAGGAACGAGGCGGCGTAGGCGATCTCTCCCCGCGCCTCCTCGAGCGGCTTGCCCTGCTCGCGGGTCAAGCCGTGCGCGAGCGCGTCGGTGCGCTCGCGCATCGCCGCCGACAGTTTGCGCAGCAGATCCGCGCGGACGTCCGGCGTCTCGGCCCGCCACCGCGGATACGCCTCGTGTGCAGCGTCGACCGCCGCGCGGGCCTGCGCTGCACCGCACCACGGCACCCAGCCGACACTCTCGTCGGTGCCGGGATCGCAGACCCGCAGATACTCGCCGTCGCCGTCGATCTCCGAGCCGCCGACGACGGGACGGAACGTGCGCGCAGCGTCGGGGTTGCGATCGAGGGAGGGTGCCATTCAGGCAGGCTAGCAGCCTCTGCGCGGGGATCTGCGGCCAAGCTTCGCGCTCGTACGCCGAGCCCACCGCGAGGCCGCTCCGCGTCACGACGCGCACGTGCTTCTGCGCCCAGTCGCGCGAGCGCGCCCGCATCGACATTCGCGTCCCACCGCGCACACTGTGCCTGCTCGCACCACCCCGGCCGCCCTCCATGACCACCGTCTCCAGTGCCCCCGCGAGCGACGCGACGCCGGACGTGCCACGGGTCGAACGCGCGCCGAAGAGCCAACCCGCGCCGAAGCGCCAACGGGCAGCGAGGAGCCAACGCTGGATGGCGTGGTGCATCCTCGGCCTCGCCGTCGTGGTGTTCTTGCGGCTGCTGCTCCCGCTGGTGCTGGTGCCGGTGCTGACATCGCGGCTCGAGAAGGCCCTCGGTGTGCCGACCGAGATCGACGATGTCGGGATGCGATTGTGGCTGGGTGAGTTGACGGTGCACGGGCTTCGGGCGGCGCCGCCGGCCGAGACCAGTGCGTCGCGGATCTCGCTCGAGAAGGTGATCGTCCGCATCGGCTGGCGCGACGTGCTCCGGGGTCTGCCGTTTTTGCACGTCGCGGTGACCGGCGTCGACGTCACGCTCGATCTGCAGCGACCGTGGCCGGCGACGCGCGGAGGTGGCGGTTCGGGCTTCGACAACCTGCGAACGCTCCATCTCGAGGGCGGCACCGTCGCGGTCGTGCTCGATCCCGACGCACCGCCGATCCTGCAGCTCACCGAGCTGCGCGCGGGCCTGCTCGACTCGTCGACGGGCACGCGGAGGCCGATGCTGACGAGCGACTACTGGGCGACCGCGCAGACGGGCGAGGGCGGGACGCTCGCCCTCGAAGGCGCGTTCGCCCCGGTCGACACCGCCGACAACTGGACCCTCCGCTTCGTGCTGCAGCAGCTCGATCTGCGGCCACTCAACCCCTTGTTCGCGCGGATCTTCGAGATGGATGTGCACCGCGGATCCCTCACTGCCGAGGGCGAGCTCACCGTCGGATTGGGTCGGCTGCGCGGGCGGATCCTCCCGCAGTTCGAGTCGCTCGAGCTCCTGGGCGGCGGCGCGGCCCGGACCCGCCACCCGATGGCCGAGGCGCTGTTCGAGTCGATGCTCTCGAGCGCCGACGTGCCGATCGTGATCGATCAACCCTTCGAGCCCGGCGGCGGTTTTTCGTCGGACGACGCGGCGCAGGCCAACGCGATGGATCTGGTGAGCCAGGTCATCCTCCGCGGCTTCATCCGCCGCCTCGACACCCTCGACGGCTACGTGTCGGCGGCGTCGCGCATCGAGGTCAACTTCCCCACGGGCCGGATGTCGTTCTTCGACGTCGAGCTCACCAAGAAGAACGGCAACGTCAGCGTCCCGTTCGTCGAGGTCGCGCAACTCGACATCATCGTCGAGACGAGCGCCGTCGACGACGAGATCACGACCTACAAGGCGATCGTGCTCCACCAGCCGTCGCTCGTGTTCGTGAACGGCGCCAGCGCTGCGCAGAGCCAGCGCGAGTTCGATCCGGATTGGCAGGAGAAGGTCTCGGTGCTGCCCTACCCCACCGACCGCATCCAGATCATCGGCGGACGCATCGAGTACCGCGACACCACCACGGATCCACCGACGAGCCTCTACGTCGGCGACATCGACCTGAGCGCCACCAACCTCGGGCGCGCGCGCGCGGGCAAGGTCCTGCGCGCTGCACGGCTGAAGGCGCAGGCCAAGGTGATGGATCTCAGCCCGTTGGCCGTCGTCGCCGAGTTCTCACCGGGCGCGGTGCCACTCGACGCGGCGCTGCGACTTCAGCTCGATCCGCTGCCGCTGAGCGAGCTCAACGATCTGCTGCGCGGCCGCATGGGCATCGACATCACCGGCGGCACGCTCGCGGTAGACGGCGACTTCGACGTGCGCGGGGGGCAGCTGCGCGGCACCCTCACGCCGCAGCTGCCTGGCGTTCGGGTGATCGGTATGGCCGAGACGGAATTCCAGCGCCCGATCCGCGAGTTCATGCTCGAGCGACGCCTCCGCAAGCTCGACGCCAAGACCATCGAGGTCGACTACGCGGTGCAAGAGAGCCTGGTGCGCGAGCTGCCTGGCGCGCTGCTGTCGGCGGCGCTGCGGGCCGGCAAGTGACGGCGACGCTCCCCGCGCCTTGCCCTCAGCCCACCGCGAGATCGCGCTCGACCATGAACGCGCCGAGCGGCCACGCTTCACGCGTGCGCTCGCGATCGCCGTCGAGCAGCGCCACCACCTTGCCGCGGGTCACGTTCGAGATCGCCGAGAGCGCGCGGAGGATCTGCTTGCGCGGGCGTGGACGCCCGACCTCGGGCACGAAGTCGATCGCCCGCAGCGGGTGCGAGTACACGTCGAGGTTGCCATCGAAGTAGTCCCCGCGCGCCCGCATCGTCGCCGCCGCCGTGGCGAACAGGCGCGAGAAATTGGCCATCTGCGTCAGCACCGGCCCGCGCAGCGCGAGCTGCTCGCGGAGCCCGGTGGGATCGAGGTGTTGATCGAGCGCGTAGGACTGGTACCAGAGGTTGTAGTAGGCGTGGATGTCGAAATCCCACTTGAGCGAGTACAGCGCGTACGAGCCGAGCGTGGGGTAGAGATCGCGGTAGAGCAGCATTGTCGCGTCGAAGCGGAATTTCACGAACGCGTCGAACAGCCCGGCGCGCTCATCGAGCTCGGTGCGACTCCAGCCGCCGATTTCGCCGGCGATGAGCTCGGTGGTGAGGTCGTTCTCGAGGGCGATGAAGTCCGAGCCCGGGCTGTAGAGCGGATCGCTGAAGACGTTGGCCTCGCCGACGCGCGCCCACCGGTCGGGCGAGAAGAAGCGACCGCCGCCGTAGGGCACGCGGCTGTAACCCATCGCGTCGAGCGGCCGCGCGCCCTCGAGCAGCGATCCGGGCGCAACGTGGCCACGCACGAAGTCGACCAACCCCGGGATCGTGCGCCAGTGGTCGCGGAACTTTGCCTGCTCGCAGACCACACCCACGCTGACCACACCGCGCGCGATCGGGATGAACCAGATCCAGTAGCCGGGGTACATGAAGTGGGTGGTCGAGAGGGCGCGGCTGGTGTGGCGGACGCGCCCGCGCCACCACTCGGGCCCGTGATCGTCGAGGTCGACGACGTTCTCGAAGCGCCCCCATGCGGCCGCGAGCCCGTGGCCGATGTCGGTCCGCGACTCGCCCAGCGCGCGACCGAGGACCCGCGCCCGCCCCGATGCGTCGACCAGCCACCGGGCCTCGACATCGAAGCTGCTGCCGTCCGCGATGAGCTCCACGGTGAAGCGATGCCGCTCGCCACCTTCGCCCGGGCGCAGGTTCACCACCCGCACGCCGGTGTGCACCGCAACCCCCGCGTCGGCGTTCATCACCCGCAGATCGCGATCGAGCCGCTGCCGGTCGACTTGGAACGCCGCGTGATACGGCAGCGCGTCGGTCCCGATCTCGCCCAGCCGCTCGATCGGCTGGCTCTTCGCCTCGTCGTCGAAGAAGAACCGCACCCCGTTCTTGGGCAGGTGATTTTGGTAGAGATAGCTGCCGAGCCCCAGCCGACGCACCAAGTAGTTGCTGGCGATCTCGACCGTCGACTCGCCGACCTTGAAACCGCCGGCATCGTCGCGTTCGAACACGCCGATCGCGAGATCGGGTAGACGCCGCCGCAGCTGCCGTGCCAGCGCGGCACCCGCCAGTCCCCCTCCGACGATCGCGACATCGAGCTGCATTGCAGGCGGGAGGATACTGCATGCGGCCGGCGCGGGGGGTGCTCGATCAGGGCAGGTCCGGGCAGTCACGCGCACGTCGGTTGGATGCCGTGCAGTTCACGACCGCCCCCGCGGTAGGTGCAGCCCCAAGACGGGCACCGCAGGCGACCGCGCATTCGCCATGATCATGGAGATCATG
>JBBQJI010000050.1:0-47363 GCA_038325765.1 Nannocystales bacterium
CCGCCACCGGCGGCGGGTCCCCGTTCGCGTCTTCGCCCTCCGCGTCCGGGGCCGGCGTGAGCGTGGCGGGTGGCACCACCCGCGGGCCACCGCGGCAGACGGAGACATCGATGGCGAACACGCGCGCGAGAAGCGAGGCCCGTGCTCCGTCGCCGCCGGTGCGGCGAGCCAGCGGACCGTCGCGCGATCAGGGGCCATCGGCTGCACTGGGTCCGGCAAACGCGGGTGCTCCGCGACGAGAGCGGGCCCGGCGCACCGCTGCGCACGGCCGCCGTCGACGCGCAGCACGAGTGGCGTGGGTACGTGGTGGAGCGTCGCGGCGCCCGTGGTGGTCAAGGTCGTGGCGACGACGTCGTTCGTGCTCGGCCACATGTTCGTCCCCGGCCTCCTCGCAGGACTGGCGGGCCTCGCGTACTTCGGCCTCGGCCTGCTCGCGGTGCCCGGCCTCGTGCTCGCCGCGCGGATCTATAGCAACGCGTTCGGCCTGCTGCGCTGCGAGCTCGACGCTGCGGTCCAGGCACACCAGCTCCAGCGCTTCGCACTCTGCCTCAACGTCATCGTCGTCGTCATCCGGAACAATCAGACGTTGGTCCTTCGATACCAGGTGAACGCATGAGACACCCTCTGATCCGGTTCCGGCTCCTGCGGTATGCATCCGGCCTCGTCGCGGGCCTCGTCGCGGCTGGATGCGGGCCGGACACCAAGCAATCGTCGGACGACTCGTCTGGCGCGCCTGTGGACGAACCGAGCACCATGGCGGCGCGCTATGCCAAGGTTGCCTGCGGTGCTGTCGCGACGTGCGGCTGTGCTTCACACTACGCGACGGACGCGGCATGTGAGGCCGCCCTTGCGGGCCGCTTCGACGAACTGACAGCGGGGTATACGCTGGTCGAGGCCGCATTCGAGGCGGTCCTCGACCACGATCCGTGCGTTCGCACCGACGCGTGGAGCGCAACCGAGTCGATCACCGTCGGGACCAAGGGCAAGGGCGAAACGTGTCGAGGGCTAGGCGAGCTTCCACTGCTGGTCGTAGACGAGTGCGGCTCGGAGTTGACGTGCATCTCGGGAGTCTGCTCGGACGGCGGCCTCGATACAACGCCGCCGATGGAGGGTGGTGCGTGCGACAGGCGCTCGGACCCGTCCTGCGGTTTCTCTCCCTGGTACTGCGCGAGCGACGGCACATGTCGGGCGAGGCTCGAACTCGGGAGTGTCTGCGACAGTCCGTCCGCCTGTGGAGGAGAGGGGGTGGACCCCGCCTTTTGCCGCGGTGCACACTCTGGGTCAGGCGTCTGCACTGAAACCATCGGGCTCGGCGAAGCATGCGATCCCCTCGAGTTCTCCTCCTGCAAGATCATCGTGGTGGATGACGTGTCGGCGCGGTTCGCCATCTGCGACCCCGCGACACGCACATGCCGGGACGAGCTCCCGCGGAAGGCCTGCGGTGACTTCGGTTTCTTTCGGGCGTGGCCAGAACCGCCGGAGAACTAGCCCTGAAACAAGCGCATGGGGGGAAGGCGACCGCCGGGGAATCCAGCGCGTGGTCGACAGGGTCCAGCTACCCTCGGGATCGGTGCGCAACTGGAGCTGCCACGGCGCGGCCGCGTCTTCGGTGTGTGCGCGGCGTCGGACGACGCCCCCGGCTGCGCTGCGGCGCGCAGCTCAGCGCCGCACGCGACCCGGCCGGCACCGACGCTCTCGCCGCAGCGGTCGCCGCGACCTCCACGTTGCTCGGCGGCGGACCACGTCCATCCCTCACCATGTACGGCAGCCGAGTCGCGGCGCCATCGGCCCGCCAAACGACAGGACCCACTGCCGACGCACCCTTGCGTCATCGCCCGGGCGAGAGCGCAGCTCACGGATCCCCCCTCCACGCACCATGCCGTGCATGTCATCTCGCCTCGTCCGCGCCATCATCCTTCCGGTCGTGACCCTCGCATGCGCGACGAACGAGAGCGCGGTCACCGGCGCGGCCGGTGAATCCGGCACCTCCACCGAAGTCGATGCCACCAGCGAAAGCGAGTCGCCCAGCAGCAGCACCACCACGATCGGCGGCTCTACCGACACGACAGAGACCGGCTCTTCCACCGGCCTGCGCGGCGGCGCGCAAAAAGGCCCGCTGCTCCTGGGTTCCTCCCTCCGCGCATCCCGGCTCGCCCTCGACGGCACACCCACCGGCGACATCATCACCGGCCAACTCGACGACGATCGCGGCCGCTTCGATCTCGGCGACGTCGCCCCCGGGATCTACCTCCTCGAAGCCGATGGTTTCCACTACGACGAGGTCCGCGGCGATCTCAGCGGCGCACCGATCGTCCTGCGTGCGGTCGTCGCGATCCCTTCCGCCTCCGACGTCTACGTCAACGCGTTCACCCACCTCGCGCACCGCCGCGTCCTCGCGCTGCTCGCCACCGGCAGCCCAATTGACGACGCCCTCGCACAAGCCGAGCAAGAGCTCGGCCTCGCACTTCCGGTCGGTCCCGCCGCCAGCCCAGCGCCCACCAGCGGGACCGAGATGACGCTGCTCGACGGCGACGACTCGGCAGCGCGCTATCTCTTCGCAACGAGCGCAATACTCGGGCAAGCCGCGACGCTCGCCGCCGGCGGGTCGGCCTCCGACGCCCATCTGCAACAGCTGCTCAACAACGGCGCCGCCGAGCTCGGCGATACGGGCACATTCGAGGCCGCGACCTCGGACGCGCTGCTCGCTGGTTTGCTCGCACTCGACGTTCCCGCAGTCGAGTCGAATCTCGCCGCCCGCCTCACCGAGCTCGGCATCGACGCGGCGACACCACAGCTCGATCCCGTGCTCGACCAGGATCGCGACGGTGTGATGAACGATCTCGATGTGTGCGATGTGATCGCCGATCCGAACCAGCTCGACAGCGACGACGATGGCCTCGGCAACGTGTGCGATCCCTTTCCGATCGGCGAGCCCGAGCAGCTCGCCTCCGGGATCGAGCTACCGTGGTCGTTCGCAGTGACTCCCGAGTGGATCTACTACTCGAGCCTCGGTGAGCCCGGCGTCGACGATGGTGGCCTGTGGCGCGTCGCGACTGGAGGTGGCGTACCGGAGCTCGTCGATGCGTCCGTCGAACCGTGGGACGTGGCGGCGTCGAGCACCGCAGCGTGGTGGAGTCACCTGGCCGCAATCTCTCGCGCGTCTTTCGACGGTGAGATCGAGGCGACACTACCCATGACGACCGCGCGCGCTGTGGTCGTCGACGCAACGCGGATCCTGTGGGTGAACGCGCAGGGCGCCTATGCGAGCCCGCAGGGCGCCGCTTTGCCCGAGCTACTCGTGGCAGGCAACGGAGCCGCCTACGAGGCCGCTGCGAACGACGACACGCTGTACTGGACGACGTCGACCACGGTCGAGGCGGTGCGCAAGGACGCGACCGAATCGTGGACCGTCGCCGGCGGGATGACGTACTCCGCGGGCGTGGTCGCGGACAACGACGACGTGTTCTGGCTCGATGTCGGGACCTGCACGATCCACCGCGCACCTGCCGACGGCGGCGACACGAGCGAGGTATGGGCGAGCGCCGATGCGAACGACGTCGGTCACGTGTGCACGGGCGGCACGAGTCAGATCGCGCTCGACGACACCCACGTGTACTGGGGCGGGCAAGACGTGCTCAGCCGAGTCGCACGCGACGGTGGAGAGCGCGAGGAGATCGCAAGCGGTGATTCGGTGTGGTACGTGCGCGACGTCCACATCGACGACGCGCACGTTTACTGGCTGAACCATACGTCGGTCTGGCAGGAGGGGATGGCCTTCGGGACCGTGATGCGGATGCCGAAGCCGTGAAACGCAACCTGGAGTGCTTCCCACCGGACTTCATGTTCCCGCTCACCAGAAATGACGATGGCGTGTGTCCTGCACCCGCACGACGTCGGCCTTCTCGCGCCACAGCGCGTGTGGGGTCAGTCTTCGCTCACGGCGTCGGCTCGACGCATCAGCTCCGAACACCCCGACGAACCCCGACGAACCCCGACGAACCCCGACGAACCCCGACGAACCCCGACGAACCCCGACGAACCCCGACGAACCCCGACGAACCCCGACGGCGTGTGTACGGACGACGCACCTGGCAAGGGTCACCGGCAGAAGAAGCAGAGCTGGCTGTGGGGGATGGACGAGGCGGCGGCCTGGCGCCGTGGAGCAGGCGAGCGATCCCGTCGGCGTCGGTGATCGCGGCGACGATGCGAAGTCACCGCGCGGGACGCCTCCACATGGTCTCACCTGCGTGCTTGGGCGTCTTGCACTGCGCACCAGCGCTTCGTCGACGCAGGACAACGGATTCGCCCCGAGCCGAGGATCGCCCGTGGATGCCCCATTGCACGCCGTAGCTTGCAGAATCCAGATGGCGTCCTAAGAACGTCCGCGAAGGACGATCCTGGCGCCTGTGACCGCTCGCGACCAATATGAGCACTGGGCTCCGACCTACGACGAGGACACCGCCCGCCTCGGTTGGGTAGCGCCTGCCGAGTTGATCGCTGCGGCATCGGCCCACGTCGCACCGGCGTCGTGGCAGAGCGTGGTCGATCTCGGTGTCGGCACCGGCCAGGCCAGCGCGCCGTGGCGCGATGCCGGCGCTCGGGTGGTCGGTGTCGATGTCTCGCAGGCGATGCTCGAGCAGGCGGCCCGCGGCGATGGACGCTTCTTCGCGCTGGTCGAGCACGACCTCGACTGCGGTCTGCCCGAGAGCGTGCTGCGCCACGGTGGTGTCGATCTGATCCTCTCGTGCGGGGCCCTGCACTTCGTCCGCGATCTCGCCGCGCTGCTCCGCGCTGCGCGTGCGGTGCTCGTGCCCGCGGGCGTCGTCGCCTTCACGTACATCCCCGAGCAGGGGCGCAGCTTCGGGCCGCACACCCGCGTGCACGCGACCGCCGAGGTCGGAGACTGGCTCGAGCAAGCGGGCATGCGCGTGCTCGAGCACCGCGAGTTCATCGCGTATCACGGCGACGACGGGCCGGTGCGCTACGCCCTGGCGGTCGCCCGTGATGCGCGCGAGCCGGTGGCTTGAATCCGGGTACCGGGTCACATCCCGACGCACGCGCAAGTTGGCGATGGGACGCATAGCCGCAGCGCAGCCGCACGTCGTTGGTCGGCTCGAGGCGCACGCGGTCGGTGTCGCTGTCGCGGAGGTCGCCTCCGCACGCGGTGGCGACCGTCAGCGACCTCCGCGCGGCGTGTATTCGACGATGCGCCCGCGGGAATCCAGGGCGATCTCACAGCAGGCCTCGAACAGCTCGCGGAGCATACGACGGCCCCGTTGCACCCGCGACTTCATGCCAGACACCGACACCCCCTCGCGGGCCGCGGCCTCGGCCATGCTCAGGCCGTCGAGCTCGGTGAGGTGCAGGGCTTCGCGGTAGGGCGTGGGCAGGTTGTCGACCGCGTAGGTGACGAAGCTGGCGAACGTCGTGGCGGTGTCGTCAGCCTCGCGCGGATTGGCCTGGGGCTCGGTCGCGGCCGCGCCGTGCTTGCGATCGCGTCGGGCGCTGCGACGGTGGTGATCGGCGATCGCATTCGCGGCGACGCGGTGGAGCCACCGGGCAAACCGCTCGTCGTCTGCGATGGTGTCGAACTCGCGGTGGACGCGAACGAGCACCTCTTGCAGCAAGTCGTCGACGTCGGCCGCCGCAACGCGTCGCTCCACGAACGGACGGATGCGGGCGGCCACGATGCGTAGGTCGCAGGTCATGCGGACGCGACAGGATACCAGCGGCGAAACCAGCGGGGACGGCTGGCGAGCAGCTCGTGGAGCACCGCGACGAGCACCGCACCGGGCGCGAGGAACTCTGCCGTGGCGACCAGGTGTGCGGCGGGGCCGGCGATCGCGGCGAAGGCGATCGCAGCGGCGCGCAGCGTGACGATGAGACCGTGGACCACGTACTCGGGCGTCGGCAGGCCGGCGGTGTGCGCCCTCGAACGGCGCTCGACCGCCATGTCCGCGACCTCGAGGGCCTGATCGATCGCGACCAGGGTCCACGCGAGCGCCGTCGGCCCGTGGCCGGCGAAGAACACCACGAGGATCGGCGGGAAGCACCACGCCCGCAGTGTGTGGATGCGGTGCTCGACGCGCGACGCCGGGCGCAGCGGCAGGCGCTCGCGCCACAGGTGGACCACGATCCCGTCGTGCAGCGACAGCGCCGCGAAGCCGAGCAGGCAGATCGTGGCGGCCCATCCGGGATCGATGCTCATGCGATCCCTCCGCCGTCGTCGAAGCGCGGGGTCGCGTCGTCGAAGTCCGGCGCGGCGAGCCACAGGCGCAGCAGGTGGCGGCCCGGCGCCGGCGGGGGCGGATCCTCGTACGCGGTCCGGCCGTGCAGCACGAACGGGTTGCGCAGCCACTGCAGATCGCCCGGGTGCAGATCCAACTCGAGGATGAGCGCGGGGTCCTCGGCCGTGGCCTCGTAGAGATCGAGCAGCTCGCGACGCGCCGCATCGAGTGGGGGGACGCCGGGGTGCCCCTGGGCGTTGCGGAGGTACCAGCCGATGAAGAAGCTCTCGGGCGTGCGGCCATCGAAGCGCGCGATCGGCCGCGGCATCGTCTCGGGCAGTCCCCGCGCCGCGCCGCCGGGGACGTGGAAGAACCATGGTTGCAGCAGCAGCGGCGCGAGGTAGGGCCGCCGCGTGGCGATCGTCCGGAACACGCGGACGGAGCTGACGATGCGACTGTGGCCGCCGCGCGCTGCGGCGCGCAGGCACAGCAGGCCGATGAGGTCGGCGCCGTCGGTGTGCGGGCCCTGGGCCGCGCGCGTGCGATACAGGCGGATCTCGGGATCGGCCGGGTCCGCACCGGTGTGGCGCACGTCGGTGATCCGCTCACCGTCCTGGTTCTGCGGTTGCAGCTCGCCGAGTCCGCGTCCGATCGCCGTGAACAGAGCAGCCACCGCCGACGGCGTGTGACCCTCGACGGGGACGCCGCGCACCAGGACGACCCCCGGTCCCTGCGAGAGTCGATCGCGGCACGCCGCGGTGACCTCGCGCATCGCGTCGGCGACCCGGCGCTCGAACTGCCCGTCGGGGGCGCGCATCAACGCATCGAGGGTGCGACGCGTGGTCTCCTCGAGGGGGATCACCCAGCGATCGGGCGCCCGCGCGAGGGCGGGGCCGAGGAAGTCCCCGGGGAGATCGGCGTCGGGTGTGGGCAACGAAGGGGTCGCGGACATGCTGTGCCCCCATGACGCCCGCCGCCGCGGATGGACGCACGCTCATTGCTGGTGTCGAGGCCCGGTCGCGATGGCGCAGCGCGATGTCGACGCGCGGGGCTCGAGCCGCCGGCGATCGACGTCACGGTCGGGGCCGTGCGCCGGCGGCGGTAGGGCCAGGACGCCGCGGCGGTTGGCTCACGCCCCGCCATCACTGCGGGCAGAGCCGCGTCTCGGCGCCCGCCTCGGTCAGCGCGAGGCACAGCTCACCGACCGCGACCTCGCAGTCGCTGGCGGCGGTGAGACCCGCGCCCGGCTGCTCGTCGAGCACGTTCGAACCCACGCCGCCGCTCTCGGAGAACAGGCGCCCGGTCGCGTACGCCTCGCCCTGCATGCCGATGAACGTGAGGGCTCATCGCTTCATCCCCGTGTGGTCGCGATCCGCCATCACCGGCAACGAGGGCGTCCCGCGGCGCGGTTGCACGCCCCGGTGCCAGCCCCCTACTTGCCCTCGGTGAGCGCCCGCGGCGAGCCCGACGTCGACCCGCCGTTCACCGGCCGCGACAGCACGATGGTCTGCCCCGCCGACTTCCCCTTGGAGTAGGCCGCCGCGTTGGCCCGGGTGCGGCGCCCGGCCGATCGCGTGTGGGGATGTCGGCGGCGGAAGTAGTCGCACACGCGCGCGTCGCCGACCCACACCAGGCCCTCGCGCTGCGCCACGGCGCGTTGGGCTCGCAGCTTTTCGCTCAGCCCCGCGACCGCGCCGGCGAGGAAGCTCCGACGATCCCGATCCGAGCGCACGTCGGTCGCCCGCTTGTGCTCTCGCCACAGGCGCTCGATGGTCCGCAGCACGAAGGCGTGCACGTACTCCGCCATCGCGAGGTTCTCGGGGCGGCCACACACCTCGATCACCGAGCCGTGCTTGCCCTCGAGCGGCCGATACACAGGGATCCAGATCACCTGCACGAAGAAGTGCGTGAGCAGCAACCCGGCCAACACGCGCTGGTGGGGCTGGATGCGGCCGGTGGGCTCGCCCAGCCACAGATACGCACAACCGCCGCTGTCGCCCGCCTCGGAGCCCTGCAGATCGAGGTTGTACTTGAGCATGATCCGCTGGGCGGTCGACGCGGCGAGCTCGGCCTCGTGCTGGTTCGAGCTCTCGGCCAGCGCGAGCAGCTTCTGCACCCGCGCCACGACCCGCATCCGCGCCGAGTCTTCGACCGCGTCCGCGTCGCCCGGCCCAACGCCCGTCGCCCGCGCGTCGATGCCCCGCGCCTCGCAGACCTCGCGGAACTTCGGCCCGTGCGGCGTCGCGTCACCACCGAGGATCTCGTCGACGAACTGGTGCGCGATCTCGTGCTTGAGGATCTCGATCGTCTCGGCCCACGGTCGCGTCGCGATGCCAGCGCGGGCGAGCGCGATGGTGCGGTCCGCGGGCCGCCAGACCCCCAGCAGGTCGGTGGAGTCGGCGAGCTCGAAGATCGGTGGGCGCATCACACCGCCGAACAGCTCCCGGTTGATGAACTCCCACTGCTCGACCACCTCGCGCAGCAGCTGCGCCTCGAGCCACTGGGCCATCTCTTCGCATGCTCGTGAATCGTCTGCGGACGTCATGGCGCGGCCGAGCCTACACCGGCGCGCAGTCGATCGCGACGCGGGCGGTCGGGTCGTCGCGGGCCATCGTTGCAAGACGCCGCACCCCATGGCAGCGGCGTCGCGGTCCGCGCCGCGCTGCGCCGTGCCGCCGCGTTCCGGACTGCGTTCGCGCGGTTGGTGCGGCCGTTGCAAACGCGAGGCCCCATGCGCTTGCACCTCCTCGCCCTGCCCATCGCCGCTGTCGCCCTGTTTGCCACCGAGGCCAGAGCCGGGGTGCCCGAATGCGGCGACATCCACGTCGACGCCAGCACCCGCTGCGCGCTCCGCTACGAGACCTCGTGTGAGGCGAGCTGCGATGTGGGCGCGGCCGTCGCCGCGTGCGCGGCCGATCTGCAGGCGGCGTGCAGCGGCAGCTGCGACGTCTCGGCCGACGTCGACTGCACGACCTCGTGTGGCGGCACGTGCTCGGCCGAGTGCATCGCCGATCCTGGCGCGTTCGACTGCAGCGCGTCGTGCCAGGGCGATTGCACCGGCCGCTGCGACGCACAGTGCGAAGGCGAGGCCGACGGCGAGCGCTGCCGTGCGAGCTGCGAGGCGACGTGCTCGGCCGAGTGCGACGGCAGCTGCGGCGCGACGCCCCTCGACGCCGACTGCGTGGCCCAGTGCGAGGCGTGCTGCGGCGGGACATGCTCGGCCATCATCAACCTCGACTGCCAGATCGAGTGCCAGGCCCAGGGCTTCGCCGACTGTCAGGCGGCGTTCGCCAGCAACTGCGAGGGCACCTGCGAGACCGACGGCAGCCTGTTCTGCGACGGGCAGTATGTTGCCGCCGCTGACCTCGACGACTGTGTCGACGCGCTCGAGGCGTTGGGGGTCGAGGTGGACGTGTCGACCGAGCTGAAGAGCAGCACCGATCTGTTCTGCGCCGTGAGCCCGGGCTCGCGCGGCGTCGGGGTGCTGCTCGGTTTGCTGGGCCTGGGCCTTCTCGTGTCGGGGCGCGGCCGTCGCCGCCCCGCGTGAGCGGCCCTTTGCCGATCATCGGGCCGGCGAGGCGAGGTACTCCGCCACCACCGCGTCGAGTCCCCAGACGAGCGGCGTCGCCAGCAGAGTATCGCGATCGATCACCACACCGCACTCGCCCTCGAGCACCGGGATGTCGGCGAGCGCGTCGAGCTCCGACGTGGTGAGCACGGTCTCGAACACCGACAGCACGAAGCCCGCGGGCATCGTGCGCTGGACGAACACCGCGACCGGCTCGGTCAGTTGGGCGGCGCCAGGCCCGAGTTCCTCCGCCAGCTCGCGGGTGATCGCGGTGAGCGGAGCTTCACCGCGCTCGACCGCCCCGCCGAACAGGCCGTAGCCCCGCGGGTATGGACGGTACGCCGCGTCCTTGCGTTCGATGAAGAAGCGCGAGCGATCGCGGTTGGTGACGATCGCCACGACGCCGTGGTGCGTGAAGGCGGTCATCATGTCCGCAACAACGCTACACCGGTGCGCCCGAGCGGGCGACGTCCGTGGTGCGCAGGGCGGGCTCGGGCAGCTCGCGCCACGCCAGCGTCGCCGTGATCAGATCGACACTTCCGAGGCGATCGTGCACGCGCCGTAGCCGATCCGCGTGTGGAGCAGGCCGGCCACCGCGGCCCCCAAGGCCCCCGCCGAGCTGGCCCGTCGCCACCACGAGGCTCATGAAGGCGCCGGGCCGCGTGTCGGGGACGAGCGCGCTGAGCAGCGCCTGCAGCGGCGACAGTCGCAGGGCGAGCAGCGTCATCGCCACGAAGAGCATGATCGAAGCGGTGACCGTGGTGCGCGATCGCTACGACTCGCGACACGATTCGAGTCGGTGTTCGGGGCGATCGATGCGGGATGCATCTACGCGATCATCACACCCGTCACGCTCGCAGATGTCGTGGCCGGGCCGCTCCGCAGCGGACGCGACGATCTCGCGAAACGGTAAGTTCGTGGACGGCGTGTACTGATCGCGTCGACGCACGGGAGCGTTCGACCCCGCGCGGGCGTAGATCTCCGTGCGCTGCTACACGGGCGTGACGCCGCCGTCCATGCATCGAAGACCTGCTGGCACGCGACGGCCGGGTCACCGGTCCAGGGTCCGCCCGTGAGGCCGGTATCATCGGTTGCCGGAGCTGCCCGCGTCGCCCGACGTCGCACCGGTCGCGTCGCCCGAGCCGGCCGATCTGCGAGGTCGTACCGAAAGCGCTGCACGACCACGAGGACTCCGGGGTGCAACCCAGACGTGCCAAGCCCGTGGTGCCGCGCGGGGCGTCTGCGCCGAACGGCCGCGGGAGCACCCCTTGACGGGTGGCAGGGGTTCCGCGAGCATCACCAGGCGTGCACCGAGCAGCGACAGAGGTTCGGCCGGAGGCAGGAACGGGGCCTTCCTACCGGCTACACGCCCGCCGCTGTTCCTCGCGCTCAACGAGCCCGTGTCGAGCCTTCACCCCGACGTGCCGCCTGCGCTCGCCGAGCGCATCGCGGTATGCGCAGCGACGACGCAGGTCCTCGTGACGACGCACTCCGGCGCGCTCGCCGACGCGATCGCAGCGCGCCGGCATGACGCAGATACGGCTGGTGCAAGACCGTCGCGAGACGCGGCTCGCGGAGCAGGTTGCGAAGTGAGGGAGGGCGACGGAGACAGCGTCGGCAACGGCTGCATCGGCGACAGCGCAAGCGTCGCCACGTCCACCGTCGCCTTCACCGTCCCACGCATTCTCGCCGCGCCAACCCACGACTTTTCCCCCCGCATTCGCCCGACCCCCCTCAACCTCTCCCGAGACACCGCCGTGTTTCACGGCGGCTCGTCCATTCGGCCGACGTCCGACGTCCGACGGTGAGGCTGATGAAGAGCGGCTCAGAAAAGACCGACGCTTCGCGCGTCGAATGGCTCGCCGGCATGATCGACGGCGCCTCGGAAGCGGTCGTGAGCACAACGCTCGACGGCGTGGTCGTCACATGGAACCCGGCGGCGCAGGCGCTCTACGGCTTCGCCGCGACGGATATGATCGGGACGCGCGCGGACTCGTTGTTTCCGTTAGGTGCGGACTGCGAGCGCGCCGCGCGGAGAGACACACCAAGGAGCGCGGCCGAGCGGCTCGAAACACGCCTGTGCAAGGACGGGCGCGCGATCGCGTTGCGGATCTCAGAGACCGCGATCCACGCCGCGGACGGCAAGGTGCTCGGCTTCGTCGAGAGAGCGAGCGCGTTGCCACTGCTCGACGAGCGCGGGGAAGACGCGACGGCAGCCGCATTGCTGCGTACGAACGTGAAGCTCGGCACGTTGGCAAAGCAACTCGGGATGGCCCAGACGGTCGCGGGGCTCGGCAGCTGGTCGTTCGAGATTGCAACCGACATCGTGTGGTGGTCGGACGAGCTGTTCCGGATGTTCGGGCTCGAGCCGGGGGACGCTGCGCCTGCGTACTCGACCCAGTCAGCGCTCTACACGCCGGCGAGCTGGGCGATCCTCAGCGCGGCGGTGGCGCGCGCCGTAGTGAGTGGCGAGGGGTACGAGCTCGAGCTCGAGTTCATCCACGTCGACGGAGAACGTCGATGGGCCAGGGCGCGCGCGCAGTCGCATCGCGACGCGAGCGGTGCGGTGGCCCAGTTGGTGGGCACGCTCCAGGACGTCACCGAGCTGACCAACGCGCGCCGCGCGCGAGAACGCGCCGACGAGCGCGTACGGCTCGCGACGTCGGCGACGCATGTGGGCATCTGGGACTGGGACATCGCGTCCGGCGAGCTGGTGTGGGACGACACCATGTTCCGGCTCTATGATGTTGCGCCGGACGCGCACGAGAACCGCTACGACCTGTGGCTGCGCAACATCCACTTCGACGACCGAGGCGGTGCGGAAAC
The DNA here is from genome assembly GCA_038325765.1 of Nannocystales bacterium. Taxonomy (GTDB): domain Bacteria; phylum Myxococcota_A; class Polyangia; order Nannocystales; family Nannocystaceae; genus Xiheibacterium. The sequence goes on from JBBQJI010000050.1 coordinate 12,622, forward strand.
TGCGATCCAGGAGGCGATGAGCGGCCGCGGGGAGTTCGACACTTCGTTTCGTGTGGTGCGCGCCGACGGCAGCATCCGGCACATTCGCGGCCTCGGTACGGTGCAGCGCGACGCGAGTGGAAACGCCGTACGGATGATCGGCGTCAACTGGGACGAAACACCACTGCAGAGCGCGAAACTCGCTTTGCGAAGCAGCGAAGCTCTGCTTCGCGAGTTCGTTCGTCATACGCCCGCGGCGATTGCGATGCTCGACCAGGATCTTCGCTACATCCAGACGAGCGAGCGCTGGGACACCGACTACCACTTGGGCGGGCAGGACCTCGTCGGGCGCTGTCACTACGACGTCTTCCCCGACATTCCGCAGCGCTGGAAGGACGTGCACCAGCGCACGCTCGCCGGGTCCACCGAGGGCTCCAAAGAAGACTACTTCCCGCGCGCCGATGGCTCTCTCGAGTGGCTCCAGTGGGAGGTGCGGCCGTGGAATCGCGCGGACGGCAGCATCGGTGGAGTCATCTTCTTCACGCAGGTGATCACCGCGCGCAAGGAGCTGGAGCTCCGCTCGATTCAGCAGCAGCGCGACCTCGAGCGCAGCAATCGAGACCTCGAGCAGTTTGCCTATGCTGCTTCGCACGACCTGCAGGAGCCGCTTCGCGCGGTATCCGGCTGCGCGCAGATTCTCGAGCGTCGCTACGCCGACGAGCTCGACGGGCGGGGCTTCGAGCTAATCGAGCACATCGTCGAGGGTGCGGCGCGCATGAGGACTCTCATCGACGATCTGCTCTCGTATTCGCGCGTGAGCACACAGGCCGCCCAACGCGATGAAGTCGAGAGCGCGGTCGCGCTGGAGCGTGCCATGCGCAACCTCAGCACTGCCGTTTCCGAGAGCGCGGCCACCATCGAGATCGGGCCGCTGCCGGCGGTTCGGGCCGACGCGAACCAGCTCGTCACGGTATTTCAGAACCTCATCGGCAACGCGATCAAATATCGCAGCGCGGCCCCGCTCGCGATTCAGGTCGGCTGCACTGTCGTCGACGGGACGCCGGAGTTCTTCGTGCGCGACAATGGCATCGGCATCGATCCTGCGCATTTCGCTCGAATATTCGTTTTGTTCCAGCGCCTGCACACCCGCGCAGAATACTCTGGCACGGGAATCGGCCTGTCACTGTGCAAGGCAATCGTGGAGCGACACGGCGGCGAGATTCGCGTGCTCGGCAGTCCGGGCGCGGGGTCGGAGTTTCGATTCACGCTGGCATCGAGGGGAAACCGGTCATGACCGTCACGGGCGCGCGCAGCATCGAGATCCTCTTGGTAGAGGACAGTCCCACGGACCGGCTGCTCACGATCGAGGCGCTCGAGCGCGCCCGCGTGTTGAACAGCCTGAACACCGTCGAGAACGGTGAAGATGCGATGGCCTATCTGCGTCGGGAAGGCCAATTCGCCGGCTCGCAGCGGCCCGACATCATCCTGCTCGATCTGAATCTACCGAGAAAGGACGGGCGAGAAGTGCTCGCCGAGATCAAGTCCGACGCGACTCTGAAGCTGATTCCAGTGATCGTACTGACCAGCTCGAGTGCGGAAGACGATGTGATGCGCGCGTATGGCGCGCAAGCGAACAGCTTCATCACCAAGCCGATCGACTTGAATCGGTTTGGTGACGCACTCGAGACGTTGGGTAACTATTGGTTCGACGTCGTGACACTGCGGCCGCCTGGCGCAGTGGATCGCGTCGCCCGCTCGGCACAGCCGAGGCCGGGGCGGGTCCTGCTCGGCGATGACTTGGTGAAGGTACTACTCGTCGAGGATCAAGATACCGACGCTCTCCTGGTCGAAGACGCGCTCCACGAGTCACGCGCGTTCGCGTTCGCGCTCACGAGGGTCACTCGACTCTCAGCCGCGGTGGCCATGCTGGCGTCGTCGACGTTCGACGTCGTTCTGACGGATCTCGGACTCCCGGACAGCTCTGGACTCGACACATGTCGCGCGCTTCACGCGGCCGCAGGCGGAAGGCCGGTGCTGGTGCTCACTGGCCAAGACGACGAGAACCTCGGTCTCAGCGCGCTCAGCGAAGGTGCGGAGGACTACCTGGTGAAGGGCGAACTGACGCCGCGCGGAATCGCGCGCGCGGTGCGCCATGCGATCGACCGCCACAACGCGGAGCATCTGCTTCAGCATGCCCAGCGCATGGACGCGCTCGGACAGGTCGCCGCCGGGGTCGCGCACGACTTCAACAATTTGCTCACCGTCATCAAGGCGAACAGCGCGATGATCCGGTCGAGCGGCGAGGCGGAGCTCGTCGAGCTGGCGACGGAGATCGGAGTCGCCACAGACCGCGGCGCGGCACTGACGCGGCAGCTCCTCGCGTTCAGCCGACGGCAGCAGCTGAAGCCAGAGAACGTCGATCTGAACGAAGTGGTCGGCAACTTCACCCGCGTGTTGCGTCGCGTGCTCGGCGCTGAGGTGCGCGTCGAGTCTCAGTGCACCGCGCGACTGCCGCGAGTCCGCGTCGACGTCGGCATGCTGGAGCAAGTGATCCTCAACCTCGCCGTGAACGCGCGCGACGCCATGCCAAGCGGCGGCAGGCTCACGCTGCGCACCTCGGAGATCACGATCCCGTCGAGCGAAGCGAAGCGCTTTGGCGCGGGCGCGTACCCCGGACGATTCGTGCGCTTGGCCGTGAAGGACTCCGGCGAGGGCATCGCGCCGCAACACCTCGCAAAGATCTGGGAGCCGTTCTTCACGACGAAGGACGTGAACCAGGGGACCGGCCTCGGTCTCTCGACGGTGTATGGGATCATTCATCAGCATCGAGGCTGGATTGGCGTGCAGAGCTCTGCGCTCACCGGCACCGAGTTCGAGATCTTCTTGCCCGAGGCTGGCAGGGAGGAGCTCAGCGAAGCGTCGGTACCACGCGGGCAGGGCGTCGAGGACTCGTCGGCCCAAGAGGCGACGGTGCTGCTGGTGGACGACGACCCGTACGTTCGTCGCGCGACCCTGCGTAGCCTGAATAGCTTCGGCTATCGCGTCATCGAGGCGAGCTCCGGACCAGAAGCACTGCAGGTGTGGACAGCGCACGAGGGGCAGATTGACTTGCTGTTCACGGATCTGGTGATGCCACTCGGAATGGACGGCCGCGCGCTGGCCGAGGCGCTCGTGGCGCGCGATCCGCATCTCATGGTGATCTTCTCGAGCGGCTACAGCGACGACTTCGGCAGCGAGGAGTTCACGCTGATCGAAGACGTGAACTTCTTGCCGAAGCCGTACTCACTGGCGCGCCTTCGCGCGATCGTGCAACGCCGCCTGGCGGAGCGCCTCCCGCGCAACGTGCCGGTCGACTGAGCTCATGCCTATCATCGTCACAGCGCGCGCACTCGGCCAGTCGCGTCTGTCGCATGACCCCGAGAGCACTTGGGGCGCCCGCGGTGGCTCGAACGGGCTTGTCCACCACGCCGCCTGCGCCCGGCGTCGGCCCCGTCGCAGCCCGCTCGGACACCCACATGTCTCGACCGCGACCCACCTCCGCGCGCTCCCGAGGATACCCGCTTCCAACCGCTCGGGCGCGAAGAACGAAGACGATGATGCCGATCGATCGCACAGCCGTCGGTGCGTAGCCGCGCCGCGAATCGCAGCGAAGCCGCGCGTCGAGGCGTGATACCCTCGTCCGCGATCATGCACGTTCGTCTCTGCGCGCTGGTGTTGCCCGGTGCCCTCGTTGGCTGCGCCGGGGGCTCCGACACCGCGCGGGACAGCGCCGGGGAGATCGGCCCCGCAGACGCCGAGGCGGGCTCGAGCGCCGCGGCTTCGGGCTCGACGACGCAGGCCGCGACCACCGACGAGATGGGCAACTGCGTGCCGGGCCAGCAGATCGAGTGCGCGTGCCCGGGTGGCGCCCCCGGGGCCCAGGCGTGCCTACCCGACGGCTCGGGCTACGACAACTGCGAGTGCCCGGGCGCGGACGGCGAGGGATCGAGCAGCGGCGAGACGGCCCCGACGACGGACGTCTCGGGTACCTCCGGTGGATCGACCGGCGGCGGTACCGACGACGAGTGTGTCGCGTGCGGCAACGCGGCGCTGGTGGGCGTGTGCGGCATGGCTCTGCAATCATGCATCGCGGATCCCGACTGCGCGGCGATGGTGGACTGCACCCAGCAGTGCGGCATCACCCAGGCGTGCGCCGACGGCTGCGTCATGGGTATGTTGGGCATGGTGGGTGACGCCGCGATCGCGATGTTCCAGGCGGTGGTTTCCTGCGTGCTCGAGGCGTGTCCATCGTGCAGCGGCATGCCCTGAGGCTCGTTGCGTCGCCATGGCCGACGATGCGCGTCACTCTTAGCCGCAGTACGACGGGCACGAATTCTGGCTGAAGCGGACGCCGTCGCAGTTCGACGAGTCGGGCGGCACACAGCAGTCGGTGTAGGGCGTCACGGTGCGGGCACAGCTGGCCCAGCGGGCACTGGGCGGTCGAGCCCTGGCAGCGGCCCGAGGTCGCCTCGGGCGAGAACGTCGCGCGGTGGCGCGCGCCGTTCAGTGCGCGTCGAGCCAGGCGCGGACGCGTTCGACGTCGGCTGCGGTGCTGGGGCCGATGGGCTCGAAAGCTTCGAAGGCCTGCTGCATGAGGGCGCGGGCTCGGACCCGCTCGGCTCGGGTGCTGGGCGACTTGGCGAGCGCGAGCGCCAGGGCCTCGCTCGCGCGGGCGACGAGGCGTGGGTCGGCGCCGGCCTCTTCGGCAATCCCGAGCGCTCGCTCGGCGGCTTGCCTAGACGGCGCCGATTCGCCGAGGGCCAACGCCGCCGACGAGATGCCTAGCAACGGCGTGACGAGTGATTCGTGGCGCTCACCGTTCAGTGCCGTGCGCATCTCGAGCGAACGGGCGTATAGCGTTCGGGCTTCGCCGAAAGATCCCTGAAGAAGCCGCACCTCCGCGATGTTCGCGAGCGCAACAGCGACGGGCGCCGACGCTTCACCGAGCGAAATCGACCAGAGTTCTTTCGCGCGCTCGAAGCGCGGCAGCGCTTCATCGTGGCGATCCGCGCTGACGAGCACGCTTCCGAGGGTGTTCTCGACGTTCGCAAGATAAGCAGGATTCTTCGAGTCTCCAGTATGAGCGAGTTCCAGCGCCGTTTCACAATGCGCCATCGCCAGCTCGATGCGACCCATCCCCTGCGCCGTCGCGCAGAGATTCACTTCGACGAGGAAATGAGGGAGGCCTGACGGCCCGAATGAATCCCGTGCAACCGCGCGGGTTCGCAGGTGCAGTTCATATGCGTCCTCGAATCGACCGTCATTCTGCGCATCTGATGCCAGATTGTCGAGCACCTCCAAGACGGCGGGATGCTGCGTGGCAACAATCTCCTCTATGAGCGCGAATCCGAGTCGCATACGGGCTGCACCCTCTGATCGCAGACCGAACCTCCGCTCCGCATTCCCCAGCTCGAGCATCACGCGAGCGGTAGCTGCATGACGATCGCCGTGACGCTGGCGGTGAATGCTGTAGGACTCGCGATATGCGTGAACCGCGGCACCGAGGTCTCCTTGCTCGATTAGAAGTCTCCCTTTCAGACGATAAAATTCGGCTAGTTGCGTCGATTCTTCGATGTGCTCGGGGTACAACGCGATGGCGCGCTGGAGACTTGCAAGCGCCGCTACCGGGCCGCCGCGGGAACTCTGAAGCTGAACCTCCGCGTACTGACTCAGATCAGCACTGATCCGTTCACTGTTGGGACCGTACGCACTCTCGGAGATCTCCAAGCCCCGCTCAGCCTGCGTGAGCGCCGCCTCGACGTCTCCCTCAGCGATCAGCGCGCGCGACAGCGCTCGATGGTACCCGGAAATCCCCGGATGGTCGGGGCCCAGAACGTCGACGATCAGTTCGAGCGCCGCGGTCGCGTCGGCGACCCCACGATTCGAGCCGTTGACGCCGGACCTGACCTTGAGCGCCTGAGCATACTCGATCGTCGTGTCAGCACCAATCGCTTCGAGCGTGTCAAACGCACGATCGAGGGCTCGCTGAGCACCGGCGCTGTCCCCCAGCGAAGCGAGAAGATCGCCCTCGAGGATGTCTACGAGCGCAACGGGCATCGGGTTTGTCAAGCGCTCCGCCTCCGCGCGCGCAAGTCCCAGCCACACCTTGGCTTCCGCCGCCGACCATAGCCGGAGCCCCATCGTCCGCGCCAGCTCCGTCGCCGCACCAGCCGCCACGTCCCCGACGTCCGCCGCCCTCGCCAGCCCATAAGCTTCCTCGAGCAGCTCCGCTGCTTCCCTCGGCCGCACCCGCGCCAGCGCCCGGCCCTTCGCCAGCAACGCATGTGCCCGCGCCAACTCCGAGCCCGCCGCCCGTACCACCGCTGCCTCCGCGATCGCCAGCGCAGCCTCCGAGTCCCCTGCCTTCTCCAACGAGGCCGCCCGCGAGACCGCGGCCAAGACTTCGTCTTCGATCTCCGCGAGTTCTGGATCCTCCGACCGCTGTCCGCGGTGCTGCACGTAGTCCGCATCGCCGCAGCTCTCGATCCCCGGCAATGTGGCGAAGCCCTCCTCCGCGTTGGCGAGCACCTCCACCGTCGGCGCTGCCAACAAATCCAGGTACGCCCCCAGTCGCTGCCGTCGGGAGTCCAGGCACGTCATCCGAAGATCCATCAAGTGTTCCGACTGTTCCCCGCGCACGCGCGCCGCCTCGCAGGCATCGCGGTGGCCCGCCTCCCATGCCGCGCGCCAACCATCCACGTTCGTCTCGAGGCGAGTCCACGTGCCGTCCGCAAACGTTGCCCCGGAGCCGAGGACGGCTGCGCGGATCTCCGCTTTGCGCGTCGAATCCCAGACCCCCACGAAGTGCTCCGCGGCGCCGTCGCAGCGCATCGCCTCGCGGCCACCCAACCAAAACGCCCCAGCGGTCGCGATCACCCCGACGCCGCCCGCGATCCACCACCCGCGCCCCGAGCCGCGACTCCGCCTCGCCTCGCCCTTCGCTGCGGCAAGCTCCTCGTCGAACACGCGGAGAAGCGTCGCCATGTCCGCGTGCCGCCGCGACGGCCGATGCGACAGCCCGCGCCGCAGCGCCGCCTCGAGCGCCACGGGCACCTCGATGCCGGCGGGACGGTTTATCTGGCCCTCACGGATCGCCATCAGCATCGCCATCGTCGTGCCGGCGAACGGGCGCGCACCGAAGAGCACCTCCCACGCGGTCACGCAGAAGGCGAACTGGTCGGCGGCAGGATCTACGGGCCCGCGCCGGAACTGCTCCGGGGCCATGTACGCTGGCGTGCCGACGACCTTTCCGGTCTGCGTGAGCGGGGCGGCGAGCAGCGTGCCCGAGCCGCTGCGCTCGTCGTGCGAGGCCTCCTGCGGATCGGGCGGGTCGTCGCGCGCGGTCGCAGCGAGCTCCTCGCGATCGCCCACCCCGCTGCGCGCCAGGCCGAAATCGACGACGCGAACGCGACCATCACTGCCGACCAGAATATTCCGCGGCTTCACGTCGCGGTGCACCAACCCGGCCGCGTGGGCCGCCTGGATCCCGCGGCCGGCGTCGAGGAGGATCTCGAGCGCGCGCGCGCACCGGGACGCGGACCCTGCCACCGCCGGATGCGCGTCCATCCACTCCCGCAACGTGGTGCCCTCGACGAACTCCATCGCGACGAACACCTGCCCAGCGTGCGCCCCCACCTCGTGGACCGCGACGACGTTCGGGTGCGCGAGCCGAGCCAGCGCCTGTGCCTCGCGGACCAGTCGCGCGCGATCCACCGAGTCGCCGTGGCCATGCAACAGCTTCAGCGCCACGCGACGATCGAGCTGCGGATCGTAGGCCGAGAACACCTGCCCCATTCCCCCGGCACCGACAGCGCCGAGTACCGCGAATCGGCCGATGCTCGCGGCCGCGGCGGGGACCGCAATGGTGGCGACGTCGCCGTCCGACGTCGCCGTCCGCGTTGCCGCGTCGTCGCGTGCCTCGAGGGACTCCGTCATGCGCGCGCGGAATCATGCCGTGCGCGGCCTGCCCGGAGAAGCGCGATCGGCCATCGCCCCCTCCTGCCCCCTCGCCACCCCACCCACCGGCGTGCGACCCTCCGCCGGCCGCTGGTGCCCGACGCGCGGCGCGGCGCCTTGATGAGCCTCGTGGTGGCGACGGGGCAGTTGGGGGGGTCTCGGGGCCTCGGTGGCGGGGCTGCTCTGCACGCAGATCGACTACGGCGCGTGCATGCTCGCCTCGGCGGTGTCGATCCTGATCACGGCGACGCTGGTGTGGAGAGAGCTGCCCGAGCCCGCCCTGCGCACGGCGGATGTCGCCCGCACAAACGCGCCGGTGACTGCCGGTGGCGGTGAGGTCGTCGCACGGGAGCGCGAACAGCTCGTCGCGCGGGCGAGAACACCCTGCGCTTCTTCGGCGCCACCACCTCACTGCGAGATGCGCTCCCGGATGAGGGCCTTTACTTCTGGGACTTCGACATCGGCATGTCTGACTTCGGATTCTCGCCCTGCGCTACACTGAAATCGAGGGGCTTGGTTCTCACGAGCGCTCGTCGCCCGGCGCTGGATTCCCCGGCGGTCGCCTTCCCCCCATGCGCTTGTTTCAGGTCTAGACGGTGCGCGCCACGACGACGAGTCCGACGACGGGTCTTGCGAGTTCGGTCCGCAGGGTCTCGACCGACAGATCGAGCACAGAAAACGCTGCGTCCGCCAGCGTGGCTCGCACGTAGTCTTCAGTGTGAGCGAAGCGGCCGCCAACGTTCAGTTCGTAGCCGCACGACAGACTTTCGCTGCGTTCCACGGTGAACGCCAGGTGGCCACCGACGCGGAGGCTCTTGCGTGCCGCAGCGAACAGCTCATCCAGATTCCCGACGTAGACTAGTACGTCGGACGCAACCAGCAGGTCGAACTCCCCCGGCCGCGCTCGACAGTAGGCCGCGATCTCGTCGACCACGAGCTCATCGTAGCCCCGCGCGCTCGCGAGCTCGAGCATCTTTGGCGAGAGATCGATACCGACCAGTCGGGCGGCGAGCGGTCTAAGGTGCGGTCCACACAGACCCGTGCCACAGCCGAGGTCCGCCACGTCGAGACGGTGGGCGCCGTCACCCAGCGCCGCGTGCACGGCAGCGTCGATGAGCTCGGGGCCACGGTACTCGAGCTGTGTTTGTAGCACCTCGTCGAACTTCGCGGCGAAACCGTCGAACTCCCGACGGATGTAGTCCTCGCTCGCGGTCTGTGGTGGCTCCTGTCCGCAGAGCGCGGCGAGCATGTGGGTGGGGATCGGGTTCCTCGGGTCTTTCTCCGCCCATTCGCGGTAGACATCGGCGGCGTCGGCGTTACGGCCGAGCCGGCGCAGCATGATGGCGTGGGTCTCTCGGAGCCCGGCGAGGTCGGGATCGAGCTTCCGCGTGCGTTCGAGCAGAGCGAGCGCCTCCTGGTAGCGTGCGGTTTCCGTGAGCGCTCGCGCGAGGTTAAAGTGCGCGTCAGCAAACTCTGGATCGTGGTCGCAGGCCGCCGTCAGCGACGTGATCGCCTGCTCGAGCCGACCCGCGCGGCGATGGATGACCCCGACCGCGTTGTAGCAGTTCGCCAAGTCGGGCCCGCGCAGACCCTGTTGCGACGCGAGCGTAATCGCGGCGTCGTGGGCCGCGAGGACTGCTGCTTCGTCGAGACCCGGTAGTCGCGCGATCAGGGAACTCAGGTTCGCGGCCGCGGCGAAGGAGTTCGGGTCGATCGTCAGCGCACTGCGATAGGCATCCGCAGCCTCCTCGAGCCGCGCTTCGTCGCGGAGAACGTTGCCGCGGTTGACGTGGGCGCCGGCCATCCGCGGGTCGATGCGGAGCGCCAGGTCATAACTCGCCAGAGCTTCGGTGCGCCGCTGGAGCGCGCGCAGAGCGTTGCCGCGGTTGAGGTGGATGCCACCGCCATCTGCACCCGCCGCGAGCGCGGCGTCGAACCGCTCCAGAGCGACCGCCGCGTCGCCCCACTGCAGCGAGAGCAGCCCTCGCATGTTCAATGCGCCGGGATGCTCGGGGTGCAGCTCGAGCACGTCGACGTACGCCCGCTCGGCGGCGTCGAGGTGGCCGGCGCGGTGGTGCGCGACGCCGGTCTCGAAGGCGCGGGTCGCCTGCGCGGTGCGGCTGCGGTGCTTCGGGTGGCGCAAGGCGTGTGGAGCCTAGCGCGGCCGTCTCCGCGTTTCCAGCCTGTTCGCCGACGGCGAGGCGCGCGACCGTCCGAACCTAGAGCTGTCGACCGTCGATCGGGATGCGTCTCGGCAGCGGCGGTCAGCTCGTGGCCCCGCGTGCCGCACTCTTCCAGTGCGAAGTCGAGCGGCTGCGAGATGAGGACGAGCCGCTCCGCCTGGCCGCCGCTGCCGAAGGACTCCGACGAGTGCACAATGTCCGCGGCACGGGCAGAACAAAAGGACAGGGACAGGTCCGCGCTGCGAGTGTGCAAACTTGACCGGTGGCACTGCTCGCACCGCTTAAACGGCGGTAATGCGGTTAGTTAGGCGGTTCGAGCGCTTTAGCGGTTCTAACTAAGTGGGTATCTCGGGGGGGGGCGCGGAGGTGAGTCGCGGTCGAGAAGTGAGCCGGCACACTTGGTTGTCCGGGCGGGTTGCGGGGGTTGGGTGTCGAAGCGGTGGTCGTTGGTATTGACACTCGGCGTCGGCTTCGGTTGCGGAGGCGGAAGCGAGTTCGCCGTGTCAGGCAGCTCGTCGTCCCAGACGGGCAGCGCGGACTCGACTTCGTCCACGACGGACGGCACCACCACCGGGATCACGGGCACGACGTCGAGCGGCCCGAGCGGGTCGGTTTCCTCCTCGGCCGATTCGAGCGAAGCGACGTCCGACTCGGGTTCGAGCTTCGTTGCCGACTCCAGCAGCTTCGGCAGCGAGACCTCGGACTCTTCGTCCGGTGACATCGACGGCTCGACGAGTGGCAGCGAGACGGAGGCGGGAACCTCGACGAGCTCGACATCCGGTGGCACGACGGACGCGACGACGACAACCACGACGGACGCGACGACGGCAACGTCGGACGGGGGATCCTCGTCATCCGGTTCGAGCGAGACAACCGGCGGCTCTTCGTGTGGCGACGGCCAGCTCAACCCGAACGAGGACTGCGACGACGCCAACCTCACCGGCGGAGACAGCTGCGAGGATGACTGTACGACTTCGGGCGACGTGGAGCCGACCTGGACCTTCGAGTTCGGCGGCCCGACCGGCTACGTGGACTGCGGGACAGGCGTCGCATTCGACGGCGCCGGAAACCTAATTCTCGGCGCATACGGCGAACCCGACATGAGCTGGATCCGCAAGTACGACCTCGACTACGTCGAGCGATGGACCGTCGGCGGGCGATCTGCAGGCGATGCGGTCGCTCTCGTCGAGGACCGGCACCGAGGCGCCCGGCGGTGGGTTGTTCAGCGCGCGCTCGAGCGGTTCGAAGGGGGTATCCCCGAGGGAACGCGGAGGTGGGTCGCGGTCGAGAAGTGAGCCGGGACACGTGCATGTCCGGGCGGGCTGCGGCGGGGCCGCGACGCTACGGCGGCGTCGACGGGGACTACGACAACGGCTTCGCCATGACCGAGGATCTGCTGTTGCCAGGTGGCTACGGCGGGGTCTCGCTCGAGGCCGTGGGACCCGAGGGTCTCACGCTCGACTCGCTCGATGGCATCAGCGTGTGGTGCGTCGACGTCGGAGTCGACTTCGGCAGCGGCGCGTTCGCACCTCCGTGATCGTCGGAGTCAGCGGATAGGCGGCATGAAGTCGGTCGCCGCGCCTGTGCGTCGCTGCTGGGCGGGTGCCGTCGGCTGGCACAGGCGACGCGGCTGTGAGATGCTGAAGGTGTGACGCTCGTCTCGCGACGCGCGGTGGTGACCGAGGCGATGTACCTCGCGATGGAGCGCGCGGCCGACACGAAGCACGAGCTGCGTGACGGCGACATCCTCGCGATGGCCGGCGCGTCTCCGCGGCACAACCGCATCGCCGCGCGCTGTGTCGCCGAGCTCGACGCGGCGTTGCGCGGCGGTGCGTGTGCACCGTTGGGCAGTGATCAGCGCGTCCACATCCCCGCGACGGGCAACTACTGCTACCCCGACATCACGGTCGTGTGCGTCCCGCAGTACCACGCCGAGGACCCCGACTCGATCACCAATCCGCGCGCGATAGTCGAGGTACTCTCGCGCAGCACACAGAAGGACGATCGCGGGACCAAGTTCGAGGACTACCGGTCGATCGAGGGCTTCGCGGAGTATGTGCTCCTGTGGCAGGATCGCGTGCACGTCGAGATACGTCGGCGCGAAGGGGCCCGACGGTGGACGATCGAGGAGCTCGGCGCGGGCGAGGTGCTCGAGCTGCGGTCGGTCGGCGTGACGCTGTCGATCGATGCGCTGTACGACGGCGCGTTCGAGTTCCGCGGCGACGAGCCCGTGGCCGGGTGACGAAGCCGCCCGCGCGTCACCGACGAGGGGTCCGCGGAGGTGGGTCGCGGTCGAGAAGTGAGCCGGGACACGTGGGTCCTAGCGCGCGACGACCTGCTCGCGCTCCTGTGCGACGACCTCGCCGTCACCGGCAGTCACCGGCGCGCCCGAGCGGGCGACATCCGCGGTGCGCAGGGCGGGCTCGGGCAGCTCGCGCCACACCAGCGTCGCCGTGATCAGGATCGACACCGACGAGGCGATGGTGCACGCGCCGTAGCCGATCTGCGTGTAGAGCAGGCCGGCCACCGCGGCGCCGAGGCCCCCGCCGAGCTGGCCGGTCGCCACGACGAGGCTCATGAATGCGCCGCGCCGCGCGTCGGGCACCAGCGCGCTGAGTAGCGCCTGCAGCGGCGACAATCGTAGTGCGAGCAGCGTCATCGCCACGAAGAACATGATCGAGGCGGTGACCGCCCCTTGCACGAACACCGTCGTCGTGGCGAACTGAATCGCCGCGCCGGTGCACGAGATGAGGATGAGCGGACGGCGGCCCACGCGATCGGAGAGTCGACCGACGCGGGGGCCGAACAGCACGCTGGCGATGCCGCCGACGGTGAACATCATCGCGATATCGCCGGCGGAGAGGCCCAGCTCGGACTCGGCCCAGCTCGGCAGGTAGACCACGAAGTTCGACACCGCGAAGAACATCGTGGCGTAGACCAGGGCGGCGCCGCGGACCGGTCGCATCGACAACAGCGCGACGTACTCGCCCAGGCCCGTCGACAGGGTGAGCGGGCGTTCGGACCGCTCGATCCGCGGCTGCGGGACCACCAGCAGCACGAGCACGAACGCGACCGTCATGATGGCGGCGAACAGCACGAACGCGGCGGCGAAGCCGTGACTCGACCCGATCACCGTGCCGATCGGGACGCCGACGATCTGACCCATGGCGAAGCCGCTCATCACCCAGCCGTTGGCCCAGCCGCGGCGCTCGTAGGGGAAGTAGTCGCCCACGAACGACACCGCCGAGCCGGTGAGCACGCCACCGGCGACACCGGCGAGCACACGCACCGCGAGCAAGCTCGCGAAGTCGACCGCGAGCAGGTGCAGCAGCAGCGCCACCGTCATCGCGCCGCTGCCCCATAGCAACACCGCGCGGCGGCCGACGCGATCGGAGATCGGTCCGGTCACGAGGGCGAACACCGACAACGTGATCGCGTAGCCCGTCACCAGCGTGCCGGTCAGCGCCGTCGACACCCCGAGCTCCGCGTGGATGCGTGGCAGGATCGGCGCCATGATCATCACCTGGCTGCTCGAGGCGAAGACCATCGCCCACAGCGCTGCGAGCACGCCGAAGCTGGCCCAGCGCCCGCTGGTTGCGGCAGCGTTCACGGATCCCCGCGCAGCAGCGCGGCGTAGGCCGTGAGTTGTTGATGTTGCGCGAAGCCGCTGTTGCACACGGCAAGGCCCGCCGCGCGCGCCTGCGCGAAACGATCGGGATCGCCCAGCAGCGCGCCGACGCGGCTCGCGAGCCCGGTGATGTCGCCGGGCTGCGCGAGCAGGCGATCGATCCATGCCGGGACGGCACCGAGCAGCTCCTCGAGGCCGCCGCAGCGGGTGCCGACGAGCACCGCGCCGCTGGCCATCGCCTCGAGCGCTACCAGGCTGAACGACTCCGACGCGCTGGTCACCAGCACGATGTCGCTGCTCCGCAGTCGCCCCGCCAAGGCGGGCGGTGCGATCGCCCCGACGAACCGTGTGCGCCCGGCGACGCCGAGGGCACGGGCGAGGGCCTGGGCATCGTCGCGCAGCGGTCCGTCACCGATCATCGACAGCTCGGCGTCGTGACCGTCCGCGAGCACCCGGGCGAGCACGTGGATCGCGTCGAGGGGCCGCTTGATGCTGCGAAAATTGGAGGCGTGGCACAGCGAAGCCCGCTGGCGGGCGACGCGGGCCGGGCGGGGCTCGGGGAAGAACAGCGCGGTGTCGACCGCGTTGGTGACCACCTGCGGACGCCGCGGCAGCGCCAGGATCTCGTGGGCCTGCGTCGCGAGCCACTGCGACACGGCGGTGACCTCGTCCGCGGCGATGACCGCGTCCCGCAGCCGCTCGCGCTGCGCCGGCTGCGTGCCGAACACGGTGACGTCGCTGCCGTGGAGCGTCACGCACACCCGCAGGCGGTGGCCGATCTGCGCCAGTTGATCGCGCGCGGTCACGGCGGCCTCGGCGAGCCCGACGCCGTAGTGCACCGACAACGCCGCGAGCCGGTGATCGAGTGCGACCTGGACGATCGCGGCGGCGAGCGGCGCGACCCACCCATCGTCCGCCGCGATGGGTGCATGCGGTGCGGGCACGGCGACGTGGCGCAGCGATGTGCCGAACTCGGACGCCCAGTGCGGATCGCCACCCGCGAGCATCACGATCCCGTGGCCGCACTCGCCGAGCCCACGCGCGACGTCCCATGCCACGCGACCGCTGCCACCCAAGCCGCCGAGCGCCAGCACCCCGTAGTGCCCCCGGGCCCACGCCGGCGGCGCGATGATCTCGACGGGCCTGGGGCGCCGGGGCATCTGCACGATCACCTGCGCCGACGGATCGTGGGCGAGCCCGGCCGCGAGCGCCCCGGGCAGCTCGTCGCCACCGCGGAGCAGTGCCTCGGCCATCGACATGCGCCGCTCACTGGGAACCGGAGTCTCCGCGACGCGGCGCCACGCCGCCGTGCGCTCGGGATCGCGATGCCGGGCGTCGCGGCGCATGGTACGGCGGAGCTTGGCCGTCGCGCGGTGGGCCCGGGCATAGGCGCGCGTGCCCAGGCCCGTGTGGGCGAGCGCAGCCTCGATGTGCGCCGCAGCAGCGGACCACGCCCGGTCGGTGTCGCAATGGCCCGCGAGCGCGACGACGCTGCACCACATCGCGGTGGCGTCATCGCGTGCGTTGGGCATCTGCACGAGCATGCCCGCGAGCGCGCGGAGTCGATCGTGGACCTCGCGCTCGGACGCCGCGAGCATCGCCACGCCCAGCGCCGACTCGGGCGCGGCGCAAGCGTCGAGCGCCGCGGGACCACCGGCGATCGCGAGCGATTCGAGATCGCCGCCGTCCATCAGCCGCAGCGAGCCCCTCGGCACCACGCGCGGCGCGGGTACGCCGGCCCAGGCATGCAGCTCGTCGGTCTGCGCGAGGTAGCGGGCCTCGGTGGGGCCGGCGACGTACGCGATGGTCGGCACGATCGCGTCTTGGATCACCGGCCGCAGCAGCGCCGCCGGTGTGAAGCGCTCGGGCGTGAGCTCGAGGCACGCGACCAGCTCGGCACGATCGAGGACGCGGGTGCCCGCCGCGATGCCGTCGCCAAAGGCGCGCAGCCGCCGACGCACGCGGTGCTCGTCGCACCAGAACAGCTGCAGCAGATCGCGCCCAGTCGGCACGACCTCGACGAGACCCATGGCCGCGAGGCGGGCGCGCGCGCCGGCGAGAGCAGCATCGGCGCGCCGTGGGCCGAGCAGCTCGCGCGTGACCACACCCCGGCCGAGGGCGGCAAACGCCCGATCGTCGGGATCGAGGATCACCAGGCCGGTGCCGCGGGTCGCGTGCGCCAGCATCCGCGCGAACGCGTGAGCGAAGCTCGCATCCTCGGTGTGCCCCTCGAGCAGCGCCGCGTGCAACGAAGCGCTCGGCGGTCGCGGCATCTCGGAGAGCCAGCGGAGCAACAGCGTGGTGATGCCGTCCCCGATCACACGTCGACCGACCGAGGCCCCATCGGGTGGCAGCTCTAGCAACAGCGGCGGCTCGCCGAGCCGGGGCACGGTGCGGACCTCGTCGAGATCGTGATCCTGGGTCGCCATCCAGAACAGCGGCACCGCCGGGATGCCGCGCTCGGACAATGTGTTCGCCCATGCCACCGCCGACAGCGCCTTGCTCAGCGTCAGCGCCGGTCCGCCCAGCAGACCGACCTGCTGGCCCGTCACCACCGCGACGGTGTCGGGGCGACCCAGCAGATCGAGCGATCGCCACACCGCACCGTCGCCCGCCCGCCGGTACGCCTGTCGGCAGAGGATCTCGACCAGCGCCGTGCGCGGACGGTGGTATGCGAGCGTCTCGCCCTGCGCGCGCTGCCACTGCTGGATCGACAAGGGCGGCGTGCGTCGGCGGACGCGAACCAGCGGCAGCGTCACCGTCTGGCGGCGCTGCACCGTGCGACACCACTCCCAGACATCGCTGTCGGGTTCGTCCAACGCCGCGAGCAGGCGCGCGGTCGAGAACGATTGCGAGCGGTGGGCGAAGACGGCCGCGTGCTTGATCGCGGCATCGATCGCGTGGCGATCGGCGTGGGCGGCGTCCTGCCGCGGCGCCATGACGCGGTGCTCGTGGGCGGCCCACGGTGCGCCCAGCTCGGGCGCGAATGCGGGGTCGGCCGCGAGGTGGAACGCGATCGCCACGAGCCGGCCGAGCGCGAGGTGGTGGGCGTGCAGCGACAAGTTGGGATCGATCTCTGGATCGAGCGACAGCACCAGCCGCGGACGCCGGTCGCGGATCTCGCGGACCACGTCGCCCACCGCCCGCACCAGCCCCCAGTGCCGGATCGCGTCGTCGGCCAGAAGCGGCCGGGTACGGGCCGCGTCGTGGTACTTGCCGCCGTCGTCCCACGCCAGGCATGCGAGCGCCTGTACGCCGAGGATCGTCGCCGCCGCGAGGAGCTCTGCGGCGCGGCGCGGCGCGAGGTCGGATCCTCCGCGTCCGCCCGCACCGGCGGTCGCGACCACCAGCTCGATGCGCGCACCGGCCTGCGCCCACGCGGCGAGCGTGCCACCGGCATAGATCGACTCGTCGTCGGGGTGGGGCAGGATCGCCAGCACGTCGCAGTGGGCATCGTGGCGCGCCGATGCCGGCCCCAACGGCGGCCACGCCAGCGTTCGCGGAGCCGACACGCCCGCGGCGATCTGCTCGCGCAGCGCCGGCGCACCGGGGGCAACTGTGGGGACGAACGGCTGCCGCTCCAACGATGCCCGCAGGCGCACACGATCGACGCATGCGGTGCGGTCGATCCACCGCAACGCCTCGGGCCACGGCGTCGGCGGCCGGTTGTCGCGCGCGACCACCAATGCATGGCGGATCGCAGCGTCAGCTTGCGCGACGTCGAGCTCGCGGTGCTCGAGCACGCTGAAGCCGGCGCGCTCGAGCCAACCCACCACGTCGGCGGCGGCGTGGGGGTGGGCGTGTGGACCCACATCGCGCGTCTGGTGCGGAACGTACGTGAACGCGAGCAGGCCGCCCGGCACCAGCACTGCGCGCGTCGCCGCGAGCGTCGCGGCGAGATCGCGGACCAGGTGCAGCGCTCCACACGACACGATGAGGTCGGCGTCGCGGTGGCGCACCAACGACTCGGGCAGGCCGTCGTCGAGGTCGTGCTCGAGCAGCGCGTGGAAGCGGGGATCGGTGCGGGCCGCCGCGGCGAGCATCGCGGCCGAGACGTCGATGCCCACCACCCGCGCCCCGACCTCGCGCCACGGCGCGCTGGCCTTCCCCGCGCCGACGCCCAGATCCACGACGCTGTGCCAAGCCGCCTCGGGCAGGTGCCGCCGCACCGCCGCGACGAGATCTTCGGCGGCGACCCGGCCCCGGCGGGCGCTCTCGTCGTCGGAGGTCGCAGCCCAGTGCTCGTCCTGGTCTCGAGCGTTCACGGGCGCGGACATTCGAGGCTTCGCCGGACTTCTTAGGACGCCGCCTGCGATGCGGCAAGTTACGCCGCCATGCGGCCGCGAAACCGGGGCTGGCGGGGATCCAGCGCAGGGCCGCCGTCGGCGCCACGGTGGGGCAGGCGCGCGGTTCGGGTGCGTGCGGTGGGGCGTGGGCGCGCGGTCAAGGAATCTCGATCTCGATCGTCAAGCTCGCGCCGAGGTCTGCACCCTCGCCGGCGTCCAGCCAGCCGACCTCACGTCCACCCAGCCCGAGATCATCGGCGGCGATCCACAACTGCACGTGATCGTCCATCTCGAAACCACCTCGCGCCGCGACCAGATCCGCGACCAGTGTCGCGAGGTCGGGCGTCGCGTTGAGAGCCATGCTCGTATCCCATTCCAACCCGCCCTGGGCCGGCCACCTGGCCGATTCGCCGCGGAGCTCGACCGACCCGTTCGCGGCGGGGTAGTCGTCGAGGCCGGCCACCTGGGGGGCATCGGCGCTGTCCTGCAACCAGATGCGCAGTGCGTCGGCGTCGTAGTTCCACTGGTAGACGGTCCAGCCGCGGATCTCGAGGTTTGCCGAGGAGATGATCGCGTCCGCTGGGATCGCTTCGGGCAGGTGGAATCGAAAGTAGCCGTAGTACGCGTGCCCGTCCGGATACTCGCCCAAGAATCCGAAGCCCGGCCTCGACTCGCCCGATGGCAACCACATGCCGACGTCGCCGCCGACGCTGGGCCACATTGCACCGTCGTCGAGATCCTCTTCGATGAACATCGGGCCGACGGTGACCTTGGTCGAGCTACCGCTCGAATCACCCGCAGCGGAGCTCTCGCCCGGCTCGGTGGACGCGTCGCCGGTGGATGCGTCGTCGGTCGTGGTCGCCAGCGTGGTGCCCGTCGGTGCCCCGGTGATGGAGGCGGTCCCGTCGCCCTCGGTCGTCGACGCGCGCGTGGGATCCTCGCCGGTCGTCGCGTCGGTGCCTGCGATCGGGCCCGGCGCCACGCATGCGCCCGAGAGCGACGGCGGTGCGTGCTCGCCGTAGCGCCGGCCGAGCTCGCAGCTGGCGTCGGGGAACGAGCAGTGGCCGGTGATCTCGCAGCGTCCGTCGGCGCCGCAGGCCGTGTCCTCGGTGCATGCGAACGACGGCCGGTCACCGCATCCGAGCGAGGCCACGAGCCCGCAGAAGAACCACGGACCTCGGTGGCGTCGCAGCGCTGAGACCGGCATCACCGCATCACGGTATCAGCGTGTCGAGGACCGGCCAAGGCGAGGTCCCACGCGCGATGCCGCCCCGAGTCTGTTCCCCGAGCTACGCGTCCGCTTTACACCGGCTGTGCCGCTCGGCATCCTCGCCGGCGATGAAGACCCACGAGACCGACGTGCTCGTCGTTGGCGGCGGCGGTGCAGCGACCGCGGCCACGATCGCAGCGCACGGGCAAGGCGCGCGGACGATGTTGGCGGTCAAGGGGCAGTTCGGGGTCCCCGGGGTGCGGGGCGCCGGCGCCACCAGCAACCCCAAGGCGGACTTCTGGACGATCCGCACCGTCGGACCCAAGGGCGGTCTGTTCAACCCGCCCGAGGCCACGTTGGCCGACATGATCCAGGCCGGCCTCGGCACCGCCGACGCCACGCTGTGCGGCATCTTCGTCGACGAGGTCGCCGAGGCGATCAAGCGCCTGCGCAGCATGGGCATGCAGTTCCAGAGCAAGATGCTGGCGACGATGCCGGCCAACGCCCAGACCAAGGGCACCAACAACATCGTCCAGATCCAGAAGGCGGTCATCGCCGGCACCAACACGCAGGTGCTCGAGCACGCCAACCTCACCGATCTGGTGGTCGAGGATGGGCGCTGCTTTGGCGCCGTCGGCGTGAACGACGACGGCGAGCCCTTCGTCATCCATGCCGGCGCGGTGGTCCTCGCGACCGGTGGCGTCGGCCAGCTGTTCCGCTACAGCTTCAACCCGCCGGGCAACACCGGTGACGGCTACGCGATGGCGCTGCGGGCCGGCGCCGAGCTGTTCAACATGGAATTCATGCAGCAGGGGCTCGCGACCACGTGGCCGACCCAGGCGATGATCATGCTGTACGAGATGCCCGAGCCGTACCGGATGTTCAACCGCTTCGGCAAGGCGTTCGTGTCCGAGTACCTGCCCGCCGGCCTCGACCTCGTCGAGGTCAGCAACCTCAAGGCGTACCACTGGCCGGTGTCGTCCCGCGACGGCGCGGTGCACCTCGATCGGGCGATCCACGGCGAGGTGCTCGCGGGCCGCGGCACCGAGGACAACGCGGTGTTCCTCGATCTGTCGGGCACCAAGCGGGGCTTCCAGCCCGAGGTCTTCGTCGAGTACATGCACTCGATCGGGATCGACCTCGATCGCGACCTCTTGCAGATCCAGATCCACCATCACACCAGCAACGGCGGCGTGCGCATCGACCAGCACGCGCAGTCGCGGATCGCCGGGCTGTTCGCCTGCGGCGAGGCGTGCGGCTGGCAGGGCGCGGATCGGCTCGGCGGCACCATGCTCGGGGGCTCGCAGGTGTTCGGTTGGCGCGCGGGCACGGCGGCCGGCGCGATCGCCAAGGATCGGCCGGGACCGCAGCTGGGCGCCGACCGGCTCGACGCGCTGCTGCTCGGCCGCCTGGCGCGGATGCACGAATCCAAGGGAGACGTGCGCCCCGCCGAGCTGCTCGCGCCGCTGCAGTGGCGCATGTGGTGCGATCTGCTGGTCGAGAAGGACGCGACCAAGCTCGCCCGCGCCCGCGCCTTCGTGGACGAGCAACGCGGACGCCTCGAGAGCGCGCTGCACATCGCCGAGCCCTTCGACGTGGCGCTCGCGTTCGAGCAACGCAACCTCCTCGACGTCGCCGAGGTGATCATCAGCGCCGCCGAGTACCGCACCGAGAGCCGCGGCTCCCACGTGCGCGCCGACTATCCCGTGCGCGACGACGCGAGCTGGTGCACGAATGTGTTCGTCAGCCGCGAGGGCGACGCGTTGCGGCTGCGCAAGCAGTGGGTCAACGAGGGCTGGCACGACCAGCCGGGTGACATCCGGATTCGGCCCTGGGGCTAGCGCGGGTACGGGGCGACGATCGCGGCGGCGAGGGCCTCGGGCGCCTCGAACGCCACACCGTGACGGGTGGGCAGCATCAACGTGGTGCAGCGGCCCGCGGGCAGGCGGTCGAACGCGGCCAATGTCGCCGCGTTGTCCGTCGCGCCGTCGTGCTCCGCGAGCACGAGCAAGATCGGCGGCGTCAGCTTGGGCAGGCGCATGGCGGCGATCTGGCTGAGCTTGCCCGCCAGCATCGACAGCCGCGGCGTCATGGTGTGCAGCCGCAGATCGTCGCGCATCACGAAGCCCTCGAGCTCGGGCCCCTCGGTGAACAGCGACTCGCGGATCGGCGTGGCCACGCAGGGCTCGTCCTCGCCGGCGCCCGCGGCCGCCGCCATGGTCTCGGCCGCCCGCACCCGCACCTCTTCGGTGGGGAACATCCCCGGCGTCACCAGCACGAGCCGGTCGATCCGTGCGCCGAGCCGAAGCGAAACGTGCACGGCCAGCGTCGCGCCCCAGCACCAACCGACGAGCACCAGCGGGCGCGAGTCGTCGTGCTCGGCATCGATGATCGCGATCGCGTCGTCGACGAGCACCGCGCCCGACGGCGCGTCGCCGCGGGCCTCGAGGTTGGGACCGCTACCGCGCCGATCAGCGCCGACCATGAGCAGCCCCGCTGTACCGATCGCCGGCGCGAGCGGTGAGAACCATGCCGAGTGGCTCATGATGCCGTTGAAGAACATCACCGTGGCGCGGGGCTCGGCGACCGGCCACACGCGATAGCGCAGGCTCTCTTGCCCGACCCGCCCAAGCGTCCTCAGCTGGCCCGTGATCTCCATCGGCTCACATCGCGAAGCCGCCGCACACGTTGAGCCCCTGGCCCGTGATGCCGCGGGCGTCGTGCGACATGAGGAACACCGCCAGGGCCGCGACCTCGCGCGCCGTGATGAGCCGCTGCTGCGGGCTCTGGGCGATGATCGACGCCAGGTACTCCTCGGCGGTCTTGCCGAACAGCTTGGCGCGGGTCGCCATCGCCTCGTGCACGAGCTCGGTGTCGACGTGCCACGGTCGGATCGAGTTCACCGTGATTCCGAGCTTCGCCACCTCGCGCGCGACCGATCGGGTGAACCCATCCATCGCCGCCTTGCTCGAGGCATAGGCGCTGTTGTAGCTGGCGCCCAGCTCGGCCGACACCGAGCTGATGTTGATGATGCGGCCGCTCTTGCGGCGGATCATGTGCTTGAGCGCTGCCTGGGTGCAGCGCATCACCGCGAACACGTTGAGCTCGTAGACCTGGCGCCACCCGTCGGACTTGGACATCACCAGGTTGGCGACGTAGTTGGTGGCGGCGTTGTTGACGAGTACGTCGATGCGGCCGAATCTCTCGGCGACCGCGGCGATCATGCCGGTCACCGCGTCGGCGTCGGTGATGTCGGCGGCCCAGGGCAGCGCGCGGCCGCCTGCGGCGACGATCTCGGCGGCCGCGGCCTCGAGTTGGTCGGCGCTGCGGGCCACCAGCACGGTCTGCGCGCCGGCCTCGGCGGCGACCTTGGCGATCTCCTTGCCGATGCCGCGGCCGGCACCGGTCACGATCACGACCTGACCCTCGAGTTCGATCTTCACGGTCGGCAAGGGGACGCCGGGCGCGTCGCTTTGTCAACGTGAGAAGGCTCAGCGCCCCGTGCGACGCGGATCGCCGCCGCGACGCGGTCAGTCGCAGCCGATGCGCTCGGTCGCGATGACGACGTCGTCGACCCAGTAATCCAGCGGCACGTTCGGCGGGCTCGCGTAGTTGGTGAAGCGCAGCGCGTTCAGCCCGTAGTCGGTCCAGGTGCCGCGGAAGTTCACGCCGTCCACGGCGATCTCCTCGGCACCGTCGATCCACACGTGGGCCTCGCCGTCCGAGGCGCCCGGCGTGTTGAGGCGCATGTGGGCTTCGAGGCAGCGCCACTGCCCGGCATTCGCGGCGTCGAACAGCACCGACGGCCCCACCTGCTGCCAGATGAGCTGCAGGCCGCCGCTCCAGTCGTTGTTGCCGTCGCAGCCGAGCTGACCGTTGAAGATGCACGTCCAGCCCAGCGGGTGCAGGCGCATCGGCGCCTCGCCGCGGATCGCCATCTCGGTGGCGATCGCCCAGTTGGGGCCGTTCATCGCGATGATCTCGCCGACGTCGCCGATCGCACGGCCCGGCCAGTCGGGCCCGGTCCGCAGCGAGTAGCGCACCCAGATCTCGTCGAAGCTGTCGGTCGGCGAGTCCACGCCCGGTCCATCGGGACCGACGCCCCAACGCAGCGTCACCCAGCCGCCGAACTGCATGCCCGGCGTCAGCGTGATCCGCAGCGCGCGGTCATCCGGATCGCCGTCGTCGGGATCGACGCCGAACGCGTCGCCCATCACCAACCACTCGGCGATCTGCGTCGCCGGATCCGAGATGTCGTTGAAGTCCTCGCAGCCCACCCACGACGTCGGCGAGCCGACTGGGCAGCCGTTGTCGTCGAGCTCGCCATCGCCGGTCTCGTCGCCGGTGTCCGCGGTCGTCGTCGCCGTGCCGGTGTCGGCGGCGGCGGTCGTGTCTGCGGTCGTCGGTGCGCCGGAGGGGTCGGCCGTAGACGCGTCGCCTTCGGCCGATGCCGATGCCGATGCCGATGGGTTGCTCGCCGTGGGCACCGTGGTGGGGTTGCTGCCCGCCGAGCTCTCGGAGCTCGCGTCGGTCGCAGCGCCCGACGGACCATCCTCACCACACGCCGATGGCGCGAACGCCAGCACCCACGCACACGGGATCCAGGAACGCCCAACTGCAATCATCGCAGAACAATACCAGCGATTTCGACGAGGTGGTGCATGCGTGGGATGGTCGGAGTCGGGCTCTCGCGAGTCCGCCGCCGCGCGTGCGTGCGTGGGGTCTCGTCGCGGGTGCGACGATCTCGCCGGTGACGGTTGCGGCCCCAGATCGGCGGTCTATACCCTTGCGTGTCTGTGACGTCCCGTGCCCCTTCGAGTGGGTCGGACCCCACCTCTACTGATCCATCTGCCGATCGGCTGGGGGGATCGGCCGGTGGAGACGGCCCGGCAACGCCGGTCGAGGGCGCGCTCATCGTCGTCAGCAATCGACTGCCGACCGCGGTGCAGGTCGACGCCGACGGCGGGATCGAGCTGCGCGACACGGTCGGCGGCCTCGCGACCGCGCTCGCCGGCGCCCGCGATCAGATGGAGTTCACGTGGGTCGGCTGGCCGGGGCCGCTGCCGGCGCACGCCGAGTGGTCGAACGTCCAGGGGGCGCTGCGGGCCGAGGGCTACGAGCCCGTGCAGATCCCCCAGGTGCACGAGTCGCCCTATTACAACGGGATGTGCAACTCGGTCATCTGGCCGCTGTTCCACTATTTCATGGGCCGCGTCGCCACCGAGACGGCGCACTTCGAGTCCTATGTCGCGGTCAACGAAGCCTTCGCCGAGACAGTCGCACGCACGGCCGCCGAGGGCGCCCACGTCTGGGTGCAGGACTATCACCTGATGATGCTGCCGGCGATGCTGCGTAAGCGCCGTCCCGATCTGCACATCAGCTTCTTCTTGCACATCCCGTTTCCGTCGTCCGAGGTCTATCGCATCCTTCCGGCCCGCGCTGCGCTCCTCGACGGCGTGCTCGGTGCCGACTACATCGGCTTCCACACCGGCGACTACGCGCGACACTTTCGATCGTCGTGCCTGCGTGTACTCGGTGCCGAGTCGGGCTTCGACTACGTGGTGCACGGGGGCCGCAGGGTCGGCATCGGCGCCCACCCCATCGGCGCCGATGTGACGCGCCTGCAGTCGGTGCTCGCGTCGACGGCCAGCGCCCAGCGTGTGTCCGAACTCCGCGAACACTGGCGAGGACGGCGTGTGATCCTCGGCGTGGAGCGTCTCGACTACAGCAAGGCGATCCCGCTCAAGCTCGCCGCCTACGAGGAATTCTTGCGCCGCGATCCGCAGCGCGTCGCCGACAACGTGCTCGTGCAGGTCGTCGTGCCCTCGCGCCTCGACACCGATGACTACCGCGAACTCAAAGAAGAGATCGAGCAGCGGGTCGGTCGCATCAACGGCAACTTCGGCACCCCTGGGGTCACGCCGATCGAGTATCTGCACCGTCAGTTCGATCTCGACGAGCTAGCGCCGCTGTACCGTGCCGCCGACGTGGGCATCGTGATCCCTGCGCGTGATGGCATGAACCTCGTCGCGCACGAGATGATCCTCTGCCAGTCCGAGGAGCTGGACGATGGCGCCGATCCCGGCGTGCTGCTGCTCAGCGAGTTCGCGGGCGCGGCCCAGAGCCTGTCGCACGTGCTGCTGGCGAACCCGTGGGACACCGCGGGGGTCGCCGACGCCCTCGAGGCGGCGCTCGGCATGGGCGTCGACGAGCGCCGCGATCGCATGATGCGGATGCGCGAGCGCGTGCTCGACATGGACTGCGCGAAGTGGGCGCAGCGGTTCTTGGCCGCCGCCGACGCCCAGATCCGCCGCGAGCGTGGTCGCGGCGGCGTCGAGCGACTCGGTGCCCGGCTCCGCGAGTCGCTGGTGGGTCAGGCCCGCGAGGCCCGGCGGCGGGTGCTGCTGCTCGACTACGACGGCACGCTGCGCGACCTGACGCCGCGACCGAGCGAGGCCCGGCCCAACGAAGCGCTGCGAACGCTGCTGCGCGACCTCGCCGCGCTGCCCGCGACCGAGGTGCACGTCGTCAGCGGACGCGATCGTCGGACACTCGGGGCATGGCTCGGCGATCTGCCGGTGTCGCTCGGCGCCGAGCACGGCTTCGCCACACGGGCGGTCGGTGCCGAGGGCTGGAGCACGCGCGCGGACATCGACCTGCGCTGGCTCGCGCATGCCGACGCGATCCTCCGCAGCGTCGAGCTCGAGGTCGACGGCAGCGAGATCGAGCGCAAGCCCTGCGGCATGGCGTGGCACTACCGCCGCGTCGATCCAGAGTACGGTGAGTGGCGGGCGCGGGAGCTGCGATTGCACCTCGCAGAGCGCTTTGCCAACGAGCCGGTGGAGATCCTCGCGGGTCGCAAGGTCATCGAGCTGCGGGCCGCCGGCATCGACAAGGGCCGATACGTTCGCGATCTCGACTTGGACGACGCGTTCGTCCTCGCCATCGGCGACGACCGCACCGACATCGACATGTACTCGGCGCTGCCCGAGCACGCCATCAGCGTGCACGTGGGGCTCGAGGGCGAGCGCAATCGGTACCGGGTCGATTCGCCCAGTGAGGTGCGCGATCTGCTCGCTGCCCTCGTGTCGGGCTTGGCGCCGAGGGCTTGACACTGGCGCCCGGTGGCGAAGACCGTCGTCGATGACGATCCCTAATGTGACGTCCGAGTTCTGTACACTTCGGCGGGCCCGCATGGGTCGCGTGCTGAGCGGTCTCAGCGCGGTCGCCATGATCGGGGCGGCCCGCCGCTTCGACGGTTGGCCGGCGATCGGCCTGGCCGCGCTCGGCGGCATCATGGCGGTTCGAGCGCTCAGTAGCCACCGCATCGGTAAGCCGATGAAGACGATCTCGATGGACCGCGTGGATCCCGTGCAGCAGGCGGGTGAGGACTCGTTCCCCGCCAGCGATCCGCCGTCGTGGTCACCGACCTCGGCTGGCTCGTCGCAGAGCCCGACCGCGCAGCGCTGAGCCGCGCCCGTGCCTCTCGCGGTGCGGACGGCCCAGATCGACTGGGGTGATCGCAGCGCCGAGCTGCTATCGTGCGCGCGCCGATGCTCCGCATACTCGTCATCCCGCTTCTCCTCTGTTCGGCCTGTGATTCCAAGCCCGTCGCCCCCGCGGGCGCGCCAGAGGTCTCGAAGTCCGAGACCGCCGCGAAAGACGGCAAGCGTGCTGCCGCAGCCGCCGACCCCAAGCTCCTCGATCCCGCCGCCGCCCGCGGCGAGGCGCCCGCCGAGTACGTCGTCGAGTTCACCACGACCGAGGGCAAGATCGAGGTCACCGTGCACCGCGATTGGGCGCCGCTCGGTGCCGATCGTTTCTACAACCTCGTGCAGCTCGGTTACTTCACCGACGTCGCGTTCTTCCGCGTGGTGAAGGGCTTCATGGTCCAGTTCGGCATGCACGGGGCGCCCGAGGTCAACGCGGCGTGGAAGACCGCGCGCATCGCCGACGATCCGCGCACGCAGTCGAACCGCAAGGGCACCATCAGCTTCGCCAACTCGGGGCCGGGCACCCGCACCACGCAGCTATTCATCAACTTCGGCGACAACGTCCCGCTCGATTCGATGGATTTCGCGCCGTTCGGCGAGGTCACTGCGGGCATGGACGTCGTCGCAAAGCTGCACGATGGGTACGGTGACGGCCCGCCCCAGGGCTCGGGCCCCGATCAGCGGGAGATCGAGCGCAACGGCAATGTGTACTTGCAGCAGCGCTACCCCGAGCTCGACTACATCCAGTCGGCGACGATCATCGGCGCCGGCGCGCAGTGACGCGGGCTTGCTCGGGTGGATTTAGGCCTGTGTGGCCGAGCCTGCGCCATCAACCCGGATCGACGAGCGGTGGCGCGGCGAGGACCGGCACGGGCGCGCCGTGGAGCCCGACATCCATGTAGAAGACCTCGCCGTCGAGGCCGCCGATGAACATGCAGGTCTGGAAGTCGCCGTAGGGCTCACCGTAGGCGAACACCGCGTTGGACACGTCGGCGCCGACGTCCTCCACGATCTCCTCGACGTCCTGCTCCTCGCCTGCGTCGTTCATGAAGACGCGGTCGATGCGGCTGTCCTCTTGGTCGACGACGTAGAGGTTGCCGCACACGTCCAAGGTGATGCCGTCGGGGTTGCCGACCAGGCCGACGACCTCTTCGGTGTCGCCGATGGGCGCGCCCGCGGGCGAGACCTGCTGGCGGTGCAAGCGGGCCACGCCGCCGTCGAGGTTGACGAAGAACACCATGCCGCGCAGCGGGTCGTAGATCACGCCGTTGGGGGCCGGCACGTTTGCGACGACGGAATCGTCGTCGCGCTCGACGTCGTAGCGGATGATCTCGCCCTCGTTGAAGGTCGTCATCCACAGGATGTCGTCGGTGTCGACGAACAGGCCGTTGGGCAGCATCAGATCCAAGACCTCCACGAAGTCGTCACCGGCGGCATTGACGATCTCGACCGTGCGGCGATGGTTCTGCATCATCACCAGCTCGCCGGTGGAGCGATAGCGCAGGCCCAGCGACGCCGTGGTGGGGAAGGTGGGGGCCACGAGATCCTGCACGACGAAGCCGGGGTCCATCGGCACGCCATAGGTCGCGCCCGTGATGTCGAGCCGCACCAGCGTCTCGCGGCGGCGGCCGACGAAGCCGCCCTGACCGTCGGCGGCGAGGTCCTCGGGGCCCGCGGGGAACGGTAACGCGAAGGGCTCGAACGCCTCGAAGATCTGGCCGACCTCGATCACTTCGAACGGGCCCGGCGGGATGTCGTCGCACTCGGGTGGGTACTCGATGGGCGGCGGGGGCGGCGGATCTTCGGTGTCTGTCGTGTCGTTGGTCTCGTTGGTGTCCGTGACCGGCGTCGTGGTCATCGACTGGGTGGTCACGGCGTTGGTGGGATCGCTGCCGGGCCCGGCCCCCGTGCCGGTCTCCGAGCCGTCGGCGAAGGAGTCGCTGACCAGACCCTCGAAGTCGTCGAGCAACCCGTAGAACTTTGCGATCGTGTCGTCGCTGCACGTCACCTGGCGGACGTCGGCCTCGGTGCGGCAGCCAGGCAGCGACTGCCACTCGCCCATGCCCTGCGCGAAAGCGTCGGCGTCGACCCGGCCGATGTTGACCTCGTCGATGTCGTCGGGCAGCGCGAAGCGGTAGCTGATCGCCGCGGCGAAGTGGAGCGACGGGTTGGGGAAGACGCGATACGCGCTGCCGTACACCTCGGGCGGGCGGTCGGACTCGACGATGCAGAAATCGACGTCTTCGTCGAGCGCCTCGGGCTGGATCGCGATCGTGATCACGTTGTCGTTCGAGTGCATCAGGCCGCCGGGGCGACCGATGGTGGTGCAGCGCTCCTCGGGCTCGCCCGCGCACCCCATCGCGCCGGCCGTCGCCGCCCACAGCATGCAGCGACCCATCGTCGTCCACGTAGACCCAGTGACTGACACGATCGAACTCACGGCCCCGACGCTACCACGCGGGCGGGCGAGCGTGCCGCTCGAGTGGACTGCCGCCGCGGTGCGACGCAGAACAGCAGCGCCATGCCGAAGGTGAGCAGGGTGATCGGCGGCATGCCGCCGGGCCACGCGCCGGGCTCGAGCCAGCCGCGACCGCCGAGCGCCAGCGTGTGCAGGGCGACGAGCGCCAACGCGGTGCGGCCGACCCCCGGCAGCAGACTGCGGCCGTGCCGGGGCGCCTGGACGCGCATGCCGCTGGCCCCGCCCCGCCACAGCAGCAGCGCGGTCGCGATCGCACCGGCGAGCATCGAGCCCTCGGCGAGGGCGCGCAGGGTGCCGTCGGGCAGGTACTGCGCCGGCAAGTACGCGCGATCGAGCACCAGCAGCGAGAGCAACACATGGGTCACGGCGAGCACCAGACCGACGAGCCCGAGGGCCTTGCGGCGGGCGGGACCCGCCACCAGCCCCGAGATACCGATGAGCACCAGGGCACCGACCGAGATCGCCTTGTTGGCGACGAACACCGAGACGTGCTCATGACTGACGCCGGCGAAGACGTTGTAGCGCACCACTGCGTAGCCAAGGCTCGCCAGGAGCACGCCGGCGACCAGGGCGGTGTCGCGCACGGCGCCAGCATACCCGATGCTGCCCCGGGACGAACGCTCGGATCCGCCGCGCGCGCCGCGGATGTCGACGGCGCTCGGCGAAGTCGCCACCGCCCGCCGCAGTCGTCGTATCGTGGCGAGGTGAGGGCCCGACCGCTGGCGCTGGGTGTGCTCGTGGGCGTGGCCGCAGCCTCGCCATCGGCGTGCGGGGACTCGGTGTTCGCGTGCGCTGATGTCGACGACTGCAGCAATGGTGCGGCGCGTGGCGTGTGCGAGCCGACCGGCTGGTGCTCGTTCCCCGACGCGTCGTGTTCGGCGGGGTCGCGCTACGGTGCGTTCGCTGGCGATGGGTTGGCCAACACGTGTGTCGATGGTGGCAACACCGAGAGCACCGCCGTCGCGGAGACGGTGGGGGCGTCGACGTCGAGCACCGGGCCGGAGGAAGGCACATCATCGCCCGACAGCAGCGGCGATGCGACCTCCGGGGCATCGGAGACCGCCGCCTCGACCACCGAGGACGTCACACCGGTCTGTGGCGACGGCGTCGTCGACGGCGACGAGGACTGCGACGATGGCAACGACGTGCCCGGCGATGGGTGCAGCGCGGCGTGCGAGCGATCGGGGTCGATCGTGTGGGAGGTGACGGTCGAGATCGGCGGCAGCTCGCGCGCGGACGCGGTCGATCAGTTCGCCGATGGCGACCTCGCGATCGGCGGCGTCGTCACGGTCGACTCGGTCGCGGTCGCCGGCGTGTCGCGGATCGATCGCGACGGAGCGACCGTGTGGATGTGGCAGTTCCCCAGCTCGCCCTGGCAGACCGCGGCGGTGTGGGGGCTGGACGTGGCGTCGGTCTACGAGGACGAGCTCACCGCGATCACCGTCGCCGGCCAGGCCGGGACGGGGAGCTTGGGCGGCATCGCGACGATCGGGGAGGGCGGCACGACCCGCTGGAGCGTGCTGGTGCCCGACCTGGTGCCGCAGTCCGCGGCGCTCGACGCCGACGGCAGCGTGTTGGGCGGTGGCTACGACGAGCTGCTGGGGGGCGTAGTCGTGCGCTACTCCATCGACGGCACCGAGGTGACCACGGTGCCAGGAGAGCCGTTTTCGCCCGACGATGGCTTCACCTACGATGTCGCGATCGACGGGGCGGAGATCGTGGTCGCCGGTCAACTCGACATCGCGGACTCGCAGGCCGCGTACCTCGGCATCATCAATCTCGGGGGCACGGTGCGGCAGAGCTTCACGCCCGGGACTGCCAGCGAGGGCCTCGCCATCGCCCTCGATCCCAACGGATCGCGCCGGTGGATCTGCGGCTTCGGCAGTGGCGTCGGCGGCTGGGTGGCCGCGGTGGGTCCGAACGATATCGAACTCGACGCCACGGTCGCCACCGACGTCTTCCCCGCCGTGCTGCACGGCATCGCGATCGACGGCAGCGGCGCAGCGATCGCGGTCGGCTGGGATTCCTCCGAAGGCACCGAGGACGCCTACGTGGTGAAGATTACGCCCGATGGCATGCGCGTGTGGAACACGTGGTTCGCCACCCCCGGTGGCGACGACGGCCTGCGCGACGTGGTGGTGGACGAGGACGGGTTGTTCGTCGTCGGCACGCGCGTCGACGACGAGGGCTCGCCGTCGGGATGGGCCGCCCGGCTGGTTCCCTGACTTTCCCGGGCGACCGAGTGACCCGCCGGTCCCCGCACTTTGACAGCCGCCGTCGTGGTCGCGGACACTCGCGTCATTGCTCGGGCTGACGCGGTACCAATGGCTCGTCCTGGGGGCCGCCTGGCTCGGCTGGGGCTTCGATGTATTCGACGGGTTGCTGTTCAACTACGTCGCTGCGATCTGTGTGCCGGATCTGCTGGGCTACGCGCCGGAGGATCCTGCAGCCAAGGCCGACACCATGCTGTGGACGGCGGGGTTGTCGAGCACGCTGCTCATCGGTTGGGCGCTCGGCGGGGTGCTGTTCGGCAAGCTCACCGATCGCATCGGCCGCACGCGGACGATGCTGCTCACGATGCTGACGTACGCCCTGGGCACGGCGGCGTGTGCGTTCGCCCCCAACCTGTGGGTGCTCGCGGCGTTCCGGCTCATCGCCAGCCTCGGGATCGGCGGCGAGTGGGCAGCCGGCGCGTCGCTCGTCGCGGAGACCATGCCCAAGGATCGCCGGATCCTCGGCGGCGCGCTGCTGTATACGTCGGCGCCGATCGGAATGCTACTGGCGACGTTCGTCAACGACCTGTTCACCCGGCAGCTCGACGTCATCGCGTCGGATCCTTCGCTGTCGTGGCGCATCGTCTTCCTCACCGGCCTCATCCCGGCGGGCGTCGCGATCCTGATCCGCATGAAGGTGCGCGAGCCCGAGGCGTGGAGGCCGTCGGACACGACGTCGATCCGCGAGCTCTTCACGCCCGCGCTGCGGCGGCGCACGTGGGGCGGGCTGTCGATGGCCGTCGTCGCGCTAGTGACATGGTGGAGCTGCAGCGTCTTCATCCCGGTCATCGCGGCGTTCCTCGCGGTGGGTACGGTGTCCGATCCTGCGCTGCTCGCCGCACGCAAGGTCGAGTTCATCACCATCGGCACAGCCGCCTTCGCGACGGGCGGCCTGCTCGGCACGCTGCTCACCGTGCCCGTGGCGCTGCGTCTGGGGCGGCGCCCGATGTTCGCGATCTACTTCGTCGGCAGCGCGCTGGCGATCTGGACAACGTTCGGCGCTGCGCTCGATCCGATGACGCGGCTGTACATGATGTTCGCGATCGGCGTCACCGTGTTCGGCGTGTTCGGGGCGTTCACTTTCTATCTGCCCGAGCTGTTCCCGATGCACCTGCGCGGCACCGGGGCCGGGTTCTGCTACAACGCCGGCCGCGTGATCACGGCCGTCTTCCCGTTCGCGGTGGGCATGATCGTGAAGAGCGGGGTGAGCCCGCTCTGGGTGCTGCAGTGGGTCGCGGCGGCGCCGGTGGTCGGCTTGCTGCTGCTGGCGTTGGGCATCGCGGTCGAGACCCGCGGTCAGGCGATCGACTAGTCACGGCAGCACTGCCCCGTCCATCTTCGTGGCGACGATCGGATCCTCGTCGGCGTCGCGTCACGGCAGCGCCGGCCACCACGGCTCGCCCGAGATCTGTGCTGGGTCTCCGGGCTCGACGCTCTGGCCAGGTCGTGGCGCGATCACGGTGACGCCGCTCGCCGCCGCGGCCACGCGCACGCGCTCGATCGGCTCGGTCCAGCCGTGGTACGCCAGCGCGAACAGCCGCCAGCGCACCGGCAGCATGACCTGCCCAGAGCGTGGCGTCCTTGTCGAACCGCGTGCGTCGCGAGGCGTGTCGCGCCGGCGTCGCGCACTGCAACACCAGGCGCGCAGCGCCGACCCACCAGCCCCGCCCATGCCGTCACCGACGCATGAACTCCTGGTCCAGCTGCTGCGGGATCATCCGTCCATGATCGTGGATCTGTTGCGCGAGGAATCGGGCCTCGACTTGGGCACGGCGCCCGAGATGCTCGACGTGCCGGCGACGCTCGCTGAACTGCAGCCGGCGGAGTTCCGCGCCGATCTCGTCCTGCGCAGCGCCGGTGCCGAAGACGGTTGCGGTCCGCGTGCATGGGTCGTCGAGGTCCAGCTCCACATCGACGAGGACAAGCGCTTCACATGGCCGCTGTACGCGGCGGGCATCCGTCAGCGGCTTCGGTGCCCAGTGACCCTGGTCGTTCTCACGCTCGACGAGTCCGTCGCGCGGTGGGCGGCGACACCAATCGCGTTGGACGAGCGCGGATCGATGACCTGCCCGGTCGTGCTCGGACCCGGTCGCATCCCGGCGGTCACCGATGTCGCCGCCGCGCGGGCACAACCCGAGCTCGCGGTGGTGTCGGTCCTGGCCCATGCCCATGGCCCGCGCGCGCTCGACGTGGGACGCGCCCTCCTCGAGGCGTGCCGCGATCTCGACGATGTGCGCGGCCGCCTGTACACTGATGTTGTCTTCGCGTTCCTGAACGACGCCGCGCGGCGAGCACTCGAGGTCGAAATGCAGCTCGACAACTACATCTACCAGAGTGAATTCGCCCGTCGTTTCGTCGCCCAGGGCCGTGAAGAGGGCCGTGAAGTCGGCCGCGTCGAGGCGCTGGCGTCGGCGGTGCTCGAGGTGCTCGAGGCGCGTGGGCTCGAGATCGACCAGGCTGCCCGCGTCCGCGTCGTGTCGTGCACCGACGCCGATCAGCTCCACGCCTGGTTGAAGGCGGCGGTCACCGCGGCGAGCACCGCGGCGTTGTTCGCTTGAGCGGGTTCACTCCCAGCGCGCGGTGATCGTATACGCGCCTGTGTGCGTGAAGTCGGCCGTCTCAGCCGTCACGAGGGGCACGCGATCGGTGAACTCGATCACGCCGATCACCGAGGCTTGGGTCGACAGCGGCACCGTGGGACGCCGGCCCGCCGCCGGGATGTCGAGGACCCGGATGACCACGACCTCGGGATCGGTGTCGACCTCGATGTGGCCGTACTCGTGCGTCGTGACCTCCCATGCCCGCCCGATCCACTTCAGCAGTCCCGCAGGCGAGCGCCCGAAGATGCGCAGCGCGCCATTGAAGAGGGCACCGAACAGGGGGCTGTCCACGGAGCCGAGCGTGTAGCGCCGCCAGAAGTCGAGGTACCCGGCCCCGCCAGCTTCGTCGAGGTAGGCGGCCATCAGGTCGTCCAGCGCAACCGCGGGGATCCACGCCAGCTTGCTCGCGGTTCGGATCACGACGAGGTGTCGCGGGTCCACCGCTGCGAGCACGCGGTCGCCATGCACGGCATCGGCCGCGATCGCGGCGAGACTCGAGTGGCACAGAGCGCCGCGGTAGGCGGGACCCGTCATCGACGTGGATCATGGCCCAGTCGCGCCGATCGAGCGAGTGGCCGATCGGCCGCGGTGCACAAGTGCGGAACTCGGCGGCCGC
>JBBQJI010000051.1:0-47000 GCA_038325765.1 Nannocystales bacterium
ACGAACCAACACCACCGCAACGTCGTCCTGGAGGTCGCCACTCCGCAGCCGAACACAGTCCACGAGCGCTCGGGCGGCGGCGTCGAGATCTTGGTGCTCGCCGACGACGCGCGCGATGACCTCTGGTCGAGCGTAGTTGAAGAGTCCGTCCGTCGCGACGACAAGGACGCCTTCGAGAACGGACCGCTCGAACGCAACCGGGGCTGCCCGGCCCGATCCGAGCCGCTTTCGCTTCCGTTGCTCCGTAAGGTCGTCGATGGTTCCGTCGTCCGCAACAACGATCGCTCCGCTGTCCCCGGTGCTCGCGCCGACGATGCCTCCGTCGTCCGTGATGGCGACGATCACGGAGGTGGTCTCGCCGGCCATGGTGTCGCGCTCGATCTCGTCATCGGCCTCGACAAGCAGATCCTCCCAGCTTCGTGCGACGAACGGGTTGAAACCGGGTCCGCCGAGGCCTCGGTCGACGAACCACAAGGCCAGATCGGCGGCCCATCCGCCACCGGAGGTTCCACCTGCGCCGTCCGCGACGACAACTACAACCCCGCCCGGAACGTGGTGAACGGCGAGACGGTCCTCGGAGTTCTTGCGAGAGGAGGCGGTGGCGGTGGCGATCTTGAAAGACATGCCTTTACGAGCCTCAACTGACAATCGGGCGGCATAATGCCCGGAGGCGTGGCGCCGCTCCGGATCATGCCGCTTCGGCCACCATTGTCAACGACGCAACTTCGTGGTCGAGCGCCCGAATCACGGCCCCGTCATGGCGTTCACCTCGGATGCCGAATGCTTAGCGCGCACCAGCGCATGCCGGATCGCGTGACGGTCCGACCGCAGCCCGCGATCGAAGGCCGACTCGCCGAGCGTCCGCGATGGTCGCAGCGTCGGCGAACGCTCGCGCGCCTCGGGTAGAACTGAACTCACCGGCTGAACGGGTGCTGCGCGGAGCCGACCTGGCCGCACGGATCCTGGAGCTGTGTCTGCAAGACGACAGCCCCTCCACCGCGGCTTCGCCGCAACCCCGCCCAGGACACACGTGCCCCGGCTCACTCGACCACGACCGACGTGCACGCCCCCGCAGAGCGTGGGTTGGATCGAGCGGGTCGCGATCGACGGCGTGCGCATGGACACCGTCAAGCACGTGCCCATCGAGTACTGGGCCGACGCGTGGATCCCGGCGGTGCGCGACGCAAAGCCCGAGCTACGGCGACGAGGTCGGCCTGCTCGGCGCCGGCGATCCCGACAACCGCCGCGACATGCCGAGCTGGGCGTTCACCGCCGAGGGCCGCGCCGTCGACCGGCCGCAGGACGCGCTGCCCGGCGCCGCGGTCACCTTCGCGCGGGTGCAGGAGTTGATCAAGCTGCGCCGCGAGCACCCGGCGCTCGTGCGGGGCGGCTACGTGGAGCTGTGGCGTGAGGGCGGGCAGGCGGCGAACATCTTCGCGTTCGTGCGCACCGACGCGTCCGATCCGATCGTCGTCGCGTTCAACAACGGCGCCGACGCGGCAGGCCCGGTGAACAGCGCCAGATCGGCCGCCAACGAGGCGCTGTCGGCGGCCGATCTGGCGCTGTTCACCGACGCCACCCCGCTCGACGAGCTGCTCGGCGCCGGGGGGCTCGAAGGCCGTGACGATCACCGAGGGCGAGCTGCGGCTGGCCCTGCCGGGACGCACGATGGCGATCTACGCCCGCGCACGGCGCTGAGCCCTGGGTCGACCAGGGCTGCGCGAGCTCGAGGGTGATCACGATGGCCGCTATTCGAGCCTGAAGACCATCACATGGCCCTCCTTCGCGAACTCGCCGAACACCGCGATCATCCGGTCGCCGTCGATGTCGATGCGCGACCACGGATCCGAGAGCTCGGCTGAGCTGGTTTCGCGGGTCCACAGTACGGAGCCATCGGCGGCATCGATGCCGTGGTATCGCACGACGCTCGTGTAATCTGAGCCGCCGCTGTCCTCGGAGCCGCCCTCTGAGTCGAGGTAGTCGGTGTTGGTGGCGCCCAGGATCCCCAGCTCCGACGGGCCCACGATCTTGTACAACGCCTGCGGGTCGTCGACCGCCCAGGTGATCCCCGCTGCGGGCTCGAACTCCACGAGCTGCCGGTAGCCGGAGATGATGTAGTGCGATGGCCCGCTGATGGCCAGATCGCCGTGGCCTCCCTCGAAGGTGTCGCTCCACAGTTCGTCGCCCGTCTCGGCATCGAACTTGGCGATCCACGCGAGGTTGGCGTTCGCGGGACCGGTGCCCTGTCCTACGGCGACCAGGTCACCATCGGCATCCAGCGCCACGGCGCTCACTCCATTGTACGGCCCCTCCCCCGACTCCGCGTCCGCGGCGGCAGGCAACACGCTCGGCAAGGCGGTGCGCGACCACAGCAGCGTCCCGTCGACGTCGAGCTTGCCGAGCCACGGCTCCGCGTATTGATCCGGGTCCATGAGCGACGCGCCCGCGTAGATCGAGCCCTCGTCATCGGAGACGATGGCAACCGTGCTGGCGGTCCCGAGCGGATGGGTCCAGCGCACGGTGCCGTCGAGCGTGATCGCGCTGATGTGACCGCCGAGCGAGTCGACCGCCACGGCCAGCTCGTCGCCCGGCAGCTCGGTGAGCGCGATGGTCAAGCCGCCGGTGATCGCGAGCTCGGTGTCGGCGATGGGTGAGCCGTCGGCCGCGAGCCGGACGAGCCGGAGCGGCTCTTGATCGAGCTCGCCCGTGCGGCTGGCCGCGTTGCCCACCAGCACGATCTCGCCCCCATCACGGGCGAACACCGCGGGACGCTCGAGGGGCACCGTGTCGGTCCACAGCAACGCACCGGGCTCGAGGCAGTCATCGACGCAGGTCTCGATGTCGAGCGGCGCGGCGCTGATCCGCGCTTGGTCGGAGCCGATCTCGGCGTCGAGGATGCAGCCCGAGCCTGCGGCCAGGGCGGAGAGGGTTAGAGTGGAGAGGGCGAGGTTGCGCTTGGGTCTCATGAACATCTCTAGTCTCCGGGCTGGCTCGGGTTCACAGTTTCGACGCGATCGATTCGACATGGATCGCCGTGGGGCACCAAGGCGGCCCCGCCCGGCTGCGCGCGCAGCTGCTGCGCCCGTCGCTGGGCTTCGGGCGCGCGTCCCAGGGCACACAGCGCCGTCACCCTGGCCGCCTCTCGGGCATGGTTCAGCGCACCGCGCTCGAACGCGGCCGCATGCTCGTCGAGCCACGTGAGCGCCTGTGCGGGGCGGCCGTCGGCCAGGGCCCGCTTCGCGCGACGCAGCAGCTCGACCTCGGCGGAGAGGGAATCGAAGGCGGGGAGCTCGGCGGACGGAGGCGATGCCGGCGGCGAGATCGACGACGGCGCACTCGGCCGCGGCGATGCTTCGGAGGCTTCGGCCTCGCCCGGCGTGACCCTGTAGTCCCTCCGCGACTGGCGACGCGGAGGGACTACAGGCGGCTCGGGCTCGGGCGCGGGCTCGGGCGCGAGCTCGGGCCTCGAAGCCGGGGACGCCGTCGTGGGTGGTACCGACATGAGGGCAGCGCTCGGCTCGAGGACCCAGAGCGCGCGCGCGATCGTCGAGGGCGGTACCTCCACGATCGGTGACGGTGGCGTGGAGGGACCATCGCGCCCGAGCTCGGGCGTGGGCGCGAGCAGAAGCGTGGCCATCACCAGCGCCCCCACGCCGACGATGCTCGCGGGTGACCCGAGCGCGGGCAGGCCGAACCAGGGCACGAGCCAGGCGCGGGTGCGTCGCGAGCGAGCGACGCCGAGCTCTTCGAGCAGACCGCCGAGCTCGCGTCGAGCCGCCGCCAGGCGCCCGTGGATCGTGGTCCTCGGCACCCCCAGCCGAAGCGCCGCCTCGGCCGCGCTCAGGCCCTCGAGCTCGACGAGCTCATACGTGGTGCGGAGCGCCGGATCGAGCTGCCGCAGCCCGCCGTCGAGCATGATCAGGGCATCCCAGCGCCGCGAGTCATGCGTGCCCCGGTCGTCGCGCGGCAGCTCACGGAGCTTTCGTGAGTGCCGCCAAGAGGCCCGGCGATGTCGAAACGCGACTCGTCGTGCAATGCCGTGCAGCCACGCGCCGACCGCCCCCAGATGATCGATGCGGTCGAGCCCGCGATACATCACCGCAAAGACATCTTGCGTGGCATCGTCGAGCGCCCCGTCGGCGACCCCCAGCCGCTCCAGCCGGGCGCGGATCGGCGCGCGGTACCGATCGTGAATGGTGCGGAAGTCCGGGGGGGTGGACTGGAGGATTGAGCTCGCGGCCTGCATCGTCTCTTCTTCTCGTAGTCTCCGCGTAGGGCCGGTTTCGCAGCCGGGCTTGCTGTGAGCATCATCATCAGCGAGTGGAGCGGCCCAGGCGCAGCTCGACGCCGGCCATGAAGCGAGCGCCGACGAGGGCGGGACGCCACACCGGGATGCCATCGACCGTGAGCCGCGGGAAGACCAGGGGCACCATGGTTTCGGTGTCCACCGTGATCGCGAGCCGACGGCCCAGGCGCGCACGCAAGCCGAGACCCAAGCCGGCGGCGACCGAGGGCCGCCGGACCGCATTGTTCTCGGTCCAGCCTCTGCCGCGCGCCGTGATCCAGCCGGCCTCCGTCACCAGGCACACGGGGACCTCGAGGGGCCCCGCCGACAGCCGCGCGCATCCCTTCAAGGTCCCGTGCCAGGCGTGGACTACGACCCGTCGCTCCGGCTGTGGCGAATACGTGATGGGCAGCGAGGCCCGCGCGAGCGCAGTCACCCGCAGCCGACGAAGCAGAAGGAGCGACGCGCCCACCTGCGGCCCGTGAGACACCGGGCTCTCTCGGCCAACCCCCACGAAGTAGCCGCTCTCGAGCGAGCCCTGGAGCCGCGAGCCGTGGAGTCGCGAGGACGGGAGTCGCGAGGACGGGAGTCGCGAGAACGGGAGTCGCGAGGACGAAGCCGTCGCGGGGGCGGGAGCGGGGTGTGGCGGGGTGGCGGCCGAGGGCTCCGGAAAGTCGGGCACGCGATCTCCAGCGTCGATCGCGGTCGCGATGAGCACAGCCGCGGCGCCCGCCAGGGCCGCACAGTCTTGGCCCGCGAGCTCGTAGCGAGCCGTGGCACCGGGACGCTCGATCCGAAGGGTGAGGACGTAGTCGTCGAGCGGGCCCGTTCGGATGGCGGCCCTTGCCGACACCTGGCCGGCCCCGGACGCGTCCTGGACCAGACGAGACACCTCCTGCCTCACCTCATCGAGCTGCGGACACCCGGGGGGCGCCTGCCAGTCGACCGGCGGCGCGCCGGTCGCCAACAGGAGCGTGAGCGCGAGCGTCGGCACCCGGGGATGGTCGCCCGCTGATACGCGACCGGCAAGCGAGGTCGGCCGTGCCCCAGTGGGTGGCGAGGTGGTCGAACCGGAGCTCGGCGCGGGGATTCGCGGGAACACATGGGATTGCGGGCGGGATGAGGGCGATCATCGGCCGCTTGGCCTCGTAGCGTTGTCGGACGACCTCGTACAGGAGATCCGCGTGGCGGGTGTCGTAGCGGAGGTAGCCGACCTCGTCGATGAAGCCCACCAGGCGGCCCACGCCCGACGTGACGGAACCCCGGGCCAGTGCCCACTCACCCTCGATGCCGAGCCACGCCGCCGAACTCGGCGCGATCCGCCCGATCCACCTGCGGCCCGTCCTCACCCGGGCGTTCTGGTCGAAGCGGTGCGCGTGGCCCGGCGACCGGCTGTACCTCCACGTCGAGGCCCGACACATCCCCGCCGGGACCTCCCTGTCGATCGCGCTGGTCGAGGACGACAGCGACGAGGGCAACCCCGACGACGCCTTGGGTGCGCTCGCGGGCACCCACGTGATGAAGGGTGGTCAGTGGTGCGCCGAGTACGTGCTCGATCTCAGCGCCGACGCGCTGGGCCGGGCGCTCGAGGTCGAAGGCGACGCCTACGAGTTCTGCTTCGACGTGACCATCCCACGCTACGGGCTGTGCCGACGATCGACGCGGCTGTACGTGCCGATCGAGCCGTTCATCCCCTCGCATTGACGGGCAGAATCTTCGTATGTCCGCCCCCGAATTCCCCCTCGATCCCAACATCTTCTGGGAGGTCGTCGCGAGCTTCGCGGGCTACGACTATTCGTTCGCGAACCCCGGCGGCGTCAGCCACTCGCCCGATCCGTCGGCGAAGCCGGGGTACCCCAGCGACCTCATCCGCCGCGCCCAGGAACGCGCGCCGGGGCTCGCCACCGCCCTCGACGCCGACGGGGCGCAGGCGACCAACTACCTCGGACGCTGCTACACGAACTGCTGCATGTTCGTCGAGTCGGTGCTCGTCGGCACCGCCCTGCGCACGCACGCCGACTTCGGCGCGCAATGGACGAAAGAGCGCCACGAGTGGGCAATGAACATCGGCCACGCCGGCGAGACCCACTTCGGCCCGCCCCGCGCCTACGCGGCGGTGGGCATCGCCGACGAGCTGCTCGACATCGCGACGGCCAAGCCCGAGCCCGGCGAGATCTACGTGATCCAGGGGCTCACCCACAACTGGTTCATCGTCGACTGCGACGAGACCGGCCTGTGCCTAACTCGCGGCCTCGGCGTGGACCAATGAACGCGACCGACCCGTGTCGCTCGCCGTCGAGCTCCCCGGCATCGCGCCACGCCTGGCCGTACGCCTCGAGGCGCCGGAGCAGTACGCGGCGGCGTGGACGCCCGCGGCGCCCGAACCAATCGCCGCGCCCGCCGAGGCCCACGCGGGCCTGTTCGATCCGGAGACCAAGGCCCTGTGGGAGCTCGCGGCCCCGTGGGCGGCCGCGCCGGCGCTGCGCTGCGACGTCGATGCCAGCGGGCGCTTGTCGGTCCGCGAGCTGACGAGCGAGTCCGATCGCACCTGGCTCGTGCCGGTCGCGCCGCCGCGGATCACTGGCAAGCCACAGTGCATGCATGCGGCGGCCGAGCGCACCACGATGTCCGCGCTCGGCACCGACGTGCTGGTGACCCGGGCCGGTCGCGTTCGCTTCAGCGTCGGCGTGGGTGCCGGCGTGCGATCCGGCGTGGTCGAGCTGCCGCGGATGCCCGTCGCCGTGCTCGGGCCCGCGACGCCGGGCAACGCACCGACGCGGTGGCGGCCGTGCGTGAAGCTCTCCGCCGCCGAGCTCACCGCGGGATCGATCACGGGCCCCGCCCACGTGGTCGCGCTGCACGACGCCGACGGCGGCCGCGTGTTCGAGACCAAAGTCGCCCTCGGCCCCGACACCTTCGCGCTCGCCGGCCCGGTGCCGGGCAGCCCGCGCTTCGCCTACCTCGTCGGGTCGACGGTGACCCTGGGCTGCGACACCGGCTGCTGCCACACCGCCGACGAGGTGGCCGCGCTCGCCAAGCACGCCGGCAAGGCGTCGATCGGGATCTTCGTGGACTCCGCGGGCGTGTCGGTGGTCCTGGCGAAGGCGCCGGCGCGCCTGGTCGCGACCCGCATGCATGCGGCCGTCGACGACCGCGGCACGGTGGCGCTGCAGCCGTGCGTGGGCCTGACGGCCGACGAGCGCACGGCCCTGCGCGAGCAGCTCGCGGCGCTGCGACGCGCCGCCGGGGGCGAAGTCGCCGATCGTCTGCGCGCGGGCGCGAGCCGCCTGGTCGCGCTGCCGATCGGCACCGGCGGGGTCACGCTCGACGACGACGGCTGCGTACGACTGCCGGCGGGTGCCACCGAGTTCGCCGCGCACGACGAGCTGTGGGCCGCCGATCCAAGCCACTGGTGGTTCGACAAGTCCAGCAAGCAGACGCTGCCCGCACCGCCGACGGCGCTGGCGTGGCCGGTGCTGCGCGTGCTCCGTCAACCGGGCAAGCCCAACGTCCGCGCCGCGCTGGTCGAGCTCGTGCTCGCGGCGCCGCGAGACCGCTTCGATGACAGCGCCAAGACGCAGTGGGATCGCCTCGATGCCCTGCGCCAGCGCGTGCAGAAGGATCTCGTCGCCGGCTGGGTCGACCTCGCCGCCGTCGAACATGACGACCCCGAGTCCACGCCGGACGCACGGTGGCACCGGTGGCGCTGGCTCGGCAAGGTGGAGATCGGCACCGCGGGGCGACCGACGCCCCGCCCGCGCGACGGCGACCGCGACGGCGACCGCGACGGCGACCGCGACGGCGACCGCGACGGCGACCGCGACGGCGGAAAATTGGATCGCGGCGGCGTGCACCTCGAGGTCTTCGCCGCGCGCAACTTCATCGACCGGACGATCGCGAACGGCCGCTGGGAGGAGCTCGGCGCCGACATCGACGCCGAGCCGCGGACCCCCGAGTTCGAGCGCGCGGTCGAGGCGATGCTCGCGGGAGGTCGGCTCGGTCAGCTCATCCACGCCAAGCGGGCCCGCGAGGAGCTCGCCGGCGGGGCCCGCCGTCCCGCGACGTGAGCCGAGTTCTGCAATCTCCCCGACGTGGCGGCGCTGCTCGCCGAGGTCGTCGCCGTGCATACCAATGAGTGGACGACGCCGTGGGGCGAGGTCCTGAAGGCCCGCGACCGCGGGGGCCCGGGCGTCGCCCATGCGCCGCTGTCCGACGCGTGGCCGAGCAACGCCGCCGCGCTCGGACTGCCCGACGGCAAGCTGCGCTACTACCACCCACTGCGGCTGCTCGAGTGGCTCACCACCGGCGTCGCGGTCCGGGTGCACCTGCTCGGCACCAAGCCCGGCGACGTCGCGGCGAGTCTGCGGATCGGCGGCGACGCGGGCGACGGCCAGGAGTTCGACTTGCTCGCGACGACCGGCGGCGACGAGGTCACGTGCTTCCAACGCGCCCTGCTCGCGCGATCGCTGCCCAGCGACGGCACCGTCGTTCGATCGGCGACCGTCGCCGTGCACCACACCAAGGCGGCGATCCCCGAGGTCCCGGTGACCCTGCGTCGCGGTGAGATCACCCGCGTAGAGCTGTGCGAGCCCGGGGCGACGGTCCTGCGCGCCACCCCCTGCGGTCGCCCCGAGCCCGCCGCCCGCCGCCGCAGGAGCCCCGCCATGAGGGACGATCGCGTCGAGCGCGACGATGACGCGCTGCCACGGCACGCCGACGAGCTGCCGCCGATCCAGTTCCTGGGCGACTGGGCCCAGGGCCACGTCGAGCCCGAGGCGTCCGTGCTCGACGACGACGAGATCCTCCACCACCGCAACGTCGCCAGAGCGGCGCGATCGCGCCGCGAGCCGATGGGACCTTGGCATTCACGCTCGAGGCCGCCGCTGAGCTTCGGCAGCGCCTGGCGGGCGTGTAGGTTCGCGTCGCGCTCGACCGAGCGCAACCACGCACGTGAAGGGCGGTGTCCGAGGTGCCGGCGAGCTTGACCTCGCCGAGCTTGGTCGCGATCCACTTCTTGGATTCCTGGACGCCGAGAGCACCTCGCCCGCAGTGCTAGCCCGGGCGCCGCGACGGTGGCAAGTACTCGTGGGCGGTCGGGGACGGGGCGGGGGTGGGTGTGGCCTTGCCCGGTCGGCGCGGGGTGGGCTTGCGCCGCGGTGCGGGCGACATCGCGGATGGTGGCGCGACCGCGGGCGTGGTGGTGGGCTCGGGATCTGCGGCAGGGGGCTCGCCGGGGGCGGCCCGGGCCAGGTCACGCGCATCGGCGCTCGGTTGCACATCGGGCACAGGCGGTGCGGCCCGCGGCGTCTCGCGCAGCGGTGGCGCCCCGTCGCCCACAGCCCCGTCGCCCGCAGCCCCGTTGGGCGCGTCGTCGCCGTCGTCGTCGCCGATCCAGCGCGGCAGCCCGACGCCGAGCCCCAGGCCCAGCACCAGCGTGCACGCGGCGATCACCGCGGTCGCGCGAACCCGCGACGCTGCGATGCTCGGCACCGTCTTCGCGACCTCCGCGGGATCCAACGCGTCGCTCACCGCCCGCAGCATGCCGGTGGTCGGGTACGCCACGTGCCCGAACATGCCGTGCATCATGTCGGACAGCGCGACCTTGGACAGCCGATGCTCGTGGGTCGCGGCGAAGGCTTCGATCGCCCGCTGCAGCGCGCGGGCGCTCTCGAAGCGCTCGGCCCGATCGACCGCGAGGCCGCGCACGATGATCGCCTCGAGCTCGGACGGGAAGTCGGGGCGGATCGTC
Organism: Nannocystales bacterium; assembly: GCA_038325765.1. Classification (GTDB taxonomy): domain Bacteria; phylum Myxococcota_A; class Polyangia; order Nannocystales; family Nannocystaceae; genus Xiheibacterium. The sequence goes on from JBBQJI010000051.1 coordinate 10,035, forward strand.
GACGGCCGATCATAGCGGCCGGCGGCGACGCGGTTGATGAGCGCGAACTCGCCGGGCGCGACGAAGCACCGCCGCTGGGTGCACAGCTCATACGCCACGACCGCGAGCGAGAAGACGTCGGCGCGCCGGTCGATGGCCTCGCCGCGGACCTGCTCGGGAGCCATGTACGCGAGCTTGCCCTTGATGGTGCCGGACTGCGTGGCGCGGGTGTGGGCGGTGGCCTTGGCGATGCCGAAGTCGACGAGCTTGACCTCGCCGTCGTAGCTCACGAGCACGTTCGACGGCGACACGTCGCGGTGGACGAGGCCCAGCGGTCGGCCGTCGTGGCCCGAGGTCTCGTGGGCGTAGTGCAGTGCGGCGGCGACCTCGTGGATGATCGTGAGGGCGCAGCCCAGCGGGACGCCGCCGTGCTTGCCGGCCTCGCGAAGCAGCTCGAGCACCGAGCGGCCGTGGACGTACTCGAGCACCAGGTAGTGCTCGTCGCCTTCGGAGCCGAAGTCGATGACCTGCGCGATATTGCCGTGGGTGAGCCCCGCCGCGATGCGGGCCTCGTTGAGGAACATGCGCACGAAGCTCGCGTCCTCGGCGAGGTGGGGGAGCACGCGCTTGACCGCGACGATCTTCTCGTAGCCACCTTCGCCGACCTGCCGCGCCAGGTAGAGCTCGGCCATGCCGCCCTTTTGCAGGCGGGTGATCACCTGGTAGCGATCGAGCCGCGCGCCGGGGGGCAAGCTGGCGGGGGCCGATGCGAGCGGTGCGGGGTCCACAGGCGGGTCCTCGTCGCGGTTAGCGACCGCGCCCGCGCGGCTGCGCGTCGTCGAGGGCTGCCACGGCCGCACGATAGCACAGCGTCACTGCAGCACTCGGTCTGCCCGTCGGTGGCGGCCTGGGTGCTGCCGACATGGCGACCGGAACGCGCAGGGCTCCGTCGAGCCGGAACCGCGCGACCGCGGCTCACCAGGCGCGCTCCGCGTCGCGGGGCAGCAGCAGATCCTCGAGGAAGAACGCCGCGAGATCGTTGCGCCCGCTACTTCATCGACGGCCAAGCGACGCCCGGCGTGCCGGCGAACGGCGTGAACAAGTGGCTCGTCAACGTCGAGAACTGGCGAGGCGAGGCCGAGACCGCATCGCCGGGCTTGCTCGATGCATACATCTATCATCCGGAGCAGCGCTCGGAGTACGGCGATCACTTTTGGTCCGACGGTACGATCACGCCGTATGATCCCGATCCGCCGCCCGACTACTTCGGTCCCGACTTCGTGTCGCGACCGCTCGTCACCCCGCCGCTGGGCGAGTGGCACTGCGCACGCACGCTCACCGCGATCGATCCGTGATCCGAGAGCACCGAGGCCATCAGCTCCGGCAGCCACGCCTCGTCGTCGTCGACACGCAGCGCGCCATCGGGGGCTAGCTCCTCCATGCGCAGACGCAATCGCTCGCGGGCGCGCTGCAGCCGGGTGCGGATCGTGCTCGCAGGCACCCCGAACGCCTCGGCGAGCTGGGGAGTGCGCATGCGGTCCCAGTAGAACAGGATCAGCAGCATCTGCGGACGCCGGGGAAGGGTCGCCAGGGCGCGCAACACCAGGAGTTGCTCGCGGCTGCGGGCGACCAGCGTGCTGAGTTGGGTGCGTTGCGGCGCGTCGTCGAGCTCGCTGAACTCGCCGTCGCCTCCCAACTCGCCGGCGGCGCGGCGACGGGCCAGATCGCGGAGGTACATCGCGAGCTGGCGGCGGGCGATACCCATGAGGTAGCCGCGGAACGCGTCGGCGTCGCGGACGTCGGCCGCCCGCTCGACGCAGGCCATGAAGGTCGCCTGCGCGAGATCCTCGGCGACCGAGCTCGCGTTGAGCTCGAAGTAGCGCAGGATGCTGCCGTAGTGGCGACGGGTGAGGGTCTGCGCCGCCACGCGATCACCAGCGCGCCAGCGCTCGAGCAGCTGCGCATCGCCGAGCCCCTCCACGGCCGCACGATAGCATGTGCGCGATGTAGGCCCGGGCACCGGAAGAATTCTTCGATCGCGGTGAGACGTTCGGTCGCCGCGCGCAACCTGTGTCCGTGACCAGACGAGTGAAAGCCATCAGCGCGGCCGCGAGCACCTGGGGCGTGCTGCTCATGTCGGGGGCTGGATGCTACAGCGGCATCGGCGACGGCGCGGGGCAGGGGGCCACCGACGGCGACGCCGCGGGCAGCGAGGGTGACGCTGGCGACACGGGCGATTCGTCGGCGCCGGTCGACCCCGAGGTGCTGGAGCGGGTCGCGCCTTCGGGCATGCGGCGCCTGACTGCGTTCGAGTACGCGGCGACGGTGCGCGACTTGCTCGACGTCGAGGTGCCCGCCGATCTGCTGCTTCCCGAGGACCCGCGGCAGCCGTTCGACAACGACTACCGCATCCAGGTCGCGTCGCAGGCGCTGATCGAGGGCGCGGAGCTGCTCGCCGCCGATGTCGCCGGCCTCGCCCTCGGGTCGCCCACGTCGCGCGACATGGTGGTCGGTTGCACACCCACGGGCGACTCCGACGTCGAGTGTTTCCGCAGCTTCGTGACCCGCTTCGGTCGCCGGGCGCTGCGACGGCCGCTGACCGCCGCCGAGGTAGATCGCTACTCGGGCCTGCTCGCCGAGGCCGAAGAGGCGGGAGACTTCTACGCCGCGGTCGAGGTCGCCCTGCGCGCGTTTCTGCAGCACCCCGAGTTCTTGTATCGCATCGAGATCGGCACACCCGTCACCGACTCGCCCGGCGTGTATCGGCTCGGCGATCACGAGCTCGCATCGCGGCTGTCCTATTTCGTGTGGGGCAGCATGCCGTCCGACGAGATCCTCGATCGGGCCGACGCCGGTGCGCTGCGCACCGCGGCGCAGCTCGTCGACACGGCGCAGGGCATGCTCGACGATCCCCGTGCGCGCGCCCGCGTGGGCCGCTTCCACGCGCTGTGGCTGGGCTACGAACGGTTGGGCCACGGCCCGGAACTCGCGGCGTCCATGCGCGCCGAGACCCAAGCGCTCGTCGACCGCGTGGTGTTCGAAGAGGGCTCGCCGTGGCAGGAGCTGCTGCGCGCCGAGCAGACATGGCTCGACGACACCCTCGCCGCGCACTACGGTTTGCCGGCGCCCTCCGGTGGCCCCGGCTGGGTCGACTACGGCGACAGCGGACGGCTTGGATTGCTCGGACACGGCAGCTTCCTGTCGGCGGTCTCAGCGGTCGGCGACACCAGCCCGATCCAACGTGGGCTCATGATCCGCACGCGGATGATGTGTCAGGACATCCCGCCGCCTCCGCCGGGCGTCGACATCGACAACACTGCGCCCGCGGAGGGGCAGTGCAAGGACGACTTCTACCGCGTGACCCTGGGCGCGCCGTCGTGCGCGGGATGTCACGATCACTTCAACCCGATCGGCCTCGGCCTCGAGCAGTACGACAACGCGGGGAGGTTTCGCACCCAGGAGCTCGATCTGCCCACCTGCGAGATCCCCGGCGACGGTGTGGTCGATGGCGTGCCGTTCTCGGGGCCGGCCGAGCTGTCGGCGCTGCTGCTCGGTTCGGGGACGCTCAACGCGTGCGTGACCCGCCAGCTGTATCGCTTCGCCACCGGGCGCACCGAGCTGGGGCCGGTCGACGAGGCGTTCGTCGCCGAGATCGCCGACGAGATCGGACCGGCGGACGACTTCGACTTCGCCCAGCTGATGGTGCGCTTCGTCGCCGACGAGGCCTTCTCTTTGCGCCGCGACGACACCGAGACCGGAGAGGGACAGTGATCATGGACCGTCGACTCGCACCCCCCCGTCGGACCTCCTTGCTCCGTCCGACATCCTTGCTCCGTCGGACTTTCTTGCGCGGCGCCGCCGGCTTCGCGATGGCGCTCCCGCTGCTCGAGAGCATGCAGGCCTCGGCCGGCGTCTCTGCCCCGCGGCGCTACTTCCTCGGCTTCGCCGGCTCGTCGATCGGCTTCCCCGGCTTCGAGTACGACCAGCTCGTGCCCGACGCCGAGGGCCACGGCTACGACATCAAGCGGGCGTTGCAGCCGCTCGCGGATCTCGGCATCGGCGATGCGGTGTCTGTGGTCAGCGGTATGGAGATCCCCTGGGGCGACGCCGGCTCGGTGCCACCGGCGGGTCGCGTGCGGCAGTGGCACGCCAAGTCGGTGGCGCCGCTCGTCAGCGGAATCGCCGGTGCTGACAACGGCAACGAGCGCGCCCGCGGGGCGACCTCGGATCAAATCGCCGCTGACATCCTCGGCAAGCTGACGCCGCATCGCTTGCTCAACTACCGGGTGCAGGCGGCCTACTATCGCGGTAGCAACGGCGACGGGGGCGATCGTGGCCGCATCTCGTATCGCGAGGACAAGGGCCAGATCGTGCCGGTGGATCCGATCGTCAGCCCGCGGCTGGCCTATGAGTCGCTGTTCACCGGCTTCGTCCCGCCCGATCCCGCCCTCGCGAGCGCCGCGCTCGCCGTGCTCCGTCGCCGACGCAGCGCGGTCGATCTGGTGCTCGAGGACGCGCAGGCCCTGATCCCGCGGCTCGGCGCGGCGGATCGCGTCCGGCTCGAGCGCCACTTCGACGAGCTGCGCGAGCTCGAGCAGCGTCTCGACATGGACGCGCCGCCGGTGACCGGTGCGTGCGAGATGCTCGCCGACCCCGGCGAGGATCCGGCGATCGGCGGCTCGGTGGAGAACGGCGACACCGGTGGCTTCGCCAACGGCGGGGCCTACAGCGGCGAAGAGTTGCGCGCCGAGATCCTCACCGACCTCATCGCCATGGCGTTCACCTGCGATCTCACCCGCGTGGCGTCGCTGATGTACACGATGGCGCAGTGCTTCCTCAACGCCAACCCGCTGTTCGGGCAGCCCAGCGATCTGCACGAGCTCGGGCACTACGGCGTCGGCGGTGGCCAGGTCGGTCTCGACGCGATGAGCGACGGCGTGGGTTGGCACGTGGGCCACTTCGGACGCCTGGTGCAGAAGCTCCGCGACACGCAGGAGCTCGACGGCTCGTCGGTGCTCGACAACTCGGCGCTGATCCTGCTGTTCGAGGGCGGCTGGGGGTACGACCCGGAGGCGGGCGATCCGCTGTCCGTGCACTCGAGCGAGAACATGTCGGCGCTGGTGGCCGGGCACGCAGGTGGCTTGAACCCCGGCGGTGGGCAGCACGTTCGCAACGACGGCGGGCACCCGACACAGGTGATCAACACGGCGCTGCGCGCGGTCGGGATCGATCACGAGATGGGCGATGTACCCGGGGTGGTCGGCGCGCTGTTCGGGTGATTCGGTACCCGTGGGTGCGGTGGAGAGCTTCGGGCCGCTCGAGCCCCCGCCATGCGACGAGGGTCGAGCCGTATCGTCGCGAACTAGTCGTCGAGGCCGGGTGCCGCCTCTTCTTCTTCGCCGTCCTCGACCTCGTCCTCCTCGGGGGCGAAGTCCTGCTCGACCTCGCTGGTCTCGGGCTCGGGCGGGGTGGTGGACTTCTTCTCGCAGCCGGTGACAGCGAGGGAGAGGATCGCGAGCGACAACAGTGAGGTGCGGAGCATTGACCGCGGAGCCTACCAGGCCGGTCGCGGGGATGTCAGCCCTCGGAGGCGCGCGCGCGCCGGGGCATCGCAATCACCTCGAGATCGCGCGCAGCGACGATGGTGCCGCCGAACACCGCGCGGGCCTGCTCGAGAAACGGAGCGTCGCGATCGTAGCGCCGCGAGAAGTGGGTGAGGACCAATGTATGGGCGCCGGCGTCGTGGGCGATCTGCCCGGCCTGCCCCGCGGTGAGGTGGCCGAAGTCGGCGGCGCGGTCGGCGTCGGCGTCGAGGAACGTCGACTCGCAGACCAGCAGGTCCACGCCGGCGGCGAGGGCGAACGCGTTGTCACACAGGCTGGTGTCCATCACGAACGCGAACGACTGGCCCCGCCTGGGCACCGCGACGTCGGCGAGCGCGATGCTGCGACCTTGGTGATCGATGGCGCCATCGCGTGCGAGCTGGCCTACCTGCGGGCCGGCGATGCCCGCCCCTCGGAGCCGCTCGGACAGCATCGTCCAGCCATCGGCCTCTTCGATGCGGTAGCCCCACGCCGGCACGCGGTGCTCGAGCGGCAGCGTGCTCAGGGTGAGGCCGCCTTCGCTCCACAGCGGGCCCGCGGCATCGAAGGGGTTGCCGCGAACCGTGGCGCGGTCGTGATAGATCGACGCGTGGCGCAGGCGTTGATAGTAGACCTCGCCGCTCCGCGGATAGTGGACATCGACCGGGTGGGGGCAGCCGTCGAGCGACAGCAGCTGCGAGATGCCGGCGAGCCCCAGGCAGTGATCGCCGTGGAAGTGCGTGATGCAGATGTTGGTGATCTCGCTCGAAGCCACGTGGGCGCGGATGAGCTGGCGTTGGGTGCCCTCGCCCGGATCGAAGAGAAACCCCTGACCGTCGAAACGCAGCAGGCAGCCGTGGTGGTTGCGGGCGACCGTGGGCACCTGGCTGGCGGTGCCGAGGACGACGAGCTCACGGGCAGACATCGCGTACCGATCGCATGGATGGGATCACAGACCCACGCGCACGCCGAAGTCGCGGCATGCGATGCGCGTACGCTTCTTGCGATCGCCGTCCAGAAGCCGGTAGCTGGACTTCGCGGAGTCGTCGAGCTTCATCTTGCACGCCGCGAGCGTCGCGAGCTCCGTGGCGTCGTCCGATGGCTGCTTGAATCGGCTCTTGTTCGCGTATTTGTACGTGTCCTTGGCGTTGCCGGCCTTCCACGCGGCGCGGGCCTCGGCGAGGCTCTCTTCGGCGGTGAGCGGCGGCTCGGCGGCCGCGGACGAGCCGGACTTCGCTGCGGAGTCGGTGCGGGTGCTCGGGCGTGCGGCGGCCTTGGGATCGGCGGAGGCGGGCACGGCAGGGTCGTCGTCGCCGGCGGGTGCGTCGTCGCCGGCGGGTGCGTCGTCGACGCTCGGGTCGGGCGCGGGCGCGCCGGCAGAGGGATCGTCTTCGCTGGGCTCTTCGGCTGCGCCCTCGGCGGGTGCTGTTGCGCGATCGCTGCCATCCCGGGCGGCGCGGTCGTCTACGGCACCGCGCGGTGCTGCGCCGTCGTCCTCGGCGGCTCGGCCCTCGGCGCCTTCACGCACGATCGCGGTGCGTGTGGCCGGCGAATCGGCGACGCCGCCCGCCGATGGGCGGCCGTTGCCCTGCGCCGTCGCGGCGGCGACGGGCTCGGTGCGGGTCCCGAGCGCGCTGCTGTTGCTGCTGCAGCGCGCGATCACCACGGCGACCAGCGCCGTGCCGAGGATCGCGGCGACGGTGAGTATCGTGCTGCGCTCGGGCGCGATGCCACCGGAGGGGGGCGGCACGGTGGCGCGAGGTGGCGCCGTCGGGGCGCGGAGCGTCGCGGGTGACTGCGGTGGCGCTGCGTCGGTGGGCGGTGTCGCGATCTCGCCTTTGGGCATCGCCGAGACCGCATGCACCCGGGCGGACGCGTCGTTCGGATCCGGCGCGGCGAACGGCGGCGGTGGCGGTGCGCCTGCGGGCGCCGAGATCAGCGATCGGAGCGGATCGTCGATGTCCGCCTCGGCATGCAGCGGCGCGGCAGGCGGCGGCAGCTCGACGTCGAGCAGCCACGCGTCGGGGAGATCGGTCATCGACGCCGGCAGCTCCGCCTGCGCAGCGGCACGAGTGGCCTCGCTCGCCGCATCGTCGGTCGGGTCCGATCCGCGACCGACCATGCGTGGTGGTGGGAGCTTCGTCATGGCGCGGCACCCAGGATAGCCCGCGGCGCGTTGCGCTGGCAGCGCCGATGGGGCGAGCGCCGATGCGCCGCCCCACACGACGAACGCGAGCGAGTACGTCGCCGACGTCCCCTTCGTCGTGGTCGCCCGCTCGCCCGGATGCTTCGCGACGGGTTGCTTCGAGGTCCAATCGGCCGAATGCGACGTTCGAGTCGAAGACGGCCGCGTCGTCATCACGAGCGAGTTCGTGATCGAGACCGTGGATCGCCTGCAGTGCAAGTCGGACTGCCGAGATGCCGAAGTCACGTGCGCGAGCGCCGAAGTGGCGGAGCCGGACATCTACGGGATCGAGTTCGGCGAGCTCGAGGGTGGGTTAGTGGTTCCGTCGAGGGATGCGCCGGTGTGCTTGACGGGGGAGTGAGATGGGCGTGGTGACCTCGCGACGGCCGGCGTGCCGCCGTCTACGCCTGGCCACGATTCCATAGTCCTTGACGCGTCGGTCGGGCCGCCACCACCCCCGCACACCTCACCCCGGCTCGAACGCCCGCCGCACCGCTCGCAGCAACCCATCCGGATCATGCGGCTTGCTCAGCAGCTGCAAGCGGTACCAGGGCGGCGCGTCCGCGCAAGCAACTCGGCAAACGTCGTCGCCTGGTTCAGCGCCCGAGCGAACTCCAGCAGGCGGCTGGCCCGCGGATCGGCGGGGGTTGCTCGGCGGCGCACGCAGTGAGTTTCCGATGAATCCCGCGGCGCCGCCACAGACGGCCCACTCGGCGCCGGCGCCCGCACCGGACCGCTTCTGGGCGCCTGCGCGCAGGCTTGCGCACCGCGGGTCGGCATGATTTCACCACGGGCTGCTCAGGCCTTGAGCATGTCGAACTCGCCGCCCTCACCGAACCCATCCGCGCCGAAGTTGGTCAGCGGACCGCCCGCACCGTCGCTCACGCCCACCGCATTCGCGATCGTCGTCAGCAGCTTGTTGTGGGGCGCGTCGCTGTCGTTCAGCGTGTCGTCCTGTGCGGTGACCTTGATGTACTCGCCAGTGCGGAAGTAGCCGCCGCAGCTGCCGAACATCACGTAGGGCATGTCGCGGAAATCGTGGGCCCTGCCGTCGGAGAGGTTGTTCATCCACACCACCGAGCAGTTGTCGAGCACGGTGCCTGGGCCCTCGGTGTAGCCGTCGAGTCGATCGAGCAGATAGGCGAGCTGGGTCGCGTACCAGCGGTCGATCGCGAACAGCATGTCGAGGTAGCCGTCGACCGCCCCGCCCGAGCAGTCGTCGGCGGTGTTGCCGTGCGACAGCTTGTGATGGTTGTACTGGTGGCTCATGCCGTCCCACGTGAAGACCGGACCGCCGGCCTCGGTACCCCACATCAAGGTCGCGGCACGGTTGGCGCCGCAGGCCAGCGCCAGGGCGAGCACATCCATCTGCATCATGCCGATCTCCTTGAACATGGAGTCGTCATCGACCGCGCCCGCACCGGCGGCCTCGATCTCGGCACCACGGGCCGCGGGCAGCGTGCAGGGGATGAGGCCGGCGTCGCCCATGTCGGTCTCCAGATCGCGGATCGCGGTGAGGTGCATGTCGAGCTTGTCGCGATCCTGTTGCGAGAGGTCGATGGACCTCAGGCGCGAGAAGTCCTGCTCGACCAGATCGAGCACGCTCTCGCGCCGGGCCGTCAACCGCATCAGCGCCCCCTCGTCGAGGCTCGACAGGCCCATCAAGTCTTGGTAGGCGAGCCACGGGTTGTTCTCGCCCACCGCGGGGCCACCCGGCCCCAGGTACGACACCACACCGTTGGTGCCCTCGAAGCGGTAGCCGACGTGGAGGTTCAACGCTGGACGTCCGCCCTCGTTGAGCTCGCTCGCGATGAACTGATCGAGGGAGATGCCGCGGGCGAACAGGGTGCCCTCGTCGAGGGGCTGGGCGGTGAGGCGGTGGCCGGCGCCCTTGGCATGGTCGTCGCCGGCGACCGGATCGAAACCGAAGCCGCGCGGCACCGTGTGGATGCCGCGTGGGATCAGCATCTTGCCGACGTGGCCGGCCAGGGGCTCGAGCGCGGTGCCCGTCAAGTTGGCGGCACCGAGCGCGCCGTATGGCGAGTTCGGCCAGAACCGCGTCATCTCGACGCCGTTGCAGCACGCGAACGCGACGAAGCGGCGCGGCGCCACCGCGGAACCCCCCGCACGTGCGCGTCGCGGCAGCAGCGACTCGAGCAGCGGCAGGGCGACCGCGGCCCCACCCACACCCCGCAGAAAGTTGCGACGGAACATGTTCACTGTGCCTCCTGGGCCGCGCGATAGCGGAAGCTCACGGTCTGGGTCAGCGCCACGAGCAGCTCTTGCACGTCGTAGTCGGACTCGAGCATCGAGGTGTGCAGCCCATCGAGGGTGCACGTGTCGCCGTCGGCCTCGGCGCGGGCGCTGGCGTAGCGGAACCACTGCGTCAGGTAGCAGCGCTTGGCGGTGGGCGACTCGGCGAGTTGCCCGATCAGATCGACGGCGTTCGTCACCGCGATCGTCTCGCCGTCGGGGCCGGGCCAGCTCGCGGCCGTGTCGACCGGCTCGCCGTTGTCCAGATCTCGCAGCGCGCCGACCGCGTCGTAGCCCTCGAATGCGAAGCCGGCGGCGTTGATCGCCTCGTGGCACGGCGCGCACTGGCCGGGCGAGGTGTGGTGCTCTACGCGTTGTCGGGTGGTGCGGATGCTGTCGTCGGGCGGCGGCAGCTCGAGATCGACGCCCGGCGGCGGATCGGGGATCTCCGCGCACAGCACCTGGCGTTGCACGAACACGCCGCGATGGACGGGCGATGTCTCCACCAAGTGGGCGTTGGCGGCCAGGAATCCGGGGTGGGTGAGGAAGCCCGAGCGCGTGGTGGGATCGAGCTCCACCGCCCTCGGCGTGTCGTCGAAGTCGCCCGGCAGCCCGTAGATCTCGGCGAGTGTGGCGTCGACGTAGCTCGTCCGCGACGTCATGAGATCCGCGTACGTGCCGTGGCCATCGAGGATCGTGGCGCGGAAGAATTCCATCGTCTCCGCGGCCATTGACGCCGGCGAGGCGGGGTCGTAGTCGGGGAAGCTGTCGGGGTCCTTCTGGATGTTGGAGTAGCGATCCATGTGCAGCCACTGGGCATGGAAGTCGCGCACCGGGTCGGCGGCGCGCGCGTCGGCGAGCAGTCTGCGGGCGTGGGTCTCGATGCCCTCGGTCGCGTCGAGTTCGCCGGATTGCGCGGCGGCGAGCAGCGCATCGTCGGGCGTCGAGTTCCACATCATGTACGACAGGCGCGCCGCCACCTCCCAGCCATCGAGGGCGATCACCTCGGCGCCGGCGGGCGGCGAGCTCAGTTCGACGCGATACAGGAAGCTCGGCGACTGCAAGAATGCCTCGACGACGAATGCGAGCCCCTGCTCGGAGGCCGACCCGGCCTCGTACAGGCCCTCGCCGCGGCGATAGATCTCGAGGAACGCCGCGTGCTCCTCGGCGGTCGGCGGCCGGCGGAACGCGCGGCGGCCGAACGTGTCGATGAACGTGCTCGCACAGGCCTCGGCATCGCTGCCCGGTGCGCAGCCGGTGACCTCTGCCAGCCGCGGGGCGTCGGCGAGCAGGTCGGTGGCGATGCGCTCGGCGGCGCGGCGATAGTCGCGGGCCAAGCGATCGGTCACCGTGAGCTGGTCGGCGTTGTTGCTGAACCCGTTGACCGAGGTGTCGCCCAGGAACGCGGACGACGGCCCATCGGTGACCCCGAGCAGGTCGCGGACGGTATTGTCGTACTGCGCGTGCGTGAGCCGCACGAAGTGCGTCATCGGTGCCGGTGCGGTCTCGGATTCGCAGAACGGATCCACCGCGCCGCCGTCGCTGCCGCCCCCCTCTGCGCCGTCGCCCGCCGAACCGTCTTGGTCTGCCTTGCCCTCGTAGCAGGCGGGCAGGGCGAGCAGCAGCGCGACGAGAGGCGCGTGGCGGGAGACCCGGAGGTTGCGCATGACTCCACCGCGATACGCCGAGGCGCGGGGGCGGGTGAGGAAGAATGCAGCCGGGCGCCCGAATGCGAGGTTCGGTGAACGATCAGTGGCCGGGCACACCGAGCCGCGCAGCGATCTGCCGCGTGGGTGTCTCCTGCCGACCCCAATCGCGGGGCTCAGGGCCCGCGGTCGTCGACGCGGATGTCGTCTTTGGTGTCGCGTTCGCCGTCGGGGCCGAGCGAGATCACGAGCATCGACGCGCCATCGCCCGTGCACTCGAGCACGTAGTCCCGATCCCACGGATCGTGCGGCACCTTCTGGAGTTCGCGATCGCGCTCGAGGGTGGCGAGGTCGGGCGGACACGTCGCCTTGCGCAGCACGTGCATCTTCACCGCCATCAGGATCGCGCGGGCATCGTTCTCGGCGAGCTCGAGCTTCGCCTGACGCAGCTCCGCGAGCAGTGCGGCGCCGGCTGGCGCGTCGGCCGTCGTCGCAACGGGCGCCGGCTTCGGCTCGGGCGTGCAGCCCCCCGCCGCGATCGCGACGGCCCACACCACAGACCCGGCCAGAGTCCAGACCGAAGACCACGCCAGCGGCACACGGGATCGCGGACGGCGCGGGCGCATGGAACCGAGCGTAGACCGCGAACGACCACGCGTCACCCGTGCGTGACGCCGGCTTCCACCCGCGCCACGCGGCCGTGTCCCGCCCGCGCCGGCCTGGCCATGCTATGTCCGCCGGTGTCGATGTCGACCGCACGCCAACCGCCGTCGACGCTGCCGTCCGAGCCCGCTTCGGGCCTGCCGTCGGACTTGGCGCGGCGCCTGGAACCGGTCGATGCGCCCCTCGTCCAGCCACCCGATCTGCGCCACGCCGCGGTGGTCGCGATTCTGCTGCCGGGCGACGAGCAGCGCCTGGTGCTGATCGAGCGCGCGGGCAATCTGCGCGCGCACGCCGGCCAACTCGCGTTCCCCGGCGGCAAGCCCGAGCGCGAGGATCGTGACCTCGTCGCGACGGCCCTGCGCGAGGCCGAAGAAGAGGTCGGCCTGCCGCGCGGCGAGGTCGACGTGCTCGGTCGGCTCGGCCCCGTACCCACGCCCACCGGCTATCTGATCGTGCCCTACGTTGCCTGGGCGCCGCGCGGATGGGTGCCGCGGGGCGCGGACGACGAGGTGCACGCGGTGCTCACCCCGAGCATCGCCGAGCTGCTCGATCCGTCGATTCACAGCATCACCGGCCGCGGCGTATGGCGCGGCTACCACTACGAGATGCACGAGTTCGCGATCCACACTCCGCCGCTGTGGGGTGCGACTGCGCGTATGGTCTGGGATCTGCTCGAACGCATCCGCGGGGGCGAGCCCACGACTCCGAGGTGACAGATGCCCGACCTCGTCGACGACGCCGCTTTGTCCCGGCAGCTCCGCCGCCTGCGGAAGATCCTGCCCGACGCGACCTGTGCGCTGCACCATCGCAACGGCTGGGAGCTGCTGGTGGCCACGATCCTCTCGGCGCAGTGCACCGACAAGCTGATCAACGAGGTCACGCCGGGGCTGTTCGCGCGATTCCCCGGGCCCGCCGAGCTCGCCGGGGCCGATGTCACCGAGGTCTGCGCGCTGGTCGGACGCGTGACGTTCTACCGCAACAAATCGAAGCACCTGGTGGCGACGGCACAGGCCATCGTCTCGATGCACGGCAGCGAGGTGCCGCGCACGATGGCGGAACTCATCGCGCTGCCGGGGGTCGCCCGCAAGACGGCGAACGTCGTGCTCGGCACCGCGTTCGGCATCCCCTCGGGCTTCGTCGTCGATACCCACGTCGCGCGCCTCACCCAGCGCCTGGGCTTCGTCGCCGCCGACACGCCGGTCGCGATCGAGGCGGCGATGATGGAGCGCGTGCCCAAGGCGCGGTGGATCGAGCTCGCGCACCAGCTGATCTTGCACGGCCGGCAGACGTGCCTCGCCCGCAAGCCGCGGTGCGAGGCCTGCGTGCTCGCCCCCGATTGCCCGGCGTCGGAGGTCGGTTGACGGGCCCCACGCTGGGGCCGGCCGGGCTCGAGGCGCTCATCGCCGCCGCCGCCGCGGTCGGCCTGCCGAAGCTCGGCATCGTCCGCGTCGATCACGTCGGGTTCGAGGCGTCGCGCGCCGCGTTCGATCGCTTTTTGGCCCGCGGCTTCGACGGCGAGATGGATTTCATGCGCACGGGCGCCGACACCCGCAAGCATCCCGAGTGGATGCTCGAGGGGGCGCGCTCCATCGTCGTCGCCGCGGCGCCGTATCGCGGCGACGACGGTGCGGTCGCCCGCTATGCCCAATCACGCGACTACCACACCGAGGTGCACGAGCGGCTCGAGCACGTCGAGCTCACGCTGCGCGAGCACGCGCCGGGATCGCGCAACCTGGTGTGCGTCGACACTCGGCCGATCTTCGAGCGCGCCGCCGCAGCGCTGGCCGGCCTGGGGTTCATCGGCAAGCACGGCTGTCTGATCGTGCCGGGCCTGGGCAGCTGGTTCGTGCTCGGTGCGGTGCTCACCACCGCGGCATGGTCGGGTCCCGACGCGGTCGGCGAGGCGCCAGCCGCCCTCGATGCCGCGCGGTGGCAGGCGTGCGGTGCGTGCACGAAGTGCCTCGACGCCTGCCCGACATCGGCATTCGTCGGCCCCGGTGACCTCGATGCGCGGCGGTGCATCGCGTATCTCACGATCGAGCACCGCGGGGCGATCGACGATGCGCTCGCCGACGGCATGGGCGACCGGCTGGTCGGCTGCGACGTCTGTCAGCAGGTCTGCCCGTACAACGCGGCGCCGGGGCGCGAGGCGAGGATCCCCGCGGCCGCGTGGTTGCCGCCGCCGCCCGGTGGTGTCCGCGTCGCGGATCCGTGGCGGCTCGTGGACATCGGCAACGCGCCGTACCGCGCGTGGGCGCGACACACCGCCGTGCGGCGGGTGACGCGGCGCAGCATGCATCGCAACGCCCTGATCGCGCTCGGCAACGCCGCGGGTCCGCTCACCGCCGAGCAGCGCGCGCGCGTCCAGGCGCTCGCGGCCGGTACCGACGCGCCGATCGCCGCCGCCGCGCGCCGAGTGCTCGAGCGTCGCGGCGGCGTCGACTGACGCGGGCCATCGCACCGGGGCTCACGGCAGCAGCGCGACGATTCCGGTGAGCGCCGCGGCCAGCGCGAAGGCGCGGAGCATCACGCCGCGGGACTGCCGGCGCAGCGCGGCGCGCTCGTCTGGGTCGGCGATCGCCTCGATGCCAGCGCCCATGTCACGCGCACCGCGTGACGCGAGTGCGACTCACGTGCGGGCGCGGGCCTGGAAGATGCCGGTGCCGCCGAGCAGAAACGGCAGGAACACCCACAGGCGCCACTGCCACGCGATGCCCTGCACGAGCAAGAACGCGGCGACGATGATGCCGGTGCCGAGCATGGCCGCGCCGAAGCGCATCCGCATGCGTCGGCCCGCGTCTCCGATGTTGTCGGCGCATGCTTGCATCGCTCGGGTCTAGCACGCGATGCCGACCCACGCTCGCTGGCCGACGATGGGCGAGTCAGCTCGGTCCGGGCGGCGCGCCGTTGAGGCGTAGTTCGACGTTGAAGTTGCCGTCGGTCACGTCGATCGGTGGCCCGAACGCGGCCGTTCGCGGCACGAGCTTGCCAGCGAAGGTACCGGTGACGCGCTTGCCGACGTACGACTCGATGACGACGGTGCCGCCGGCCTCGGAGCGCCATCGCTTCTGTTCGCCGATGGTGTAGTCGATGCGCGCCCGCGGACCGGCTTTTTCCTCGCCGGCCGCGGTGGGGATCGTCGCCGGCAACGTGAGCTGATCGAGACGCACGCCCTCGAGCGATAGCTCGATCATCGTGGACGCCTTCGATGTCGGCGCGCCGCCGATCGACACCCGCGCGATGCCCTTGTCCTCCTTGAGGATGGCGGCGTTCGCCCCGGTGGGGAGGAACTCGAAGCGGGTCACGACGCCGTTGAGCGTGGCCGAGAGCGAGCCCTTGGTCTGCACGACGAGGAACTGGTCCTCGCTGCCGGCCATCGATGCTGGATCGTGGTGGGGCGCGTCGATCTCGGCGAGCTCGACGCGCTTGACCTCGGCGTCGGCCTTGGCGGGCGGCGGAGGCGTGGCGGCGTCGTTGCGACCACAGGCGACGAGGACGAGAGCCGACAGCAGCAGGCGCATGTCCTCGCACGTTGAACTGCCGCACGGGGTGGCGTCAACTGCCAGCGCGCGACAACCATGCCCGCCGCAGGTCGTCGGGCGGCTGACCGAACCGGTCGACCAAGGCTAGGTATGCGGGGTAGGTCCAGTCGTCGTCGTGGGCCACAGCGGCGATGCAGGCGACGACGGTGGGGTTTTGGCGGGGGAGCAGGAGCACCGGTGGCCGCGTGCGACTGCGGCGGGGCGGCCCCGCGCCAGCGCACATCGAGATGGCGTCGATGGTGCGGTGTGGATCATCGACGAGGTGCGTGCGCAGCGTGTCGACGAGCCGCCGCTCGCCGGGCTCGAGCAGATCGTCGTCGATGACCGCCGGGGTCCCCGGGTGCTGGATCCGATCGACGAGCCATCCGACCCCGCGCGCGACGGACTCGCGCCAGCGGTGCGCTGCGACCTGCCATCCGCCCCGGGTGTCGCGGGCTTCGGGCGCACGCATGCGCACCTGCAGCAGCTCGGTGAGCAGGCTGCGCTCGACCTCGTCGGCGACGAGCACCAGGGCATCGCCGATCACGAACGCGTCGGCACCCTGGTCGGGATACAGCGCCAGCAGGGTCCGCGCACCCGAGGCGTCGGTGGCGATCGCAGACTGCAACGCCGCCAGATCGACGAGCCGCTCGCCGTGGAGGTCCTTGCCGCGGAACACCTGCGCCCGCAGGATCTCGTCGCTACGGAGGTGTTTGCGGGCGGCCTGCAGCAGCAGGCGGGCGATGCGGGCCCGGGGAGCTTCGGGCAGGCCGTTGGATTGCGCGGCGATGCGCAGCATGAGTGCGACGCCCTGGTCGACGAGGGCCGCCACGTGGATCTGCAACGCCTCGCGGAGCCGAGCTGCGCTGGCATCGGCGGTCGCGTCGCCGAGCTCGATCGCCGCCTCGAAGCAGGGCGAGTCGGGGACGGCGACGTGGCCGCTGACCATCCCGTGCTGCAGCAGCCACGCGTGGGCGGTCTCGCCCTGGGCCGGGATCGACAGCGTGCCGCGGAGCGGCGATCGCAGCGCCGTCTGCACGAACGAGTGCGCGAAGCCGGCGGTGACGGGGCGGCCGTCGATGCGGATCGACGCGGGGGCGAAGCGGGCGGCGTCGGCGAGCCACCCATGGGCGGCGCGGCGCTCGATGCCACGGCCCTCGAGCATCACTTCGACGCGATCGGGGCCGGCCTCGGCGACGGTGCCCACGCTCACCGCCTTGCCGTCGAAGTCGAGCGAGTGCAGGGCCCCGCCGATGCGCGACCGCACCCGCATGCGCCGCGGTGGCAGTCCGGCGGCGGCGAGCAGCGCCAGCTCGCCGTGGGCCTCGAGCGTCGTGAGCGCTCGATGGCGCTCGACGTTGGATCGTTGACCGTCGAGGAGCACCGCAGTCCACATCAGCAGCTCGATGTCGATGCCGTGCGAGTCGCCGATGATGCGCGCGCGCTGGCGACCGAGCTCGACCTGGATGTCGCCGGCCCCGTGACGCAGGGCCCTGCGCACGAACTCGGCCGGGATCTGCCACGGGCCCTGCAGCTGGGCCTGCGACAGCTTGCGCAGCTCGGACGCGACATCGATGGTCAGCAGGCCACCGATGTCGATGTGCTCGCCGTACTCCTGCGTCATCGGCCGAAATTCTCGAGCACCGCCGCCCGTGCGGCGGAGGCCAGCAGATTCCCGCGGCGGTCGTCGGCGATGCCGAGGCGAGCGGCGACGTGGTCGAGGGCGAGCAACACCGCCGCCCGCGGTGAGCGAGGCGCAAGTGCGGCGGCCCGCTGGAGCACCGGGTCGTCGGCGGCGAACAGCGCCAGTCGAGACGCGGCGATGCCCGGCATTCGGGCACCGAGCGGGGCGAGGTCGAGCACGGCCATGCCACCGGGGACGATCGGCGCCATGCGGATGCACCAGTCCTCGCCGCGGGCTCGCAGCGCGGCGTCGACGGCGGTCAGGGTGCGATCGCTGGTCGAGCTCTCGAGCATCGAGCTCCAGCGATCGATGTCGACGGCACCGAGCGCGTCGGCGACCGTGGAGCCCTCGGGGGTGCAGTCGTCGAGCACGGCGGCGCCCGAGCGGATCGCCTGGGCAGCGAGCGCTGCGCGGGTGCGCGTGCGGTACAGCCGACCGCGCGGCGCCAGCTCGCGCGCGCGGTGCAGCGAGATCGCGTGACCATTGGCGAGCGGCACCAAGGGTCGATGGAACAGCGCGCCGACATGCCCGAACGCCCCCGGCTGTTGCAGCACGCCTTGCAGCAGGCGCGAGAGATCCGCGCTGTCGTCGAGCGTCGTCGCCCGGCGCGTGCGCCCACCGAGCAGCAGCCACGCCGATAGCAGCAACAGCAGTCCGGGGATCGCACGGAGGATCCACGGGAAGCGACGATCGAACGCGAAGATCCGGGCGAGGACGCCGTCGTCGGCGACCTCGGGGACGGCCGACGGTTGCGGGTGTGGCGAGATCGCGTCGGGCACCTGGATCACGGCACCGATCTCTGGCGGCTCGGGTGCGACGGGTGCCTCGGTGTCGACGCCCACGGCGGCGATCTCGTCGCCCGATCCCGTGTCGGTCTGTTCGCCGTCGTCGCCATCGGCCGCGGCGAGGGCAGGGATCTCGGTGTCGCTGGTGATCCGATCGCTGGCATCGGCCACGCGCCACACCGCATCCTCGCCGAGGTACTCGACCCACGCGTGCAGCCACGGCATCGTGTGGCCGTCGCTCCCGACGAAGCCCACCGCCATCGTGGCGCGGACGTCGGCCGCCTGCAGCAGGGCGGTGAGCAGGGCGTTTTGCACGTCGCAGTCGCCAGCGCCGATCTCGAGGGTGCGCGTGATGAAGCCGCCGCCGCGCCCCGCCGACTCGGTGTGCCGCCGGGCAGTCTCGGCGCTCTGATCGTAGCGCACGACGCGGCGCACCGTCGACACCGCGACGGCGACGCGTTGATCGATCGGCGAGGCGCGCAGACGCATCGCCAGACGGGCGAGATCGGTGGGGAGCGCGACGCGGGAGACCGCGCGCCGTCGCGCAGTGGGATCGGGCGCGGGCGCGGTCTCGTAGTGCAGCACGCCCTTGCGCGGGCCCCGGGTGATCACGAGCGGCATGCCGTCTTCGGCGACCTCGATCTCGATGGCTTCGTCGTCGATGCGCGCGCTGTCGGTGACGATGCGATGGCCGGTGGCGACCGGGATGCGCGTGGGTGAACCGTCGGTCTCGAACGGCACCGCGATCTCGACACAGTCGTCGTCGCAGCGGGTGCCGGCGTACTCACCGACGGCGGTGGGCTTGGCGGCGTGGATCGGCGAGCCGTCGGTGGCGAGCTCGGGGAACGCCAAGGCGGCGAGGTACAGCCGGAGCTCGGCGGGGCGATAGGTGAGGGCGATGGGCTCGGCCGAGGCAGGCGTGAGCACGTCGACCTTGGGGCCGCGGTAGCGCACGCCGAGATCACGATAGGCCCGTGGCCCCGGCGGCGCGGCGACGGCCACCGGCCCCATCGCGGGACCGTCCGCGTTCGCGACCGCAGGCGCGGGTGGATCGACACCCCACAGCGCGTGGGAGATCACGAGCGCCATCACCCCGCCGACTGCGGCGCCGACGAGCGAGCGCACCAGCACCGAGCGGCGCAGGCCGTCGCGCATCGATTCGAGCGCGCGGCGCAGCCACGATTGCGGACGCGCGTGCGCGAGCTGGCGCTCGACGAGCCGCTCGAGCTCGCGCTGGGCCAGGCGCACGAGCTTCTGCAGCGCCCGGTTGTCGCGGGCGTCCGATCGCGACAGCAGCAGCTCGAGGTTTTCGCTCTCGAGCAGGGCCTGGGGCGCGAGTCCACCGGGTAGCTCGGGGAACAGCACGCGCATGCGCGAGGTGTGGCGGCCGGCGGGCGCGACCAAGTCTTCGAGGCTCGCGGCCGCGCGGACCCGCAGACCCCGGCAGAACAGCTCGACGCGCGGGGAGGGGCCGAGGCCGACCACGCCGCGGAGGTTGCGCTTGCGGAACGACGTGCTCGGGGCCCCGAGGGCGAACTCGGCGTTCGCGCTCTTGCCGTTGATCGTGATCGACACCGGGCGATCGAGCGCGTCTCGGTGGTGCAGATAGCGGCCGCTCTGCCACACCGCGTCGAAGACCCGGTGCTCGAGCCGGCCGTCGCCGTGGGGGCGCTCGAGCGTGATGGTCGTGCCGGTGGCCGGTGGACCGCCGGTGTGGGCGGCCGAGGCCAGGCTGCCGTCGAGGCGCAGGCCCCACGGCGTGCCGCCGCGGGGATGGGAGCGGATCACGATCGACGCCGGATCGAAGCGCAGGATCGACCAGAACCCGACGCCGAAGCGACCGGCCTGGTTCTTCGCGCCCTCCTTGCTCGAGGCGTACAGCGAGAAGAGGTAACGGCGGGCGTGTTCGAACGACATCCCGTCGCCGTCGTCGACGCACGTGACGCGCTCGGTGGTGTCATCTTGCTCGACCTCGAAGCGGACGTGCAGCGCTCCGGCGTCGCGGGAGTTCTGCAGCAGCTCGCGGACGAAGATCCAGGGATCGGGGCCGTAGCGATCGGCCTCGAGCCGTGCGCGCTCGCGGAATGCTCGCGTGGGATCCGACGCCGGTCCCGTCGCCGCAGGGCTCACCTGGTTAGTGTAGCGCCGCGGGGGCCGGCCCGTCGCACTGCCGCCGCTGCGTGCTCCAGGACTCGGGCCGGGGCTTTTCCGTGGCGATGGGGCCCCCGGGGGGTATCATCCGCGCGTCGCGGGGCCCTGCACAGGGCCGACCCGCGAGCGGCGGAGCTCCACGATGCAGCTGTCAGAACTCGAGATCATCGTCACCGGCGGCGCCCGCGGCATGGGTGCGCACTTCGCTACGCGGCTCGCAGAGGCTGGCGCCCAGGTGGTGGCCGCCGATGTCGACGCCGCCGGGCTCGAGCAGCTGCCCGCGGGGATCCACCGTCGGGTGTGCAACGTCGCCCTTGCGGCCGAGTGCGAGACGCTGGTGCAGTGGGCCCGCGACGCGATGGGCGGCCTCAACGGTCTCATCAACAACGCCGGGATCATCCGCGATGGCCTCGTGCTCGCGGAGAACCGCGAGACCGGCGCGATCACCAAGTTCGACGGCGCGGCGTGGAACGCCGTGATCGACGTCAACCTCAGCGGCGCGTTCTACATGGTGCGCGAGTTCGCGTACGACCTCGCCGTGCACAAGGTGCGGCCGGGCGTGATCATCAACATGTCGAGCGTGGCGCGCCACGGCAACCGCGGCCAGTCGAACTACGTGGCGACCAAGTCGGCGATCGCGGCCAACACGGTGACGTGGGCCCGCGAGTTCGCCCGCTACGGCATCCGCGTCGGCGCCATCGCGCCGGGCATGGTCGAGACGCCGATGACCCAGGGCATGAATCAGAAGGCCCGTGATGCGCTGGTGGCCTCGATCCCCGTCGGGCGCATCGGGCTCCCCGAGGACCTGTGGCTCGCGGCCAAGTTCGTGCTCGAGTGCGACTACTTCAACGGCCGCACGCTCGACGTCGACGGCGGATTGATCATGTGATGCGGCGGTTGGCCCTCGGCATGCTGGTGGTGGGGTGCGCGGGGGCGTCCGCGTGCAACGAGGACGGCGGCGCCGGACCGCAGCGCAAGCCGCCGGCGACGGGCGGAGATGCGTCTTCCGGCGAGACGACGATCGGCACGACGATCGACGTGACCACCGTCGATCCGGACGGTGGCGAGACCGGCGGTGGTCCGTGCTCGACGTCCGTGGACTGTCCCAACGCGACCGTGTGTGTCGCTCCGGATGCGCCGGGGCCGGCGGTGGCGGTGGGGGAGTATGTGTGTGATCCGGCGTGCGTGATCGACGGGGATCCGGTGCGGTGGTGCGCGGATGATGCGGCGTGCTGCGATGGGGCGTCGGTGTGTGTCAATGGGCTGTGCGTTGGGGGCACGAGCACGGGCACCGGAACGGGCTCGAGCGGCGAGTGAGCGCTGCGTCGTCGCGAACGTCGACCAAGCTCGAGCGCGATCAGATCGCGCTCGTCGGCGTGTTGCTGGCGAAATTCGGCATTCGGCGCGGCGAAGGTGGGCGGACGGCGCTGTTGTTCGCCTACCTGCTCGTCGCGTCGTCGGTGTTCATCCTCGGTCGCACGGTGCGCGACACCCTGTTCCTCAGCCGCTACCCCCTCACGGCCCTGCCGTGGATGTTCGTGCTGTACGGCGTGGCGTCGGCGATCACCGTCATCGTCTACTCGCGCTTCGCTGACACCGTGGATCGCGGTCGCCTGGTCGCGGGCACCGCGGGGCTCGGCGCGGTCAGCTACGTCGCGACGTTCGTCCTGGTCGAACACGACGTCCCGTGGATCTACCCCACGTTCTACGTGTGGTCGGAGGTCGTGGCGAACCTGCTGCTCGTGCAGTTCTGGACCATCGCCAACGACCTGCACGACCCGCGGGCGGCGCGTCGGCTTTTCCCCATGATCGGGTCGGCCCGCGTCCTCGGCGTCGTCGTCATCGGCCTCGTGTCGGGCGCGATCGTCCGCAGCATCGGCACGCCGGCGCTGCTGTTCGTGCTGGTGCTGCTCATGCTCGTGGTCGCGATCCTGGCGCGGCGCGTGGTCCGATACCCGCGCCACGAGGGTCCGTCGGTGCGCGCCGGCAAAGGGCCCGAGGCGCGGATCGTCGGCGACCGCTACGTGCAGGTGCTCGCCGTCATGACGCTGCTCTCGTTCGCCGCCCTGACGATCGGCGACTACCAGTTCAAGGCCATCGCCCGGGCGACGTTCCGCGAGGACGAACTCGCGCGGTTCTTCTCGTTGTTCTACGCCGCGACCGGCGTCGTCGCGTTCGGTATGCAGGTGCTCGTCACGCCGGGGTTGCTGCGGCGCTTCGGCGTGGGAATGGGGCTGTCGGTGATGCCGGTGGTGTTCGGCACCGCCGCGGCGCTGTTACCGTTCGTGCCGGTGCTGGGTATGGCGACGCTGATGAAATTCGCCGACAACGGCCTGCAGTACACCGTGCACGACACCAGCATGCAGGCGCTGTACGGCCCGTTTCGCGCCGAGGTGAAGGCCCGCACCCGCGCGTTCCTCGACGCGGTGATCAAGCCGATCGCCTATGGTCTGGGCGGAGTGGTGCTGGTGTTGCTCGCCCAGCGCGTCGCCGTCGAGACCTTGTCGGTCGTGACGGTGGCGCTGGTCATCGGCTGGCTCGCGGTGATCCCCCGGGTGCGTGCCGGCTACAGTGCGGCGCTCGAGCAGACCATCGGTGCCCGCGGCACCGGTGGCGGCGACTTCGTGTTCGACGCGAGCGCGACCCGAGGGCTGCTGCGCGTGCTCGAGCGCGGTCGACCTGCGGCGGTCCTCATCGCGCTCGATCAGCTCGAGGGCGAGCAGGGCCCCGCGTTCGCGGGGGTGCTGCAGCGCCTGGCACGATCGCCCGTCGCCGCGGTGCGGGCCAGCGCGCTGCGCCGGCTGGCGGGGGTGTCGCAAGGCGATCCAACCGTCGCCGTCGCTGCCCTCGACGACAGTGACGCCGAAGTCCGTGCGGCCGCGGTCCGGGCGACCGCCGCGCTGCTCGGCGACGACGCGCTCGAGCACCTGCTCGCCCACGCCGAGGATCCATCGCAGGCCGTGCGCGTCGCGGTGCTCGGCGGGCTACTCGGCCACGATGGAGTCGAGGGCGCGATCGAGGGCGGGCGACTGCTCGCGGCCCTGCTGGCCTCGGCCGAGCCCGATGCCCGCGTCGAGGCGGCCAAGGTGCTGCGCGAGCTCGGCGCCGCTGCCTATCGCCCGGTGCGCGCGCTGCTGGCCGATCCGAATTCGGAGGTGCGCCGCGCCGCGCTGCGGGCCGCCGCCCACGTCGGCGATGTCCGACTGCTGCCGGTGCTGGTCGAGGCCCTGGGTCGCCCTGCCACCCGCGGCCGCGCGGCGGCGGCCCTGGTCGCGATCGGCGAGCCCGCGGTCGAGCCGCTCGCGGCGCTGCTGGGTGATCCGTCGGTGATGCGACCGGTCCGCCTCGTGCTGCCGCGGATCCTCCGCGAGATCCCATCGCGACGCACCTACGTCACCTTGCGTGAACAGGTGCACGTGCCCGACGGGCACATCCGTCTGCGCGTGCTGGCGGCGATGTCGAGGGTGCGCACCCACCTCGGCGGTGTCCGCGAGTCGCGGGCGGAGGTGCTCGCGCTGGTGCTGTTCGAGATCCGCGCGGCGTACCGCAACATGGCCGCGTGGGAGAAGATGCGCGCCCACTACGACACGCCGCTGCTGCACGAGGAGTTCGACTTCCGGCGGCTGCGCGCGTACCGGCGGGTGCTGCGGGTACTCGAGCTCCGCTACGACCGCAACGGCCTCGAGTTGGTGCGCAACGCGATCGACCGCTCCAGCAGCCGCGCCAACGCGCTCGAGGTCCTCGATGCGATGGTCGAGCCCCAGCTGCGTCCGTTGGTGATCCCGTTCTTCGACGAGGTCCACGACACCGAGAAGCTCGCGCGCGCCCGCGACCTGGTGCCTGCGGTGCCAAGCGCCGAGGCGTTCTTGCTCGAGCAGTGCAGCCATGCCAACCCGTTCGTCGCCGCCATCGCGATCGATGCCCTCCACCGCAACGGCGCCGCCGAGGCGATGGATGCCGCGGTCTCGTGCATCGGCCACGTCGATCCGCTCGTCCGCGAGATCGCCCTGCGTACGTTGGTCGCGCTGGGCCAGCAGCCCTCGGCGCTGTGTGCCACCGATCCCGACCCGGTCGTCGCCCGGCTCGCCCGCGCCCTGCTCCACCTCACCGCGAGGCCCAAGATGCACTCCACGCTCGAGAAGATCCTGATGCTCAAGGGCACCCCGCTGTTTGCGGGCGTCGCCGCCGAAGACCTGGCATCGCTCGCACGGCTGGCCGAGGAGCGCAGCTTCGCCTCGGGCGAGCGCATCGTCACCGAGGGCGAGGTCGGCGACGAGCTGTACCTCATCATGAGCGGAAGCGTCGCGATCACCCGCGGCGGCGAGCCGGTCAACACCCTGTCGGCCGGCGAGGCGTTCGGCGAGATCGCGGTGCTCGACGCCGGACCTCGCACCGCCACGGCCACTGCGACCGTCGACACCGAGGTGCTCGCGGTGACCAGCGAGGAGTTCTACGAGATCCTCTACGAGCAAGCTGAGATCGCACAGAGTGTGATCCGCATGCTCGTCAAGCGTCTGCGCCAGGCGTCGGGCGGGGCCTAGTTCCTAGTGCGGCGCGAGGGCTCGCAGGTGGAATCCGTCGATGGGGGGAACCTCTGCGCGGCGGTGGTGTCCGAGGCGCGATGCCCCGGCTCGCGGTGTGGTTCCAAGCGGTGGTCGCGGCGGCGGTGCTCGGGTGTGGGCCGGGTGATTCCGCGCTGCAAGGCCCGAAGGCCGCCCCGACCGCGGCCGGCCGCGCGACAGACATCGCCGGCAACCTCCACGCCATGGCCCGGCTGTACGGCTACGTGCGGTGGTTCCACCCCACCGATGCCGCAGCGGGGGCGAACTGGCGGGTGATCGCGGCGACCGGCGTCGCGTCGGTGCGCGGCGCCCAGACCCTCGGTGAGCTGCGCGCAGCCCTGCTCGAGCAATTCGGGCCGCTGGCCCCGCACATGGACCTGTGGATCGAGGGCGAGCCCGAGCCCCGCATCCCCACGCCGCCGGGCAGCCGCGACCCGATGGTCTTCTGGCAGCACGAGGGCTATGTCGGCACCCGGCTGTCGCTGTACTCGCCACCGTACGGGCAGGTGCGCGTGGGCGTCGACGGACCGCATCGTCGGCGCTTCGTCGAGGCGCCGGATCCGACCGCGCGCGTCGAGGTCGAGCTGGTGCCCGGCCTGCATCTGCGCATGCCGATGGTCCTCACGCCGGAGCAGGCGGAGTACGACGGCGATGTCCCGCGGCGCGATCCCGAGCTCGCCCACGCCGCGACCTCGGCGGGCGGCTACACCACGCTCGACGTCCGCCAGGGCGCCGTCGTCGAGGTGTGGAACGTGTTCCGCCACTTCTATCCCTACCAGGACGCGGTGCCGATCGAGTGGTCGAGCTTGCTCGGCAGCGCGCTCGTCGACGCCGAGGACGACGTCACCGTCGACGACGCCGCCGCCACGCTGTGGCGTCTCGTGCACGCCCTCGAGGACGGCCACGGATTCGTCGGCCACCGCGAGATCGCGGCGCGCGGGCAACTGCCGATCCGCGTCGAGCTCGTCGATGGCCAACCGATCATCACCGGCACCGCCGATCCCACCCGCTTCTCGGTGGGCGACATCGTCGACACGATCGATGGGATCGCCGTCGCGCCGCGGGTCTCCGCCCTCGCCCAGCGGCTGTCGGGCTCACCGCAGTGGCGGCGTTTTCGGGCGGCGGCGTGGGACGCGTTGGCCGGACCGCGGGACGCGGAGGTCACCATCGGTCTGCGCCGCGGCGCCGAGCGGCTCGCCGTCACCTCGCGCTACAGCGAGTCGGCGCCGCCCCGTCCGCCGCGCCCCGCCCCGGTCCATCGCTTCGACGACGGGGTCTACTACGTGGATCTCACGCGCGCGCACTGGGACGAGGTGGTGCCGGTGCTCGGCGAGCTCGCCGCTGCGCCGGGGGTGGTGTTCGACATGCGCGGCTACCCGACCGACACCCACCGAATCCTGGCCCACCTGCTCGGGGACGCCGAAGACGCCACATGGATGCAGGTGCCGCGGATCATCGAACCCGACGGGCGGGTGGTCGGCTGGGAGCCGATCGGCTGGCATATCCGCCCACAGGAGCCGCAGATCCGCGGCGAGGTGGTGTTCCTCATCGACGCCGAGGCGATCAGCTTCGCCGAGTCGGTGCTCGGCTACGTCGAGGCCCACCACCTGGGCACGCTGGTGGGATCGCCGACCGCCGGCGCCAACGGTGACATCGTGCGCGTCGACACCCTCGGTGGCTTCTTCGTGGTCTTCACCGGCATGAAGGTCACGCGCCACGACGGCAGCCGCTTCCACGTGGACGGCGTGCGGCCGGGGGTCGCGATCGCTCCGTCCGGCGCGGGGCTCCGCGCCGGCCGCGACGAAGTGCTCGAGGCCGGCCTTTCTCGGGCGCGCGAACGGGTGGCGACGACCGGCGGTGCATCGGCGCGAGCCGGCCTGTGAACCCCCTTTGCACCCCGCATCCCGAGCGACTCGCCCCCGCGCGCATCGGCGTTGCTGCGGCCGCGATCGGGCCCCTGCGAGTGACGGGGCTGCGCTACATTCGAGGCAGTGCTCGACGACGACGACGATGGACGCGCGCGCCGGCGCGGCGCGAGCCCGGCTATCCGGGCGATCCAGACGCGCACGCTCGTCGAGTCCCTGCCGCGCTTGCCGCCCGCACAGCGC
The DNA here is from genome assembly GCA_038325765.1 of Nannocystales bacterium. Classification (GTDB taxonomy): domain Bacteria; phylum Myxococcota_A; class Polyangia; order Nannocystales; family Nannocystaceae; genus Xiheibacterium. Next base: position 37,154 of record JBBQJI010000051.1, read on the forward strand.
GAGAGGATCGCTTCGCGCGCGTCGCCGTCCCTGCTCGAGCGGGCGCGACGCAGCTTCGCGATGGCGTGGTTCCCGATGGCGGACCACATGAACCTCTGCGGCGTCGTCGACGATGTCGTCGGTCGCGAGGCGTTCGTCGCGCTGCAGCGCGAGGCGTTCGCCTCCGCGATTCAGACGCCGATGCTGCGCGGCATCTTCGGCATGCTCTCCCGGGTGTCCGACGACTCGGTCGCCACCTTGTTGCGCAATGCCCCGCGGCTGTATGGCCACGTGACCCGCGACATCGGTCGGCTCGAGGTCACCGGCGATGGGCCTGGCCGTGCCACGCTCGAGCTGAGCGGATGGCCCTCGGAGCTGTTCGACTTCGACGTGTGGCTCGTCGGCACCCAGGCCTGCATCGACACTGCGCTGCTGGGCGTGGGGGCGCTCGGGACCACGCTCGAGCTCGACCAGTGCGTGCCCGAGCGTGGATTCGCGATCTATCGCGTGCGTTGGTGAGCGAGGCCGCGCCGTCGACGGGCGCTTCGGCCCGCGGTCAGCTGCGGTACTCGGCGGCGACGATCTCGTGTCGCCGCAGCAGCTCGTGGAAGTCGGTCCGGTTGCGACCGGCGAGCTTGGCCGCGGCGCTGACGTTGCCGCCGCAGCGACGCAGCACCTCTTGCAGGTAGGCGCGGTCGAAGGCCTCTCGGGCCTCGCGCATGGGCGGCAGCGCAGCGAGCAGATCGAGGGCCGCGTCGGGCACCGCCCGGGCCGGCGCCGACGCGGCCTGCAAAGCGGGCGTCGGCTCCTCTTCTTCCTCGGCGGCGGGCGTGCGCCGCGACAGCACGGCGAGGACGTGGGCGGGTCGCAGTACGCCGTCGGTGGTGAGCAGGGCCGCGCCCTCGACGACGTTCGCCAGCTCGCGCACGTTGCCCGGCCAGTCGTGCTCCATCAGCAGCCGCAACGCTTCGTGGCTGAGATGCGGCGCCGAGAGTCCGTGTTGCGTGGCAGCGCGGGTGAGGAACAGCTCGGCCAACAGCGGGATGTCGTCGGCGTGCTCGCGCAGCGGCGGCAGCACGATCGGCACCACGTGGAGGCGATAGAACAGATCCTCGCGGAAGCGGCCGGCATCGACCTCGGCCCGTAGATCCTTGTGGGTCGCGGCGAGCACGCGGACGTCGGCGTTGCGCGGCTCCGTCGAGCCGACGGGGAAGTAGCGGCGCTCCTGCAGCACCCGTAGCAGTTTGACCTGCACGGCCGCGGGCGCGTCGCCGATCTCGTCGAGCATCAGCGTGCCACCCTCGGCGGCGGCGAAAAAGCCGTCTTTGTCGCGGTTCGCCCCCGTGAAGGCGCCGCGGGTGTACCCGAACAGCTCGCTCTCGAGCAGCTCGGCCGGCAACGCGCCGCAGTTGATGGCCAAGAACGGCCCGTCGCGCCGCGAAGAGTGGGCGTGGATGCTGCGCGCCGCGACCTCCTTGCCGGAACCCGACTCGCCCATGATGAGCACGTTGGCGTCGGACGGAGCGATGCGGTGGATGCGATCGCGGACCGTCGCGATGGGGGCGCTGGTGCCGAGCAGGCGCTCGTTGCTGCCGGCCTCGCCGAGCATGCGCCGCAGATTGGCGAGCTCGCGACGCAGGCGGACCCGCTCGACGGCGTGGTCGAGCTTCTGCAGCAGCTCGTGGGCATCGAACGGCTTGGTCAAGAAGCCGTAGGCGCCGCGTTCGAGGGCCTCGACCGCGGTCTCGATGGTGCCGTGCGCCGTGAGCATGATGACCGGCAGATCCAGTGATCGCTGCTGGATGTCGACGAGCAGGTCGAGGCCATTCTCGCCGTCGAGACGGAGATCCAGCACCATGGCGTCGACGACCTCGCGCTCGAGCACCTCGATGCCGCCGCGTCCGGTGCTCTCGCAGGTTACGCGGTAGCCGTTGTGTTCGAGCCGCATCGCGATGAGTTCGCAGAGGTCGCGCTCGTCGTCGACGACCAGGACGTGGGGCCGCGCTGGTGCGTTGGTGGAATTCATGGGCTCGCTCGCGTCGACCCTGATGATAGCGCGTGGGGGTGATGCGGTGCGTCGGGCGACGTCAACCGGGTGAGGGTGTGATGGTCGACGGCTCGCGCGCGTGTTCGGTGGACGATCGACGTTCGGCGGGCAGCCATAGCCGGAACGTGGCGCCTGGGGCCGCGTCGTCGTCGAGCGCGAGGTCGCCGCCGTGGGCGCGCGCGATCTCACGCGCGAGCGCGAGTCCGAGGCCGATGCCGATGGTGCGGCCCGACTGAGGGACCGCGTGGGTGACGAACGCGTCGAACACGCTCTCGCGGATCGCCGGGGGCACACCCGGACCCTCGTCGCGGACCATGATGCCGATGCGGCCGTCGCCTCCGTGCTCGCCCGGCGGCTCCCACGTGCGCTCGACGACGACGCGCTGGCCGCGGTGCGACACCGACACCGCGTTGCGCACCAGGTTTGCGATCGCCCGCTCGAGGAGCATGGGATCGAGCCGGCAGTGGGGCGGCTCGCCGCGGCGGATGACCTCGAGGACGACGCCGCGCTGCTCGGCCTCGCCCGCCTCGTCGGCGGTGGCGGCCTCGACGACGGCGTCGACCGAGCTGCCCTCGCGCAGGCGCAGGGGGCTCCCCGAGCGTAGGCGTGACAGATCGAGCAAGGTCGCGACCATCCGGATCTCGCGCTCGCACGCGACGCGGGCGATGTCGACGACGCGGGCTTGGCGGGCATCGAGTTCGCCTGCGACGCCGTCGCCGAGCAGCGCCAGCGCCTCGCGGATCTTCGACAGCGGCGTGCGGAGTTCGTGCGACACCGAGGCCAGGAACCCCTGCTTGAGGGAATCGAGCTGGGCGAGGCGCTCGCGCATGCGCTCGAGTTCGTCGGCGAGCACGTGGATCTCGAGCGGGCCGTCGACCGATACCTTGGTGCTGAAGTCGCCCGTGCCGACGCGGCGCGCGGTCTCGGCGAGGCTCACCAGCGGCAGGCTCACCGAGCGTGCCATCAGCCGGGCGACCACCAACGCCAGCACCAAGGACGAAAGCGCCAGCACGAGGCCCATCCACGTCGCCGAGACCCCGATCTCGCGGGCCTCCTCTTCCTTGGCGGTGACGGCGTCGTGGAGCACCTGCAGGCGCGTGACCCACAGGTTGGTGAGGTTCTCGTCGAGCTGCTCGCGCCTCGAGTCGGCGTCGCGTCCGAGCAGCACGTCGCACGCCGCCCCGGAGTCGACTTCGCGCGCGAGGGCGAGGTAGTCCCCGGCCATCGGCAGCATGGCGGCGTCTTTCGGGGCGGTCTCGACATTGCGCCGCAGCACCTCGGCCAGCGGGGCGAGGCTGGCCTGGGCCCCCGAACGCGCGACCCCGTCGACGCAGTCGCCGTGGGCGTGGCGCAGCGCGACGTCGAGATCCCACATCGCACGGTGCAGGCGCCCCTCGTCACGCAGCGTCACCAGCTCGGTCTCGTTGAGCGCGGTGAGTACCGCCGAGACCCTCACCGTCGCCGCCAGCAGCACCGCCAACGCCACGGTGACCAGGAGCACCGGCAGCGCGTGGGACAACGAGAGCCGCGTCAGCAGCCGTCCGCGTACCGGGTGGGCGGGACGGGGGTCGTCGTCGGTGCGTGGGCGGAGCAGCATCCACGGCAGGGTACCGACATCACCGGATGATGGGGGTGATGGCGGCGCTCGGGCCGGTGATCGGAGCCGACTCCGGCACGACAGGCGTGTGCTCTGCACCGGCGTCGGCGACGATGGGGGATCGCTCGATGAACTCGGCCAGCACGCAGTACAGCGCCAGGCGAGGGCTCGACGCGAGCGTCGCCGTCGGCTCGCTCAGCTTCGACATGCGGCCGCGGGCACTCTCATACGCCCCACGCCGGGGGAACGATCGCGACGGCGCAACCCGCCCAACAGGCGAGGTCACTGCCGATGCTGGCGACGAAGACGCGCTCCACGGTGCCAAGACCCCGCGACCCGCACACGATCGTCGGTGCACCCTCCATCTCGGCCATGCTCGACAATCGGGTGAGGACGTCGCCGTGGGCGACCACCGCCGGGTGCCCCGCGAGATGGTGCGTGGTCATCCACGCCTGCAGATCGCGGCCGCGATCGAGCCCGACCTGACTCAAGAACTGCTCGATCGTGGCGGTGGGCAGGTAGCGATCGGCCTCGACGTCCTGGGGAACGACGTGGGCCACGACCAGCGGCCGACCTGTGGTCTCCGCGAGGCGCCGGGCGAAGCGGGCGGCGGCGGCGGAATTCTCGTCGAGATCGGTGGCCAACATGATCGGACCCTTGCCGATGGACTCGGCCCGCAGATCGGGCGGCACCACCACGAGCGGGCAGGGCAACGTGCGCACGAGCCGACGGGCGACGCGTCCGAGTCGCACGATGTTGCGCTCGGTCGACGGGGCCTGCCGTCCGATGACGAGCGCATCGGCGTGGACGGCATCGAACTCGCGGACGAGCGCATCCTCGGCGGCCGCACCCCTGACCACGCGAACCGGCTCGGCCTGGTCCTCGAGACCGGCGCGTTGGATCTGGGCTACGGCCGAGTCCAACGCGAGGCGCTCGACCGCGTCGAGGTGCGTGTGACGCAGCACCTGCAGCAGGTAAGCCTCTTCGAGCACGTGCACCGGAACGAGCGTGGGCGGTGCGTCGGGGCGCATGCTCGCCAGCCATGCTGCGTAGTGCAGCGCACCCGCTGCGGTCTCCCGGAGATCGACGCCGATGAGGCACTTCATGGTTGGCTCCGCGGCCGCTTTGGTCCGCGCCGCAAGGGTACGCGGGTGTTCGCGCAGGTGGCACCCATGCTTTCGCGCTCGGTGCCCGCACGCCTTGCGCGGCGCATCCGCACGGATTGGCCGACGGGCCCCACGGAGAGGCGGCGGCGCGCAGCATCGGTCTGCTAGTGTCGGGCGCGATGGATCTCGTGCTCGCCACGCACAATCCCGGGAAGCTAGCCGAGCTACGGGTGCTGCTCGGGCCCCTGGGGTTCGTCCTGCACGATGCGGCGGGACGCGGCCTCGAATCGCCCGCGGAGACCGGGGCCAGCTACGTCGAGAACGCGACGATCAAGGCGGTCGCGGCGGCGCGGGCGCTGGGCTGCCTTGCGCTGAGCGACGACAGCGGCCTCGAGATCGACGCGCTGGGCGGTGCGCCGGGGATCGATACGGCGGGGTTCACCACCCGCGCAGGCGGCGTGTCTGCGGCCCGGCGCGCCATCGTCGAGACCGTGGGGTTGGCGACGGCGACCGGTCCGCTGCTGGCGCGCCTGCACTGCGCGCTGGTCCTCGCGCTGCCGAGCGGCGCGGTCCACGTCGCCTGCGGCGAGCTCCGCGGGCGGCTGTGCTGGCCATCGACCGAGGCGCCGGGGCTGGCCGCGATCGTGCTGCCCGATCCACCGACGGCGATGATCGAAGGTGGCGTGCTCGCCCATCGCCGCGCCGCGTTCGACCGGCTGCTGCCGCAGCTCGTCGCGGCTCGTCGCGGCTAGAATGTTCGGCCGATGAGCGCGAGGAACTCGCGCCGGGTGCTCGGATCATCGCGGAAGACCCCGAGCATCTGCGAGGTCACCATGCTCACGCCGGGGCGGTGCACGCCGCGGGTCGTCATGCACTCGTGGGCGGCCTCGATGACGACCGCCACGCCCTTGGGCTGCAGCGCGACCAGGATCGTGTTGGCGATCTCGGCGGTCATCTTCTCTTGGATCTGCAGCCGCCGGGCGTAGATGTCGACCACGCGCGCGAGCTTGCTGATGCCGACGACGCGGCGGTCGGGCAGGTAGCCGACGTGGGCCTTGCCGATGATCGGCACCATGTGGTGCTCGCAGTGGCTCTCGAACGGGATGTCCCTGAGTACGACCACCTCGTCGTAGCCGCTGATCTCCTCGAACGTGCGGCTGAGGATCACGATGGGCTCCTCGTCATAGCCGGCGAAGAATTCCTCGTACGAGCGCACGACCCGATCGGGGGTGCCGAGCAGGCCCTCGCGCTGGGGGTCGTCACCGGCCCAGCGGATGAGCGTGCGCACCGCCTGCATCGCGTCATCGCGTGTCGGTCGATTGCGCGCAGCGGCCTCGCGGCGGCGCTGGAGTTCGGCTTCGAGGTCGGCGCGGCTGTCGGACATCGGGGAGATGGCACCACGGGCACGGGCGCGGGGCAAACTCCTGCGCTCGCGCGTCGTCCCCCACGCCTGCCGGCGCGTGCGCGTCCACCGGTCGCCCTGCGTGGATTGGCCACGGTTGGCCGTGCATGCCCACGCGCGGTGATCTACTGTCGCGGGCGATGCGCCGCTCTCTGCCGATCCTCGCCGTCCTCGCCATCACCTCGATGCTCGCCGTGCCCGCCGCCGCCCAGGTGCCGGTGCAGCGCACGCGCTTCGATCTCCCGAGCAGCAACGGCCACGGTGCGATCGTGGTCTCGCTCGCCGAGGGCGGTCGCCGCATCGTGCAGTTCCGCGAGCACCTGTACGCCGCCGAGGAGTTCGAACTCGATGCCGATGGCAACGAGATCTGGGATGGCGGTGGTTTCGCGACGGTGCACACCCGCGATCTCGCCTACGACGCCTACTTCGGCCTGCGCGGTCCCGCTGGATCGACGTGGCTGCCCGACGCGACTATCGATCTCGACGCCAGCGGCTACGTCGGCCCCGAGGACGGCATGGTCGGTGGCACCGGCATCGTGGCCCTCGCCCAGCGGTGGGGCGATCTCTCGGCGACGACCTATGCCTTCGCGCCGTTCGAGCTGCCCCATGCCGGCTTCGTGATGCTGCTGCACGTACGCAACGACGGCGACGCCACTGCGCCGGGCGTGCAGGCGTTCTCGATCCACAACCTCCACGTCGGCAGCGGCCGCCCGCAGACGGCGTGGGAGGTGGGCAACGACATCGCCGCCGACGGCGAGACGCTCGAGCACATCGTCGACGGTGGCAGCGCGTACTTCCACGAGCGCGGCTTCGCCGGGGTCGTCGTCGCCCGTGCGCTCGGCACCACCGCCCACTTCGGCACCGCGCCGGGGCAGAACCCCTACGCGCAGGTCCAGGCCGGCGGCGATCTCTCCGACAACCCCGGCGGCCAGCTCGACGACTCGGTCGGCGCCTGGCAATTCGATCTCGGCGAATTGGCGCCGGGCGAAGATGCGTGGGTCGGCGTCGTCGTCACGCACTGGGGCGATCCGTTCGCGGCCGGCGCGGCGCAGTCGTGGCTCGACGACTGGACGGCGGGCCGCGATGCCGCCGAGATCCTCGCCGACGAGCGCGCGGCGTGGGCCGACTTCCACGACGGCCTCACCATCCCCGGCGGCCTCGATGCCTACGAGACCGAGGCGCTGCGCCAGTCGGCCGCGATGCTGCGCATGGGCCAGGTCCGCGAGACCACGACGTACGTGCGCGAGTGGCTCGACGAGGACGGCATGCCCAGGCGCACGCGTCTGCCCACCCTCGATGCACCCGCCACGCTGCCGGCGATCGTCGAACACCGCGGCCGCGGTGCCGTGCTGGCGAGCCTGCCCCCGGGCAACTGGACGTATGCGTGGATCCGCGACGGCGCCTACGCGGTCGCGGCGATGGCCGAGCTCGGCATGGACACCGAGTCGCGCGACGGGCTCGCGTTCTACCTCGGCGCCGAGTCCGGCCGTTTCGCCGACTGGGACGAGCTGTCGAGCTACGACATGCCGCCGTACCTCATCAGCCTGGTGCGCTACCTCGGCTTCGGCGTCGAGGAGACCGACTTCAACGCGTTCGGGCCCAACCTCGAGTTCGACGGCTTCGGCCTGTTCCTGTGGGCGCTGGGCCACTATGTCGATGCGACCGGCGACGTCGCCTTCGCCGAGGAGCACTGGGACGAGGTCGCGACCCTCATCGCCGATCCGATCATCGCCCTCATCGAGCCGGGCACCGGGCTGCTCCGCGCCGACTCCTCGATCTGGGAGACCCACTGGAACGGCCGCGAGCGTCACTGGACGTACACCAACATCACCGCGGCGCGGGGGCTGTGCGACGCCGCGCGTCTCGCCGAGCAACTCGGTGATCGCCGCCGGGCCCAGGTCTACCGCGACGCCGGCATCGCGCTGCGCGACGCGATCGCCACTCGCCTGCTCGATGCCGACTCGGCGCTGGCTTCCAACCTCGAGGAGCTCGCGGCGGGCGAGGGCTACTACGATGCCGCCGTCGTCGACGCGATCGCGATGGGGCTGTTCGATCCCCAGGGCGAGATCGCGACCGCGACCCTCGCCGGGCTCGATGGCGCGCTGCTCACCCCTGCGTCGGAGGTCGGCTGGTCGCGCAACGACGACCGCGACGACCACCCGGGCGACACCGATCTGAGCCCGTGGGGCAGCGACTACGACGCCGTCGAATGGGTCATCACCGATCTGCGCGGTGCCATCGCGTTCCGCGACGCGGGTGATGCCGAGCGCAGCGACGCGCTGCTGCTGTGGATCACGGCCCAGACCCTCGCGAACTTCGGCATGGTCGCCGAGACCTACGATCGCGACGATGGGACTTACGCCTTCAACACGCCGATGCTCGGGTTCGGCGCGGGAGTCTATGCGCTGGCCCTCGCCCATCGCGACGGCTCGGAGCTCGCACCGGCGTGCGGCGCCTACTACGAGGACGTCGCCGAGCCCGGGACGACGGGGGGTTCGGAGGCAACCGGGGGTCCGGACACCGGCGACGATGGCACCGCCAGCGCCGCGGACGGCAGCGGCTCGGGATCGGTCACAGTCGATCCGTCGGGCGCATCGATCTCGGCGACGCTTGGCGGGTCGGACGACACCAGCGGCGGGGGGATGGCCGATGGGGATGCAGCGGGGTGTGGGTGCACCGGCGCCACCGAGGTTCCCGCGCCGTGGTGGCTGCTCCTGGCCGTGCCCGGGCTCCGGCGTCGTCGCGCCCGCCGCAGTGCAGCGGGCGCATGATTGCCGCCTAGAACTCGGGGCGGATGCGGCAGTCGCCCGGGCAGTTCGTCGTGCCCTCGTCCGGGTCGCACTCGGCGTCGCCACAGGTCGGCGTGCAGTCGACGGCGCCGGTGTCGTTCGCCTCGCCGCGGCTCACCGAGCATACGCCGTCGCCGCACAACGGCTCCGGCAGCGGCGGCGATTTCGGCCACACCGACCCCTCGCCGTTGTCGCCCGCCTCGAACTGGAACCAGATCGAGAGCACGAAGTGGGTGTGGTCCAGGACCCGCGTCCAACCCTTGTCGTCGAACGCGGCGCCCAAAGGTGGGCACGGCCGCGAGCACGAACATGCTGCCGAAGTCCAACTCGCCGGGCGCCGGCGGGGCGACGCGGTCATCGATGTAGACGATCTCGACGAGGCGCTCGGGCCGGTTGTAGAGCAGCAGACGTCGTTCGGGATCGACCAGCGCTCGGTCCGCATCACGATGTGATCGGTCGAGACGTCACCGAGCTCGAACGCACCGATGTTGGTCCACTCGAAGCAGTGGGGATCGAGAACCCCGGGGCGCTCGAGGAACTGCGCACTTGGTTTCGAACAGGTAGCGGCCGCCGCTGCTGAAGTCCCCCGTCATCGGGTCGATGGCGAGGGGCAGGTGCTTGCCACAGCGATCGCCGGCCCGAAATCGCACGAGAAACCGTCCTCGGCGTCGATCATGGTGACGCCGTCGATGTTGGGATGCTTGGATGGCATTCTGGAACTCCTTGGTCGGAATTCGGGGTGCCAGGGCGGCGCGCGATCGCGCAGCCGCGAAGGGGAGGCCGCGCCCCCCGAGGGTCATGTGCTTAACGCTCGATTGGTCGGCCTGGTTCCGCCGCCGAGGCAGCACCAGGTGCGCTACTTCGGCGTGTTCGCGAACCATCATCACCTGCGCGAGCGCGTTGCACCGCAGCTCTGTGCGGCGCTCG
>JBBQJI010000052.1:0-46984 GCA_038325765.1 Nannocystales bacterium
GCAGCACCCACGACGCTCACCGCCGACGATCTCGAGGACGTCGCGCAGCGGGCCGATGTCGATCCGATCCAGCTCGCCTGCTACGTGCGTGCGCAGCGGCTCGCGCGGCCGGGTGTGAGCGCGCCATGGTTCTATGCGCTGTTGCGTGACGAGCTGCCCGCGGCGCTGCGTGGATTGCTCGCCGCCAGTCCGGCGCGGTGGCGTCGCGCTCTGCAGCGGGCGCTCGATGACGGCCTCGTGCCCCCACCCACCGGTGAGCCCGAGGCTGCGATCGTCGCGGTGCTCGATGCGTTGGGGACGCTCGCAGCCCAGGCCCTGCTGCAGACCGACGTCGAAGGCGATCCGCGACTGCGTCGGGCGATCGACGCCAGCGGGGTCCCCACCGCGACTCGGCAGGCCTTCGCGCAGGCCTGGCTCGCGCACGAGGGGCCGCCCGTCGGTTTCTGGCAGCAGCTGCGCGAGCTCGGCGATCCCGGCCGCCCAGGTGGACGCACTCCAGTTCTCGATCGGCGCCGCGACCCTGGTCGGCGATCATCAGCCCGCGCTCACGCGGCTCGTCGCCGAGCGGGCCGCGGGCGCCGTCTCGACGCTCCGCGATCTCGCGGCGTGGAGCCCGGCGCAGTGGGAGACGCTCGTGCAGGCGGCCGACGCACCCGCGCAGATTCCGGGCGCGACCGCGGCCGAGCGCCGGGCCAACTACGCCCGGACCCTCGAACGCGCGATCGAGGAGCTGGCGCCCACTGCCTACCTCGCCCACCGCTTCGTCCGCGATGCCGTGCCCCAGGCCACCGCGGCGGCCCAGTTCCTGATCGCGAATCCCGAGTTCGACCTCGTCGACTCGATCGCGCAGGTCTACGTCGAGGAGAACCCGGCGTCAGTCGGCACCGGCGCGCCCGCGGCCCTGCTCGTGGCGGAGATCGAGCGGGTGCAGCGGGTGTTCAACCTGACGCCGCGGCTGCACCGTGCGGCGACGACCGCAGCGCTGCTCGGGCGCGACATCGGATCGGCCGCGGAGATCGTGCGCATGGGGTTCGACGACTTCGTCGACACCCACGGCGCCGCGCTCGAGGGCACGCACCCGACGCTGTCTGGCCCCGCGCTGGCCTCGCTGGTCTTCCGGCGCGCGACCGTGCGCAACGCGTTCTCGGTCACGTTGATGGCGCAGTTCGAGGCGCCGTTCAATGTCCTGTCGTTCACCTCGATCGCCGACAATGATCTGCCCGGCGACGGCCCGGGGATGGCGACGCTGCGGACCCTGTTCGGCTCGCTCGACTACTGCGCCTGCGAGCACTGCCGCTCGGTGTTCGGTCCCGCGGCCTACCTCGTCGATCTGCTGTCCGTGCTCGGGGGACGTCCGGCGGTGAACCCCAACCGAACCGTCCTCGAGTGCTGCGGGATCGTCGTGCCGACCTCACCGGCATCGAGCTGTCGTGCACGAACACCAACACGGTGCTGCCGTACGTCGATCTCGTGCTCGAGGTGCTCGAGGCGGTGGCGGCCGATCCCGACGCGCCCTTGGTCGCCCGCCAGACCCGCCGCAGCGCCGCGGAGCTGCGGCTGGGTCCCGAGCACCACGATCCCGGAGCATACGATGATCTCGAGACCGACGCGTATCCGTGGACGCTTCCGTTCTCGCTGTCGGCCGAGCGGCTGCGCGTGATCATGCGTCAGCTCGGCGCCCCGCTGGCGGAGACGATGACAGTCTTCGCGGACGATCCATCCGCGAGCCCGACCGCGGCGCACCTCGCCGAGACGATGGGGATGGGCCGGGGCGAGCTGCAGATCGTCAGCGGTGCGACGGCGTTCCCGGACGCCGAGCTGCCTGCGGTGAGCCCGGCGGCAGCGTGGCGGCTGGCCGGAATCGCCCAGTGGGTGACAAGTCTGACGGGCGACGTCGGACAGACGCTCGACCGCTCGGCGCTGCACGGCCGCGACATCCCGGTGCCAGCCAGCGTCTGCGTGGCGCAACCCGCCGTCGGTCAGGCGCTGTCCGATCTGATCGACCGCTGCCTCTCGGTCGATCCTTGCGCACGGCCGCGGGCCGACGCCATGGCGGAGGTCTTCCTCTTGGGCGGCCTCACTCCGGTCGGGCCGAGCGCCGTGCCGAGCTGAGCGGACGACCGCATCACCAGCCGAGAGCGGTCGTGCCCGCTCACCAGAGCTCGCAGGTCGTGGCCGGAGGCATCGACACCATCGGCGCGAGCCGCCCCTCGTTCAGCCTTCGATGTCCAGCCCGGCCAAGGCCAGCGCGCGGACTTCGTCCATCAGGTTCTGGAGGTCGTTGGTGCACAGTTCCGAACGTCCTTCGAACGCCTCCTCGAGGAGCTCGTGCGGATTGCGGTTCTCCACCTGCGACGCCCGGCCGCTCCATGCGTCGAGGTGCTGGGTGATGCTCGAGACGTTGTTGCCCGAATCTAGAGATTGCTTCCAGGATCCCCGGCTTGCAGCAATCCTCGTTGCATCAGCAACAAGGTACGATAGTTGTTGCGACGAATCGTGTTCGCGACCCGGCCGCGCAGGTCGGCCTCGTACATTGGCATTGCTGCTCTTGGTTGCTCTTGTAGAAGATCCGGTCTCCGTCCAAGGGCGGATGGACCTCTACGCTCGACGGAAAGCCCCGCGACCAGCGTCTCGACACGGCCTTCCTCGCGGCCCTGAGACACGAAGCGGCGGGCAAAATCACTCTGGTAGGTGTATCCGGGGAGTTGCAACTCGGCTTCCAGTATCGCGCGCGCGGCGTCGTCCAGGAACGAAAAGACGATGTCAGTGTACAGCCGGCCCCGGGCATCGTCGGGGTCGCGGCTGGCCTCGAGCAACGCGCGCCCCAGTCGCTCGGCGCCGGGCTCACGACCGTGGGGGAGCACGGACAGAAGCGCGAACTCGGGCAGCGCGGCCGCATCGGCGACCTCGGTGATCGCGGGCACCTCCGCCGGCCCCACGACCCACGGTCGCAGCACCGAGCCGCGTTCGTCGAGGCCGATGGGCGTGGCGGCCCAACGCGCGACGCGATCGTCGAGCGTGAGCACGACCAGCGCGACCGGACACCGCAGCCGCGCCCGCAGACCCGCGACGTACAGCGGCCACACGAAGCGCTTGTCGTCGTCGACGTGGAGCTGCACCTCGACGACGAGCGCGCTGGCGGGCGTCTCCGAGGACGCCCGGAGCCGGAGCACGACATGACTTCGTGGGCGCCGCCATAGTCCTGACCCGATAGTCGTGCGAGCAGCTCGAGGACGACACGCGGGTGCTCGCGCAGGATATGGACCGGCAGTTCGTGTGTCGGCGAGGGCACGGGACTGCGACCGCGTCGGCCATGGCGACGACGACGAGTAGGCCGCCGCCCACGGCGAGCAGCAGCTCGGCGTCGCCGCGCGGGACCACACGGTCGACGACGAAGCCTGGCAGCAACGGCACCGCCAGCGCGAGGATGCGCAGCGCGATCGAGACCACCACCACGCGGCCGAGCACGCCCCCGCGCGCGCGACCAGCCGCCGCATCCACGGGAGCCGCGGCAGCTGATCGTCGGGCAACAGCGCGACTACGTGGGCTGCGGCGCCTGAGGTCGCCAAGGAGCCCAGGACGTCGCCCGCGGCGACGGCTTGGCCCGCGCGGCACCGAAGATCTTGGACTTTTCCGCGTGCTCGAGCGCAGATCTCCACCACAGGCTGCTAGGGCGGGCCTCGGTTGTTCGGTGGCCACGACGGCGAATCAACCAGCTTGCCCCGCGTGGCTGGGTTAGGCTTGTCGTCGGTGAACGCCAGCGCGCATTTCTCCGGATCGCGCGCATAGTGCAGCCTCGCCTCCCGCCTGCGGCGGACGGGCGCCCCGTTTCCAAGGACATGACTTCCATGATGCGCATCAAGCTTCGCCACGCACCGCTCTTCGCGGGCTCGCTGTTCCTCGCCGCCTGCGGCGACGACACCACCAACTTGGACACCGACGTCGGCTCGTCGGGCGACGAGGGTCCGATCGAGACCGGCGGCAACCCGACGACGCTCGATCCCGACTCGTCGGGGGATGGCACGAGCGTCGCGACCACGTCGACGGCGACGATCACCGACCCGGACAGCTCGAGCGACGACGGCCCCGGCTGTACGATCCCGGTGCCGATCCTCGCCGATCCGAGCTTCGAGGGCGGCCCCGAGGGCACCGAGTGGGGCAACGCGTCGTCGGCGTTCGGGACACCGGTGTGTGACGCTGCCACCTGCGGCGACGCCGCGACCGCGCAGGACGGCGACTGGTTCGTCTGGGTCGGCGGCTCGCCTACCGGCGACGTCGGCGGGGTTTCGCAGGAGGTGACGATCGGAGAATCCGACGCCCTCACACTCGGCTTCTACTTCCAGTACGGCGCCGTCGGCTCCGGCGCCGACGTGATGCAGCTGCAGATCGACGGCGACGTCCTGTGGGAGGTCGGCCCCGCCGACGCCGCCGACTACGCCGACTGGACGCTCGTCGAGGTCGACGTCAGCACGTACGCCGACGGCGACAACCACGACATCGACTTCACCGCGATCGCGACCAACAACGCGAACCTCTTCCTCGACAACATCCAGCTCGTCGGCTGCGCGGGCGGCTCCGTCACCGCGTCCGACACCGTCGACGACGTCATGTCGGCGACCGACACGGACCCGACCACCGACACCGACACCGGCCCCGGCGGCATGCTCATGTGCACGGACATCGGCGGCGCGGTGCCGGTCGCCGAGGACGGCACCAACATGGGCGCAACCAACGAGGTCGTCGGCTCCTGCAACGTCCGCCCCACCGACTTCGGTGGCCCGGACGTCGGCTACACCTGGACGGCGCCGGCCACCGGCTTGTACCGCTTCGACACCGTCGGCAGCCCCCTGGACACGGTGCTCTACCTGCTCGACGCCTGCGACGCCACGGCCACCGAGCTCGCCTGCAACGACGACATCGATCTCGCCGCCAACAATTTCCAGTCCTCGCTGGTCTACGCCGCCACCGAGGGCCAGGTGATCACGATCGTCGTCGACGGCTGGGACTCGGCGAGCGTCGACGACTTCGTCCTCAACATCAACGCGATCGGCTGCGAGGATCCGACGGATCTCGGCAACATGGCGCCGGTCGAGCAGGCCGACGACAACACCGGTGCGGGCGACGAGGTCGCCGCGTCGTGCGGCGGCAGCGGCGGCGAAGACGTCATCTACACCTGGACGGCGCCGGCGACCGGCATCTACGACATCTATGCGCTCAGCCTCCAGATGTCGCCGGTCGTCTCGGCGTACTCCGGCACCTGCGGGGACCCGAGCGCCGAGATCGGCTGCGCGACCGGCGATGGCCTCGCCGCGTTCTCGGCGATCCTCAGCGAGGATCAGCAGATCAGCATCGTGGTCGACGGCGCCAGCGCCAACGAGGCCGGCACGTTCGAGCTGAACATCGAGCAGTCGGGCGAGCTCAGCGGTGACTGCTGCGTGGCCGATGATTCGGCGGGCTGCGAGGACGCGGCGGTGACCCAGTGCACCTGCGACCTCGACTTGACCGGTGTCCTCGTCGGCGGCTTCCCGGAGCCCAGCGACTGCTGCAGCGGTGACTGGACGGCCGAGTGCGCCAGCCTCGCGGCGACCCAGTGCGGCGCCGAGGCCTGCACGTTCACGGGCGGCGGCAGCTGCTGCATCGGCGACAGTGAAGAGCCCGGCTGTGACGTCGAGCCCGTCCAGGACTGCGTCTGCGCGTTCGACGACTTCTGCTGCGGGATGGAATGGGACGACGTGTGCGTGGCGAAGGCCGAGCTGTTCTGCTTCGCCGAGTGCGGCTAGCACTCGCCTTCGTGCTGGGCGTGCTGTCGTGGCCGCGGCCGGCCGCGGCGGCGCCCCAGCCCGAGCGCGCTTGGGAGCACGCGCGCACGTTGGTGCGTGACATCGGCCCGCGCCCCGCTGGTTCGCCGCAGGCGCTCGCTGCTGCGCAGTATGTCGCCGAGCACTTCGAGGCCGCCGGCGTGCCCACCGAGCGCGTCCCCGTCGGCACCCAGCGCGTCCCCGAGATCATGCTCGGCGCGCTGCGGGTGTCGGCGGCGCGGACGGTGGTCCTGGACGACGAGTCCATCGTGGCGACGATCGACGCCACCGGTGGCGCGGGCGGTCCGGCGATCCTCGTGATGGCCCACGTCGACACGGTGCCCGGATCACCCGGCGCCATCGACAACGCCGCCGCGGTCGGCGTGCTGCTCGAGCTCGGGCGCGCGCTCGCCCTCGAGCCCGTGCGGCCCCACGACGTCATCCTGGTCGCGACCGCCGGCGAGGAGCCGGGCCTCGTCGGTGCCAGGGCCGTGGCCGCGCACCTCGAGCCCGGCCGTGTCGGCGTCGCGATCGCCCTCGATCTGGTGGGGCGTCGCGGCCCGCTGACGCTCAACGGCCTGTCGTCGCTCCTCGGGCGCGACTGGCTCGAGCGCATCGCGACCGCGGGCCAGACCGCGGCGGCGGCGATCGACGCGCCGCTGACCCACCAGGTCGTCAGCCGCTTCGCGCCGCAGCTCGAGCGCAGCGATCACGGGGTCTTCACCGCCCTCGGCGTGCCGGCGTTCCACCTGTATCACCGCGGCCCAGGCCGGATCTATCTGCAGTACCACCGCCCGCAGGACGACTTGGAGCAGATCGATCCGGCGGCCACGGCCGCGACCTTGGCGTGGCTGCACGCGTTCGTCCTGGATCCGGATCCGCTGCCGCCGAGTTCCGTACCGCCGAACGCACCGATCGCCGCGACCTGGCTGCCGGTGGGCGACGGATGGATCGTGCGCGACGCGTCGCTATCGGCGCTGGCCCTCGTGCTCGCGGCCCTGTGCGCGCTCGGGGTCTACCGCAGCGCGACGCTCGGCGGCAGCGCCACGCCCTCGGACACACGCTGGCGCGCGCGCGTCATCGCCTCGTCGACTGCGCTCGGCGTCGCCTTGCTCGCCTGGCTCGTGCTGCTCGCGTTGGACGCCACGCCCGCCCGTATGGGCGCCCACGCGCAGCCGTGGATCCACGCGCCGGGCCGCTGGATCCTCGCGACGGTGCTCGTGCTCGCGGCGCTGCTCGTCGTCGGTGCGGCAGGCCTACGCCGCTGGCCCGAGCTCGCCCGCAGCGCTGGCACCCCGGCGATCGTATTGGCCGCCGCGCCCGGCCTCGCGCTGTGGTGGCTGGGGATCGTGGCGCTGGCGTGGATTCCCCTGCTGCAGGCCGCAGCGCTCGCGTCGATCGGCTGGGCTCGCGGGCCGCGAACCAGGGCTCTGGTGCTCGGCTTCGCGCTGGTGCCAGCGTGGGCGTGCACCGATCCCGCGTTGCTGCGCGAGGCGAGCTTCCACGGATTCCTGGCGGGCGACGTCGCGCTGGCAGCGGTGCTGGTGCTCCCGTGGTTGCCCGCCAGCATCGCCGCGGTGCGGATGCTCGCCGTGGTGCGGCTGCCCGTACGCACGCGGTTCGGCATCCTCGCGGTCGCGATCACGGGCTGGCTCGCGGTGGTGATCGGCTCTGCGTTGGGCGATCGCGTGTGTCCGGGGTCGGCGTTCCGCAGCGACGGGCTGGCGTGTGAGCTGGCGTTCGAACAGCCGGCATCGCCGTGATGCGATCCGCGTGGCGGAAGTCGCGCCGGGCCAATCGATCGCCACCGCACGGCGCATGCGCACCACGGATCGTCGCCGCGTGCGTTGTCGTAGTGGACAGCACCCGCGGCCGCGGCCAGTCTCCGCCCCGTGACGAACCTCGACGCGCCCACCCCTGACGCGCCCGCCCCCGACGCGCCCGCCGTGGCTCCGAGCCTCGCCGACGAGATTGCCATCGCGCCGGCCCTGCGCGAGGCGATGATCGCCCACGGCTTCACCGTGCTCAGTCCGGTGCAGCGCGCAGTGCTCGCGCCCGCGGCCGCCGGCCGCAACCTCCGCATCTCTTCCCAGACTGGCTCGGGCAAGACCGTCGCGTTGGGCCTCGTGCTCGCCGACGACCTGCTCGATGCCGCCGCCGGCGCGGGCACGCGCGTGCTGGTGGTGACGCCCACCCGCGAGCTCGCGATCCAGGTCCGTGACGAGCTGCGCTGGCTGTTCGCCAAGCTCTCCCATGTCCGCGTCGAGGCTGTCACCGGCGGCACCGACATGATCCGCGAGCGCCACGCGCTCCGCCGCGCCCCCACGATCCTCGTCGCTACGCCCGGCCGCCTGCTCGACCACGTCCGCCGCGGCAGCATCGACTGCACCAAGGTCGCGCATCTCGTCCTCGACGAGGCCGACCGCATGCTCGACATGGGCTTCCGCGAGGACCTCGAGGCGATCGTCGAGGCGGTGCCGCCCGAGCGCCGCTCGCACCTCATCTCGGCCACGTTCCCGCCCCAGGTCCGCCGGCTCGCCGACAAGGTCCAGATCGAGGCGATGCACATCCAGGGCACCGAACTCGGCGCCGCCAACGACGACATCGAGCACACCGCGTCGCTCGTCGATCGCGGCGACACCTACGGCGCCATCGTGAACGCGCTGCTCCTCGCCCAGGGCGAGAAGGTGCTGGTGTTCGTGGAGCGCCGTGCCGACACCGCCGAGCTCGCCGATCGCCTCACAACCGACGGCTTCGCCGTGCAGGCGCTGTCGGGCGAGCTGAGCCAGGCGCAGCGCAACCGCGCCCTCGAGTCGTTCCGCAGCGGCGTGGTCGAGGTGCTGGTCTCGACCGACGTCGCCGCGCGCGGCCTCGACGTGCCCGACATCTCGCTGGTGATCCAGGTCGATCTGCCCAAGGATCCCGACGATTACACGCACCGCTCGGGCCGCACCGGTCGCGCCGGTCGCAAGGGCCGCTCGCTGCTGCTGGTGCCGATCCGCGGCCAGCGTCACGCGACCGGCCTGCTCCGCGCCGCCAAGATCGAGCCGGTGTGGCGTCCTCTGCCCACCGCCGAGGAGATCCATGAGGCGCTCGGCGAGCGCACCCGACAGCTGGTGCAGTCACGGCTGGGCGAGGTCAGCACCGCCCGCGCGTTGGCGCAGGCGGCCGAGCTGCTCGAGGGCCGCGATCCCGCGCAGCTCGTGGCTACGTTGCTGCAGCTCGCGGCGCCCAAGCTGCCGTGCGAGCCCAAGCGGGTGCGCAGCCTGTCGGCCACCGAGGATCGTCCGCGCGGCAACACGATGTCGTCGTCGGCCGTGCGAGCGAAGCACACCCGCCACGCCGGTCGGTTCGTCCGCTTCTCGATCAACTGGGGCCACCGCAAGGGCGCCACGCCCAGCCGTCTGCTGTCGCACCTGTGTCGCCGCGGCGAGATCGACAGCGGCCTGGTGGGCGCCATCGAGATCGGCCCCGGCTCGGCCACCTTCGAGGTCGCCGACCACGTCGCTGGTGGGTTCGAGCAGCGCGTCGCCGAGCCCGATCGCCGCGAGCCGCTGCTGCGGATCTCGCGTCAGGAGGGGGCGGCCTGATTCGCCTGGGCTGGCGAGCTCGCCGCCACGCGGATGGCGAAGAACGCCTCGGCGGTGCGTGTGGTCTCGGCGGCGAGCTGCTCGAGCGGCTTGCTGCCCGCGGTCGCGACCGCCCTCGCAACGTGGGGCAGTAAGCCTGGCTCGTTGCGGCGGTGCCGCGGCATCGGCCTCAGGTCGCGCGGCATGAGATACGGCGCGTCGGTCTCGATCATGAGGCGGTCGGCCGGGATCCGCGGCACCAACTCGCGCAGATGGTGACCGCGGCGCTCGTCGCAGATCCAGCCCGTGATGCCGATGTGGGCGTCGATGGACAGGTAGTTGTCGAGGGCGTCGCCGGTGCCGGTGAAGCAGTGGACCACCACGGGGCCGAGCGCACCGCGGTGCTCGCGGAGCATCGCGAAGAAGTCCTCGTGCGCCGCGCGTTCATGGAGGAACAGCGGCAGACCGAGCTCGATGGCGAGCGCGAGCTGGCGCTCGAACGCCCGGCGTTGGTCGGGCCGCGGCGAGAAGTCGCGGTCGTAGTCGAGGCCGCACTCGCCGGCCGCCACGCACTGCGGGTCGGCCAGGCACGCCCGCAAGCTGGCGATGGCAGCGTCGTCACAGTCGCGGGCGTGGTGGGGGTGGATGCCGGCGGTCGACCACATCCGCCCCGGCCGCCCGCGGACGATCGCCAGCGCGGCCTCGCTGCTGGCCACCGAGCTGCCGGTCACCACGATGCCGCGCACGCCGGCCGCGAAACCGCGGGCGATGACCGCGTCGAGATCGTCCGCGAACGCGGCGTTGCCGAGGTTGGCGCCGATGTCGACCAGCGGCGGGCTCGGCGTCGCCGGCCGGGAATGCGTCCCGCCGCTCACGCCCGCACCAACCGCAACAGCGTGATCTCGGGCGGCGAGCCCACCCGCGTCGGTGGTCCCCAGTAGCCGGTGCCGCGGCTGACGTAGATCCACATGTCGTCGTGCCGCTCGAGGCCGGCGACGTAGGGCTGCGCGAGGTACACGAGCAGGTTCATCGGAAAGTACTGTCCGCCGTGGGTGTGGCCGGAGATCATCAGATCGTAGCCGGCCTCCGCCGCCTCGAACACGCTGCGGGGCTGGTGCGCGAGCAGGATCTCGAGATCGCAGCCCTCGCCGCCTCTGCGGGCGCCCGCCGGGTCGCTCGCGTGCGCGGGCACCATCTGGCCCGCCGAGATGTCGGTGACGCCCGCGATCATCACCCGCGCGTCGCCGCGCTCGACGACGACGTGGCGGTTGTCGAGCAC
This sequence comes from Nannocystales bacterium, assembly GCA_038325765.1. Taxonomy (GTDB): domain Bacteria; phylum Myxococcota_A; class Polyangia; order Nannocystales; family Nannocystaceae; genus Xiheibacterium. The sequence continues at coordinate 10,647 of JBBQJI010000052.1, forward strand.
CTGGAGCCCCAGCCGCGCGACCTCGGCACACCACGCGGGCCCATCCCAGTAGTACTCGTGGTTGCCGGTGACGAAGTAGACGCCGTCCTTGGCCCGCAGATCGCCCAGCGGCGCCACGTCGTCGCGGAGCTGCTCGACGAAGCCGTCGATCAGATCGCCGGTGACGGCGACGATGTCGGCGTCGAGGCCGTTGCACACCGCGACGCAGCGGGCGAGGTACTCGCCGCGGATCGTCGGGCCGACATGGATGTCGGTCATCTGCACGATGCGGAAGCCCTCGAGGGCGGCCGGCAGCCCAGCTATCGGGACGTCGACCTCGACGACGCCGGGGGTGCGGTCGATCTGCACGACGCCGATGCCGGCGACGCCGCTCGCGGTACCGACGACACCGAGGTTCGCGACCTGGCCGAAGAACCCGCGGCGGGCCGGATCGGTGGGCGCACCCGAGCTCGCCGCGGCAGGTCGCAGCCGCAGCCGCAGCCGCCCCCAGAGCCCCGCGCCGAGCAGACCGAAGTCGATCGCGAACAGCAGCACCATGACCACCGACGACAGCCCGAGCAGGACGAAGCCGGGCATCGTCACCAGCCGGGCGATCACCGGTGGCATCCCCATGCGCGCCGAGGACAACGCGAGCACGGGCAGCACCGCGGCCAGTACGAGGAAGATCCGCGCTACCAGGCGCGCTGCCGGGCGCAGGGCAGAGCCGCGGACGAGCCGGCGATCCATGTACACGTGCAGCGCGATCCACAGGATCGGCATCACGAACATGAACACCAGCAGCCTTGGGCTCATCGCTCCCCGGTCAGCCGGCGCCCGAGTCGAGCACGGCGGCGACATCGGCGGCGACCTCGGCCGCGAGCGCACGCTGCAGCTTGACCAGCCCGCGGGTGTGCTCGCTCTGCGCGTACCATAGGTCCTCGCCGTTGTCGTCGTAGCCGCGCTTGACCGCGACCGTGATCGTCTTCTTGTCGGTCGTGCTCACGCGGAACGAGAACACGTCTTCGAGCTGGCCCGGCGCGTCCTCTGTTTGTACGTAGCCCGAGGCCCGCATGCGCAGCGCCTTGTCGATCCACGCCGCGGCCGTCTCGTTGCGGGTCTGCGAGCCGGCGTTCGCCCAGTACACCGCTTCGGCGTCGTCCGGGTTGTTCTGCTCGAACTCCGCGGTGGCCTCGCCGCCGCTCACCGCCAAGGCGGCGATGAGCTTGCTCTCGACCCCGACGATCTCGCGGTCGGGCAGGCTCTGCTTGCCGCTCTGCAGCGGCCGGATCACCTTGGCATCGACGACGAACACCTTGCCGGTCGCGACCTCGCGTACATATACGTTGGCGCCGCCGTACACGTTGCCGCCGATCTCGTAGCTCGCCGGCTCTCGGCCGGTGCGCACGATCTCCAAGGTGGCCTCGGCCTCGCCCTCGCCGAGCCCGAGTTCGGTGAGCTTGTCGTCGGTGATGCCCTCGAGCTGGCGCTTGGCGCGGAACGGCATCAGGCCGTCCAGCACCGCGGCGCCGCTCTTGCCGGCCTTGAACTCGGCGACGCCGCCCTCGTCCTTTGGCGGCGCGTGGGGATTCGCGGGATCGGGCTGGCCGCCGGTCTCGCCCTCGGCTTCGGCCTCGGCCTCGGCCTCGGCGGGCGCGGTCGACTCGGCGCGCACCCAGCCATAGCGGCCCAGGTCGTCTTTGCGCATCTCGATCACGAGATCGACCTTGTCCGAGTGGTAGCGGACCCGCTCGAGTTCGTCGGCGTCGCCGGCGAGCACGGTGACGTTCTCGCCCGGGTCCACCTCGCCCGGCGAAGTCCACACCCGATACGCGCCACCGAGCGCCAGCACCAGCAGCACGCCGTAGGTGATCACCTGCCGTCTCATCGAGCACCTCCGCGGTGGCGCAGTCGCATGCGAATCCCGCCCAGCAACAGCACGCCGAACGGGATACCGAGCACCGTCATGTAAAACCAGCTCGTCTGGCCCTCCTTGGTGTGCTCGATCTTCACGTCGTCTTCGGTCTCGGTGGTGCCCGCCAGCGCCTCGGCGCCGATGAGCCAGTTGATCCCGTCGTCGGCGAAGCGTTGATTGCCGAGGTTGCCGATGCCCAGATCCGAATAGATCGACGCGTCGGCGGTGACGATCGCCCGCCACGGCGCCGCGTCGCTGCCGCCCTCGATTGCCGCGACCAGGTTGCGCGCGCCCTTGGTCTCGCCGGCGTCGGGCTCGTACTCGCCGTCGAGGTCGAGGTCGGCCCACACCACAGCCAGCGTGCGCACCGTGAAGGTGACCTTGTTGGCGTGCTCCTCGACCTCCTCGAGGAGTCCGGCCGCGGGCGTGAACAGCACGTTCTTCTCGAGCCGGTCGGTCAACGTGCTGATCGACGGGTGCTGGCTGAACGCGTTGGTCACGAGGTTCAGCCGATCGAGCTTGTTGTGCGACAGCGGCACGATGCCCTGCTCGGAGGCCAACACGCCCTCGCCCATGCGCACACCGAGGTGGGCGAGCAGCCCATCGAGCGGGTCCGTGCCCACGAGCTGCTCGCGGCCGACCATCGGCTCCATCGCCAGCAGCAACGAGCCACCGGCGTCGACGTGGGCGCGCAGGGCATCGACCTCGCCCTGCTGGAACTGCGTCATCGGCCCCAGCACCGCGATCAGATCGGCGTCATCGGGGACCTTCTCGGCGAGGCCATCGGCGATCCCGAGGGTCTTGATCTTGAACCCGAGCTGCTTGAGCCGGCTCTTGAGGGCGGTGGTCTGCCGATCCATCGCCGCCTCGCTGCCCCCATCCCAGCCGAGCTCGCCGTGGCCGATGGTGAAGTACGCGACTCGCTGACCGTGGCCCAGCTCGCGGAGGATGGTCTGGACCTCGCCGTCGAGCTTCTTGAGCGTCCGCTTGGCCTTTTCGAGATCGGTCGGGATCTTGAGCGTGCGCGTGATGGGTTTGGGCTTGGCGTCCTCGGGCTCGGCTTCCGGGGCCTCGGCACTCGCGCCGTCCTCCGGCACGACCGACTCGAGGTCGATGGCGCCCTGGGTGACCGTGACGACGCCGTTGTCGCGGACCGAGAGCGCCTTGGCGAGCCGCGGCTCGGCCGCCTGGTCGATCAACTCGACGGTGACGTTGGGGCCCTCGAGCTGCTCGAAGTACGCCCGCAGCTCCTGTGCGACCTCGGACGACGGCGGCATGAAGATGCGGACGTTGACCGGCTGCTCGAGCGACGACACGATCGCCAAGGTGGCGGTGCCGGGCTGGGTGGTCTTGAAGTACGCGAGGTCCCAGCGCTCGTTCTTCTTGGTCGCGATGAAGTTGAGCGGGAACACCAGCGCGATGCCCATCGCCGCCACCAGGCCGTGGCTGGCCAGATCGCGGACGCGCCGCAGCGGCATCATCACCGGCGAGCTGACGATCGCGTAGTCGACGACCAGCATCGGCCCGGTGCCCACGAGCCACACCACCGGCCACAGCGAGCGCCACACGCCGAGCCAGCGGTCCTCGGACTCGGCGTCGAGCGTGAGACTGCGGAGCACGGCATCGGTGGTGGCCGCGTACATCACCAGCGACGCGAGGCCCACGAGCAGGCACGTCATCGCGACGCGGTGACCGAAGCGCTCGCCCTCGTCGGTCGCGCTCCGCAGACCGCGGAGCCGCACGATGGCGGCGAACACGAGGGCCGCGAGCCCCGCGAGGCTCACCGTCCACTGCATGCCATCGTAGCCGGCCAAGAGCCGCTGGCCGATGAACAACCCCACCATGCCGGCGAGGTACGCGAGTGCGCAGACGCTCATCGCCACCTCCGGGCGGCCATGAAGCGGCTCGCCAACATCAGGAACACGAAGCAGATCGACAGGTAGAAGACGATGTCGTCCACGTTGATCTGACCGCGCATGAAGCTGCGGTAGTGCCGGTCGAACAGGCTGAGGTGCGACAGTACGTCGACCAGCGGCGGGTCGGCGACCTTGGCCAGCAGCCACATCACCAGAAACGCCACGGTGATCACCACCGAGCCGAATCCGGCGACGAGCTGCGATCGCGAGATGGCGCTGGCGAAGGTGCCGATGGCGGCCACCGATGCGGCAACGAGCAGCAGCCCGGTGTAGCCGGCGGCGATGTGCCCGTACGACACCTTGCCGTTCACGAATACCAAGGCCGGCATGTACATCGTCGCCAGGATCATCGTGGCCAGCACCACCATCGCCGAGGCGTACTTGCCACCGATGAGCTGCCACGACGCCAGCGGCGACGCATCGACCAGCACGATGGTACCGGTCTGCCGCTCCTCGGCGACCAGCCGCATCGTGAGCAGGATCGAGGCGATGACCGTGGTCCCGAACGAGAAGTAGAAGAACTCCTCGATGACCTTGGAGCTGTACTTGGCTTGGTTGCCCAGCGCGAAGGCGTTGAACAGCAGGCCATCGATCACGAGCACCGCGGCGATGACCGCGTAGCCCCAGTACGAGTTGAGATACGCCGCCAGCTCGCGGCGGGCGACCAGCACCATGCCCCTCATGCGTCGGACTCCTTCTGCGCAGCGATCTGCGTCGCGATTTTCTTGCTCTCGAGCGCCGCGGGTGCGCCGGCGGCCCGCGTGAGTTCGAGGAAGATCTGCTCGAGCTCACCCATCGAGTCCTGGACCTGCCGCACGCCCAACCCGGCGCTCACCAGCTGCTTCACGAACGCCTCGCGAGAATCCCCGCGCAGCGTCACGTTGGCGGTGACCAACTCGCCGGCTTCGGTGAGCTCGTACCCGTCGACCAGCTCGCTGGTGCCCAAGAGCTCTTCGCACGCGCCCAGCTTGCCGCGCACGACCACGGCCAACCGCGTGCCGTCGCCCAGCGATCCCGACAGCTGCTGCTCGGTGCCCTCGGCGACGATACGACCGCGGTGGATGACCAGGATGCGATCCACCGTCTGGGCGATCTCGGACAGGATGTGGGAGCTGATGAGGACCGTCGCGAACGACTTGAGCGCGCGGACGACCCCGCGCATCTCGACGATCTGTCGCGGATCCAACCCGCTGATCGGCTCGTCGAGGATCACCACCTGCGGCCTGTGGATGATCGCCTGGGCGATGCCCACGCGCTTGCGGTAGCCGTGCGACAGCTCGCCTATCACCTTGTGGGCGCTGTCGGACAGCCGGCAGGTGTCCATGACCTTGGGCAGCTCGACCTCGACCTCGGCGCGGCTGCAGCCCTTGACCTGGCCGACCCAGCGCAGGAACTCGACCACCCGCATCTCGCGGTACAGCGGCGGGTCCTCGGGCAGGAACCCGATGCGGCGGCGCAGGGCGTCGGGCGCGGCGGTGGCGTCGATGCCACCGACGCGCACCGTGCCGGCGCTGGGCATCTGCAAACCGGCGAGCACCCGCAGCATTGTCGACTTACCGGCGCCGTTGAGCCCGAGAAAGCCGACGATCTCGCGCTCCTCGATCTCGAACGAGGCGTCGCTCACCGCGGCGAAGCTGCCGTAGTAGCGCGTGAGTCCCTTGACTTCGATCACGTTGGCTCCTTCACAGGTCTCGATCGAGCACGCAGTTTCAGTCGAGGAAGAAGTCGACCATCGGCTCGACCGTGGGATCGACGGCGTAGTCGCGGAAGTCCGTCACGCCCTCGGCGCGCAGGACATCCTCGTCGACGAAGAAATTGCCCGTGCACTCGCGGGCGGGCTTGGTGAGGATCGCCCAGGCGGCATCGGCCATGATCTCGACCTTGCGACTGTGCTTGATCATGGGATCGCCGCCGAGCATCATGACCGCGGCGGTGGCGATCGCGGTGCGCGGCCACAGGGCATTGAACGCCACGCCGTCGCCACGGAACTCCTCGGCCATGCCGAGCACGCACATGCTCATGCCGTACTTCGCCATCGTATAGGCGACGTGGTTGGCGAACCACTTGGGCTTCATCGACAGCGGCGGCGACAGGTTCAGCACGTGCGGGTTGCTGGACTTCTTGAGGTGGGGGATGCACGCCTGCGAGCACAGATACGTGCCGCGGGTGTTGATCTGGTGCATCAGATCGTACCGCTTCATCGGCGTCGACAACGTGCCCGTCAGGCTGATCGCGCTGGCGTTGTTGACCAGGATGTCGATGCCACCGAAGCGCTCGACCGCCTTGGCGACCGACTCCTGCACCTGCTCTTCGGAGCGGATGTCGCACAGAAGCGGCAGGGCCTTGCCGCCGGCGGCCTCGATCTCCTCGGCGGCGGTGTAGATGGTGCCCGCCAGCTTGGGGTGGGGCTCGGTGGTCTTGGCGGCGATCACGACGTTGGCGCCGTCGCGGGCGGCCCGCAGCCCGATCGCGAGTCCGATGCCACGGCTCGCGCCACTGATGAAGAGGGTTCGACCGGCGAGAGTTGCCACGGGCCGGACGATAGCCCAAGCCCGGCCCACACGACACTGCCCCGGGGCCCGCCCGGCCGACTCCGTGACGGGCGCCGCGGATCCAAGCGCCGCGGACGCGCTACGGAATCGAGACCGCTCCGCACGGCCAACTGGCCGCCACACCGTGGGGTTGGCCGTCCCTCCACGTCGCGCAGGCGTCGCCGAGCAGCTCGATCGTCGACTCGTCGAGCATCGTCCAGTCGACGGGGCACGCGAGTTCGACCCCGTCGAGGAGCAACGTGCCCTCGCACGCCTGGTCGAGCTCGACGATGCCGTCGATCGGGATCTCGCAGCTGATGAAGCCGCCGATGATCTCCTGGAACGCGGTGACCAGATCGCTGGCGTCGAGCGCGACGTAGTACGGCGCCGGGTTGGGGTCGGCGACGTCCTTGCCGACGCCGGCGTTCGCGACCTGTTGCAGGTGAGCGACACCTACGTCGTCGCCGACGCTGATCACGAACGTGGAGATGTCGGCGTCGAACGCCGCCTGCACCGCCGCGATCGACTCGGGCTGCCCCTGTTGCGGGTTGGGCACGGCGCAGGTGTCGGGCAAACCGTCGGTCGCGAGCACGATCGCCTTGGGGCCGGGCTCGTCGAACGCGGCGAGGCCGTCGGCGACCAGCGCCAGCGACTCACCGGTGGGCGTCTCGTCGAGGGGAGTCGCGGCGCCGTAGACCGCGTCGATCGCCGCGAAGTTCTCGAGCGCCGGCGGGACCTCGGTGAGCATCGGGCACATCCCGCCCTCGTTGCCGTCGACACTCGAGTACAGCGACAGACCGAAACGCACGGTGGACTGCAGCGCCATCACCGAGCCGTCGGCGCCCATGATGGTGTCGTACAGCGCATCCCAGCGCTGCTGGCCCGAGAAATCCTCGGTCATGCTGCCGGACTGATCGACGAGCAAGATGATGGTCGGGATCACGGGCTCGACCGACACCGAAACTTGCGTGCAGCCCTCGGATTCACCCGCCTCGGCGAGCGTCGGGTCCCCCGTGTCCGGGGACGTATCGACGCCCAGGTCGAGCTTGGGACCCGATTGGGTCGCGGAGGTGAGCTCGATCCCAGACGTCCCGGTGCTCTCCTCGCCGGCGGAGGGCGAGGATTCGCCACACCCCGCGACGAGCGCCCACGCCACGCCAAAGATGCCACCGGTGCGAACGTCCATGAGCACGCAGTGTAGTGGGTCGATGGCGAACGTGCACGCGAGGATCCCGATCGCGCCGCGGGGGTTCTCCCGCCGACGCGGTGTGGGAGCGAAGGCTACGTCAGGTGATCGCGGGCGAGTACGGTCCAGTCGGCGCCGCCGAGCCCTTCGGCGATGAGCGCGTCCATGCGGGCGGCCAACGCGGGCACCATCGTCAGCGCGACGCCGGCGCGATCGACCTCGTCCTGGACGAGTCCGGCGTCCTTGCGCGCCATGGCCAGCCCCCACGACGGCGCGTCGTACGGCGCGGCGATCATCCGGGCCAGCCGCGCCGGCAACGACGCGCCGGGGTTGAACCGATCGAGCAACGACGCGACGTCCGCCGGCGCGAGGCCCATCGCCTTGGCCAGCCCCAACATGTCCGCGAAGCCGGCGGTGATCGCCATCAGCAGCGTGTTGCCGAGCAGCTTGTAGGCCGCCGCTGCGTCGACGCGAGGCCCCAGATCGACCAGGGTGCCGGTCATCGGCGCGAGCACGCGCCGCGCCGCCTCGACGGCCGTGCGGTCGCCGGAGACCAGCATGAGCCCGGTGCCCTCGAGGGCGTTCGCGGGGCCCATGAACACCGGCGCGTGCAGGTAGGTGACGCCGCGGTGTCGCCATTTCTCGGTGCGCTCGATCGCGCCCGCGGTCGACGTCGTGGTGTGATCATAGATCGGCGCTCGACCATCGGGCAGCGCCGCCTCGAGCACGGCGTCGACCGCCGCGTCGTCGGACAGCACGACGTGGATCCGAGTGGCGCTCTCGATCGCCTCGGCGAGGTCGGCGACGACGCGCGCCCCCTGCTCGCCCAGCGGCGCGGCGTGGGCCACCGTTCGATTCCACACCTGTACCGTCTCGCCGCGGCGCAGCAGGGCCCGCGCGAAGCCAGAGCCGAGCAGGCCCGTTCCGAGGATCGTGATCATCGGCGCACGGTATCACCACGGCGCCGCGCACATCTCGGTCTGGGTGGCCGCACCGATGGAGCTGCAAGAGGCGCTCGTCGAGTCCGAGCCCGACCGCTACTGGCGGCCGCCGTACGTGGGCCATCGCGGCTGGGTGGCGATCATCCTCGACACCGAGCCCGACTGGCCCGCGGTGACGAAGCTCGTCGGCGAGGCGTTCGCGATGGTGGCGACGGTGCAGCGCCCCAGACCACCCGCGCAGCGCCCGAAACCACCCGCACGGCGGTGACCTGGACGCCCGATCGCGCAGCTGCTACAGCCGCACCGCCATGAAGTGGTTCGTCCGCGGCGACATCGACGGCTTCTTCGGGCTCGCGCTCGACAACCTCGTGCAGCTGCTGCTGATCGACGCGCTGTGCCGCTGGGTGCTGGGCTTCCCCGACGCGCTGCTGTATGGCCGCGTACTGCCGGCGGTGGCGGTGTCGCTGGTCGCGGGCAACCTGTACTACGCCCGCCAGGCCCGCCGCGTCGCGGCGGCGACGGGTCGCGACGACGTGTGCGCCCTGCCCTACGGCATCAACACGGTGTCGCTGTTCGGCCACGTGTTCTTGGTGATGCTCCCGGCCAAGCTAATCGCCACCGCCGCCGGCCACCCCGATCCGGTGCGCGTGGCCTGGCACGCGGGGCTCGCCGCGACGATCGGCAGCGGCCTCATCGAGTTCGCCGGCTCGTTCGTGGCCGACACCCTGCGGCGCTGGACCCCCCGCGCCGCCTTGCTGGCCACCCTCGCCGGCATCGCCCTGGGCTTCATCTCGCTGGGGTTTCTGTTCCGCACCTTCGCGCATCCCGTCGTCGGGCTGGCGACGTTCGGCATCGTGATGATGACGTATTTCGGCCGCATGCGGTTCCGCGGCGGACTGCCCGGGGGCCTCGTCGCCGTGGTGGTCGGCGTCGCGCTGTCTTGGATCACCGGGCTCGCGCCGGTCGGCGAGAGTCCCGTCGGCGCCGGCGTCCACCTACCGGTGCCGGCGCTCGCCGATGTGGCGGCCGCGCTGACCGACGGCCACGTGCTGGCGTACATCTCCGTGATCGTGCCGATGGGGCTGTTCAACCTCGTCGGGTCGCTGCAGAACATCGAGTCGGCCGAGGCGGCCGGCGACGCGTTCCCCACCGCGCCCTCGCTCGCGGTCAACGGCCTCGGAACCCTGGCCGCCGGCCTGTTCGGCTCGTGCTTCCCGACCACAATCTACATCGGTCATCCCGGTTGGAAGGCCATGGGCGCCCGCGCCGGCTACTCGGTGCTCAACGCGATCTTCATCACCCTCGTCTGCCTCACGGGCACCTTGGCCCACATCGCGTGGGCGGTGCCGGTCGACGCCGGCATGGCGATCATCTTGTGGATCGGCCTGGTGATCACGGCGCAGGCGTTCCAGACCACGCCGCGTGAGCACGCGCCCGCTGTCGTCGTCGGCCTGCTGCCGGGCGTCGGCGCCTGGGGGGCGCTCATGGCCAAGAACGGCCTGCGGGCCGCCGGCGTCGGCAGCCCCGGCGGCGCCCCGTTCAGTCCTCCCCTCGTCGATGCGTTCGCCGCGTCCGACACGTGGATCCACGGCGCGTTCGCCCTCGAGCAGGGCTTCATCTTCACCTCGATGATCCTCGCCGCCGCCACCGTCGCCGTCATCGAGCGACGCTTTCGAACCGCGGCGATCTGGTGCGCGGCCGCGGCCGCGTTGTCGGCCACCGGGCTCATGCACGGCTACGAATTCCGCCATGGCGACACGGTCGCCGCGTTGGTTCCGGCGTGGCCGTGGGCTGCTGGCTACGCGATCATGGCGGTGGTGTTCGGGACGGCGCCGGTGCTCGCCCGCGCCGACGACGACGCGGGGCACTGACGCCGCGACTGCGCCTCGGCGCGCTGTGGGAGCGACTCACGTGTCCGCAGCGCCGATCCACTTCGCGACCTTGGGCGGTTCGTAGGCACCGAGCGCGTCGAGCAGCGCGTCGGCGTCGTCGCGCACGATCAGCATCTCGGGGTACTCGGGGCGGATGAAGCCATCGGTGACCGCGTGGTCGAGGAACCCCGACAGCCGCGCATGCATGGTAGCCGCCGGTGTCGAGCACGCGGCACGGCTTGGCGTGGCAGCCGAGCATCGCCCAGGTCCACACCTCGAACAGTTCCTCGAGGCTGCCCAGGCCGCCGGGCAGCGCGACGAATGCGTCGGCCCCTTCGGCCATGAGCTGCTTGCGCGCGTGCATCGACTAACCGACGTGCAGCTCGGTCAGCCCGCGGTGCCCGACTTCCTTGGACTGCAGCGCCACCGGGATCACGCCTACGACGCGACCGCCGGCCGACAGCGCAGCGTCGGCGACCACGCCAATCAGACCCACGGAGGCGCCACCGTAGACCAGGGTGATTCCGCGCGTCCCAAGGATGTGACCTAACTCCGTCGCCGCGGCGACATTACTCGGATCGAATGCCCACGCTCGAGCCACAGAACACCGCGACCGCGCTCGGCTGCATCGGCGAGCGCCTGCCTTCGTCCCGGCTCGGATTGAAGTCCAGCCGCCCGTCGAATGCTTTCGCGCCAATCGCGCAACGCCGATCTCGGAGCATCCCCCATGCCGCCATTCGATCTGAAGACGTTGATCCGCACGGCCCAGGTGTACTTCCCCTGGGCGGTCGACGCGAAGGCCTCCGTGCAACGCACCTATCGCCGGGCGCTCGCGATCCCGTTCGAGGATGATTTCCGCTACCTCGGGACCATCTCGCTCCCCGCGGGTCGCGTGGTGGTCGATGTCGGTGCCAACCGTGGCCAGAGCATCGACGCGATCCGAATGATGCAGCCGCACGCGGTCATCCACTCGTTCGAACCCAATCCCCTACTCGCGCAGCGGCTGCGGGCGATGTACCGCAATGATCGAGGGGTGGTCGTCCATTCGGTCGGGCTCGGGCACGAACTCGGCGAGTTCACCCTGCACGTGCCGATCTACCGCGGCTTCGTCTACGACGCGCTCGCGTCGTTCGACCGCGACGCCGCAGCGAGTTGGCTGCCCGGACGCATCATCGGTTTCCGGTCCGCCGACCTCGAGGTCCGCGCCGTCCAATGCAAGGTCGAGACCCTGGATTGCATCGGGCTCGATCCCTGTTTCGTCAAGATCGACGTGCAGGGCTGGGAGAAGAACGTGCTGCTCGGTGGCATGCAGACGCTGGAGCGCGCCCGACCGACGATGCTGCTCGAGACGCCCGACGAGACCATCGTCGACTTGCTCGCCGAGCACGGCTACGCGCCGCACGGATGGGCAGGAACCACGCTGCGGCCCGGCCACGGCGCGCTCAACACGTTCTTCTTGCCTGCGGCGGCCCGAACCAGCGGCGTATCCTCGGCACCCTGACTCGGCAGTTCAACGGTCCGCGGGCGCCGGCAGTGACGCCGGCGCCCGCCTCACGGGGTCACGGGCAGCCGTCGAGCACGGTGTCGGCACGCACGGCGAGGTTCTGGATCCGCTCGTCGTCCTCGGCCGGCGTCTCGGCCTGCAGGAACGGCATCACGAGGCTGGTGGCGTCGGCCAAGAACTCGGCGAGCGCGTCCTGCTCGGTGCCGGACGCCGCGAAGTCGGCCGCCGCCCACGGGAACCCCATATAGTCCACGTCGGTCGCCAGGTCGACCCGCAGCGGCGCCGCGAGCACCTCGAGCGGGTAGCCATCGCCGCCATCGGCCAGGAACGACAGCGTGACGATGCGGATCTGCTCCCCTGCGAGCGGCAAGCCGTCCTGCACCAGCACGCGCTGGCACTGACCCGCCTCGTCGATCACCGCCACGTTGATCACGCGGGTGCCGGGTGTCGTGATGATGCCGGTCACCGGGTCGATCACCTGAGCGGTGCCGGCCGGATCGAACGAGAAGCGGATCCCGGCGATCTGCGGAAACGGGCCGGGAGTGGCTCCGGGCGCCACTCCGGCCACGCCGCGCTCGAGCGCGTCCTCGAGCTCCTGGGCGCTGAGCGTCAGCGTCGTCAGCGCGTTGTTGAAGGCGAGCGAGGCCTCGATGTCGAGCTGCGAGACCTCGGTCTCCTCCTTGCCCGCAACGAGGTTGGCCTGCGTGGGCAAGAGCTCCGGAGGATCGAGGGAGCCCGGCGGCACGCTGACGAAGCCGATCTCGCGACGGATGCCGCCGCCGTTCTTGATCGAGCCCTCCACCGTGGAATCGACGAGCTGGGCATAGGCGAGGTTGGCCTGCGCGGTGAGGTTGCCGAGGTTGGTCTCCTCGGTACGCACGCGATTGCGGCGCCCCTCGAGCCACACGGCAGACGCACCGAACGTGTTGCCGTCCTTCGCGATGATGATCTCGCCGACCGCATCGGCGATGGCGACCACGGTCGGGTTGGCGACGCCGCCCGTGGCGACGACGCCGGCGTCGTCGGTGGCCCAGGCCCCGTTCATCGCCTCGTCGAGCGACGACTCGACCACGACGCCCGAGGCGTCGAAGCCGACGACCAAGCGCCCGACGTAGCGATAGTTGCCGTCGGTGTTGACGAGCAAAAGTGGCACGCCGTCGGCGTCGGCGAGCACCGTCGGGTACGCGCCCTCGGCCGCATCGCCACGGCGTAGCACGTCGTCGGCGTCGGCCAACAGCGTGTTGCTGCCGCCGGCGACGATCACGTCTACTCCGCGCAGGTACCCCGCGAGCTCGGTCTCGATCGCAATCTGCTGCATGTGGGCGAGCAGCACGATCTTGTCGATGCCGGCGTCCTGCAGCGCATCGACCGACTCCTGGATGATGCCTGCGAGCGCCGCGGTCGAGTCGTCGGGCGGCAGCACGCCCACGTTGCCCGGCGACGAGATGATCTCGAGCGTGGGCGTGGTGGCCCCGACGACGCCGATCGCCTCGCCGTCCACCGTGACCACCGTGCTGCGGCTGATGCCGCCCGCGGCCTCGTCCCACGGCAAGCCGTCCGCGACCACGAGGCCTGCGAGCGAGGTGCCCGTGAAGTCGAGGTTGGCGCTCAGGTACGGAAACGTTGCGCCGAGCCAGTCGTCGGTGCCATCGTCGTCGATGTCGTCGCGTCCGAGGATGGCCAGCACGTCGGCCTGTCCGCGATCCCACTCGTGGTTGCCGAAGCTGGCGGCCTGGAAGCCCATCGCGTTGTGCATGGCGATGTCGGCCCGACCGGTCACGCCACCGAGCAGGAGCACCTCGTCTCCGCCGAGCTCCACGGCATCGACGTCGACGCCGGAGGCGTAGAACGGCCCGGGGATCCACACGTCGCCCGAGGTCACGGTGAGGGTTTGGTCGGGCATCTGCGAGCGCAGGGCCTCGAGCACCGCGGAGAAGCGCGGGGCATCGGCCACGGCGTCGACGTTGGCCTCCTGGTCGGCGGCGTGCAGCAGCTGCAGCGTGAAGACCACCTCGTTCACCGCGGTGTCGCCGGTGCTCGTGCTCTCGCCGCCGGTGGTGCTCGTCCCCGTGGTGTCCGGATCGGGCGAGGATGTGGTGGTCGGACCGTCCGTGGTCGGACCGTCCGTGGTCGGACCGACCGTGCTGGGGCCGCTGCTGCTGTCGCTGCTGCTGCCGGTGTCGGCCGCCCCGGTGTCGTCGCCGCACGCGAAAAGGCCCGCGGGCCCCGCGATGACGAGGGCCAGGCAGCTGGCGTAGTGAACACGATTGCGTAGCGTCATGGTCGATGCGTCCTCTCGAGGTCGTGCGCACATCAGCGCACGGGCAGGGACCCTAGCCGCGGTACGTCCGCGTTCGATGGCCGTGGTGCGGTCGTTGGGTGTCGGCGCGTTGCCGATTCGGACCGCCGGATCACGGCGGGTTCACGACCGTGTCACCCGTGCAACGAAGTCCCACTGTGGCCGCAGTGGCGTTGCAGCCCGGTGACACGGACGATCTCAGCGGACGCCACGCCCCGACTCGAAGGCGGCGCCCCGCTCGACGCGAGCCGCGCCAACCGCGGGTTGCCGCCGGCGGAACGTCTGCTAGGAGGGTCGGGCCGGAGAGCGGGGTCGGGCGTCCGCGCTCCAGCAGGGTACGGCACCGGCGCTTCGTTCATGCGCAGCCATCGACGCGACACGCTTCTTGGACTGGGCGCCACCCGCGAACAGCCGGCCGCGCCGGAACAACCGGCTGCGCCCAAGGAGATCGCGTGGGTCGACGCGGAACGCTTGCTCGTCCGCGGCTATCGACTGCTCGATCGGCTCGGCGTCGGCGGAACGGGCGAGGTGTGGCGCGCCCGCCACCTCGGTCTGGATCGGCTGGTGGCGATCAAGCGGATGCGCAGCGACCACCCGGAGTCCAATGATCGCCTGGTCCGCGAAGCTCGCTCCATCGCGCGCATCCGCCACCCCGCCATCGTGCAGGTGCACGACGTCATCGTGGACGACCGCGGCGCCCCTTACCTCGTGATGGAGTTGCTCGAGGGCGACGACCTCGCCCGACGGGTCGCCGCGGACGGCCCGCTCGACCAGGATCGCGCCGTGCGACTTCTGCTCGGGGTGCTCTCGGGTCTCGAGGCCGTGCATCGCCACGGCATCGTGCACGGCGACATCAAGCCCGAGAACATTCTTCTCAGCATCGACGACACCGGCGTCGAGAAGGCGGTGCTGCTCGACTTCGGCCTGTCGCACGCGTTCGAGCCCGGCGCCCAGCACACCGCCACCCTCGCCGGGACGCCGCATTTCATGGCGCCCGAGCAGATCGTCGAGGGTGCGGTCGGCCCGGCTTCAGACCAGTGGTCGGCGTGCGTCTCGATCTACAGCCTCGTCGTCGGTCGACCTCCGTTCGCGCGCGAGTCCCTTCCCGCGCTGTTCGATGCGATTCGGACGGCTGCCTTGCCGTACCCACGCGACGTCGAGATGGACGCGCGACTGTTCGCGATCCTGGCCCGCGGGACCCGCAAGGTCCCAGACGAGCGCTACCCCAACGTCCACGAGCTCCGCATGACGCTCGCAGCTTGGCTGCGATCGCGTCGCCCCAACCCGCGGTTCGACCCGTGAAGGGCCAGCCAGCCCGAGCCATCCGTATGAGCATGATACCGCCGCCACCGACCGTGAGTCGCACGCCCCCCTCGCGCTCCTACGCGGCCTTCGATCCGGCCACCGTGGACGCACTCGACGACGCTGCCCTGGACGAGCTGCCCTTTGGCGTGGTTTGCCTCGCGCGCGACGGCCTCATCCTCCGCTACAACCTCGCAGAGGGTCGGCTCGCGCGCCTCGATCCGAGCACCGTGGTGGGGCGGAATTTCTTCACCGACGTCGCGCCGTGCACGAACACCGAGGAATTCCACGGTCGCTTCCGGGCGTTCGCCGAAGGCAGCACCGGCGGGGCCAGCATCCGCTTCAGCTACGTGTTCGACTTCCGCTTCGGCGCCCAGAACGTCGACGTCGAGATCGTGCGCGCGGTGGGTGCACCGCGGCTGTACCTGCTCATCAATCGGCGGCAGTTCCTTCCCGAGCGGACCGGCCCCGAGGCGCGTGAGCCTGCGCCGCGACAAAGTGACCTGGTCGCCGACGAGGCCGATCGCGGCATCCTCCGCAACCGCTACGCCGAGCGCATCCTCTCCACGCCGGTGGTCTTGTTCGAGCTGCTCGCGAACGCGTTCGCGAACCACCCCACGGCGCACTGGCCGACGATCGCTCACGATTGGGGACTGGCGGCGGGGCGACGCCTGGTCATAGAACTCGAGACCGCCGGCGACGACGAGACCCCGCTGGCCGAACGTCCGATGCGTGACGTGGTCGAGTTCGTCTCCGATCTCCTGCGCGACCAGGGCTGGGGCGTAGTCGCCTTCGATCTCGGCGAGTCGGCCCGCGGCGTGCTACGCCTCGACGTCGAATCCAGCGCCTTGGTCGGGCGCCCGACCCGGCACGGCCGATCCTGCCATCTGCTCGCGGGGATGCTCGAGGGTGTACTCAACCACCTCGCGCAGCGACGGCTGCACGTCGAGGAGCTCAGCTGCGCCTCGACCACCGGCCGAGCCTGCCAGATGATCGTCGTCGGCGAGAGCCGCCGGGGCGTGGCGTCGCGTCTCGCCGCCGAGGGCCGTTCGTTCGACGAGGTCGTCGCAGCATTGGAGGCCGGCCGTGCCGACGACCGCACCACCTGACGCGGTTCGCCCGATCCTGCGCGGCCTGTCGCCGCGGGAGGCCTCGCGTCCCGCTCGCGAGATCCTCGCCGCCATCCCGTGGGATTCGGCGCGCCGCCGCGACACCCTGCCCGCGGCGGCGTTCCTCGCCGCGATCGACGGGTGAACGCGAGGGCTCCGCGGCCCCCAGCGCTGTAGCCAAAGTCGAAGCCGGGCGAGCGTCGCGACGATTTCCGCAATCCGTTGCGCGAGCGCTCGACTCTATCCCGTCAAGATGCCTGCTTCGCCCATCAAGACCCTCCTCCTTGCTGCCACCGTGCTCGGCGTCCTGACGCCGGTCCTGCCCGCGGAGGCTGCGTTCACCCAGATCTCCGCGTCGACGCTCAAGTTCGAGGGCGTTCGCTACTGGCGTAAGAAGGCCAGCGAAGCCAAGCTCGGCTCGGTCGGGCAGAAGATGACGCCGATGGCCGGCAAGAACTACTTCCAGAAGGTGCAGGACGCACCCAACGGCATCTACGAGGTCTCGATCGATGCCCGGACGACCATCACCACCGAAGAAGCCCACGAGTGGGGCGTGACCGCGGCCTACAGCAACGTGTCGGGATCGGCTGGCGGCTCGGGCTCGTACAGCGGCACGCTCACCGCCTACAAGATGCGCATCGACCTGGGGAACAGCGACGGCGACATGCGCTACGAGACCAACCGCCACACCAGTCATCTCGCGGCGGTGAAGGGCGAAGGCGACCGCGCTCGGCTCGTGTCCGCGGTGTGGGTGCTCGTACAGGGGAGCGAGTCCAAGGCCGAGTGCTACAGCGGCGAGCTGAAGGTCAGCAACGGCACGATGAGCGTCGGAGTGAGCGGTTCGGGCTGCTCCAACAGCGCCTGGACCATCGAGCCCGGAGCGATCATCGCCTACGAGATGGTGAAGGTCGACCAGTGGAACGATAAGGAGATCACCTCGAAGCCCACATGCGGCGCTGCGTTCCCCGCCTACGAGTCGCGCAACTCGCCGATCACGCCCAAGGATCGCTGCAAGAAGACCACGTACGACACGGCGACGACGCAGTGCAAGCTCGCGATCACCGACAACCGCGACAACTGGTTCGTCGAGAGCAAAAGTGGTCGCGACACCTGCAAGTCGCGCAAGGGCAAGCCCGACAAGGACGTCGAGTGCGGGCAGGGTGGCTTCGACTACGTGGCCCAGAGCGGCCGCGACACCTGTCGCAAGCCGGAATACACGTACGCCGATCCGGTCTGCCCGTCGGGGTACACCTACGAAGCGACGTCGACCAGCAACGGCGGCGTGGATCGCTGCAATCTGCGCGGGGTTCAGAGCCTCAAGCCCGACTCGCAAGACGGATTCTAGGACGGGGATCCGAGGCGGCGCGCCACTGTGCGCGCGCACCGATGGCGTCCACCGCCGTGCTCTTGTGCGGCGGTCCCATCCGCGGCGACACTTCTCCCATGCGCCTGCCCTACGCCCTGCTCGTGTCCGCCGTCCTGCTCGCGATGCCCGGCATCGCCCGTGCCGCCGAGATCCAGGTCAGCCCCGGCGACGACGTCGAAGCGGCCGCCAACGCGCTGGTGCCCGGCGACGTGCTGATCCTCGCGGACGGCACCTACGAGCTCGACGGCCGCTTCGGTGTCACCGTCGTGGGCACCGAGGACGCGCCGATCACGATCCGCGCCGCCGATGGCGCGCAGCCTCACTTCAACCGCGCGACCAGTGACCAGAACATCGTCGACTTCGACGTCGCCGAGCACGTCGTGATCCGCGGGATCGAATTCTCGGGCGGCTCGGCCGGCGTCCGCTTCTCGAGCGCCCGCTTCGTCACCTTCGAGGACAACGAGATCCACGACACCGCCGATGTCGCTCTGCGGGCCAACGACGTGGGCCAGGACTACGCGGGGTTCCGCATCCTCCGCAACCATATCCACCACACCAGCGGCACGGGTGAGGGCATGTACCTCGGCTGCAACAACGACGGCTGCCGGCTGACCGGCGCGCTGATCGAGGGCAACTGGGTGCACCACACCAACCAGCCCGGGATCGAACAGGGCGACGGCATCGAGATCAAAGAGGGTGGCAGCGACAACATCGTGCGTGACAACGTCATCCACGACACCAACTACCCCTGCATCCTGACCTACGCCAACGCGGGCAACGGCGGCGTGAACATCATCGAGCGCAACGTGATGTGGAACTGTGGCGACCACGCGATCCAGACCGCCGCCGATGCCATCATCCGCAACAACATCATCCTGTCGGCGGTGGGCAACGGCATCGCGATGCAGCCCCATCAGTCGGGCGCGCCCCAGAACCTCACGGTGGTGCACAACACCGTGCTGCATCCATCGACCCACGCGATCCGCCTGTCCGGCGTCGTCGGCTCGGTGGTCATCGCCAACAACGCACTGTACTCGCAGGGGGGCAACGCATTGTTCTTCGCCAACGGCGACGCGAGCGGCGTCACCGTTGTCGGCAACGTCGGCACCGGCGGCGTCTCTGGCATCGACGCGACCATCGTCGAGGGCGACCTCGCAGCGGACTTCGTCGCCGCCCACCACCTGGGCGCGCCGCCCATCGATCTCTACCCTGCTGCGGGCAGCGCCCTGCTCGGCGCGGGGGATCCACGGTGGACGGTGGCGGACGACGTCGATTGCCGGGCCCGCGATGGCGTCGACGCGGGCGCCTACGGTGCGATCCCAGGTGGCGCCGCGGGCTGGACGGTGCAAGAGGGATTCAAGACCTGCGCTGACGAGGGCGGCGGCGACGACACCTCGGGCGGTGGCGACGACACCTCAGGTGGCGGACTGGGCACGGGCGCCGACGACACCACCGCGGGCGGCGGCGCGGACGACCCCAGCGGCGGCGACTCGGTGACCGCGGGCGACGGCACGGCCGAGACCGCCGGCGGCACGGGTGGAATTCCCGCGGATGGCGACGGCGATGGGGGCTGCGGTTGCACGACCGACACCCCGCGCGCCCGCGGCTGGCTGTGGCTGCCGCTGCTGGTCTTCGCGCGACGCCGCGGGGCGTGACGAGCCGACGCCGGCCGGGTGTTCGAAGTGAGACTCGTGGACAGGTGCTGGGACATCCCCGGCGCGTCTTCGCGACGACGCACGCGCGGGAGCGCCCGTCCGTGCGGCGTGTGCCCGCGCGAGGACGCCCGACCGAGGGTGCGACCCCGTGGATGCTGCGGTTTCCAGGGCCTACACCAGCCTTGCACGCATGTTCGTCCGCCATGACGCCCCCACGCTCCGTCACTCGAGTCCTGCCAGTCCTGCTCGTGCTCTCGATCACGGGTGCGGCGTGCCAACACGCCTACGACACGGAGTCGCCCGACGGCGACGGAACACCGGGCACACAGCGGGTGCTCGTGACCGTCGACGAGGACGCCGCGCGTCGCGAAGTTGCGGACGACGAGGCCGACGACGCGCTGATGGTCGACGCGCTGATGGTCGAGGCGATCGCGATCTCGATCGCCGAACCGACTCGGCCCGAGGCCGCGCCGATCGCGAGCGAAGCCGATCGCGCGTTCGTCCGCACCACCACACTCGACATCGAGATCGAGCTCGCGCTCGCCGCCAGCGCGGCCAAGAACGCCGAGCGCGACGACGTGAAGGCCCTCGCGGGCATGATGACGCAGGATCACACCGCCGCGGCCGCCGAGCTCGAGGCCCTCGCCGACGCCAACCACATCCCAGTGCCCGTCGATCGCAACGACCGGGTCGCCCGCACCGTTGCCAACGTCGAACAGTGGGTCGGACGCCGCTTCGATCGCATCTACGTCGAGACCGTGCTCGCGGAGCACGTCGCCGCCATCGAGTCGTTCCGCCTCCAGGCCGAGAACGGCACACAGCCCGGCCTCCGCTCGTGGGCCGCGCAGCGGCTGCCCACGCTCGAGAAGCACCTGCAGCACACCCAGAAGATCCTCGCGCAGCTGCCCAGCGAGCCGATCGCGCAGCGCTAGCCCCCGACCGTCATCCGCGTGAAGGCGGCGTAGATCTCGAGAAACGGAGTGTTCCGGATGCGCTCCGCCTTGCCTTGCACGGCGTAGAACCGGTCGAGGTGCTGCATCAGGTCGATCTTCTCCAGGGACCGGCCCACGGCGAACCGCTCCTCGAGGCTGCGCCCGAGGGATGAGAGCGTCTCCTGGGTGCGCTCGTGGGCGAGCTCGACACCGTGCCGCGCGAGGAGGGCGGCCTCCTCCGGAGCAGGCGCGGGGTGGAGCCCGCCGTGGATCTCCCGCCGGAGCTGCCGCACGTAGAAGATCGTCAGATCGATCGCATCCATCGTCTGCTCGCGGATCGTCGCCGGATCCTGAGCGGTGAGATTCCGCGGGGTGGAGTCCACCACCAGCTTCTGGACGAAGGCTCGGGTCTCGTTGGTGAGCTCTCCGAAGATCTTGCGAGCCTCCCACCAACGATCGCAGGCGGCGTTCACTCGAAAGCCGAGGAAAAAGGCGACGGCCAGCCCGAAGACGGAGCCGATGGCGGCCGGCATGGAAGCCGGCGGCCCTGCGGCCGAGGCGGGCGTGCGGCGGTCATCGCTACGCTGGAGGAGCACAGCGCCATTGCGACCGAGGGATTTTGCATGGAGTCGGGGGCAGGACACGGGAGTGTCCCCCCGCGAGCTACCCGACCGGCACCACGACGTAGCAGGCCCTCGCGATGCTCTGCACAGCGTCGCGAAAGAACGTCCCGTAGTCGGCCGAGCACACGTCGCCGATGCGACCGTGCTCGAACATCTCGGTGAGCGCGATGATGCGCGTCGCGATCTCGGCGCCATCGGCCCCCGTCCACTGCTCGGGGATGCACGCGTTGGGCTTGGCGTGTCCCACCAGCGAGAGCACCACGACGCGCGAGGCGTCACCGCCCTTCGCCGCGACGACCGCGTCGTACCAGTCGCTGGGATCGCCCTGCGACTCGATGTCATCCTCCTCGTCGGTGATGATCGTGAGCACCAAGAGGGCGCCCCCGCGCAGGTAGCCCTCATTGCACAGCGAGAGGCCCTCGGCCGCGGGGCTCAGCGCGGCGCCGACGGCGTCCATCGGCCGCTCGATGCCGTCGCCATCGATCCCAACCTTTGCGGCGCACGCGAACGAGTCGTCGAGCCGGTCGAAAGGCGTCATGTAGCGGCGCCCGTCCGTGTACGGCCCGCACGCCGCATCGCTCGACTCCGCACCACCGGTGCGCGTGACCAGGGCGCCGAGCTTGCGGCACCCCACGCCGTTGTGGGCGCTGTCGTCCGTGGTGATCACGCCGACGTGATAGTCGGTATCGACCCCCAGGGTGGACTCGATCCCGGCGATGAAGCCGGGGAAGCTGGCGACGAGATTCCGCTGCTCGTCGGCCATGCTCCCCGAGTTGTCGACGACGAACAGCAGATCCACCGCGTCGCACGGACCGAGCTCGATGTCGGGCCCGCCGACATCGACCTCGGTCAGTTTGCCATCGGTGGCGACGTCGTCGGATCCGCTCGACGTGCCGTCCTCGCCGGGCTCCACCGCGATGGCCGCGGCCAGGTGGTCGCCCTCGACGTTGTTGCAGGCGAGCCCGGTGGCAAAGAGCAGAAGCATGCGCGACATGCCGGCCGCTACTTCAACCTCCGTTCCAAGTCCGTGCAGCTTCGGTTCGATCCCGCGGCGGCCCATCGCCGGCGCTCTGGCGGACCGCGGCGGCCCGATCTCGGGCCCGCGGCCGCCCTAGCGTCCGCGCCCCGGTCATGCCGGCGTCAAGCCACACGCGCCTGGCCCCGCTTCACCGCGAAGCCCACACGGTCCCGTCGTGAACGACGCGACCTTCCGCGAGCAGCTTGCGCAGGTGAGCCTCGGCCGAGCGCTCCGCGAGCGGCCACAAGCAGCGCGGCGTGTCGTCGTACGCCACCGCGACCAGGACTCCAAGCGTCATCGAATCGCCCGCCAACGCCGCGATGATCTTGCCCTCGCGCCCCAAGCGATGGGCGATGTACTGCGCGAGAACAACGGGCGGATCCGTGAGCACCGGCCCGTGCGCAGGCACCAGCGCCCGCAGCCCGAGTGACCGGAGCCGCCGCAGCGAATCGAGGTACTCGGCCATGTCGCCGCCATCGTACGGATCCACCAAGATCGTCCCCTCGCCCGCGACCATGTCGCCGACGTGGGCGAAAGCCGACCGCTCCTCGACATAGACCAGGTGCCCCGGCGCGTGGCCCGGCGTGAACACGGCGCGTAGCGCCACGCCGTCGCCGAGCTCGAGACGGTCACCGTCGACGAGCTGGCGATCGACCACGAACGGCACCCGCGCTGCGGTCGCGGGGTGGGCCAGGATCGGGACGCCACGCGCGGCGGCGAGCGCGGCGGCGTAGCCCGTGTGGTCGGCGTGATGGTGGGTGACGAGCACCGCCACCACATGACGTCCTGCCGCCGCGAGCTCGTCGAGCACGGCGTCCATGCGCGCCTGCTCGTCCGCGTCGGGGGTCGCCGGCTCGATCACCGCCACATCGCGACCGACGACCACCAGCGTGTTGGTGGTCGTCGCCGGCGGCAGCGTCGGCGTGCGCAGCGGTAGCCGCCAGATCCCTGGCGCGACCGACTCCATCACATCGCCACGGAGGTCCGGCGCTTGCGCCGGCGGTAGCGGGCGCGGCAGGGCATGCGCGGGCCGACCAGCATGCGGTCGTAGTCGGGCTCGTACACCGGCTCGAGCAGCTCGAAGTCGAAGTTGCGCAGCAGGTGACTCCAGATCGCGCGGATCTGCAGCTGCGCGAACACGATGCCCATGCACCGGTGCCGCCCGCCGCCGAACGAGATCCAGCCCATCGGATTTTTGCGGTCCTCGTCGCGCTCGGGGCCGAACCTGTCGGGATCGAAGCGGTTGGGGTCGCGGAAGACCTCGGGGATGCGATGCGCCATCGCGGGCGAGGTCATCACCATCGCGCCCTCGGGCACGTGATAGCCCCCGAATTCGAAGCCCTTGAGGATCTTCCGCATCATCACGATGATGGGTGGGTACAGCCGCAGGGTCTCCTTGATCGCGTTCTCGAGCCCCGACATCGCGCGCAGGTCGTCGAGGGTGAGATCGGTGCGATCGCCCAGGATCGCGTCCTGCTCGTCTCTCAGCTTGCCGAGCCACTGCGGGTTCTGATTGAGCAAGATGCCCGTCCACGCGGTGGTGACGCCGCTGGTGTGGTGGCCCGCGAACATGATCGCGAGCAGCAGCCCGGTCATCTCGTCGTCGCTGAGGCGACGGCCGTCCTTGTATGTGGCCTCCATCAGCGTCTGGAGGAAGTCCTCTTCGCTGCCACCGGTGCTCCTGCGCTCGCGGACGATGGTCGTCACCAGCTCGCCGAGCCGAGCGCGCGCACGATCGCGCTTCTTGAACGCGGGGATCGGCAGCTGCGGCGCGAAGAACCCGAGCACGCTGATCCCGGCCTCCATGTCGTAGTAGAGCTTCGCGAACTCGTCCGACAGGTTCTGCCGGAAGCCCGGGCCGAGCAGCGAGCGGCTCGAGGTGTAGATGGTGAGCTCGTTGCCCATCCGATACAGGTCGATGACGCCCTCGTCGCCCCACTTGCCGAAGTAGTCCTCGGTCTCCTCGACGAACCCGGCGGCGTAGGTGCGCAGCCGAGTCTCGCGCAGCGCGTCGTGGAAGAACGCGAGTTGCTCGCGCATGATCTCGGGCTCGGCGTCGTAGGCGATGCCCTTGCCGAAGATCGGCGTCATGAGCTTGTAGACCTCGCGCATGCTCGCGTCCTCGTCGGCGAGCCGGAAGAATTTCTGGTGGGCTTTGGGCCCGCTCATCATCACCGACACCGGGGTGCCGGGCATGCGCATCGAGAACATGTCGCCGAAGCGATCGCGGCCGCGCTGGAACAGCTCGACCGGACGGCGCCGGAGATCGAGGGCGTGACCGACGAGTGGGAGCCCACCGGACAGCATCGGCGGATATCGGCGCGCGCTCGGGGCCGAGCTCGTCGTGGAATCGGAGGGCGTGGTCTGCATGGCAGTGGGCGGCCGAAGACGTCGGCACGCGCCCCGGACCCTACCAGCGCCGCGACCAAGCGGCCAAGGCGCCCGACGGGCGATCACGTGCGTGCAAGCACATCGTTCGACATGCTGCTATCTTCGTCGGCTGCATGTCGGCACCCACGACCGGCCGCTTGATCGTGGCGTCGCCGCCGGAGCTGGTGATCCACGACGCGCCGACGCCGTGCCCCTACCTCGAGGGCCGCACCGCGCGGCTGCCCCTGCGATTGCCGGTCCGCGCCCTCGCCCGCACCGAGTTCGAGTCGCGCCTCGACGTCGGTGATCGCCGGCAGGGCCTGCTGCTGTACCGCACCGCCTGTCCCGACTGCGCGGCGTGTGAGCCGATCCGACTCGACGTCGAGAGCTTCCGTCCCGGTCGCACCCAGCGCCGCGTCTTCCGCCGCGGCGAGCTCGAGATCCGCACCGAGATCGGGCGGCTCGAGCCTACGCTCGAGAAGGTCAACCTCTACAACCGGCACAAATTCGGCCGCGCGCTGAACACCGGCGATCAACCGATCGACCTCGATGGCTACCGCGCGTTCCTCGGCGAGTCGTGCTGCGACACGTTCGAGCTGCGCTACCGCATCGGTCGCAAGCTCGTCGGCCTCGCCATCGTCGATCGCAGCGAGCGCGCACTGTCGGCGGTCTACTGCTACTTCGACCCGACCCTGCCGCAGCTCGGCATCGGCACCTACTCGATCCTCAAGCAGGCCGATCTGTGTCGGCAGTGGGGCCTGCGCTGGCTGTACCTCGGCCTGTACATCGCCGAGTGCGAGTCGATGGCGTACAAGTCACGGTTCCTGCCCCACGAGCGCCTGCTCGAGGGACGGTGGGTGACGATCGACCGCCCCGCCGCGGCGCCGCAGCCCTGACGCGTCCCCCCCGGAATCGCCCCCGTGACGGCCCCGACCGGCGATTGCGCGGCCTCGCGGCCTCGTGCAGCATGCCGGCGCAAGGCCAGGTGACATGTCGATCCACGTCGATTCCGAGATCGGACGCCTCCGTCGCGTCCTGATCCACCGCCCCGGCGACGAGATCGTGCGGATGACCCAGCACGACCTGTCGCGCATGTTGTTCGACGACATCTTGTCGCCCACCGAGACCCAGCGCGAGCACGACGTGATGGTCGACATCATGCGCGCCGCCGGGGCCGAGGTCCTCGAGTTCGGGGTCCTGCTGGCGACGGCGATCGTCGCGGCGCCGACCGCCCAGGTCGAGTCCCTGGTCGAGGCCGCGTGCGAGCGTGCCGGCGCCGCAGGCATCGCCGCCGAGCTCGCCACCTGGGCCCCGGCTCG
Organism: Nannocystales bacterium; assembly: GCA_038325765.1. GTDB lineage: Bacteria > Myxococcota_A > Polyangia > Nannocystales > Nannocystaceae > Xiheibacterium. The sequence goes on from JBBQJI010000052.1 coordinate 36,480, forward strand.
CCTCGCCCACGCGTTCATCGCCGGCGCCTACTGGGACGAGTTCGAGCGCAGCGGCACCAGCTTGGTGCGCATCCGCGACGAGTTCGAGGGCACTCGCCCCATGGCGCTGCGGCCGGTCCCCAACCTGATGTTCATGCGCGATCCGTGCGTGGCGCTCTACGACCGCGTGCTGGTCGGGCGCATGGCCACCGGCGCGCGCGCCCGCGAGCCGCTGCTGGTCGCCTTCGCCCTGCGGTGGGCGCCGTCCGCCTCGGCCCCGCTCGAGTTCGCCGAGGACGACGTCGCCCGCGACGCGGCGTTTCGCTCGCTCGAGGGCGGCGACGTGCTGGTGCTCTCACCCACCACCTTGATGATCGGCTGCTCCGAGCGCACCACGCCGCAGACCATCGAGCGCCTCGCCAGCGAGGCGCTGTTCGCCGACCACCCGGCGCTGCGCTCGATCTACGTGGTGATGATGCCGCACATGCGATCGGTCATGCACCTCGACACGATCCTCACGCAGATCGATCGCCGGCTCTTTCTCGGCCACGCGCCGCTCATGGACGGGCAAGGCACAGGCACGCGTGCACCCTTGCGGGTGATCCAGCTCGAGCGCGACCGACCGCCGCGCCTGCTCATCGGCGCGACGGTACTCGACGTCCTGCGCGAGGAATTCGGCCGCGACGTGACACTGGTGCCGTGCGGCGGCCACGATCCGCTGTTCCAGGAGCGCGAGCAGTGGACCGACGGCGCCAACGCCGTCGCCATCGCCCCGGGCTGCATCCTGCTGTACGCACGCAACACGCACACCATCGCGACGCTCGAGGAGCACGGCTTCGTGCAGTCGCTGCTGTCGGTAGCGTTGCCGCCCGAGCAGCGCGCCGAGCTCGTCGCGCTCGGCCTCGAGCGCCCCCGCACCGTGTTCACGTTCTCGGGCAGCGAGCTATCCCGCGCCCGCGGCGGCGGCCGCTGCCTGACCATGCCGCTCGAGCGCGAGGGCATCGCACCATGAGCATCGCACGTCGTCACGACGGGCCCCCGACCCTGGGTGGTCCGATCGCGGTGGTCGCCATGGGTGGCCACGCGTTCACGCTCTCGGGCGATCGCGGCACCTACGAGGAGCACGACCGCAACGCCCGGCAGATCTGCCGCGAGCTCATCGTGCTCGTCGAACGCGGCTACCGTCTCGTCATCACCCACGGCAACGGACCGCAGGTCGGCGAGCTGTTGCTGCGCCAGGAACTCACGCGCGACTCGCTGCCGCGCTGGCCGCTCGATGTCCTGGTCGCACAGACCGAGGGCAGCCTCGGCTACCTGCTGCAGCGCGCGATGCTCAACGAGCTCAACACCCGCGGCATCCACCGCTGGGTGGTCACGATGGTCACGCAGGTCGTGGTCGATGCCGCCGATCCGGCCTTCGGCGCGCCCGCCAAGCCGGTGGGCCCGTTCATGGAGCGCGCCGAGGCCCAGGCCGGTGAGTCCCAGTATGGTTGGGTGATCCGCGAAGAGGCCGGCCGCGGCTGGCGTCGCGTGGTGCCCAGCCCGATCCCACGGCGCATCGTGCAGGCCGAGATGGTGCGCGAGGTCGTGCGTTCGGGGAACATCGCGGTCGCAGGTGGCGGCGGCGGCATCCCCGTCACGCTGGACGCAGGCGGCAACTACGAGGGCGTCGAGGCCGTCATCGACAAGGATCTCACCTCGAGCGTGCTCGCGACCGACATCGGCGCCGACCTGCTCGTCATCCTCACCGCCGTCGACGCGCTCTACCTCGACTGGGGCCTGCCCACGCAGCACCGCCTCGGGGCCGTGACGATGGCGGAGAGCGAGCGCCACGTGCTCGCCAAGACGTTCCCCACCGGGTCGATGGGTCCGAAGGTCGAGGCCGTGCACGGCTTCTTGCAGCGCGGCGGCCAGCGCGCCCTCATCACCAGCGCCGCCGCGCTGCGCGACGCCCTGGACGGCCGCGCGGGCACCCACTTCATCGGCCGGATCTGAGCTGCAATCGGGCCGCACCGCACCCCTCGGGATCGGCGCGGCGCAGCGACATCATTCGGTGGCGGCCGCCGCGGCGCCCGGTTTCTTCGCCAGGATCTCTTCGAGCTCCTCGCACTCGAAGTCCTGCTCGAGGACGCCCTTCATCGCGGCCGCGAGTTCTTTGTACGCCTGCGGCGAGCCGGCCGCGGCGGCCGCCTTCTTCGCCGGCTCGAGCACCGCGGCGTTGGTCGCCCCCTGCCGCGCGATGCCATCGAGCCACGCCTGCACGGGATCGGGCTTCTCGGCCTCGACCACGTTCTCGGCGACGTCGCACAAGATGAGCGCCTGCTCCGAGATCTCCGTCATCTCCTGCATCGACAGCACCTTGGTCTCGCCGTCGCCCTCGCCCGGCGCGAGGATCGCTGGCATGTCGTCGCGCCGGGGCGCCTCGGGGTCGCCGGTGGGGAACCGCTCGTAGAACGGCTTGTCCCGCAGGATGACGTTCACCGGCCCCATCGCGATGGAGGGGATGTAGGTGATGCCCACGAGCCCCACGATCAGGATCAGGATGAACGGGACAACCGAGCGGATGACCTCGCCCAGCGGCTTGTTGAAGACGCTCGAGGCCACGAACAGGTTCAGGCCGATCGGCGGCGTCAGGTAGCCGATCTCGAGGTTGACGATGAAGATGATCCCGAGGTGGATCGGGTCGATGCCGAACTTGATGGCGATGGGGACAACCAGCGGCGCCAGGATCATGATCGCCGAGATCGAATCCATCAGCGCCCCCGCGACCAGCAGGATCGCGTTGACCACCAGCAGGAATTTGACGACGTCGAGATCCATCGCCTGGATCAGCACGATCGCCTGGTCGGGTACCTTCTCCTCGACCAAGAAGTCGTTGAGGCCGAAGGCCAGGGCCATGATGATGAGCAGCGAGCCCATCATCACCGCCGACTCCACGAGGATCTTGGGCAGCTGCGCCAGGGTCAGGTGGCGGTGGATGAACAGCTCGACGATCAGGGCGTAGACGACGCTGACGGCGGCCGCCTCGGTCGGGGTGAACAGGCCCGAGTAGATTCCGCCGAGGATCTGGACCGGCAGCAAGATGGCCCACATCCCGTCGCGCAACGCCCGGCCGACCGCGACCCACGAGAACGGCTCGCGGTGCCCCGTGCCGCCGCGCATCGCGAGCACGACGCTGTAGATCGACAGCAACCCCGCCAGCATGAACCCCGGCACCAGGCCGGCCATGAACAGCTCGCCGACATCGATGGGCGCGGCGCCGCCGGCGACGATCGCGTACACCAACATCGGGATCGACGGCGGGATCACGATGCCGAGCGAGCCCGCCGACGTCACGAGGCCCATGCTGAAGCGCGGGCTGAAGCCGCCCTTGATCAGCGCGGGGTACATCACCGAGCCGATGGCGATGACGGTGACCGGGCTGCTGCCGCTGATCGCCGCGAAGAAGACGCAGCCGCCGACCGCCGCGACGGCGAGACCGCCGGGCAGGAACCCGACCAGCGACCGCGCCACGGCCACCAGGCGATTCGCGATGTCGCCAGCGCTCATGATGGCGCCGGACACCACGAAGAACGGGATCGCGAGCAGGACGTTCTTCGTGCTCAAGCCCGCCATCTTGGCCGGGAACGAGTCGTAGCCGCAGAAGCTCGCCGGATCGAGCGTCGAGCACGCGCCCCAATCGGCGTAGCCGTCGCTGTACATGAAGAAGCACAGCGCCGCGATGACGCCGAGGATCATGAACAGCGGCGAGCCCAGCGAGATCATCGCGACCATCGCCAGCAGCAGCACCAGCATCGCCGAGCCGCGGGGGCCCGAAGGCGCGTCCATGTCGAAGTCGTCCTCGACCTCGGGCGACCACTGCGCGGCCTCGGCCTCGCCGCCGCCGACGGACATGGACATCGCCAAGAACGTGACCAGGAGCAGCGCGACGAGGATGCGGGCGCGGGACAGGGACGTCAGGTTGCGCCAGATCATCGTGCAGCCCCGTCTTTGCCCGTGGGCACGTCGTTCTCGTCGTCGTTCTCGTCGGCCGCGCCGTATCGATCGGTGACCACGTCGGAGGCCCGACTGGTCACGACGCCGCCGACGGAACGGGACGCCCGCGTGCGGGGCGATGCGTCGGGCGATGCGTCGGGCGATGCGTCGGGCAATGGATCATCGTCGCGGATCGGCCGCACGGCCTCTGTCGGCACGTCGCTCGGCGGCCGCACCGCGCCCGTCGAAACCTCGCCGACCGCGACCGCGAGCGCCTGCTTGGTCTTCTCGTCGACCAGACCGTCGAGGGGATCGGCCTCCACCAGCCGGCCCTGGTACGCGAGCACACCGACGCTGGCGAAGCGCGCCGTCATGATGCCGAATGCCAGCGGCAGGGCCATGAACGCCACGTACTTGGGGATGTCGAGGCCGACGAACACCCCGCCCTGTCCGCCGGTGCTGACGAACTCCTCGTAGCTGAAGCGCACGTAGCGGATCGACACCCACGTCATGCCGAAGCAGAACAGCGCGGTGATCGTCGACGACAGCAGGTCGACATACTTGCGCAGGCGCGGTGGCACTTTGCGGATGACGGCCTCGACCCGCAGGTGCTTGTGCTCGTAGGTCGCCATCGACGCGCCGATGAACCCGACCCACAGCGTCAGGATCAGCGCCAGCGGCTGCGACCAGATGAGGCCGTTGGGCAGCAGCCGCACGAGGACCAACACCATACCGTAGGCGATCGCGGTGCCGCCGACTGCGACGAGCGCCGCGCGGGCGTGGGGCATGGCGCCGCGCGTCGCAGCGCGGGCCGCTGCCCACATGAGACCGGCGAACAGCGCGAAGGCGACCCACGGCAACACCGCGAGCGCCGACGCGTGCCCAGCGGTGCCCTCGGAGAGGTCGGGCCCGAACCACCCGATGACCTTGATGAACGCCTCCAAGCCCTTGCTGCGCTCACCGGAGAACGTCCGGTGCGCGACATCGAGGAAGACCACCAACGCCATGACGAGCAGCGCGGATGCGACGAACGCACGCTCGGCCCGGTAGACGAGGCGATTGAGCCGACTGAGTTGCTCCGTCACCGCGGCGCATCGTATCAGCTTTGCTCCGCACGCCGCAGGCGGCGCTCAGCCACGCGGACGGGCGCGAGCACACGCGCAAAGGGGAAGGACCTCGGGTCCCTCCCCTCAGCTGATCCCACTCGCGCGCCGCGTCGGCACGCAGGGGGCCGAATCACATCGCGGTGGTGATCTTCTTGAAGAGCGCCTTGCCCTCGGCCGACGCACGGCCGATGAACTGGGCGTGGGCGATCGCGGCCGACGCCGAGAACGCGGCCTTCTCGGAATCGGAGAGGTGGTGGACCTTGATCCCGGAGACCTCGAAGTTCTTGAGCAGCTGGCCCTTGATCGCCCGGACGCCGCGGCGACCGGCCTTCGAGAGCTCCTGCTGCGAGACGAAGCCGTGGCCGTCGGCCCCGGGCTCGTCGGCGTCGGGCGAGCCCTTGGTGCCGGCGGGCCCGGCCGGCAGCTTGCCGGTGAACAGCGCCTGGATCTCGGCGGGCAGTGTCTCGTACCACTTGCGCGAGAGCACCACGATCCCGGGCTGGTAGATGTGCTCGGTCAGGGTGAAGTGCGAGATGCCCTGGTACCAGGAGGCCGCGAACGCGAACAGCGGGGTGTTGTCGAAGCCGTCGACGACGCCGGTTTGCAGGGCGGGCAGGACCTCGGTCACCGCGATCGGCACGGGCGAGGCGCCAAAGGCCTTCCAGGTGTCGAGGTGTTCCTCGGATTCCTGCGACCGCATCTTGCGGCCCTTGAGATCGGCGAGCGAGTTGATGGGGAACGTCGAGCCGATCGAGCGGAAGCCGTTCTCCGAGAAGAAGAACAGCTTGAAGCCGCGGTCCCACAGCAGCGCGTCGAGATCAGCGAAGACGCCGTCGATGACCTTGTCGGCCTTCTTCTCGGTCTTGAAGAGGTAGGGGAGCTCGAGGCACGCGACCTCGGGCACCGCGGAGGCGAGCGCGCTGACACTGCCGCCGTAACACTGGATCGCGCCGCGCTTGACCCCATCGACCGTGTCGGGCTCGGAGCCGAGCGTGGCGCCGGGATAGGGCTTCACCTTGAGCCGCTTGTTGCTGCCCTCCCACATGAGGGTCTTGAGGCCCTTCATCTGGTTCATCCACGGCGTGCCGTCCGGCGCCGCGGTGGCGATCTTCATGGTGAACTCGGGGTCATCGGCGGCGCGGGCCGAGCGGCCGATGAAGAACGGGGCGATCGCGGCGACGGCCGACCCCTGGACGAAACGACGGCGGGAGGGGGACTGGGGAAGGCGAGGCATGCGATTGTCTCCGTGAGGCGCGCTGTGAACATCGTCGCGGTGACCCGCGCGGCTCGCTCAGACGGGCCGACCCGCTGGAACTTCACGGGTACGCCAGTGTGGGCCGCGCGCGGCGGCGGCCACAAGCCCCCACGGCGGTTTGTCCCAGGCACGGGTGTGCATCGGCGGTCTCACGGCCGGTCTTCGGGCCGTGCACGCCGTGCGATCACGCGCGATGCCGGGGCGCCGCGGGACTGGCCGCGGAACTCGGGCAGCGGGAGGCCACCCCCTGGGCCGGCTAGAAGAGTTCGTCCTTCTCGGCGAGCAGCTCGCGGGCCTTCTGCTTCTCGACGATCGTCTCCGGCTTGACCTCGGGGATGGCATCGTCGGGCGCGGCGATCACCTCGGCGAGGAGCTTCTCGAACATCGCCTTGTCCTGCTCCTTCACCGCGAGCTCCGCCGCCCACAGCACCTTGGTGCCGAGATAGGTCGCCGAGATCTCGAGCGACTTGTTGAAGTGGACCCGTGACTTCTCGAGATCGCCACCGGCGAACGCCGGCGCGACGGCGTAGAACGCCCCGAAGTAGCGGTGCGGACCACCGTAGTAGTAGTTCGGGTCCAGCTCGAGCGCGCGGTCCATCGTCGCCTTGACGTTGTCCTTCTGTCCGAGCAGCACGGCGAAGCCCTTGCGCTTGGCCCACTTGCCCAGCGAGCTGGCGTACCAGTACATCGCCGGGACGCCCTCCTTGGGCACGGACTTGACCGCATCGGGCAGCTTGCCGCCGCTGCGCATCTTGGACTCGAACTCGGGCGACGAGGCGATGATCGCCTTTTCGCCCCACTTCACGCCCAGGTCCATCGTGCGCAGGTATTCCTTCTCGTCGTTGCGCAGATAGCCATCGGCGAGGAAGTAGTTGCCGCGCGTCAGGCGAACGAGGACGTCGAGATTCTTGGGCTCGGCGGTGGCGGCCTGCTCCCAGATCTTGATCGCGGCGCGGATCTCGTTGGGATCGGTGCGCTGCTCCCAGTGCTTGTCGCCCTCGGCGATCTGCGCGGCCACGTCGGCCGCGCCGGCACCCTTGCCGGCGCCGTCCTCGTTCTGCCACGCGGCCTTGCGACCGGCGCAGGCGGTGAGGGAGGCGAGCACACACGCGAGAAGGAGATGCTTGTGGATCATCGGTCGCTCCTTGGGACGGCGGCCACGGGCAGGCCGCGCACGGCGCGAGCGGGGATACACCGGCCCCGCAGGCGCGTCAAACCCTGCGGCTCTGCCGGCCCTCCCGCCGAGTTGCGCCCCCCGAGTTGCGCCCCCCGAGTTGCGCCCCCGGCGGGGGCGGGTGACGCTCCCCTGACGTGCGGTCTGCGTTGGAGCGATGGCTGACCCGGGCCTCGACCCCGGCGTTCTCCACGTATGCCATCGCAGCCGCCTTCACGGCCTACTTCGCGATGTATGCGGTGCGCAAGCCGTTCGCGGCGGCGGCCTTCGCCAACGGCGAGGTGTGGGGCGTGCAGCTCAAGATCGCGCTCGTCCTGGGCCAGGTCCTGGGTTACGCGCTGTCCAAGTTCCTCGGCATCAAGTTCGTCTCCGAGATTCCGCCGCGGCGCCGTCCCTTGGCGCTCATCGCCCTGTTGCTCGTGGCCGAGTTGGCGCTGGTCGCCTTCGCGGCGCTGCCGCCAGGCGGTCAGGTCGTCGCGATGTTCTGCAACGGCCTGCCGCTCGGGGCGGTGTGGGGCCTGGTGTTCGGCTTCCTCGAGGGCCGACGCACCACCGAGATCCTCGGCGCCGGACTGTCGACGTCGTACATCCTCGCCAGCGGCGCCGTGAAGTCGCTGGGTGCGTGGTTGCTGGACCTCGGCGTCGACGAGGAGTGGATGCCGGCGGCGACCGGTGCCCTGTTCGTGCCGCCGTTCCTGCTCGCGGTGTGGCTGCTCGCCCGACTGCCGCAGCCCACTGCCGCCGACGAGCACGCCCGCACCCGCCGCGCGCCGATGTTCGGCGCCGAGCGCAAGGCCTTCGTGCGCCGCTTCTTCGTCGGCATCGCCCTGCTCACCCTCGCGCACGTCGCCCTGACGTCGTATCGCGACTTCCGCGACAACTTCGCCGCCGAGCTGTGGACCGCGCTGGGCTACGGCGACGCCCCGGCGATGTTCACGTACTCGGAGATCCCGGTGGCGCTCGCGGTCGTCGCTGGCCTCGCCGCGATCTATCGGGTCAGGGACAACCGGCGGGCGTTCTTCTGGGTGCACGTGCTCATGGCCGGTGGCGCCGCCCTCGTCGCCTCGGCGACCTTGCTGTTCGATCTCGGCGTCATCTCGGGGCCAGTGTGGATGGTCGCCGTCGGCATCGGCCTGTACCTCGGCTACGTGCCGTTCGGCACCGTGCTGTTCGATCGCTTGATCGCAGCGACCGGCGCGGTGGGCACCGCTGTGTTCATGATCTACGTCACCGATGCCTTCGGCTACCTGGGTTCCATCGGCGTGTTGCTGTTCAAGAACTTCGCCCACGCCGAGCTCTCGTGGCTCGACTTCTTCCGCGGCTTCTCGTACGCGGGCGGGATCGGCTGCACCGCTGCCTTCGCCGCGAGCGCGTGGTACTTTGCCCGCAAGAGCGCCCCAGCGCCCGCGGACGGGGACGGGGACGGGGTCGGGCGGCGATGAAGGACGACACGAAATCTCGCCACACGCCGTCTTGGTGGGATCGCATCGGTGTCGGTCCGTGGTTCGCCGGCCGCGATCCATCGCCCAAGGTGCACCTGCTGTTCGGACTGCTGGTGCCGATGCTCGTGCTCGGCAACAACATGTGGCGTGTCCGACAGTTCACCGTCGACGACGCCTACATCTCGTTTCGCTACGCCGCCAACCTCGTCGCCGGTCATGGGCTGGTCTACAACCCCGGCGAGGCGATCGAGGGCTACACCAACTTCTCGTGGACGCTCGTGATCGCGGCCGGGCTGCAACTGGGCATCGACGCCCACGTCACGGCGAAGGTGGTCGGCGCGCTCGCGGCGATGGCCACGCTCGCGGTGGTGTATCGCCTCTCGGCGCGGCTGCAGCCCTTCGGTGCGCTGCCGTGCATCGCGACCTGGCTGATGGCGAGCTCGTCGACCTCGGCGACGTGGGCGGTGTTCGGCCTCGAGACCTCGCTGTTCCAGTTCCTCATCGCCCTTGGCACCCTCATGATGTTCGTCGAGGACGAGCGTCCGCGGGCGTTTCCCGCGTCGGGGCTGGTCTTCGCCCTCGCCGGGCTCACGCGGCCCGAGGCGCCGATGTTCCTCGGGCTGCCCATGTTGCTGCTGGGCCGCCGCATGTTCGCGCGGCAGAATCTCCTGCGCGGCCTGCTGTTCGTGCTGCCGATCGGCGCGCATGTACTGTGGCGCCACGCGTACTACGGCGCGTGGACGCCGGCCACGCTCGCCGCCAAGACCGGCGATCTGCGGGCACAATGGAAGGCGGGCCGCGGCTACGTGCTCGCGTGGCTGACCCACGCCGGTCCGATCATCTTCGTGTGGTTCTACGGCGTGGGCTTGGCGGCGGCCAGGCGCAGCCGCGAGGGCCTCACGTTGGCGATCGTGTTCGTCGCCGTCGCGGCCTACGTGATCCTCGTCGGCGGCGACTGGATGTCCTACTACCGCTTCATGGCGCCCGCGGAGCCCTACTGCTTCGTGCTGATCTGCGTGGCCGTGCGAACGTTGGTCCAGTCGCGCGACCGGGCCGCGCTCATCGCCCTCGCGCTCGGGCTCACCTGGGCCGGCTTCCATCGCCACTACGACTTCGAGGCCGCGCGCAAGAAGTTCGTCAAGGAAGAGAAGCGCTTCTGGGACAACACGGCCGGCCAAGTCGCCGAGTGGCTGGTGGTCAACGGCAAGCCCGGGCGTGTGGCGATCGGTGACATCGGCTTCGTCGGCTGGCGTACCAACTATCCGATCCTCGATCTGCTCGGCCTGGTCGATCCGGTGATCGGGCAGCTCCCCGGCGGCTACACCAAGAAGCACGGCCCGGGCTACAAGGAGCGCTTCTACGAGGTCGCGCCCGAGTGGGCGGTGCTGATCCACAACGGCCAGGACTGCAAGAAGGCCGGGCTGGCGGCGGTCAAGAAGATCGTCGAGGACCCGCAGTTTCGCCGCATGTACGTGCTCGAGGAGAACTTCCAGGTCAACGCCGACGGCAGCTGGTGCGTGTTCCGCCGCAGGGACTTCACGCTGTGACGCCGCTCGCCTCCCGCAGCGACATGC
>JBBQJI010000053.1:0-45762 GCA_038325765.1 Nannocystales bacterium
CTGCAACGAGGACGTGACGTGGTTCGAGATCGACGCGCTGCCCAGCACTCACGCGGCCGACTTCGCGGCGTTCGGTCGGGCGATGGATCAGGCACGGCACATGTCCGCGCACGAGCGCTGCCGCCGGTTCGAGAACGCGCCGCACCACTGCGATCCCGCGGCGGCGCTGCGCCACGTGCAAGCCCGGGCCCTCGATCCCAGTCAGGTCCGCCCCGAGCTCAACCACGCCACGAACGCCGCCGCGGTGTTCGGCCGGCGCAGGTTGACCCGCGGCGTGTTCTTCGATCGCCGCACGTTCCTCGTGTCCTATGATCCCACCCTCGACGACGACGGCCGCGTGCTCGAGCGTCTGCTCCTGGCGCTCGCGCCGGTGGGCGCTGGCATCAACCTCGAGTACTATTTCTCACGGGTCGATCCCACACGGTATGGCGCCGGCACCAAGCTGCCGCACAACGTCGTCGGCCTCATCGGCGTGATGGACGGCTGGAGCAGCGATCTGCGGTGCGGCCTGCCGCGGCAGATGACCGAGATCCACGAGCCGCTGCGGTTGCAGATGGTGCTCGAGGCCCGGCCCGCGACCGTGGCGGCGATCCTCGCGCGGCAGGCCCCGCACTCCCAACTGCGCCGGCTCATCGACAACGCGTGGGTGCACGTGACGCTCGTCGATCCCGACGACGGTCGCACCTCGGTGTTCGTGCCCGGCGGCACCTTGCTGCCCTGGCGGCCGCGCGGGCACGTCCTGCCCGTCGTCCCCGAATCGAGCGCCTGGTATGCGGGCAAGGACGGCGCGCTGCCGCCGGTGCGGATCGAATCCGGCTGTGGCGCACTCGCGGCCAACGGAGCGCACCATGGGCAGTGAGCCATTCGCGTGGCTGGTGTTCGCGGTGCCGCTGCTGCCGCTTTGCACCGCGATGTGGTTCGGACTCGCGCTGGCCGCAGGCATCCGCCTGCGCGAGCGCACCACGGCGATCGCGGCGATCGCCGTCTCCGTCATCATCACGGTGGCTTCGCTGGCGGTCCTGGCGGTGGTCACGATGGCCCCCGGCCCCGCTCGGCTGGTGATGGCGCACTGGCTGTTCGTGCCCGGCCACGAGATCGATCTCGCGCTGTGGATCGATCCGCTGTCGGCCATCATGATGGCGATGACCACGGCGCTCGCGTTCGTGGTGTCGTGGTTCTCGGTGGCGTACCTCCACCGCGAGGCTGGATTCCAGCGCTACTTCATGCTGGTGAACCTCTTCGTGACCGGCATGTTGCTGCTCGTCATGGGCGACGGGTTCATGTTGCTGTTCGTCGGCTGGGAATGGGTCGGCATCTGCTCGGCGCTGCTCATCGGCTTCTTCCACGAGCGCACCGCGCCTGTGCGCGCCGGTGCGCGGGCGTTCTTCACCAACCGCCTGGGTGACCTGGGCCTCATCACCGTCGCGCTGTTCGCCTCGCACGAGTTCGGCGGCGACGGCTGGGGTCCGATGACGGCGGCGGCCGGCACCCTGGGCGCCGGGATGGCCACGGCCATGGGCTTGGCGCTGTTTCTGGCGGCCATGGGCAAGTCGGCACAGCTGCCCTTCTCGAGCTGGATGGTCCATGCGGTCGAGGGCCCGACGACCTCGACGGGATTGTTCTACGGCGCGGTCATGGCCCACGCCGGGGTCTACCTGATGCTGCGTGCGAGCCCCATCGTCGTGCAGTCCGACGTCACGATGATCGCGATGGTCGTGGTCGGCGGCGCAACGCTCGTCTACGCGACGGCGGTCGGCGCCGCGCAACCCGATGCCAAGAGCGCGATCATCTATGCGACCATCGCCCAGCTCGGTGGCATGTTCGCGGCATGCGGTGCCGGAGCGTGGCACCTGGTCGTCGTGTTGATGGTGCTCCACGCCGGCCTGCGCGCGACGCAGTTCCTGTACGCGCCGTCGATCATCGTCCGCACCCGCGCCGCCTCGCATGCTTCCGTCGGATCCGGTGCGGGGGCCGGCCGCGTGGTGCACACCGGGCTCATCGGCGCCGCGCTCGTCGTCGCGGCCTGGGGCGCGATGGGGCTGTCCGACGCGACGTGGTGGCACGGCGGCTGGGACTCGGCCGCGACCGCCGACACCCTGCGCGACGCCGGCCTCGCGGCGGCCGCGGCCGCCTCCGTGTTGGTGATCGTGTACCTCGGCGTGCGCCGCCCCGGCGACCGCAGCGCGTCGAGCCTGGGCGCACGTCTGCACGAGCGTGCCCTGCACCGCTTCGATCTCGACGACTGGCAGGTCCGGCTGGTGGTGACCCCGATCCTGGCGGTGGCCGGCGCCCTCGCCCGCTTCGACGATCGTTTCCGCGATCACACGCGAGCGTTCGTCGCGGCCGGCCTACTCGTCGCCGGCCTCGTGGCCCTCGAGTCGGTGACGACGGGGGCCGGCATCGACGCGGCGCGCCAGTTCGCGGTGACCGACACCGCCGCCTCCGGACCGATGCCGTGGCTGTCGGCGCTGTGGCTGGTCCCCGCCGTCACCGCGCTGCTCGTGCATCGCATCCGCGACGACGCCTGGGCCCGCGTGTTCGCCCGCGGCGGTGCGGCGGCGACCTTGGCCCTCGCGATCGCCGTGGTGCGACGATTCCGTGGCGATGTGCCCGGCATGCAGCTCGTCGAGCGCGTCGGCGGCGAGGTCCTCGGCATCGGCTATCACCTGGGCATCGACGGCATCAGCGTCGTGATCGTGTTCCTGCAGGCCGCCGTGATCACGCTGCTGCTCGTCGCCGTGGGACCGCGAACCCGGCGCCCAGGGTTGGTCGCCGTGCTGCTCCTGCACGCGCTCGGCATGCTCGCCCTGCTCAGCGTGAACCTACTCGTGCTCGCCGTGGTGGCGCTGTTGTCCATCATCCCCGGCGCGGCGTTGCTGCGTCATGCGGGACCGCGCCCGGTCACCACTGGCCACTACGTGCGGCCGATGCTGGTCTCCGGGGTGCTGCTCCTGGGCGTCGTACTCGCGCTCGGCAGCGCCGGCCCGACCACCACGTTCGACTTCGAGACCATCGCTGCGGCGGGCGTCCCCGGCTGGCTCGAGATCGTGCTGTTCGTGCCGCTGCTGCTCGCGGTCGCCATCCGCTTGCCGCTGGTCCCCTTCCACGGCTGGATGGTGCGGATGCTCGAGGGCTCGCCAGCCCTGGTGTCGATCCCCCTGACCCTGGTGCCGTTCGGCCAGTACGTGTTCTTGCGCATCGGCGTCGAGTTGCTCGGCGACGCGCTGGCGCAGCACATCGTGCTGCTGTCCACGTTCGCGGTCGCCAGCATGTTCTACGCCGTGTTCGTCGGCCTCGCCCAGGGCAGCCTGCGCTCGTCGCTCGCATACTACCAGCTCGCGATCGCCAGCGGCATGCTGGTGGGCATCGCCGCCGTGGATCCGATGGGACCCACCGCTGGGCTCCTCAACGCCTGCAACCTCTCGATCGCTGGCACGGGCCTGCTGCTGGTCGCCGACATGATCCACGTGCGGGTCGGCAGCACCGACTTCGCCGCGCTCGGCGGCATCGTGCGCACCGCACCGGTGCTGTCGGGCCTGCTGCTCGTCATCGCCCTGGCCCACGCCGGATTCCCCGGCACCTTGGGCTTCATCGCCGAGCACCTCGCCAGCCACGGCGCATTCGCCACCCATCCCGTCATCGCGATCGCCATGCTCGCGGCGATCAACCTCGCTGGCGCACTGCTGTGGTGGAGCTTCACCCGCGCGTGCCTGGGGCCGCACAAGACGCCGGACCTCGCCGGATTCCCCGAGGTGCTTCCCCGCGAGCGCGCCGTGCTGCTGACGATCGCGGTGATCGTGATCGTCGCCGGTTGGTGGCTCGAGCCCTGGGTCGCCATGGTGCAGCCCACCGTGGCCGCGCACATGCCACCCGCGCTGCTCGGCGCGCCTTGGTAGCGTCGACGATGGCGCCGAAGCGGGGCCGCACCGGGCCGCACGCCGCGAAGACGCGCAGCGGGTCACGCCCGCCCGCGACCTGTGGGAGACTCGCAGCGCGCATCCATGACGGAGACGAGTGTCACGGTCGAGCGCACGTATGCCGCGGATCCCCGCCTGGTGTGGGCCCTGCTCGGCGACACCGGCCGCTTCGATCGGGCGATGGGCCTCGGTCTGCCGGCCTATCGGTGGGAGGTGATCGACGGCCACCGCGAGCACATCGGCAAAGCGCTGCAGAGCGGCATGAAGGTCGAGTGGATCGAGCCGCCGTACGAGTGGATCGAGGGTCGGATGCTCCGCGCCACTCGCCGGTTCATCAAGGGGCCGCTGGGCGACGGCGGCGTCCACATCGAGATCGCGCCCACCACTGGGGGCACCACCGCGCGCGCACGGCTGTGGGGCGACGCACCGCACTGGTACATGGGTCTCATCCGTCCGCTGGTGGTCTCGCAGCTGCGTCGCCGCGCGAGCGCCTACCTCGACGCCGTCGGCGAGGTGCTCCGCGGCCAGAACGGCGCGCTCGACCTCGACGCGTCGCCTGCCACGCAGGCAGCCGCGTTGCTCGCTCGCGGGGGATCAGTGACGACGCGCGGCGCCACGACACCGGTCGATCGCATCGAGCTCGAACGCCGGGCCGAGCGCCTGCGCGTCGCGCTCGGGAGCGATGCGGCGGCACGGCTCGCGGGCTGGATCGCGGAACAACCCGACGAGGACGTCGCGCAGATGCAGCCATTCGCCCTCGCTCGCGTGTGGCAGCTCGACCGCCGCGACGTGCTGCGCGCGTTCTTGCACGGCACGCGCGCCGGCCTCGTCGAGCTCAACTGGCAGGTGAACTGCCCGGTGTGTCGGGTCTCGGCCGGTGTCGCCACGTCGCTCGGGGGCGTCGGTCGGCAGATCCACTGCGACGCGTGCAACATCGCCTACGACGTCGACTTCGGCCGCAGTGTCGAGGCGGTGTTCCGCTGCCATCCGGCGGTTCGCGCGGTGACGCCCGCGATGTTCTGCGCCGCGAGTCCGTCGCTGCGTCCCCACGTCATCGCCCAACTCGGGATCGAGCCCCGCGGTCGTCGCGAGGAGCCGTTGCCCCTGCGAAGCGGTGCGATCATCGTGCGGACCCTCGGCACCCAACGTCCCGTCGAGCGCGCCGAGGAGGACATCCCCGCCGAGCTGCACGTCCGCGTCGACGCCGACGCCCTGGTGGTGTCGGCCCGAGGGACCGCCAGAGATGGCGCCACGACGACGCTCGTCGTCGAGTCGACGCTCGACGAGGTCTGCCACGTCGTGATCGAGCGCGGCACGTGGGTCTCCGACGCAGTGCTCGGCAGCGCCGTCGCATCACTGCCCGAGTTCATCGAGCTGTTCGCGACCGAGGCCCCTGCCGCGGGACTCGAGCTCACCGTCGGGCGACTCGCGCTGCTGTTCAGCGATCTCACCGGCTCGACCGCGCTGTACGAGCGGGTCGGCGATGCACGGGCGTTCGCGATCGTACAAGAGCACTTCCGGGCGATGGCGGCGATCGTCGCTGCCCACGACGGGGCGGTGGTCAAGACCATGGGCGATGCGGTGATGGCCTCGTTCGCACGCACCGAAGATGCCACCCGCGCGGCGATGGCCATGGTCGATGCCACTGCACGCGAGCACGGTGCGCTCGGCATCGGGGTCAAGGTCGGCATCCACGAAGGCCCTTGCCTCGCGGTCCGGGCCAACGATCGCCTCGACTTCTTCGGCACCACCGTCAACGTCGCAGCGCGGCTGCAGGCACAGGCCCACGGATCGGAGCTGGTGATGACCTCCGATGTCGCAACCACCGTTGCACCGCTGGTGTCCGCGCTGTCAGTCCGTCGATTCCGAGCCGCGCTCAAGGGCATCGCCGCCGAGCAGGATCTCATGGGCTTCGATCTCGGCGCGCGAACGGAGCCTGCGACGCCCACCGCTGCGGCGCGCACCGTGGATGCGGGCGACGGCGGGGACTGATAGCATCCGCTAGCCGGTCCGACGCGATGCCACAGCTCGACGAAACCAAGCTCCAGCGCGTCCTCGCCCGCTTTCCCTGGCGGCGGCGCAAGCCCAGGGTCGGGCCGCTCGGCGTGCCCCCGGTCGCGCTGCGCACCCGCGAGGGCGATCAGCTGTGGGCCGATCCGGTCGAGCTCGCGGAATTCTCCGATCCCGGCCCTGCGCTGCTGTGCATCGCGCTCAACGGCGATGCGACCAGCCGTGCCCTGGTCCGCAGCCTCGTCGAGCACCACGCCCGCGTGCGTGGCATCGATCTGCCGGCCGCGGTCCCCGGCAGCACCAAGGCCGGCGTCACGGTGATCGATGCGTTACTCGACGAGTCGGGCCTCGATCCCACCGCAGAGATCGGGCCGCACCCGCTGCGCGAGCTGGTCACGGCGACGTGGGCCATCGCGGCAGCCGAGCGCGTCCTCGCCGCCTGAATCTCGCCGGCGCTTCCGTCCTACCGAAACGGCGAAGGCGCCGTGGGATGGCCCACCGCGCCTTCGTCGTGCAAGACTTGCGCGCTGCGGATCAGCGCGCGAGCAGGTCGGTCTCGGGCCACTGCTCGGCACCCTCGAGATCCGGCGTTTCGGTCGGCTCGGTCTCGAGCGCACCGTCACCCGCCAGCACACCCGCGAGCAGGGGCTCGTCGGCGACGAGCTCGTCGAACGAGTCCGCGATGCCCTTGGGGTCGATGATCCAGTCCTTGCGGCTGTACATCGTGACCGAGCGCCCCTCGTTGCTGAGCTCCAGGCAGAGCTCGAACGGCTCCGGTGCCTCGCCCGCGCACTCCCAGGTGCGCACCCGTAGCTGGGCCTTCTGCCGCTCCTGGGGCAGGAACACCGACAGGCGCTCGCCCTCGAGTCCCCACTGGAACAGCTCGATGAAGTGTCGCCACTGCGACGACTTGCCGACCGCACCGATCTTGCCTTTGGGGTGGCGCACCAACACCAGGTGACTCACCTGATCCCGCGTGTCCGTAGGCATGCGCTCGATCCAGACTTGATTGACCGCGTGCTTCGCCGCCGCTCCCTCGGCGTCGTCGCCGAACATCGAAGCGACCGACCAGGCACCCACTGCCGCCGCACCGACGAGGGTCGCGGCCACGATTGTCTTGCCGAGTTTCGACATGCGCGACCGTACCAGGTTGTCGCAGCCGCCATTCCGCGAAAATGCCCGGGCCTTGTCGCACACCCGGGCGCAAGGGCTGCGGTTTGTTGGCATCATCCAAGCGCGCCCATGGCCAGCCTGACCCCGCCCTCGGCCCGCGCGGCCCTCGCCGAGCTGGTCCACCAGTTCGCCGATCCGTATGCGTTCGTGCGCGAGCTCGTCCAGAACGCGATCGACGCCGGCAGCGCCGAGGTCGAGATCGACGTCCGCTTCGAGGGCGGCCCCGGCAAAGCCGGCGTCATCACCGTACACGTCGACGACTGGGGCGACGGCATGACCCGCGACATCATCGACACCAAACTGACGCGGCTGTTCTCGTCGTCGAAGGACGGCGATCGCACCAAGATCGGCAAGTTCGGCATCGGCTTCGTCTCGGTGTTCGCCCTCGATCCCGACGCCGTTTGCATCGACACCTCGCGCGATGGCGAGAGCTGGCGGGTGCTGTTCAAGGCCGACCGCACCTTCGAGTTGCTGACGCTGTCGACGCCGGTGGACGGCACCAAGATCCGCGTCATCAAGCGCGGCAGTGCCGAGTTCGCCGCCGAGGTCCGCGCCCGCTGCGAGGCGGCGCTTCGCCACTGGTGCCGCCATGTCGACGCCGACATCCGGTTCGCCGGGGTGCCGATCCGCGAGGCGTTCGGGCTGCCCGACGCTCCATGCGTCGTAGAGGCGAACGACGGTATCACCCACATCGTCGTCGGTCACCGCAGAGGTGGCGCCAGCTTCCGCGGCTTCTACAACACCGGGCTCACGCTTTTCGAGTCGGAGGCGGAAACCCACGACGACCCGCTGGTCGGCCTCGCGTTCAAGGTGTCCTCACCGCGGCTCGAGCACACCCTCACGCGCGACGCGGTGATCGAGGACACCGGCTACCATGCGGTGCTCCGCAGCGTCGCGGCGCTCGTCGACACGGCGTTGGTCGAGCGGGTGTTCGAGCAGCTCGAGCAGATCGCGGCGGCGCCCTCGGCGTACCTGCTGCGCGCGGCGGCCCGGCACGTCGTCCGCGGGGTGCCGGCGGGTGCGGGTCTGCGGGCGGTCGCGGTCACGCCCTCGGGCGCGCCGATCCGCGTCGACGATCTGCGCCGCGGACCGGCGGGCGGTGTGGTGTACTTCGCGGCCGAGCGCTCGGCGGTCACCGATGCGCTCGAGGCCGGGGGGCACACCGTCCTCGGCCTCGTGCCCAGCGACGACCACGTGCGACTGGTGCAACTGCTCGCCCCGGGGGTCACTGTCGTTCCTGTCGGGCACCGCTGGTGCCTGCCGACGCCGGCCGACCCGGCGGCAGTGCCGGTGGCGTGGCCACGCTTCGCGCGGTGTCTCGCCGACGCCTTGCGGATCGCAGGCGTGGAGATCGGCGACATCGTGGCCGGCGATTTCGCCTACCCCGAGTCGCCCATCACCGATCGCATCGCCATCACCCAGCCCAGCGCCTTCGCCCTCACCCCGATCCACGATCTCGACGTCGTCACCGCTGGCCGGTTTGCGCGTCGCCGCGTGCTCGTCGTCAATCTCACCCACCCCAGCGTGGTCAGCTTCGTCGCGCTCGCCGAGCGCGAACCACAGGTCGCCGCCTACCTCTGCGTCAAGGCCTTCCGCCTCGGACGCGGTCTCGACGCGGCGATGGACACGAAACTCGTCGAGCACCTGGTCGCGCAGCGATGGCCGACGCCGACCCCCTGATCGACGCGCTGCGGGCCGGCGGTGCGCAGTCCGGCGGCGGGGCCTTCACGCTCGATGCAGCGCGGGCCCGGGCGAAACTCCGCGAGTTCCAGCTCGCCGATCCCCACCGCTACATCCTGCTGTTGGTCCAGGCGATGGCCCAGCGCGGCGCGACGCACATTGAAGTCGTCATCGACGCCAACGACACGGTGATGACCAGCGACGCGGCGCCGCTGACGTTCGAGGAGCTCCAAGACCTCTACATGCTGCTGTTCGCCGCCACGCCGCCCCCTGCCGGGCTGCGCGAGCTGGCGCTGGCGTGCAACGCCGCGATGGCAACCGATCCGCGGTGGGTGCGGGTCGAGTGCAGGGGACCGGACGGCAGCAGTGACGGCGTGCGGCTCGAGCAACGCAACGACGCCGAAGATCGGGTCGATCGCGTCGCCGGACTCACCGCGGGCATGCGCGTCCACGTACGCGAGCGCTTCGGCCTCGGCATCGTGCGCCGGTTCTTTGCCGCGGGCAGCGATGCCATCCGCGAGCAGGCGGTGCTGCGGCACGGCTGTCGCTTCTCGACCCTGCCGCTCCTGCTCTCGGGGGAGCCGCTTCTGCGGGAGTCGGCGGACGACGCCGTCCGAGCATGGCACGACGTCACGCACGATGGACGGCGCATCGGTGAGCTCGGCCTGAGCGCAGCGGGCACGCGCGGACGGCTGGAGCTGGTGCGGCACCACGTCTGGCTCACCACCCACGCTCTGGACGAGCCGCGGCTCGTCGGCGTCCGCGGCGTGGTCGACGTCTCGCATCTGCGTACCGACGCCTCGATGACAGACGTGGTGCGCGACGACGAGTTCGCGGCGGTGCTGCACGCGGTGCGGAGCACCCATGATGTCGCGCTGTCCGCCGCGTGCCGCCGCCACCCCGCTGGCGACGGTGTGCTCGCCGGGCTGGTCCGCGAGGCGCTGTGTCATCGCATCGGCGCCCACCTCGCCGAAGCCGACGCCGAGCTCGGGACGCTGGCGACACCGGGAGGCCCCTCTCGCTGGCGCTTCGAGTCCGAGCCCCTGCGCGACTTCCTGCGCGTCTCGCTGTGGTCGACCGTCGGCGGCGAACGTCGGAGTTCCGCCGAACTGCTCGCCCGTGGCCCGGTTCATCATTCGGCCGTCGAGATCCACCCGACGCCACCGGAGTTCGCGGATATCGTGTTCGCGAAGGGCCGCGCCGAGACCCTGCTGCGCGCCGCGTTTCCCGGCCGAACCGTGGACTACGGCAACTACGTCCGCCGCACAGCCACGCGGGAGGCGAACCGTGCGGCCCTCGACGAGCGGCTCCACAGCGTGATCTTGCCGTCCCGTGGCAACTACGACTTCATCGCGCCGTTTTCTGCCCCATCGGTCGAGGGCGTCATCGGCTGGTCGGCGGCCGCAGGCGCCTCCTGGATCCGCGTGATCCTCCGCGAGCGTCTGCTCGTGCAGATCCCCGTCGAACCGGAATTCGGCACCATCCACGTGGCGGTGAGCGCCGCATTCACGCCCACCGACATGCTCGACGACGCGATGCGCGACGCGGCCTTCGCAGCGGCCATGCACGCGGTCCTCGTGGCCCATGGCGGGGTCTTCGACGTGGTATGCAGCCGCCTGTTGGCGACCGAGCGACCACCCGACCGCACCGCGCTCGGGCTGGCGCAGTACGTGCTCGGCACGCACGACGACACCCATGCGACGCGATGGTTGGCGACGGTCGGGTTGACCGACGCCGAGGCGCGCGAGCTGCTCGACCGGCGCGGCAGACCGTGGCGCCGGGACGTCGCGGCCATCGCGGCCGGCACGATCGATCACCCGCTGGCGACGCTCCATCTGTTCACCGACGCGGCCGGTGGACCGGTGAACCTACGACGCGTGGCCGCAGAACTCGCCGAGGGCGGCACGATCGGCATCATCACCAACGCGCGCCCCAAGCTCCGGGATCCGCCCGAGTTCGTGGTGCGCGTCGGGGACGTCCGATTGGCGCTGCTGCAGCTCGCCTTCGGGGCCCACCGGCTGCGCAAGGTCGGACGTGACTACGAGCGCTGGCTCGCGCGCGAGGCCGTGCCGACGCGATCGATGCCCGCCACCCTCGAGGCCGAGCTGCATGCCGACGTGCCCGTGCCCGACCCGGTGCCCGTGCCCGTGCCCGTGCCCGACCCGGTGCCCGTGCATTCTTCAGACCCGTCACCCCACGCGCGTCTGCGGGCACGCATCGTGGCCGAGCTGCGCCTGCTGCATCACCGCGAACACGCCCCGCCCACCGAGTCCTACCTCGATCTCCTGACGGTCGAGGCGCGCGACGGATCCCACGTGGCGCGACGCGACGGCGACCGCGTGGTGGTCGATGCCGCCCATCCCATCGTCGCCCGTGCCGCCGAGGACCACAGAAGCCCCTTGCTCGTCGGCATCGTCGCGTCGTCGGCACTGTCGGCGCTGAACTTCGCGCTGGATCCGTTCACGGATGGCGACGAGGCCCGCCTGCTGCGCATCCACGCGCAGCACCTGCTCGCAGCCTGCGACGCGCCGAGCCGCGACTGACCGAGCCCTGCCAGCCGCACGCGGGCGCTGGGCGATCCCGAAGCCCGCTGCCAGCTGTGCTACCGTCGATCGAGCCGCGATGACCCGACTGCCTGCGCTCGTGTTCGGATTCCTGACGACCATCGCCTGCGCGGCCGAGCGCGACGACGACCCGCAGGCCGTCTGCATGCCCGGGGCGAGCTACGCCTGCAACTGTCCTGACGGCGGCACGGGCACCGCGACCTGCGGCGCCGAGGGTTTCGTGGGCGCGTGCATGTGCGCCGCGTCGACCGATTCCGCGACCACCGCACCGCCGAGCACCGGAGAGTCGGGGTGCACGACGGGCTGCGGCGATACCGGATCCGGCGCCGACACGGGCTCCGGCACCTCCGAGACCGGCGCGTGCCCGCCGATCTACGCCGGTCGGGTCGACGGCATCACCGTGCCGTGGACCTTCGCCGGCCAGGCCGGCCTCGCCGGCGGCGCGGCGGCCTGCGCCAGCATCGGCGCCGATCACCTGTGCGACTACGAAGAGGTGCTCGCCGCCGATCAGGCGGGCGAGATCGACGGCGTCATCAACACCAGCGCGTGGATCCACCGCACCACGGTGGCCACGGTCGAGGGCGTGCCGTCGGCGCCGGGGCCGGGCGGTCGGTGCGTCGACTGGACCGACGGCACCGGCACCCTCGCCGACGGCGAGTGGGTCGAGCTCACCGCTGACGGGCTGGTGTATCGCCTGGATGCGGACACGTTCTACGACGGCCTCGATGCCTCACACACCGACCCGGTCGCGCTCCCCTGCATCGACGTCGCGCGCTCGGTGCTGTGCTGCAACGCTGCCTGCGGCTGAAGGACAGCACCCGGACCTCGGGTCACTCAGCGGCCCGTCGGACTGGGCGTCGGTCGACGCACCATGGTGCAGCGCCCCTGCAGCGTCGCACCGTCGTCGATCTGCATCGAGCTCGCGGTGACATCGCCCAGCATCCGGCCGCTGTTGGCCACCGCGAGCCGGGCGCTCGCCCGCACCGCCCCCTGCACGACACCGGCAATCTCGACGTCCGCGGCCGTGACGATGCCACGGACGCTGCCGCCCTCGTCGACCTGCACGCTCGCCGCCCCGACGTCGCCGACCACGGAGCCCTCGGCCGCGATCACGACCTTGGCCCCCGATGCGATGTCGCCCTCGACGCGGCCGGCGATCCACAGCGCCGACGCGGTGACGATCCCGCCGATGATGGTGGTGTCGTCGCCCAGGCGCGTGCCCGCGAAGACGGGCACCGGCTCGCGTCGGCCCGCGTGCACGGACGGTGCCGGAGCCTCGGAGGGTGCCGGAGCCTCGGAGTCGATGGCCGGCGAGATGTGCACCTCGAGCGCTCGCTCAGGCGCCTCGATTTCGGGCGGTTGCTCCGTCGCCGGCTCACCACCGCGCGCCGGGATGGGCTCAGCGGCGGCGGGACTCGGCGTCTTCTTCGAGCTGAACCAGGCCATCGCGGGCACGATGATCCGCCGGATCGGTCACCACGGCAAGGCGCACGCGCAGCTCACTGCGGCACGGCGCAGGAGCCGATGCCCTCGTTGCCCGGGGGCGCCTGCCCCTCCTCGTACCACGGCACGCACTCTTGACCTCCGCCGAGCGAGCACGCCGCCGAAGGATCGGACAGCGTGAGATCGCAGAACTCCGAGCAGCAGCCCGTGCTCTGCTGGCATCCGGGCACCGCGTCTGCGCCGGCGCAGAACAGCCCGGGATCGCAGGAATTGATGAACTCGCACGGATCGCCGGCGGCTCCGCCCTTCCCCGATGCATCGATGATGCAGGTGAAGAGCTGGCTGCCGGCCGCGGGCAGGCACGCGGCCGAACCGACGCAGTCCTGCAGCAGCGGATCGCACTCGGGACGGCATAGCGTCAGCACGCCGTTGTTCGCGATCGAGCATACGAAGCCGGGATCGCACAGCGGGTTGGCCTCGGCGCCCTGGCAGAACTCGATGCACTGCCCGAGGTTGGTGTCGGGGTCGACGTAGTAGCACATCATGTCGAGATCGCAGGAGTCGATGCCGCTGACGCCGCTGCCGTCCACGGTGCACTCGTCGCCGACCTGACCCGGGGACTCGTCGACTTCCGAGCACCGGGTGGCGTTCCACGAGCTGCCGCCGTCGTTCGCCCACGGCATGCACTTCTCGCCGGGCGGGCAGTCCTGCGCCCACACATCGCACTCCACCGCGACGCCGCCGCCGTCGGGCGGGAGGATGAAACCGGCGGTATCGCCGGTCGAGTCGTCGGCACCGGACGCGGAGGGATTCATGCCGGTGTCGGAATCGGGGCCGGTCGCACTGACCGACGCGCCGGTCTCCTCCACGACACCCTCTTCGTCGTTGCCGCCCGAACTCTCCGCGCTGGCTCCATCGTTGGACACGTTGCCGGAATCCTCGGCCTTGTCGCCGCAGGCGACGGCGAGTGCAGTGATCGAGACGAGCGCGAGGGACAGGATCGACGAATGACGGGTCATGGGCACCGGTGCTCCCCCAAGGGGTCAACCCGGGAGTATGCGCATACGCCCGATGACGTGTCGAGCCGCGATGGGACGACCGCGGCGCACCGTGCCGCGGTTCAGGCCCACGGCGCCAGACCCAGCGCGCGTTGCTCGAATCGCACGGCCCGCGGAACTCCGTGTCCTCGTCGACGATGCGGCCGTGGGTGTCGGAGAAGATCGCGATCGAGCTGGTGTAGACGCCCTTGGCGACCCCGAGCTCGCGCATCGCCTCGAGCACGCGGCGCGTGCCATCGACGTTGATGGCGTTGGCCTCGCGCGGATCGCCGCTGCCCACCCGGTACCACGCGGCAAGGTGATAGACCGCGTCGGCGCCGCGCATGCCCTGCACGACGCTCATGCGATCGCGGACGTCGCCGGGGCACAGCTCGACACCGCACGCCGCCAGATCGCGCGCGCGGGCCGGATCGCGGACCAGCGCCCGTACCGCGTGGCCCCCGGCGACCAGCTCGCGCGCGAGCCGACCACCGATGAACCCAGTCCTTCCGTGACGAAGATGCGCATCGGGGGCGCACCGTATCACGACGCCGCGAGCACTGGCGCGGTCCCGCAGAGTGTGGGATCGCTGGTCCAGCATGGGCGCTCCCTCGAACCATCGGGTCGACCTCGAGCCGGCGCGCGCGAGCGCTCGCCAGCGTCTCGGCGACAGCTATGCCCACGACCGAATCGACGCCGACGAGCTCGATCGCCGCCTCGACGCCCTCGAGCACGCGTCATGCCTCGACGACATCGCCGCGCTCACCGGTGATCTCGCGGACCCCGCCGCTCAGGCGGTGACCGACCAACACGGTGTCTCGGCGCTGGTACCCGTCGATCAGGTCTCGGCGCGGAGCACCATCGCCGCCTATTTCGCGGAGACCAAGCGCACCGGACCGTGGACGCCGGCGCGCGACAACGACGTCCGCGCCATCTTCGCCTCGGTGCGCCTCGATCTGCGCGAGGCCCAGCTCGCCGCGGGCATCACCCACTTCGCCGTCGAGGTCGCCCTCGGCGAGCTCGAGCTCATCGTGCCCCCGGGGTTGCCCGTCGACGTCGAGTGCAGCGCCATCTTCGGCGAGATCGACCACGACGAGCGCATCGGCGATCCCGTGGCCAGCCCCACGGCGGGCGCACGGATCCGTGTCACCGGCCGGGTGTGGTTCGGGTCGGTCCACATCCGCGAGCAGCAGGTCGGCGAGAGCCGCGGCGACGCCCGCAAGCGGCGCAAGGCCGAGCGCAAGCGTGTCGCGAAGGGTGGAGGCAGGCCGATGCTCGGCAGCCCGCGGGAGCCCCAGGGCAAACCCTAGAACGCGTAGATGATCGCCTCGGGCCAGCCATCCAGCCCGATGCTGATCTCGCCGCTCTCGGTCTGATACCCCGTCTGGTATTCCACGCGCATCGGGCTGAGGTCGACCTCGACCATGACCGAGAAGTAGGCTTCGCAGATTTCCCCGTTGCTGTCGTGCGAGAGGAACGCGCTGACCTGGACGGGATCCGATTCGGCGAAGGCGCCATCCCAGCAGCCGCCGAACACATGGTCCTCGCAGCCACCGCTGTGGCCGACTCCGAGCACCAACAGGTCGCCCTCGAGCGCGACCGACTCGATCCGCAGCTCATCTCTGGGCGCATCGTCGCCGCACACTGCGATCGCGCCATCGGGATCGCAGCCGATCTCCGTGCACGCCCAGTTGCCATCGATGCAGCCGCAGGTGTTGCAGTCCTCCATCTTGGTGTCGCCGTCCTCGCACTCGGTGGGCGGCCCGTCGGTGTCGTCGCAGCCGATCGCCGTGCACGCCCAGTTGCCCTCGAGGCACGTGCAGGTGTTGCAGTCCTCCATCTTGGAGTCACCGTCGACGCACGGCCCGCCGGTGTCGTCGCCATCGTCGCCGTCGGTGTCGTCGCCGTCGGTGTCGTCGCCGGCGGTCCCGGGCCCTTCGGTCTCGTTGCCGAGGTTCTTCGGCGGCAGATCGCAGCCGGCGATCGCCACCGCACCGACACACGCGAGGATGAGGCTCTTGCTATTGCAGTTCATGGTGCTTCGTAGTCCGCCTGCCCAGGCATCCGTCACGGCGCCGGCGTTTCTCCGTGGGCGCAGGCGCTGCGCACGCGCGCCGACAGCGGCGACGCGGGGTGACGCGTCGCGAACACGGCCGCGTGCGAGCGCGCCGCCGCGGCGTCCCCAGCCGCGCACAGGGCGAAGATCCGCAGCGCGGCGCGTTCGGGGGCGAGGGCACCGCCGGGGTGATCGCGGTCGAGGCCGTCGAGCACCGCGAGGGTGCGCTGCGGATCCGTGCGCAACGCTCCCTGCGCCAAGCGCAGCCGCGCGAGTTCATCGGCGAAGTCCGGGATCACCGGCGACGACGCGGCGGGCTCGGAGCTATGCAGGGGCGATCCGTGGGCCGCATCGCCGCGACGGGCCAGCCCGGGCTCAGCACTGGCACTGGGTGAAGGATCGACGGGCACCGGCCGCGCCGTCGCGGGCAGCTCGGCGGGTGTGATCGCCGGCGGCGCGGCGGTGGGCGTCCCGTGCTCGAGCAGAGGCGGCTCGAGCAGCGTCGGCGCGCCCTCCTCGTGGGCGTAGGGCGCCGAGGATTCGGCCACGCGCACCGACGGCAGCAGGGCGTCGCCTCCGAACCAGACCGCCGCTGTGGCCGCGGCGAGGGCGAGCGCGGCCACAGCCCACGTGCGCCCGCCCGCGACCGGCCGGGTCGCGACGTCGCGTTCGATCCGCTGCCACACCCGCGCCCGCACGTCCGCGGGCAACGCGTCGGCCTCCTCGCAGGCCCGCAGGATCGCGCGCCTCGATGGTTCGAGCTCGTCGCTCATGGCGTCCCCCGGTCTGCGCGCCAACGGGCGGTCGCCTGTGCGAAGGCATGCCGCGCCAGTCGGAGCCGCGAGTACGCGGTGTTGAGGTTGATGCCCAGGCTCCGGGCGACGTCGGGTACCGCCTGACCCTCGAGTTCGACGAGCTCGAAGACGTCGCGCTTCGCGTCGTCGAGCCCGGCGAGGAACGTGTGCACGAGCACCTGGGCCTGGGCGCGGGTGGCCTGCTGCTCGGGATCGACGTCGCCCTCGAATGGTGGCGCGAGCTCGGCGATCCGCGAACGCTCGCGTCGCTGCGAACGCTGCCAATTGCTGATCACACCGCGGGTGAGGTGGAACAGCCACGTCGGCAACGACGCGCGGCCGTCGTACTCGCCGAGGCGACGGTGGACGACGAGGAACACCTCGTGCATCAGATCCTCCGCCACCGCGTCGGGGACGCCACGACGCCGGACCACGCGCCACACGAACGCGGCGTGGCGCGCATAGACCTCGGCGACGGTGAGCGGTGGCTGGGCATCGTCGTGTTGGGTATGGGCGGCGCGCCGCGCCGCGGCCTCGAGCAGCGACGCCGGGGCGGATCCCATCCGAGCTTGTAGGCCACCGCGTTTCGAATCCGTCACGGTCTCGACCAAAATCGTAGCTCGACGCCCGCGGCCACACCCAGGCCCCCGGCCCCGGCGCGCCACAGCAGCCCCGACGGCGCGGTTTCGAAGACCGGCCGCAGCAGCACGCCGGTGCCCTCGACGCGGGTCCACACCCCGAGGCGACCGCCGGTGCGCCGCGGTCGCCACAGCAGCGTCGGCCCGCCGCCGATCGCGAGCCAGGGGGTGCGGGCGATCTGGGGCAGCGCGAGGCCCTCGGTGCCGCGGCCGGTCATCAAGCCGGCATGCACAGCGGCGCACAGCGGCAGCTCGATCGTGCGCCACACCGGCGCGAAGCAGGCCCGCGCCACGGCAGTGCCGAGGTTGAAGCGCCCGCTGACCGCGGCGTTCGAGGACGAGCCCCGATCGACCGGCGTCCACCAGCTGCCACCGAGCTCGACGCGGGCGCGGTCGACCGCGAGACCGAAGGCGAACTCGAGATCGGCGGTCGCGCTGGGCAGCGCGAACAGACCGACGCCCGCGCCGGCGGACACCGAGGCGTGCACGCGCCGGCGGCTTCGCGGCGCTTCATCGGCGGGCGGCCGCGGCTCCGATCGGAGCGGCGACGGTGGTGGCTGGGATGCCGGCGTCACGACCGCGGGATCCTGCGGCTTCGGCACCTCGAGCGACGACGGCTCGGGCTCGGGCGCCGGGGTGTCCGGCAGGCGCGAGACCACCGTCGGATCGATCGCCATCGCGATGAGCAGCGCCGCGGCCCGACCGACGTCTTCACACCGCGCGGCCTCGAGCGATCGCACCGCACCACCGTCCACGCCGTCGATGCCCAGCGCCAGCACGAAACCGGTTCGTTCGTCGACGCTCGCGGTGACCCGCAGCGGCTCGGCCGGCACCACGCCGCCGAGTAGCGCCATCGCATCGTCGAGCACCGCATCCGCATCGGGGCAGCCATCGGCGGGTGCGGACCACCGGAGCTCCACGGCGCCGCGCTGCGCCACCGAGTCGAGCCCGGGTGCGCTGATCCACGCCAGTACCAACGCGACGACGAGCACGCGGCGGCGAGTCTACCCGTGGCGGCGCCTGGCCAGATCGCGATCAGAACCGGAGCCCGAAACCGCCAGGCCCGGCGCCGAGTCGGGCGAGCGGAGGGGCTACCCTCGCCGGTCGTTCGCCCCGTGCGCGCCGCACCGCGCCCGAAGTCAGCAACACCACGCCGACCACCGCGGCACTCACCCCGAACCAGAACGCGCCCTCCATCGTGTTGTCGGCGGCGCGCGCCCGGTTGTACCGGGCCTCGCGCGAGGTGAACGACAGCGCGTGCTCGTCGTCGGCGCGGCGCAACGCAGTGCGCTTGACCAATGCCGCCGGCCCGGCGACGAGCACCACCGAGATGACGCCCGCCGCGAGCAGACCGGCGCCGGTGCCGATGAGCGCGGTCGCGGCAGGATCACGCCGCCGCGGCGGCGGCGGCGGTGCACTGTCGGGCGTCACCACCGGGGGCGGGACAGGCCCCATGGTGGTGGTGGTCGTCACCGTCGTCGTCCGCACGACCTCGTCCCAGTCGCTCGCCGTGGACGGTGTCGCGGGCTGCCGGGCATCGGCCGTGGGTGCGCCGGCTGACGGCGGCTGCGATACGTCGGACACCGCGGGCGCAGGCGTGGCCATCGGCGCCTCGGCGCGCCCCAGCAGCGAGCACGCCGTGAGCGTGGCCACGAAGCCATGGAGCCCGATCATTCGCCACCCCCGGTCTGCGCGCGGACCTCGGCCGCGAGCGTGTCGACATCCTCGCCGTTGATCGTGACGTCGATCGCGGTGCGGCCCACGCCGACCCCGAGGAACACGAAGCGATCGACGTCGGTCGACGGCGATACGACGAGCACGGTGGGGTCGGACGCGCGGAGCGTCACGAGATCGAACTTCTCATAGTCCTCGTAGCGCGCCTTCGAGACCGGCGTGACGACGACCGCGAGCGCTTGGCCCTCCGTGATGACCAGGCCGTCGTCGGAGAACTGACCGGTGCCGTTGAGGTAGCGGATCTCGAGGCCACCGTAGCTGGGCTGGCAGCCCATCACGGTGGTGACGAGGGTGGCGACGATGGACGCGACGATGTGGAGCCTCGCCATGGTTCAGTCCCCCATCCCCGTGGTGCTGCCCTCGGAGGTGCCCGAGGTGTCCGCCGTCCCGCTGGAATCCCCGCTGCCGGAATCGCTGCCGGAATCACTCCCAGAATCGCTCCCAGAATCGCTCCCGCTCGGGTCGTCGCCACTCGACGTGCCTGCGCTCTCGGTGTCGGCGCCCGCGGGCACCACCACGATCGACAGTGGCTGCGTCAGTGCGCCCATTCGCACCGTCACCGTCGCCGTACCCTCGGAGACGCCCGTCACCTGGACCGAGTCGAACCCGCCCACCACCGCGATGGTACCATCGCTGCTCTCCGACGTGATCGGGATCCCGCCCCCGGGCATCCCGCACGTCGCACTCTCGCCGTAGGCACGCACGTTCACCGTCTCGCCGAGCGCCACCGTGACCTCGGCGCCGATGGGGCTGCCGGCGTCGTCGCGCAGCCGGATCGCGTCATGCGCGACGATGTCGACGTGGAGGATGTCGACGACGTTCTCGTCCGCGTAGGCGACAAAGGCCGCGCGACCGGTCCGCAGCGCCGTCAGCGTGTCGAGGCCACCGAAGTAGGTCGGGCTCGCGGGCTCGACGTAGAGGAAATCCCGATCCCAGTCGTCGAGGACGTCGACGTCGCGCAAGGTGTACTCGATCTGGAAGCGGCCACCTTCGAGCAGGCAATCGGGGAAAGCTTCGGCGAAGCCGAATGCGCACACCGGATCGGTGCCGGATCCACAGCGATAGTCGAACGTGCCGTTGCCCAGCTCCCCGACCGCGCTCGGGCCCGACCCGCTGCTCGAACAGCCGATTGCAGCGAGAAGCGCCACGAGAAGGCCCACCGGGGCCGATCTGCACCACCCCGGGGGCGGCCACCGGGATGGCTTCGTCCCACCCGTCGTCGTTCCATAATTCATGCTTGCATCATACTGCGGTGTGTCGTCGATGCGACAGTGACCCGCGGCACAGCCACGGCCGGGCGACAGGCTGACGCATGGCGACCGTGTCAGCCGCGACAACGCTGTCGTTGCGTGTGGTCGCTACTCGATCGCGGCGTCACCTGGCTTCGCGGCGCCGTCGTCCCCGGACGCCGACACGATCGGGGCATCGGCCACCGCAGCCTCCTGCGGAGCGTCATCGTCCCCGTCGTCGTCCCCGTCGTCGACGTCGCCCGCCGGGCCCGCTGCATCGCCCGCTGGGCCTTCCGCGCGCTCGGCGACGACCGGTCGCGGCGTGCTCGCCTCGAGCTTCGCGAGCTTGGTGGCCGCGGGCTTCGAGCCGAGCGCCGCCGCCCGTCCCCACGATCGGCGCGCGTCCTCCGTCTCGCCCAGCGCAAACGCTGCATCGCCGGCGAAGAGGTGCGACTGGGCGCGCTGCGGCGCGTTCGCGACCATGCGCTCGGCGAACTCGAGCCCAGCGTCGTGATCGCCCCGCCGCGTCACGATCCCATACATCGCCGCGAGCGCCGCGAGGTTGTTCGGATCGTAGGTGAGCGCGCGCCGGTACATCTCGTCGGCATCGGCGACGCGTCCACCCGCGAGGAGCTTCGCCGCGCCCTTGACCAGATCGGCCGCGCCGGTGCGCTCGTCCGCGCCCACCTGACTCGGCGTCGGCGGCAGGGGCTCGTCGGGCGGAATACCCGTCGGTGCCACCGCAATAGCCGCCACCGGGGCGTCGGCCTGGGCATGGCTGTCGCGCCCGTGCTCACGCTCGCTCTCGCGACGCAGCGGCGCAGCGGCGGCGATCTCGTCGGCAGAGAACGCGACCACCTCGGCCTTGCGCGCCAGATCGTCGAGCGCGTCCACGCCGAGCTCGGCCCGCGACTTCGCGTGCACGTGATCGCGATCGAACAGCAGCGCCTGACGGTAGTATTCGACGGCGAACGTCCGGCCGCCCTCGCGATCCCAGAATGAGTCACCCAACCGCACCAGCGTGTCGGTCAGCTCCGTGCGGAGTTCGGCTGCCGCCGCCGTCGCCTCGGCATCGCCCAGCGCCTCGAGCTCACGCACCTTCGCGAACGCGGTCGCCTGGGTATCGTCGCCGTCCTCGGCCGGATACACGTAGGCACTGCGGGCGGCGGCACCGCGCGCACCGGCGACCAAGACATCCACCGCCGACGGCGTCACCGGCTGCTCGACCACCGGACGACGTCCGTTGACCCACGCGTAGGTCGCGACACTGCCCGCCACGAGGGCGAGCACGACCGCCGCCGCCGGCAGCCAGCCGCCCCGCCGCTGCGTCGGCATCGGACCGCCGACGTCCGGCATCTCGCGGAGCAACCGCTCGCGGATCGCCGGATCGACGCCCTCGGGCACGGGCAGATCGTCCCAGCTGGTCTGCATCCCCGCGTCGATCTGCGCCCCACAGAGCGCCGCTTCGAGCTCGGCCATGCTGCGAAAGCGATTCGATGGCAGCTTCGCCAGACAGCGCAGGACCACGTCGTCGAGCACCGCGGACAGGCCGAGTTCGGGACGCGCAAGGCTCGGCGCGATCGGAGTCTCGGCGAGGTGGCTGCCGAGCACGGCCGAGACGTCGCCCCCGAGCTGACCGAACGGCGGGCGCCCGACCAGCATCTCGTAGGCCGTGCAGCCGACCGCGTAGATGTCGGCGCGGCTGTCGAACTTGGTTCCGGCGACGATCTCGGGCGCGGTGTAGTGCGGCGTCCCGGCGGCCACGACGTGGCGGTCCTCGCCGATCATCGCGGCGATACCGAAGTCGAGGATCTTGATCGCGTCGGCGCGGCCACGGCGATGCTCGATGACGATGTTGTCGGGTTTGACGTCGCGATGGACCACGCCGGCCGCATGCGCGGCGTCGAGGCCCTTGCACAGCTGACGCAGCAGACCGATGACGCGGGCTGGCGCCATCGGGCCCGCGCGCAGCTCGTCGCGCAGCGTGGGGCCGTGGACCAGCTCCATCGTGAACATCACCGAGCCATCGGGCAGCTCGGCGAAGTCGAAGACCTGGGCGATCCACTCGGAGCCGACCTTGCTCGCGGCCCGGGCCTCGCCGCGGAACTGCTCGACCATCTGCGGCGTCTGGGTGAACTCGGGCCGCAACACCTTGAGCGCGACGCGTCGCTCGATGTCGATGTGCTCGGCCTCGTACACCGTGCCCATGCCGCCGTCACCGAGCTTGCGTACGATGCGATAGCGAGTGCCGGCGAGCACGGCTCCGGGCGTGATCGCGTCGGCGGAGCTGACGACCAGACGCCCCGGATCGCTGGACTGCGACGGCGTGACGGCGCCGAGACGGCGGGCCCCCGACACCTCGGACTCGAGCAAGCGCTGTTCTGGCCGGGGCGCCGGCGCAGGACCGGCGTGCAGGATCGTGCGGTGGCCGTCGTCGATGGCGTCGTCGATGGCGTCGTCGATGGCGTGGTTGCGAGAAGTCATGCGGTACGACAGACCGAGCGTGCCAGGCCGGATCCAGGTTGCCTAGCCGCGACATGTGGGCGGAGCCCGCGACGGGCGCCCTGCGAGCGCGTGCGTCCCATCCGTGTGGCCGCGCGGACACCCGCAAAACGGGTGCGTGTGTGTCATGCGGCGCAAGGGTGCGCGGTGTGAACGACGCCGTCAGTATCCGCGCAGCTTCTGGATCTGCCGCAGCTCCCGCTTGCTCGGGCGCCCCGCACCGCGATCCCTCTCGACCACGCCCTCTTCGCGTGGCGGTGGCGGCGGCGAATGATCGACATACAGCGCGCGCGCCTGCTCGGCGGGCCCACGGCGATCGGACAGCGCGACGACCTCGAACACACGCAGGCCACCGGCGGTCCGCGCTTCGATCCGGTCGCCCTTGCGCACCAGCTTCGACGGTTTGGCCGAGTTGCCGTTGATCTTCACGTGCCCCGCGTCGCAGGACTCGGCGGCGATCGAGCGGGTCTTGAAGCAGCGGGCCGCCCACAGCCACTTGTCGAGGCGGACGTCGGCCATCTCCGCAGCATCGGCCACGGTCATCGCCGGCCCCCGAAGAAGCGGGTCCAGTTGCGGCGCAGCGCAGTGCTGACATCTTCGAGCACGATGTAGACCGACGGGAGGAAGAGCAGGGTGATGAGCGTGCTGGTGGTGAGGCCGCCGGCCACGACGATCGCGATCGCGTGGTAGTACACGCCCGCGAGCGTGGGGTGGTGGATCAGCATGGGCACCAGGCCCAGCACCGTCGTCGCGACCGTCATCAGGATCGGCCGCAGGCGATCCTGACCGGCGGCGGCGAGCGCCTCTTCGCGGGCCATGCCCGTCGCCCGCAGCGCGATGATGCGGTCGACCAGCATGATGCCGTTGTTCACCACCACGCCGATGAGGATGAACAGGCCGACGATCGCAGTGGCGTCGACGGTGGTGTCTGTCATCCACATCGCCCACGGGGCGCCGAACGCCCCGAGCAGGCACGTGAACAGGATCCCCGCCGGCTGGACGAAGCTCTCGAACAGCGAGGCCATCACCGCGTAGACGAGCAACAGGCACAGGCCGAGATTGACGAGCATGTCCGACGACGCCTCGCGCTCGCCTCGCCACTCGGTGCCCTTGCCCCACGCGTAGCCCGGAGGCAGGGCGAAGCTCGCCATCGCGGCTTCGACCATGGCGAAATTCTTCTTGGGCTCGGCGTCGACGAAGCGCGCCTGCAGACGGACCTCGGTCTGGCGATCGACGCGCTGGATCCAGTACGGGCGGCGTTCGAACTCGAGCGACGCGATCGCGCCGAGCGGGATCTCGCCGCCGGCTGGCAGCGGGATCGCGAGCTCGCGCACGTCGTCGAGGTTCGGGGTGCGCGCGGCGTCGCCGGTCGCCGAGAGGCGCAGCGCGAGCTCGCCCCGCGCACCCCGAACCCGCCCCAGCGGCATGCCCTGGAACGCGAGAGAGACCCGCTGCCCCACGGCTTCGGGCGAGAGCCCCAAGCGCTGCATCCGATCGCCGTCGAGCAACACGTGGAGCTCGCGCGCCCCGTCGGTGTACGGGGTCGTGACGACGTCGAGGCCACCGGAGTCCGGGTCGGCGGAGTCGCCCTTGGGCAGCTCGGCCTCGAGGTGCTCGGCGACCTGCTGCGACAGCGTCATGAGCGTCGCCATGTTGTCGCCCTTGATCGCGAACTCGACCGTGTTGCGGTCGGTGTTGTCGCGCCACGAGAACTCGGACTCGTTGACGCGGTAGCGCACACCGACCTGCTCGGGCAGCGCGGCAGTCACGGCGGTTTCGAAGGCGAGCAGCGCCTGCTCGGTGCCGAACGCCCCGCGGGGATAGATGCGACAGCTGCTGCGGTAATCGCCGTACGAGCACGACACCGACTCGATGCCGAGCCCATCGCGCACGGCGAGCAGCGCCTCTTCGAGGACCAGCACGTGCTTCTCGATCTTCTCGAACGAGCGGCTGCCCGTGAACTCGAGCCGGATCGGCAGGTGGTCTGGCTTGATGTCGGCGCGGCCGAGCTTGACCTCGACCTGCGTCGCCGGCCACACCGACGACGCGGCGATGAGGATACCCATCAGCAGCGTGAGCTTGGGCCACCGCGAGCTGAAGCGGATGACCCGGCCATAGCCGCGGGCGACTGCGTCGAGCACGGGGTGGCGGCTGGGCTTGGTCGACGGCGGCAGCAGTCGACCCATCAGCAGCGGCACCGAGGTCTGGCTGACGAACAGGCTGGCGATGAGACAGATCGCGAAGGTGGTGCCCAGCGGGCGCAAGAACGCGCTCATCTCGTCGGACGGGTCATTGACGATGAGCGGCAGGAACACGATCACCGTGGACGCCGTCGAGGCGATGGTCGCGAATCCGACGTCGCGCGCGCCTTGCCGCGCCGCCTCGAGCGGCGGCAGGCCAGCACGGGCGTGCGAGGCGATGGACTCGACGATCACCACCGCGTTGTCGATGAGCATGCCGACGCCGAGCACCAACCCCAGCAGCACGATGCAGTTGAGTTCCTCGCCGCGCAGGAACAAGATGGCGCCCGCCGCGAGCACCGACAGCGGCACCGACACGGCCGCCGCGATCGTCACGCGGCCACGGTGCAAGAACAGGAACAGCACCGCGATCGCGAGCAGGCCGCCGTAGATGCCGGTGTCGCGGAGATCCGCCAGCGTGCGCAGGATGATCGCGCCTTGGTTGCGCACCACGAGCACCTCGATGCCGTCGAGCGCGGGATCGCCGTTCATCGCGTGGATCGCCTGCCGCACCGCTTCGGTGACCTCGACCACGCTGGCTCCGGCGGCGGCGAACACCTCGAGATTGACCGCCTTGCGGCCGTTGAGCCGCTTGCCCGAGCGGAGCTCCTCGGGGTGCTGGCTCACGCGGGCGACTTCGCCGAGCGCGGCGAAGCGGACGTCGCCCGCGACGGCGGCGCCCTCGGGAACCGCGACGATGGGCGCTGCCGGCGTCGCCGTGGCCATCGTCCCGGTCGCAGACGTGCCGGTGGCAGTCGAGCCAGCGGTCGCGCCGGCGGCCCCGCTGATCGCCACGTCGCCGCCGCGGCGCAGTGGCAGCGCGGCGAACACCTCGGCGGACGCCGTCTGCGACGGGCTGCGGACGCCCGCGTCGATGCTCGACTGCCGCACCAGACCCAGGCTCCGGCCCTGCCGAGCGTCGCGCACGGTGGTTCCGATCTCACCCAGCGACACGCCGGCGCGACCGACCGCGTCGAGGTCGACCGCGATCTCGAGCTCTTGCGGCGCGACACCGTCGAGCTCGACGCGGGCCACACCATCGATGCGCTCGAGCGTGCGAACGATGCGCTCGTCGATCAGATAGAAATCGCCCGACAGGTCGGTGCCGCTGGAGATGCGGACCTCCATGACCGGGTCGTCGGCGTTGGTGTAGCTGCCGATCTCGATGTTCTGCACGAACTCGGGCAGCTCACCGCGGACACGATCGATGCGGTCGCGCAGCTCGAGCTTGCGGGCATCGGCGTCGACGCCGGCCTCGAACTCGAGGTTCATGCGCACGCCCCAGCCGCCCGAGCCGATCTGCATGCGCTGCACACCACGCAGCCCCGCGACCGACTCCTCGAGCGGACGGATCAACTCGCGCTCGAGCACCTCGGGGCTGGTGCGCGTGATGTCGACGCGCACGAACAGCCGCGACGCCTGCTCGCTGGGCAGGTACGACAGCGGCATCCGCAGCAGCCCGATGATGCCGAGCAGCACCAACGCCACGAGCGCCATCCCGATGGTGACGGGACGGGCGAGCGCGAGGTCGGAGAGACTCCAGGTGCGCATCCGTGGGCCGGCAGCATAGCAGCCCCCAAAACTCGGGGGCGCCGCGCTACCGTGGCCGCGATGCCCGACATCGTCAGCCCGATCGACGGACGCGTGGCCTATGGCTACGCCGAACTCAGCGAAGCGACCGCCACAGAGCGCATCGAACGCGCCCACACTGCCTGGCGGCTGTGGGCGGCCACGCCGCTGCCCGAGCGCGTGGCGCTGTGCCGACGCATGCTCGACGCCTATCGCGCGCGCCTGCCCGAGTACGCCGAGCAGATCACCCGCATGATGGGCAAGCCCCTCGGGCAGGCCCGCGGCGAGTTCGAGCGCTCGATGTGCGAGCGCACCGAGCACCTGTGTGGCATCGCAGAGTCTGCCCTCGCGGACGACGTGCTGCCCGAACACAACGGTCTACGCCGCACCATCCGCCACGAGCCCGTCGGCGTGGTCCTCGACATCGCCGCGTGGAACTACCCGCTGCTCATCGCCGTCAACGTCGTCGTCCCCGCCGTGCTCGCCGGCAACGCGGTGATGATCAAGCACGCGCACCAGACCACGCTCGTCGCCGACCAGTTCGAGCAGGCGTTCCTGGCCGCCGGGGCGCCTGCCGGCCTGGTGCAGGCGCTGCCGGTCGATCATGCCACCGCCGCTCGCCTGATCGCCCACCGCCGCTTCGGCTTCGTGTCGTTCACCGGCTCGGTCCGCGGTGGCCACGAGGTCTACCGCGCGGTGGCGCAGGACAACTTCGTCGGCGTGGGCCTCGAGCTCGGCGGCAAGGATCCCGCCCTCGTCCTGCCCGACTGCGACTTCGACTACACCGTCGAGAACCTCGTCGACGGCGCGTTCTACAACAGCGGCCAGTCGTGCTGCGGCATCGAGCGCATCTATGTGCACGCGTCGATCCACGACCGCTTCGTCGAGGCCTACGTCGAGGCGACCAAGAAATACATCGTCGGTGATCCGATGGATCCCGCGACCCACCTCGGCCCCCTGGTCAACGAAGCCGCGGTGCACCACGTGCGCGGGCAGAACGCCGACGCCGTCGCCCGCGGCGCGCGGGCGCTCATCGCCCCCGGCCACTTCGTGCTCCCCGATCTATCGCCATGCTACCTCGCGCCGCAGGTGTTCGGCGGCGTCGACCACTCGATGGCGCTGATGCGCGACGAGACCTTCGGCCCCAGCATCGGCATCATGCGGGTCCGCGACGCCGACGAGGGCGTGCGCCTGATGAACGACTCCGCGTACGGCCTCACGGCGTCGATCTGGACCCGTGACATCGAGGGCGGCGACGCCTTGGCCCGCGCGGTCGAGGCCGGCACGGTGTTCCTCAACCGCTGCGACTACCTCGATCCGGCGATGCCGTGGACGGGCGTCAAGGACTCCGGCCACGGGGTCTCGTTGTCGCGCTACGGCTTCCTCAGCGTCACACGGCCCAAGAACTACCATCTGCGGGTGAAGTGGTGAGGAGCGCCCCATGCACGGTGTGACCAACCTCGACGAGCTCGTGGCGTACCTCGACGCCCACGGCATCCGGCATCACAAGCTGGCGGTGTTCGACATCGACGGCATCATGCGCGGCAAGTACGTCGAGCGCGACAAGTTCATCTCGGCGTGCAAGAGCGGCCTCAGTTTCTGCGACGTGGTGTTCGGCTGGGACAGCGCCGACGCGCTGTACGACAACGTGACGATCTCGGGCTGGCACACCGGCTACCGCGACGCGCCGGTCGAGATCGATCTCTCGACCCTGCGGCGCATCGCGTTCGAGGAGGACACCGTCGTCGCGTTCGGCAACTTCGTCGGTGACTACGCCGGGGTGTGCCCCCGGACGCTGCTTGCGCGCCAGATCGACCGCGCCCGCGCGCTGGGGTTCGGGGTCAAGGCCGCCTTCGAGTACGAGTTCTTCGTGTTCGACGAGACCCCGCAGTCGGTCCGCGACAAGGGCTATCGCGATCTGCGGCCGTTCACCCCGGGGATGTTCGGCTACTCGATGCTGCGCCAGGCGGTGCACTCGGATCTGTATCACGAGCTGCTCGACACCATGGCCGAGATGGATTGCGACATCGAGGGGCTGCACACCGAGACCGGCCCTGGTGTCCTCGAGGCCGCGCTGCGCTACGACGACGGGCTGCGGGCCGCCGACAAGGGCGCGCTGTTCAAGACCTTCGCCAAGGTGTGGGCCCAGCGGCGCGGACTCATGGCCACGTTCATGGCCAAGTGGAACACCGATCTGCCCGGACAGTCGGGGCACATCCACATCTCGCTCGTCGATGCCGGCAGCGGCGAGAATCGTTTCTGGGACGCCGCAGGCGACCACGGCATGAGCGCGACCTTGCGCCACTTCGTCGCCGGACAGGTGAAGTACATGCCCGAGATCCTGCCGATGGTGTGCTCGACGATCAACGCGTATCGGCGCATGGTGCCCGGCATGTGGGCGCCGACCTCCAGCAACTGGGGCGTCGAGAACCGCACCACCGCGATCCGCGTCGTGCCCGGCGGACGCGCGGCTCAGCGCAGCGAGTATCGGATCGGGCCTGCCGACGCGAACCCGTATCTGGCGCTCGCCGCCGCGCTCGGCACCGGGCTGCGCGGCATCGAGGAGCGCCTCGAGCCGCCACCGATGGTCGTCGGCAACGGCTATCCCCCCACCGCGCCGCAGTCGGTGCCCCTGCCCTGCTCGCTGCGCGAGGCCACGCTCGCGTTCGAGGCCAGCGCTACGGCGATCGATCTCTTCGGCGCGCCGTTCGTAGAGCACTTCGCGGCCACGCGGCACTGGGAGGATCGGCAGAGCCGCAAGCACGTCACCGACTGGGATCTGGCGCGCTACTTCGAGATCATCTGACGATGGCCGACTCGAGCAGAAATGCCATGGACGAACGACCTGGCGCGAGCGTCCGCGATACCTTGGTCACACCGAGCGGATCTTCGGGTCCGTCGAGCGACGACTCGCTGCTGCGTGCCATAGCCGGGGCGCCGCCACGTGCACTCGGGCCGGCCCATCTGCTCGCGCCCGGTGTCGTGGTCGCGGACCGGTATCGCATCGAGGCCCTGCTCGGCACCGGCGGCATGGGTGCGGTCTTCCGCGCGGTCGACCGGCGCCTGCAGCGGCCTGTGGCGCTCAAGGTGCACCACGGCCGCGCCGCGAGCCTGGTGCGCCTGAGGCACGAAGCGCGGCTGCTCGCCCGCCTCTCGCATCCGAACGTCGTGACCGTCTTGGAGGTCGTCGTGCACGATGGCGCGCCGGTGGTCGTGATGGAGTACGTCGAAGGTGGCAGCGCGCGCAGGTGGGCACGCGACGTCGGTCGCACGTGGCAACAGATCCTCGCGGTGTACATCCAGGCTGCGCGCGGGCTCGCGGCGGCCCACGCGATCGGCATCGTGCACCGCGATTTCAAGCCCGACAATCTGCTCGTGGGCGGCGACGGTCGGGCGCGCGTCGCCGACTTCGGGCTCGCCGACGGGCGCTCGCCGGGTGAGCTCGACGACGTGATCACGCGCTCGCTCGTCGGCGCGCGTGACAGCAGCGTCGACGCCTCCCCCGACGCCACCGATCCCAGCGCGCTGGTCGGCACCCCCGCGTACGTCGCGCCCGAGCAGATCATCTCGAGCAAGGTCGATGCCCGCGCCGATCAGTTCTCGTTCTGCGCCGCGCTGTTCGAGGCCGTGTATGGCGTGCTGCCGTTCCCCGGCAACTCCGCGCTGGAGATGGTTGGGCATATCCTCGACGGTGCGCGGATCGATCCGCCCTCGCGCCGTGGCGTGCCGGGCTGGCTGCACGCGGTGATCGTGCGCGGCATGGCGACCCGCCCCGAGGATCGCTTCGTCGACATGGACGCACTACGCGGTGCGCTGGAGCGTCCGCCCACGCGGCGAGCCGCGGCGTTCGTGGTCGGCGGCGCGCTGGTGCTCGGCGCCGCGGCAGTGGCGTTCGGTGCCCAGCCACAGACCGATCCGCGCTGCGACGACGACGCGACGCCGGGTTGGACCGCTCTGCGCGCCCCGATCGGCGACCGAATCGGCGAGCAAGCCGGTCGGCGCACCGACGCCGACGGCGAGGCACTGCGCGCGCAGTGGACCCGGCTCGATCGCCGCCTCGACCACCGCGGCCAGGCGTGGAGCGCGGCGTGGGTCACCGCTTGCGCCGCGCAGCGCGAGGGTGTCACCGCGGTCGGTCTGACGACGATGGCGCAGCGGCTCGACTGTCTGGACGGCGAGCGACGGTTCACCGATGCGCTGCTCGCCGAGCTCGAAGAGCCGGACGCCGCCGCCGTCGCACGCATGCTCGAGTCGTCGACGCGCTGGGACGATCCACTCGCGTGCATCGCCACCATTCCCGACGACGCGGCCGAGAACGCCGCCGCAGCGGGGTCCTCCGATCGGTCCCTCACCGAGGACACCGTCTTGCTCGAGGCGCGGGCGGCCCTGGCCGCGGGCCGCTCGGTCACCGCGAACACGCTCGCCGACCTCGCGCTCGTCGAGGCCCAGAAGAGCGGCGACGAGACCCGCATCGCCGCCGCGCTGCTCCTCCGCGCCCGCACCCGCTTCGAGATCGGGCAACACGAGCGCGCCCTCGACGATGCGACCGCGGCGGTCGGGCTCGCCCAGCAGACCGGCGATGTCGAGACCGCGCGCGATGCCGCGCTGCTTCTCGCGAGCGCCTATGGTCACGACGATCCTGCCCAGAGCCTGCGTTGGATCCCGGTGGCGCGGCGATATCTGCGGCGCTGGCCCGACGACGCCGCGCGTCAGGTCGAGCTGCTCGCGATCGAAGCCGGTGCCCGCCGCCTGCGAGGCGAGCGCGACGCGGCGGGGATCCTGCTCGACGAGGC
Source organism: Nannocystales bacterium (assembly GCA_038325765.1). GTDB lineage: Bacteria > Myxococcota_A > Polyangia > Nannocystales > Nannocystaceae > Xiheibacterium. Next base: position 31,380 of record JBBQJI010000053.1, read on the forward strand.
GGATTCGATCGCGGGCAGAGCTGGAGTTCCGGGCGGCGTCACGGCGAAGCTGTGGTTCGAGCGCGTCGAGCTGGCCGTCGAGCGCAGCGACTTCGGCGTGGCGCTCGACCACGCGGAAAGAGCCCGTGGGCTGCTCGAGGCCGAGTACGGGCCCGGGCACTACCGCGTCGGCGCGGCGTACTCGAAGTTGGGCTACGTCTACGATCACGCGGGCAACTACACCGAGGCCCGTGACCAACACCGCCGCGCGCTGGCGTTGTTCGAGGGGCCAGGTGGCGGCATCGATCGGCGCACCGTGCTGCAGCGCGTCGGCCTCGCCGCGCTGGAGACGTTGCTCGGCAACAGCACCCAGGCGTTGGTCGAGCTCGACGCGGCGCGTGCGGCGATCGACGCCACCGGACTCGATGCCCGCGACATCCTGGCGGTCGAGGCCGAGGCCCGCGGCATGGCGTTGCTCGATCTCGAACGATTCGACGAGGCGCACGCTGCATTCGAGGAGCTCCTGCACCTGAGCGAGGCGCAGTGGGGCTCGTCGCACCCCGCGGTGCGCGGTGCACTGCTCAACCTCGCGCTGACCGAGCGCTCGCGCGGCCACGCCGACGAAGCCGACGCCGCGCTCGTGCAGGCGGTACGGATCCAGGAGGGGCTGCCCGAAGGCGACCCGCTCGCCGCCGACGTCTACCACGGCTATGGCTTCGCCCTGCTCGATCGCGGGGAGCTCGACGGTGCGGAGGTCCAGTTCGAACGCGCCACGGCGGCGCTGCGCGACTCGGCGCGGGATGGCGGCGTCGACGACGGCTGGCCGGCGCTCGGGCTCGGCCGCGTCGCGCTGCGGCGGGATCGGCCGGCCGAAGCCCTGGTGTGGTTCGAACGCGCTGCTGTGGCGTGGTCGAGCGACGACGCCGATCCGCGGGCTCGTGCCGATCTCGCGGAGTCCACCGCCGCCGCGTTGTGGGCGCTGGGCCGCAGCGACGAGGCGATCGCGACGGCGCGTGCCGCCCTGCTCGACCGCCCCGGCCACGTCTTGCTGCGCGCGTGGCTCGAGCGCCAGGCGCCCGGGGCCGCGCCGCCGCGCTGAGCCATCACTCCGGCACGAACGCGTCGTCGTTGGTCACGATGATGCGCGAGACAGCCGGCGACTCGCGATAGCCGAGCTGGACCTGGTGCGTGCCGGCCTCCCAGGTCGCGATCCAGGGATCCTCGACGTACTCACAGAACCCACCATCGATGGGGTCGCGCCAGTTGAGCTCGCGCCAGCGGTAGTCGTTGCCGCCGCCGCAATCGAGGTCGAAGATCGGCGCCGGATCGGGGCCGCCGTCGAGCTGCGCGAAGTAGGAGTCATTGCTGCCGGAGTTGCGACCGCGCACCCAGATGTGCCACTCGTCGTTGCACGGCACCTCGACATCCCACGTGACGGTGCCCTCGGGCTCACCTTGGTCCAAGATGATCCCGGCAACGGTGCCCTCGCCGGGGAAGGCCGACTCGACGAGCTCCCAACCGTCGAGCGCGGCATCCTCGGCGGAGTACTCGAGCTGGAACGCGTCTTCGCAATCGACGACCGGCTCGCCGGTCGAGCCCTCGCCCGAGGTCTCCGAAGCGCCCATGCACGTCGCTTCGCAGGTCGTCGTCGCCAGCTCGACGCAGTTTGCGGCCCACTCGAACACGCAGCACTCGGGGGACGCCTCGCACACGCAGGCGGCGACGTCGGGCTCTTCGCAGCCGGGGCTCGGGTGGACCTCGCAGCAGCTCTCCGAGGCATTGCCGGTGGTCGACGGTGCGTCGGTGCTGCTGCCGGAGTCGGGGTCGACGTCGGTCGTCACGTCGCCGGTGTCGAGGACGCCCGTGGTGGGATCGGTGGTCGGGGCTTCGGTGGTGCCCAGGGTGACCGACACGGTGCTACTCGCGGTATCGCTGGAACTCGAGCCGTCGGTGTCCCCGTCCGAGGTGGCGTCGAGCTGGCGGCCGCCGCAGGCGGTCAGGATCATGGCGGTGCAGGCGTATGTCTTCGACTTGTGCATGGTGGCCCCGAATCCGGCAGACGCCGGACGCGCCAGGGTACCGCGTGGCCGCGGCGGCTTTCAGCCAGCGGGAGGCGTGCCGCCAGTGCCTACACCTCGGGCAATGCGGCCGTTGGTGGGCGCTGCGGACGATCTGGGCGACGGTGGGGCGCCTCGGCCATACTCGGCGCGCGCATGACGATCCAGGGCAATTCGAACTACCCCACCGCGTTTCGCATCGGCTGCGGGCGCATCCGCGAGCTGCCGGCGGCGTGCCGCGATTTCGGTTTCACGCGACCGATGATCGTCACCGATCCGGGCATCGCGAAGCTGCCGTGGTTCGCGCCCATCGTCGCTGCGCTCGAGGCTTCCGGGCTGCGCCCCACCGTGTGGCACGACGTCGATCCGAACCCCACCGAGGCCAACGTCGACGCCGGTGTCGCGGCCTATCGCGAAGGCGGCCACGACGGCCTGGTGCTGGTCGGCGGCGGCTCGGCCCTCGACACTGGCAAGTGCATCGCCCTGCTCGCGGACAACCCCGGCACGGTGTTCGATTACGAGGACGTCGGTGACAACTACAAGCGCGCCGACCCCGACGCGATCATCCGCTCGATCGCGGTACCCACCACCGCGGGGACCGGATCGGAGGTCGGGCGCGCATCGGTGATCGTCGACCCCCGCGACCACGGCAAGAAGATCATCTTCCACGCGCGCATGCAGCCGGCGCTCGTGATCGCCGATCCCGAGCTGACCTTCGGTTTGCCGCCGATGCTCACGGCCGCCACCGGCATGGACGCGCTCGCCCACTGCTTCGAGGCCTTCTGCGCGCCGGGCTATCACCCCATGGCCGATGGCATCGCGCTCGAGGGCATGCGCCTCATCCACGGGAACCTGCGCACGGCCTGCCGCAATGGCAACGACGCCACGTCCCGCACCCACATGCTGATGGCGTCGGCGATGGGCGCCACCGCGTTCCAGAAGGGCCTGGGCCTCGTCCACGCGCTCTCCCATCCGCTGGGCGGCGCCACCGGCCTGCACCATGGCACCGCCAACGCGATCTTCTTGCCCTACGTGATGGTGTTCAACCGCACCGAGATCGCCGACAAGATGACGCGGCTCGCCCACGTGCTCGATCTGCCCCCGTTCGACACCGGCTTCGACACCTGCCTGCAGTGGATGCTCGATCTGCGGCGCGACCTCGGCATGCCCCACACCCTGCAGGGGATCCCCGGCGTCACCGCCGAGCTTCTCGCGCAGCTGGTGCCGCAGGCCGCCGCGGATCCCAGCATGGGCGGCAACCCCCGACCGGCGACGCACCACGAGATCGCCGCGGTGTTCGCCAAGGCGCTCGCCGGGGATCTGAGCTAGTCCCAGACGCTGAGTCCCGGCGCCGCGACCGTGCGTCACTCGTCGTCGAGGTCCGGCAGCAGCACGTGGATCTCCACGCGGCGCTGGACCTCGTCGGTGCCGACCACACCGTCGTTGTAGCCGCGCCCGACCACGACGACCCGATCCTGCGGGATCGTGTTCGCACACGCCCGCACGTCGCGGCACCGACCGTTGCCGCAGCGACTCTCGGCCTTGTCGGGGTTCTTGGTGAGCCAGTCGTAGGCGCCATAGGCACGGTCGAGCGACAGCATCATGTTGCTGTCGTCCTTGCGCCGCGAGCTGATGATCGCGCTCGGCGACGAGTAGCCGACGATCTCGACCTGCCACTCGGTACCGAGCAGCGCGGTGACTTCGGCCTTGCCCAGGGTGTCGGCGACCTTGCACACCTGCGTCCGCGCATCGTCGCCGAGATCCGAGCGCGCGTCCTCGAACAGCACGTTGCTGAGGATCACCGAGACGCCCTCGTCGGTGAGCGCGACGCGGAAGCCGGCGGTGCGGGCGACGACGTCGAGCTGGTCGGCGAGCCCGCGCTGGCGCTCGCGCGCGCGATCGCGGCGCGCTTGCTTGGCCTCGATCTGGCCGAGCACGCCCTCGAGGCGGCGCAGCGTGTCGCCGTCCGCACCACGGCCCATGCCGGCGACCGCCTCGCGCAGCGCCCCAGAGAGCTCGCCCGGCAGCCGCTGCACGCCCTCGACCAGCGCTTTGTCTGCGCGGGCGATCGCGTCGACGCCGCGGGCAATGGGCACCAGATCCTCGCGCCGCAGCGAGCCGCGGCCGAGCTCGGCGAGCGTCGCGATGCGCAGCTGGGCGATCGCGGCGGCATCGTCGGCCGCCACCGGTTGCTGCCGCGTCGCCACCAGCTCGCACGCCGCGCTGATGCACGACAGCGCCTCGTCGCAGCCCGTGGCGCCGGCGGGACAGCGGCCGCCGCACACCTGCTCGGCCACGGTGAAGCACGACGCGATATCGGGGGCAGCCGCGACCGCGACGCTGTCCGCGTCGATCCCGGGCTCGAGCAGCGGCGTGACCGGCCGCGACACCGGCACGCCCGGCAAGATGTGGCGCTTGATCCGAGCGCAGCGATCGGGATTCGACCAGCACACGTTCTCGGCGGCGTTGGTGTGCCACAGGTTGCGGGCCGCGAAGAACCGCACCGCCAAGTCGCAGCGGCCGCGCTCGTGGGGCAGCCGCGCATCGCGGCACACGTCGTCGATCGACTGTCCCGAGCGCCGCGACTTGGCCAGCTGCGCGCACGCCCGCGGCGATTCGTCGGACTTGCACAAGGTCTCGAGCGGCGCGGCCTGGCTCGCGGCCACGAGGAACCACAGGTGATCGCACACAGCCCGGTGCGCGCGTGTCTGGCAGGTCGCGTCGACCGAGGCCACCGCCGCCGCACCCCGGGTGCCACCGACCAGCCGATCACAGCCCGCCGGTCGCACCTGCGCCGCGCACAGCTGACCGGGGGTCGACACAGCGCTGGGCGGATCGAGCCGCAGGATCGCGCGCTTGAGGATCCGCCGCGTCACCAGCGGGCGCGCCTGCCCGTCGTCGAGCTGCCGACAGGCCAGCCGCGCGACCTCGGTGGGCTCGGCGAGGGCACGCACCGCCGGCTGGTCGAACAGCCGCTCGAGCGACGCCGCCGTCACCTCGGCCACCAGCAGATCGACGCCGAGCTGCACCGCGCCGGCGAAGCGCCCGAAGCTCTGGCTCACCTGCGCCGAGAAGCTCGCCGCCCGATCACCGACCTCGGCCAGCTTGCGCGCGAGCAGCCGCGAGAAGTCGAACCGTGACGCGAACGCGGCCGCGTCGAACTTGCCGCCCTGCCAGGCGCCCGACGACTGCACGACCAGGCTGAGCCACGGCGGCGGATCCTCGGCCATCGCCGCCTCGATCGTCGCGGACGCCGTCGCGCCGTCGCAGCGCGTGCGGAGCTTGGCGTCGAGCGCCGACGCGAGCCGACACGCATCGCGGCTCGCCTCGGCCTGCAGCGCCGCCGCGCCCGTCGGTCCCAGCCGCGACGCGCCGCCACCACCGGACGTCGGCTCGAGCTCCGCGCAGATCTCGGCGACGTGGGATTCCTCGCCGATCAGGATCCGCGCCAGGCCTTCGGGGTGTTGCTCGCGGCCCAGACCCGAGCTCGCACAGCCCAGGACGAGCGCCCACAACAGGCCGGGCCAGGCGCAGCGTGAATGCGGCATGGGGCCGAGCATGCCACGGGGCGCGGACGGCCGCGCACGGTTCACCGATCGTGCGCACGCCTGCGCTGCGGATTGCACCCACGGACGATCATGCGGAAGCGACGGTTTCGTCCTCGCCCACCCACGACAGCAGCTTCGCGTAGACATCGGCAGAGCTGAGCAGATCGATGTGGCTCGTGCCCACCGCGATCCACCGCCGGTCCTCGGGAAAGCCCAGATCGAGGGCTGGGCTGGCGCCGCGGCCCAGCGCGCTGTCGACCGGCACCAGGCCGTCGCCCTGTAGCCGCGCCGAGAGCTGCTTGGTCAAGGTGCCCGCGACCGCGTAGCAAGCCACGCCTGCGGGCAGCGGCAGCGGCGTGCGTGGGTCGGCGCCGCGCTCGAAGCGATCGCGATCGGCCCAGTCCGCTGCCCGCACGATGCCAAAGCGCAGATCGGTCACCCCGGCGCTGCGGATCTTGCCCAGCCGCGCGAGCGGGGCGCTGTAGCGGCTGATGCCGAGCGCAAAGTCGATCCAGTTGCCGCCCCGCTCGAGCGGCGCACCGTGGTGCGGCGAGCCCAGGCACACCAGCTTGGTGAGGTGGCGACGCCATGTGTGCCCCTCGGTCTCGCCGACCTCGCAGGCGCTGCGCGCCACCAATCCGCCCATGCTGTGGCCGACGACGACGATCGAATCGATCGGCACCGGCCACGCCGCGGTGAGCTGCTCGAGCAGCAGCGCGAAGCCGTGCCCGTTGCTCGAGATGTGTAGGCCGCTGTTGTAGTGGAGGTAGATCGAGGTGCAGCCGAGGGTCTCGGCCAGCGCCGCGCCGTGGTCGTGCCCGTCGCGGTGCCACCGGAGATCGTCGACGCACGAGCCATGCACGAGCACGACGATCTTTCCGCTCGGCTGCCCGAGCCCGGCGGTCACTGCCTCGCGCTCGAGCACCAGCGGCGTTCCGGCGTGCCGTAGCGCCATCGTGATCGCCAGCGGATTGCCGGTCGCGCACAGGTAGTCGCCGAGCACCCCGCACAGCACCGCCCGCGCCGCGCCGAACTGCTCGGCGGGAGCGCTGGGCGAGAGCAGCGGCGCGAGCTGGGCGAGCGCCCCGTCGATGCCGTCACCGACGAGCTTGGTCACCGCACGGATGCCGCCGTAGATCGGCCCCAGCGCCATCCGGGCGGGGCCCTCGAGCGGCCGGCCCAGCACCTCGGGTCCGCCGAGGATCGTCCGGTGCATCGCCTCGACCAGCTCGGTGATGCCACGGGTCGCCTCGACGGCGAGGCGGGTGGCGCCGCGGAGATCGTCGACGGTGGTGCGAGGCTTGGCCATCTCGGGTTCGAGGATATCACCGGCGAAGGCGCGTGCTCGGGCTGGCAGGCGGTCCGACCGCCTCCGTCGTGCGCGGCGGATCCATCGCGAGCAGCACGCCGATCCGCTCGCGCACCGCCAGCCCCGGCCGCGTGACGGCGATCAGCAGCGCCAGGCCCTGGGGTCCCGATCACGAGGTTGCCGTCGGCACGCTCGCCGAGGCGCCTCGTGGCCGCGTGGTCTTCGAGTACGAAGACGCGTTCCTCGCCATGGGCATCCAGATCTCGCCCTGGAAGCTCCCCGCTCGGCCGGACCTGATCGAACACGAGGACCGCGGGTTCGGTCCCCTCTTCGGTGTGTTCGACGATTCTCTGCCCGATGGCTGGGGACTGCTGCTCATGGATCGCCACTTCCGACGGCAGGGGCGGCAGCCGAGGGGGATCTCGGCGTTGGAGCGCCTGCTCTACCTGGGCTCCGGCACGATGGGTGCGTTGACGTATCACCCCGCAGCGGAGGATCGCGGGCCGGCGACCACGGTGGATCCGAGCGTGCTCGCCGACGAAGCCGAGCGGGTGCTGCAGGGTGCCGATGTCGAGGAGTTGCCGGCGCTGCGTCGTCTCGGCGGATCTCCCGGCGGCGCGCGCCCGAAGGTGCTGGTGGGCGTTCGCGGGGACGAGGTGATGGCGGGTGTCGATGATCTGCCCGCAGGCTGGGAACACTGGTTGGTCAAGTTCTCGAGTCTCCCCGATGCCATCGACGCGGGGCCGTTCGAGTATGCCTACATGCGCATGGCCGAGCTCGCGGGTCTGGAAGTCCCGGTGCATCGCTTGTTCGCGGGCGGGCGGTTCTTCGGAGTCCGACGCTTCGACCGATCCGTGCCGAACCGGCGCGTTCACATGCACAGCCTCGGTGGTCTGATCCAGAGCAACTTTCGCGTCCCCAGCTGCGACTACGACATGTTGCTCAGGGTGGCGCGCGCTCACTCGTGATCACCGCGTCGTCGTCGAAGCGGTGCGCCGCATGGTGTTCAACGTGGTCGCACACAACCGCGACGACCACGTGAAGAACTTCGCGTTCCTGATGGATGCGCGCGGGGAGTGGACGATGTCGCCCGCCTATGACCTGGCACATGCGCCTGGCCCCGGCGGTGAGCACACGATGACGGTCGAGGGCGAAGGACGGGAGCCGACGCTCGCCGGAATCATCGATCTTGCGACGCGACACGGTCTCGAACGCGCGGAGATCCTCGAGATCGTCGGTCGTGTCGACGACGCCGTGGCCGCGTGGCCGGAGATCGCGAAGGACTGTCGTTGCGCCCCCGCCCAGGCGAGGCAGGTGGCCCGGGACCACCGCTTTCTCGGCGGCCCCGCGTAGCTCGCCGAACTGTGGCCCGAGCGCGCGCCTGCGGCTCGCCCAGCGAAGCGACCGGGTGCGCGTGACTGGTTTCTGCGCGTCGCCGTAGGCTCGTCGCGCGCATGACGATCACGTTGGAGCTGCACGCGCCCGTCGTCGTGCGTACCCACGCATCGGGAGCGGTGTACGCGTATCCGCTCGGCGATCCGCCATCTTGCAGCCGCCAGACTCGCCGGGTTCTAGGTGCTGGCCACCACCCCGTCGCGGTTTCGATGTCCCGGGACATCCCCCACCCATCTCGCAACCTGATCCGGAATGTCCCGGGACATCCCCAGCCAGGTTGCAACCTGATCCGACATGTCCGGGGACATCCCGGCGCCCCTCACGCATCCCCGATCAGAGGCACCGGGGACGTCGGCGTGACCACCTCGAGCTCCGGCTCGGTCGTCGCGGCACTACCACCCCCACGCGCATTCGCGCGTCGCCCCTGCGCCTCCCGGAGATCATCCGACGGCCGCGGGTGGGTGCTGGCGCGTGGGGCACTCTCGGTGATGCGCTTCACTGCGCCTGCAGACGCAGAACTTGTCACGAACAATCGGCGTCGCCGGTCGCCGCCCTCCAAGTAGAATCTCGGATGAGGGACTGACGATGAAGCTCAACATCGGACCAATCGAGATCAACGTGTTCGAACCTTCGGGTTGGGTCTACGACACTTCCCACGGACTCGACGGATCCCTCGGGTTCTTCAGGGCAATCTTCGGCGGTGGCGGTGCGGGCCGCCTCACCGTCAAGCAGCAGCGAGCGGGTCTACCGAACACCGGAACGCGCTATCGGATGAACTACGCCCAGGTGTTCCTCGGTGTCGGCACGCCTTGGCCGATCCCCGTGAGCGCGTCCGGTTCCCGCGAGGAATTCCCGTCGGCGCCTGTGATGGGATGGCCGATCTTTCGAATGCCTGGTTCGCCGGACGACTCCGGTGAGGGCGGCCCGCCCACCGGCCTGCTCGGGGCGTTCAGCATGACGACGATCTCGGCCAACCCCGCGTTCGCCGGTGGTTCGGCGGCCGTCATCTTGATGGGGGCGATCGAGTTTCTCTGGCAGCCGGTCGCATACAAGTATTTCACGATTATCTCGGGCGCCACCGTGTCGTCGGCGATCAGCGCCAGCGTCACGGGTGCGAGGGGCGTCTTCTTGGACATCGAAGCGCGTGCCGACTGAACAGACCATGGGGTCCGCGTGGGCGGCAGCGCCGCGGCAGGCTCGCGCGGGTACCGGCGCCGGACCGCCATCCTGCGGCCTCGCGCGGGACTTCGATCCCGTCACCCCGCAACGCCGTACGGTGTGTCACGGATGGGAATTACCGAGAAGATCGAGCCGGAAGCGGCGCAGGGACACGCCGCGGCGGTCCACGGGCACACCGCGGAGCGGACGCTGTGCAGCCTGGCGCTGCTCTACCGCCACCAGCATCACCGCGCGCTGTCGGTGGCGCGAGGGTACCTCGCCAACGACGAGGACGCCCGCGATGCGGTGCAAGAGGCGTTCGTGAAGGCGCAGCGCGCCGCCCACACCTACGACGGCCGGGCCAGCTTGCAGACGTGGTTGCACCGCATCGTGGTCAACGCGTGCCTCGACCTGGCGCGGCATCGTCGGCGGCGCCCCGAGCTCTGCGTGGAGAACGTCGAGTCCGCGGCGAGCGTCGATGTGCGGAGCCTCGGCGCCGGAGATCCCCATCGCGGCGTCGAGCAACGCGAGCTCCGCGACATCCTCGAGACCAGCCTGGCGCGGCTGAGCGACAGTCACCGCGACGTGCTCTTGCTGCGCGAGGTCCACGGCCTCGACTACGCCGAGATCGCCGCCCACGAGGGCTGCCCCCCGGGCACCGTGATGAGCCGTCTGTTCCACGCGCGCCGCCACCTGCGGGCGCAGATCGGACGGCGCTTGGGGCCGACAGGTCAGAGGGTCGACACCAGCACGTCGTCGATGAAGAGATAGGTATCCTCGGAGAAGCCCGAGTAGAGCGGTGAATCCCGGGCGATCCCACCACCCGCCGCATGAGTTCGACGGACCACTTCCCTACGACGTCGCCGCGCTGTTCGAGCGATGAGAATCCTGCTCTCGACATCCACGTGTGGCTCTGGTTGCAGGCCAGCCCCGAGCGGATCTCCGCCGCCAATCTCGAGCTGCTCCTCGACGCCAGTACGGAGCGCTTCTCGTCCGTCGCGAGCGCATGGGAGATCGCGATCGAGTTCGCGATCGGCGAGCTCCTGCTCCCGGAGTTCCCCGCACTGTACGTTCCGCGCCGCATGTCGACGAGCGTGACCCGAACGCTGCCCGTCTCGCTCCAACACGCACTGGCCGTCAGCGACCTCCCACCGCGGTCCTGGCGCGGCACTGCGGCACGACCATCCGAGCCGCCAACAGCCGGCTCGCGACGGGGAAGTTCTCGTAGTGCTGGGACGCCAGCCGCTCACACCACCGATAGCCGGACTCCACCGTCCATGGTCCCGGCGGCGCGGCGTCGGGCGCCACGATCTTCGGGGGACTCGGGGGCGACGCGATGCAGGTGGTATGGATGGGCGGCGGCCATGGTGTCGGCGATCGGGATCCGCGACGCGCGGCGTCTCTCGGGGATGACACCTCGGCTGCGCTCGCGCCGCGGCCGACTGCGCGGCGAGCACGGGCGCGCGCCCAGCCGTCGATCGCGACGCAGGGCGTTCGGCCGCGGCCGTCAGCGCATGGAGCGCGAAGCCGGAATCGCGCCGCGCGATCGCTGGGCGATCCTACGGCCGTCACATCGACCAACGCCCGCGCTCTGCCGATCGTGCACGCCCCGCAGTCCGGACCGCCGCCCACCGTCCACGAACACATCGTCGACTTCATCGCAGCGCTCGGCGTGACCACCGTCTTCGGCATCCCCGGCGCCCCGCTCACCGGACTGTACGCCGCGTTGGCGAAGCACAACATCCACGCCGTGCTCGCGCGGCACGAGACCGGCGCGGTGTTCATGGCCGACGGTCACGCGCGCCTCACCGGTCGACCTGCGGTGTGCTGCGTGACGAGCGGTCCGGGGGTGCTCAACGCGGCGACGGGGATCGGGGTGGCGAACACCGACGGCGTGCCGGTGCTCTTGCTCAGCGCCGAGGTGCCGGCGCGCTGCTGGGGGCGCGGCGCGCTGCAGGAGAGCGGTCCCTTCGCGATGGACGGCGTCGAGGTGCTGCGGCCCATCACCGCGCTGTCGGTGCGGATCCCCGCCGCGGGCGCGCTGCGTCCGGTGCTGGTGAAGGCGCACGCGTGCCTGACCACGGGTCGCCGCGGCGCGGTGCACATCGCCATCCCCTCGGACGTGGGCGGCACGCCCCTCGACGACACGTTCACCGCGGCGCTCGATCTGCCGGGCCAGGCAGGGCCGACCGACGCCCAGGTCGCCGCGATCATGGCGCGACTGCCCCGCGGCGAGACGGTGATCCTCGCGGGGCACGGCGTCGCCGCGGGACGCAGCGGCGCGGCCGTGCTCGCGCTGGCCGATCACCTCGACGCGCCGGTGTTCACGACGCCCAAGGGCAAAGGTGCGGTGCGCGAGGATCATCCGCGCTTCGCGGGCGTGGTCGGCTCCGGTGGCTCGGCGGCGGCGTGGGAGCGGCTCACGGCGCCTGGCCCCACCGCGGTGCTGGTGCTCGGCTCGAGCCTCACTCGTCGCGCGCCGTGCCGTCGTCGTGCGCGCTGTCGTCGGCGTCTCTGACGTGATCCCTCCCGTCGCGTCGTCAGGTTCCGCGGTCGAGCAGCGCGCCCACGCTCGTGCATATCGCGACGTCCGCGAGCCACTGCGCGAGGACCTCGGGGTCATGCGTCGCGAGGATCTGCTCGCGCTGGTCTGGCGAGTCATTGCTCGTTCGTCCTTCGCGGGCACATCGGCGCCCGTTCACCCTGGGAGCGAACGACGATGCCGGGATCCGACACCCCGCGTGGTTCGTTCTTGCCGGGGGGAACGCGCGAATCTCGCGCAGGCGTCCTCATGCCGGCGGTGGGTCGGCTCGCCCGTGTATTGACGCTGTGTATACGTCGCGTAGACGCGAGACGATGGCCGCGACCCGCAGCACCGTCATCAACCTGCGCGCCGACGCGCGCCGCCGGGCGCTGATCGACCGCGCTGCCGAGGCGGTGGGCAAGAATCGATCGGAGTTCATGCTCGACGCGGCCACGCGCGAGGCCACGGCGGTCCTGCTCGACCAGAGGTACTTCCAGCTCGACTCGAGTGCGTTCAAGCGCTTCGTCGCCGCCCTGGATGCGCCCCAGGCCGACCAGTCCAAGCTCCGCAAGCTGCTCGCGCGCAAGGCCCCGTGGGAGGGTTGAGGCGGGGGTCCGTCGGCCCGCCCGAGCATCTGTCGGACGCGCACGATCTCGACGGGTTCGACAGCGGGGTCCGCGAGCTCGACACGTGGCTGCTGCGCCGCGCCCGGCCAAACGAGGTCTCGGGGGCGTCGCGTACGTACGTCGCGTGCGCCCAGGGGCCGGCGGGCCCGCGCGTGGTGGGCTACTGCGCGCTCGCGACCGGGGCGGTGGCGCAGGCGATGGCCACCGGACGGGTTCGTCGCAGCATGCCGGAGCCGATCCCGGTCATGGTCCTGGCGAGGCTCGCGGTGGACCGCGGGCATCAGGGCCAGGGACTCGGGTCTGCGCTTCTCCGCGACGCGTTGCTGCGCACACTCGCCGCCGCGTCGATCGCGGGCATCCGCGCCGTGCTGCTGCATACGATCTCCGACGATGCTCAGCGATTCTACGAGCACGCGGGCTTCGCATCGTCGCCGATCGACGCGATGACGATGATGGTGACGCTGGCCGATCTTCGCAGGGCCCTGGGCGCCGGGTAGCCGCTACCCCGTCGCGCGCAGCCCCGCCGCGATGGCGTTGACGGTGCCGAGCAGCGCGAGCCGAAGTCCCTCGTCCGCGCGGCCCCCCGCGCGCCACCGCGACAGCAGCTCGCGGGATCGTGCTGCGCCAGCGCCGAGAAGCCCGCGCCGAAGCCGTTCCAGCCCGTGAGCGCGAAGCGTGACTGGGCCCACGCGAACACCCAGGGGATGGCGCGCAGAGCTTCGAGCGTCTGCTGGCCGGTGCGCCGAGCCGGACGCGAGCCGATGCCGCTGGTCTCGATGACGTCGATCGGCGTGCCCTCGCGGAAGAAGTCGAAGAAGCCGGGCGTGCGGACGAGCTCCTCGTATGCGCGTCGCGAGTGCTGCGACACCAGATCCATCGCGCGCTCCATCGCCGGGTCGTGGACGGGCGGTTGACCACCCGCGACGCGCCGCAGCGTGCCGGCCGCGAGCAGCTCGAGGTTGTAGCCGGCCGCGTCGAGCGAGCCAGTGGACGGTGACCGCCTGCGCACCGGGCCCCGAGTCGGATCTCGAGCGTCCGGGGCGCCTCGCGGATCCCGTCGCCGGTGCGTCCTCGTCGAGCATTCGCCCGTCGACCGAGCCGCCCTCGGGCTGCGGGCAAACCGGGCTCGCGCCGGCTCACCTTCGAGCGGGCGCGAACGGATCGACGAACGGAACGCCCGTACGCCCGATGTCGCTTGTGTTCCGTGTCACGACCACCAGGTCATGCACGTAGGCGGTGGCGGCGATCAGCGCGTCGATCACCGGCAACGGGTCGGGAACGTTGAACCTGCCCCAGACGGCGGCGACCTCCATGGTCACCGACAGGATCCGGTCTGAGTACGCGGCAACGAGGGTCTCGAGCCAGCGATCGAGGCTCGTGGCTGCTGCGAGGTCCCGGCGGCGGATGCTCTCGACGCCACGTCTGAGTTCGCCGACGACGAGCACGCTGAGGAACAGGCTTTCGTCGTCGACTCCGCGGAACCACGCGCGGACACTCTTGTCGGCGCGTGACCCCTTGCGCAACTCCGAGACGACGTTGGTATCCAGCAGGTAGCTCACAGCACCACGGCTCGGCCGCGGTCATCCGGGCGCAGGAAGTCGTCGTCGTCGCCGACGCTCGGGATGTCCGGGAGATGCTGCTTCAGGCCCCTCCGCGGGGACGAAGCCAAGACCTCCTCGAGGATCCTGCGATGTTCATCCTCCACCGATCGCCCATGCTCGGCTGCACGCAGCTCGAGCTGCTCCACGATGCGCTGGTCGAGTCCTCGCACGATGAGCTGCGCCACG
>JBBQJI010000054.1:0-45680 GCA_038325765.1 Nannocystales bacterium
GCAGCCCGAGCCCACGCAGCCCGAGCCCACGCAGCCCGAGCCCACGCAGCCCGAGCCCACGCAGCCCGAGCCCACGCAGCCCGAGCCCACGCAGCCCGAGCCCACGCAGCCCGAGCCCACGCAGCCCAAGCCCACGCAGCCCAGGCCCACACAGCCCAAGCCCGACGCCGCATCCAAGCCGCGGGGCTACGACGCGCTGCTCGCCGACGGCTGCAAGCTGGTGCGCTCGGGCAAGGCCGCCGAGGGCTTCGATCTGCTGAAGGACGCCTTTGATCTCAACCCCAACGCCGTGGCCGTGACGGTGTGCATGGCCGAGGCCCACCACGCGTTGGGTCGCGACGCGTCGGCCCGGGCGCTGTGCGACAGGGCGCTGCGCAAGTCGCCCTCCGATCGCCGCGCCCTGCTGCTCGCCGCCGAGCTCGAGCTCGCCCGGGGCAACGACGCCGCGGCGCTGGGCCACTATCGCAAGATCCTCGCGAACTACCCCGACGACGCCAAGGCCAAGGCCTTCGTCGAATCCAAGGGCGGCTGAGGGCGCGCGTGCCGGCCACAGGGCCCCGTGTTGGGGAGGACGGGCCCCAGATGGTCTACCCGGACCAGGCTAGAAGCGCAGCTGCAGCTCGAACTGCGCAGCGGTCGGGTTCTGGAAGGCAGCCTCGACGCCATAGTTGCCCTGCGGCGACAGCACGGCGCGCTGGAAGAACTCGGTCGGCGCGCCCGCGTTCTGGATCTTCGTGTGCTTCACGTCCGACAGGTCACCGCCGGCGACCGGGCGGGTGTTGTCGAAGGAGTAGACCTCGTCGACCCGCAGCGCGGCCTTGGCGTTGGTGACGTTCAGCCAGCGGACCGCGAACTCGATCTCGAGATCGCCGGGCAGCGGGTACGCGTAGCTCAGGCTCAGGTTCCAGTTGTAGTTGGGCTCCACCCGGCCGCCAGCGCCACGGGGCACGATGTAGACCGGGAACAGGCCGGGGTAGCGGTTGTTGCCGGCGCGCAGCGAGATCGGGTAGCCCGACTGGTAGCGGAAGCTCGTCCCCAGGGTCAGGCGACCGGCCTCTTGCAGGTCGAACGAGTAGAAGCCATCGAGCTTGATGCGGTGCGGGATGTTGAACGACAGTGGGCCGAAGCTGTTCCGCACCAGCTCGGGGATGTCGAACTGGGTGCTCGCACCGATGTTGATGGCGCCCGTGATCGGGTCGACGAAGCCGTCGTAGTTGCCGACCAGGCGGCTGTAGGTGTAGCTGCCCAGGAGCAGCCAGTTCTTGGCGAAGCGCTTCTTCACCTCGAAGGTGAAGGCGTCGTAGTTGCGTCGGGGACGGTTGAAAAGCCGGCCGACCTTCGTGAACGCATCGGCGAGGAACTCGCAGCGCTGGAGGTCGCGGGCGATCTGGCTGCGCCCGTCGTCCTCCATCGGCGTGGCCTGGAGCTGGTCCTGCAGGTCGTTGCAGCGATTGGTCTGGTTGGTGATGTCGTCGGAGGAGACGCCGACACCCGGGTTCGCAATGATGAAGTTGAGGCCGCCGTTGGTCGAGATGTCTTCGACCGCGCGCCCGAGGTCGGTGTGCAACCACCGCACGCCGAGCGTGAGGTCCTCGATGACCTCCTGCTCGTAGCCCATCTGGAACTGCTGGTTGTACTGGCCCTTGAGCCGCGGCACGACGGCGCCCTCGGTGAGCTGACCGGTCGCCTCGTTGAAGTCGGTGCAGTACTCGGTCGGCTGGCCGTCGGCGTAGCGATCGTTCGTTTCGCCGTCGATGGTCGTGGCCTGGCCATCGCAGTCGGAGTTGCGGTAGGTGCGCTGGACGTTGACCAGGCCGCCGAAGACGCGGGCGTTGAGCTGCAGCGGCAGCGGCTGATAGAACCAGCCGTAGCTGGCGAACAGGCGGCTGCGGCCCTCGTCCGTCCAGTCGTAGTTGATGCCGATGCGCGGTGCGACGTTGTCCCAGATGAAGACGGCGCGGCGACCCAGGATGTCGCGCATGTCCTGGAGCTCCCAGCGGACGCCGGCGCTCACGAACAGGTTGGAGAGGATCGCCCACTTGTCCTGGAGGAAGATCGCGTAGTTCTGCGTCGTCACCCGGGCCTGGTAGGCGTCGACGCGGGCACCGGCGCCGAGCGGGCTGGCGATCGCGCGGAGCTCACCTTGCTCCTGCCGCACCCGACCGTAGCCGACGGCCGAGCGCGCGTCGGGGTTGTCGGTGTTGACGAAGATGAACCGGTGGTTGTTGACGCGGTTCGCGGTACTGATGTTGTACTGGTCGCTGGCCTGGTCGTAGCACCACTCGCCACCACCGACGCCGTCGCAGTTGTCGTAGAAATCGCCGTCGTTGCGGCCCGAGTACCGCGCGTCGGTGATGTCCTCGGTGTGGTCGACCTGGGCGCCGTACTTGAGCTGATGCGCGCCCGCGGCGTTGAAGAAGTGGGTCAGCGAGAAGTTGCCGTTGATGCGGCGGGTCTTGCTGCGGCTGTACTGGCCGACGCCGCCCGACAGCCACTGCCTCACCGGACAGGTCAGGCCCGGCAGATCCGGATCGTTGCAGGCATCCTCGACGCCCGGCACGAGATCGAGCCGGCTGTCGCGGTCGAGCAGACCGAAGAGGTTGGCACCCTGGGCGTCCTGCTCCTGGGTGGCGACCTGGTCGATGATGTCGGGGTTGTCGACGCGCCAGGCCTCGACGGTCCGGAACTGCGCGAAGCTGAAGTTCGCGTCGAGCTCGAGTTTGTCGTCCGCGACGCGGCCATTGTAATCGAGGCTCGTGATCGTGGCGTTGTTGCGGTCCCAGCCAAAGTGCTCGTTGACCACGCCGTTGGCGATGCGCGAGGAGCCGCCCAGCGGATCGGCCGACGGGTTGGTGCCGAACGAGCTCGGATCGAGGCTGTTCCCCACCGGCCGCCGGTAGGTGCGGCGGATGAAGCCAGGGTTCGAGATGATGTTGAACCGCAGGCGGTGCTTGGGGTTGATCGCCCAGTCGAGGCCGCCGATGAACTGCAGGTTGACGTTGCTCGTCTTGAACTTCTGCTCGGCGAACTTCTCGGTGGCGATGTAGTCACCGCCGTCGACGCAGTCGAACGTGCCGTTTTGGTACGGGCACTCCTCGTAGCCGCCGGAGCCGTCCTTGTCGATGCGCTTGTGGAACGACTGGATGAGCGAGCGACGGCCACCGTCGGAGGCGATGCCACCGGTCCAGAACAGGCGATCTTTGATGATCGGGCCGCTCATGACCACGACGCCCTGCATGAAGTAGTCGGGCACCTCGACCGCACGCAGCGCGTTGTCGGTGGCGGTGATGAAGCGCGGCTGGGCGAGGCGCGGGGTGTAGGTGAAGCGCGCGACGCCCCGGAGCTTGTTGTTGCCCGAGACGCGGCGGGCCGAGACCTGGCCGCCCGAGGCGCCACCGAACTCGGCCTCGTAGCCGGCCTCTTGGATCTCGACCTCTTCGATGAACTCCTGGACGATCGACGCGCCCACGGTGCCAAACCGCGGGTTGTTCACGTTGGCGCCCTCGACGGTGTACTTGCTCTCGGCGCCGGTGGTACCGGCCAGCGAGATGCCGGCGGAGTCGACCGACGCGGTCGCCGACGACTCGACCACCGACGTGAAGTCGCGGTTGGTGGCGTTGCCGACCGGGATGTTGCGGAACTCCTCCATGTTGACCTCGCGGCCGACGGAGGTGCCCTGCTTGACCGGGGTCGACTTGACGCGGACGACGCGCCGGAAGTCGTCGTCGGGGTCGACCGAGAAGTTCGCGCGGAACTTCGCCGACCGCGGCAGCGTCGCGACCTTCGAGACGTCGGCCTTACCCGACAGCACCTGGATCGTGTACGTGCCCGGCGGCAGGTTGCCGAACGAGTACAGGCCGCTGTCGTTGGTGGTGGCCTCGCGCGTCCCCTGGAGGCAGGTGCACTGCAGGACGACGAGCGCGCCCTTCACCTTCTCGCGGTTCTTGGTGTTCGTGACGACGCCGTTGATGGACCCGTCATCGTCCGCCGAGGCGGTCTGGGGTGTCAGCAACGTCGCAGCCGGCGTGATCACGCCAGCGGCCACGAGCCCCACGTGCAACGGGAGCGTGAGCGAGAAGTGTCGAAGAGAGCGGGCGCGGATCACTTTCGTGTGCTCCTGCAGCGTGGGGCTGGGTCATGCACGACATGACCGGAGGCTCCATCGGATGCGGTCGCCGGTATATCACAGAGATTTTCCGCTGCGCATGGTCGCGGGACGCCTGTCCTTCGCCAGGCGCGGTCGTGTCGGCGGCGGAGCCCAGAGGTCACCGCAGGGGTCGTCGGAAGCGCCATTGCCCGGCAAACGGCGGCCCGGGGAGCCTCTTACAGAGCAGCCGTCACCACGACCCGGCGGCGCGGGGCGTTGAGCAAGCGCACGGCTGCCGCACCCGCGTGCCGGCGCGATCCGGCGACGTCGGCCCGCACCAATGGTCTTGACGCCGCGTTCAGAAACGGCCGTGCAGCACGAAGCCCGACCCGGCCCGACCACCGAAGGTCGGTGCGAAGTGCACGCGGGCCGCCTTGCCACCACCGCGGGCGCCGCGGTTGCCCTGGGCGAGGACCACCGCACCGGCGATGACGGCCGCCAGACCGACGCCGCCGATCACCGCGAAGCTCACGATCGACAGGGTATTGGCCCGCTTGCCGTTGTTGCGCGTGGTGCCCAGGGCCGACAGCGAGTCGATGATGGCCTTGCGCTGCGGATTCTGGGTGGTGCCAAGGCAGGGAGCCAGGGCCTCGGGCACCTGGCCCAGGCCGTCGTCGGCGGCGTAGGGGATGGCGGCTTGGGCGACGCCGCTCCTGTCGATGCACTGGTCGGCGACGTCGCGGGCGATGCGGCCATCGGCGAGGGCATCGCGGACGGCGGTGCGATCGCGGCCGACCTGGTTGGTGAACTCATTGCTCTTCACGACGTAGAAGCTGCCCAGCGCCACGCCGGTCACGAACACGGCACCGCCGGCGCCCATCGTGATGGCGCCGGCGAGCCGCATCCGCTTGGCGCGGGCGCGCTCGGCTTCGGAGGGGCCGCCATCGACGATCGGCGTCACCTTGGACGCGGCCTCGGCTACCCGGCGCTCAGCCTCCTCGATCTCCTTGGTCAGCTCGGCGAGCCGGCTCTCGGCGTCGGCGAGCTCGCCGGCCTGGGCCGCGTCGAACTGGGCCACCTTGATGAAGTTGTCGAGCACGGCCTTGGCTTGCCGCAGATCCTTGAGCTCCCCGGTGATGCCGTACAGCCCGCGGTACGCGAGCGAGATGTTGTACAGCAGCAGCGGGTTGCCCTTGGACAGCTCGAACGACTTCTCCCAGGCGACGACGGCGTCCTTGAACCGGCCCAGGCGGTAGGCGGTGCGCCCCTGCTCGTAGAGCCGCTGGGCCTCGAGCTGATCGGCGTCGGGCGCCTCTTGGGCCGCCGCCGCGGTGCTCGGAAGGCTCGGCAGCACCACCGAGAGCGCGAAACAGGCGGCCAGGAACCGTCGCATCCGCGGCGAAGCGTACCACGACCGCTCGTCTTGCGGAGCCGGAGTCGCAGGCCGACGCGGTGAGCCGGACGCCGACTACAGGTCGACGATCTCGATCGCGTCGGCCGACAGCGGCACGCCGAGGAAGCCCGAGCCCACCCGCGCGAATCGCTCGCGGCCGTCGGTCGCCAGCATCACGTCCGCGCCCGGAGCATCGCCGCCCGCCCGCAGTCCGTGGGCATCGAGGAGCTCCGCGACCGCGGCGGCTGTCGTCGCAGCAGAGTCGACGATGGCGATCCGGGGCCCGACCACGCGGCCGATCGCCGCGGCGAGCAGGGGGAAGTGCGTGCAGCCCAGCACCAGGACGTCGACGTCGGCCACCAGCGCGCCGAGATACTCGCGGGCGATCGCCTCGGGGATGGGCCCGTCGACCCAACCCTCCTCGGCGAGCGCCACGAACAACGGGCATGCGCGCCCGGTCACCGTCGCTCCAGGACGCAGCGCCGTGATGGCGCGGGTGTAGGCGCCGCCACGGATCGTGCTCTCGGTCCCGATCACCGCGATGCGGCCGCTGCCCGACGCCTCGACCGCCGCACGGGCGCCGGGCTCGACGACGCCGACGATGGGCAAGCCCGGCAGCGCCTCGCGCAGCGCATCGATGGCGACCGCGCTCGCGGTGTTGCACGCGACCACGAGCACCTTGACGCCCCGCGCCACGAGCAGCGCCGCCGCCTGTTGGGCGTAGCGGGCGATGGTGCCGGCGCTCTTGGTGCCGTACGGCAGCCGCGCGGTGTCCCCGAGATAGAGGAAGGACTCCGAGGGCAGCGCGCTCCGCAGCGCCCGCAACACCGTCAGGCCCCCGACCCCGGAATCGAAGACCCCGACGGGCAGGCCGACGGGCAGGGCCGCGGTCATCCGCGGCGCACGAGCAGGTTCTTGGCGATGACCATGCGCTGGACCTGCGAGGTGCCCTCGTAGATCTGCATGAGCTTGGCGTCGCGCATGAGCTTCTCGACCGGATACTCCTTGGTGTAGCCGTAGCCGCCGAAGATCTGCACTGCGTCGGTCGTGCATTTCATCGCGAGATCCGCACCCATCGCCTTTGCGATCGCGGAGGTGTTGGTGCGCCGGATGCCGTTGTCGACCTCCCATGCCGCCTTCATGTACAGCAGGCGAATCGACTCGTAGGCCATCGCCATCTCCGCGATCATGAACTGCACCGCCTGGTGCTGGGCGATGGCCACACCGAAGGTCTTGCGCTCCTTGGCGTAGGCCACCGACTCATCCATCGCCCTGCGGATGATCCCGGCGCACTGCGCCGCGATCATCGGCCGCGACTTGTCGAAGCTCTCCATCGCGATCGCGAACCCGCCCCCGGGCTCGCCCAGCAGGTGCTCGGGCCCGAGCTTCACGTCCTCGAAGACGACGTCGACGGTGTTCGAGCACCGCTGGCCGAGCTTGTTCTCCTTGCGACCGATCGAAACGCCGGGCAGATCGCGGGGGATCACGAAGGCGGTGATGCCCTTGTGGCGCGCCGCCGGATCGACGGTGGCGAAGCCGGTGAAGAAGCTCGCGTGCGCGCCGTTGGTGATCCACCGCTTCTGGCCGCTGAGCAGCCAGCCGTCGCCGTCACGGGTGAGGCGGGTACGCATGGCGGCGACGTCGGAGCCGGCCTCGGGCTCGCTGCAGCAGTAGCTGACGAAGCCGAACTCCGAGGTGAGGCCGCCGAGCCACTGCTGCTTCTGGGCATCCGTGCCGGCGATGAGCAGCGGCAGCGCGCCGAGGTGGTTGCACATGATGCTCGTCGCGACGCCGGCGCAGCCGTACGCCAGCTCCTCGGCGATGAGACAGCCGTCGAGCGTGCCGAGGCCGAGGCCGCCGTAGGCCTCGGGAATCTCGACGTTCACCAGGCCGGTGTCGAACGCAGCGCGGAACACCGGCAGCGGCATCTCGCCCTTCTCGTCGTACTCGCCGGCGATGGGGATGATGCGCTCGGCCGCGAACTTGCGGGCGGCGGTGATGAAGGCGTCTTGTTCGTCGGTGATGCGCAGATCGAACATGACGGGGTGATACCACGGCCGCGGCGTCCGCCCGCGGCGGCGGGACGAGAGGATTGCCACCGCGGGCGCTTGGCCTCCGCGAGCGAGTGCAGCACGCGCGACTAGGGCGGCGGGTTGCGGGCTCGGCGGGCGTCCCTGGCCCGTACCTTGGCGTCACGATCGGCGCTGGCGGTGAGCGCCGCGCGACCGCCGAGCACGTAGCCGATCACGATCCCGACGAGCAAGATGCCGGGGATGTAGACGAAATGCGCCAGCGTCATGGCTGCACCGCCTCAGCCCCGATGGCCTTCGGCTGCGCGGCCGTCGATCCGGCGCCGCAGCTCGGTGAGGTCGTGCCGCTGGGCTACACCCCGCCGCCACAGCAGCACGCCGTAACCGGCGAACAGCGCCCACAGCACGCCGTAGGCCCACACCACGTGGGCGTAGTCCGAGGCGGTCTTGGCGGCCGCGACCGACTCGCAGGCGCGCACGCACTGCACGGTCTCGGTGTCGAGTCCGGTGACCGGCTCGTACTCGTCGGTGGCCTCGGCTTCGGCCGCCGCATCGGCAGGGGCGTGTCGTTGCAGGTTCATCGTGCAGCTCCCAGGGCGGGTTCAACGGATCCGCCTGTGCGCTCGTCGAGCGCGATCCAGGCGTCATCGAGCGCGGCGGCGTCGCGCTCTTGGCGGATGCGCACCAGCAAGAAACCCATGGTGACGCACACCAGGGCGCCGAGCGCCGGCCACAGCGAGTTCCACATCTCGGCGGGCAGCGAGCCGACCACGTCGGTGGTCGGGTGCGTGGTCTTCCAGATCTTGACCGCGTAGTAGATCACCGGCACGTCGACCGCCCCGAACACGGCGAGCGCGGCAGCGAGGCGTTCGGAGCCGGCGGCGCCATAGCGGCGCACGAGCACGAAGGCGGCGAACACCAGCCACAGCAGTCCGGTGGAGACCTGGCGGGCGTCCCACGTCCACGCCCTGCCCCACGTCGCGTGACCCCAGATAGGCCCAGTGATGAGCACCGCGAGGCCGGTGACGAGCACCATCTCGCCAGCGGCGATCGACAGCGCCTCGGCGGTGCGCGAACGCCCGGCCGACGACTGTCGCAGGTGGATCGCCGCCGCGATGCCGCAGGTGACGCCGAGCGCCATCATGATCCACGCCAGCGGCACGTGGAAGTAGAAGATCTTCTGGACCGTGCCCATCTTCTTCTCGATGCCGGTGTGCAAGAAGATCCGCTGCACGCTGTAGGGCAGCGACACCGCAGCGGCGGCGAAGAACAGGAGCGGAAGTCGGCTGGCGATCGGACCCATCGTGCGTGTGCCCTCCTCACCGTCGCGGGCGACGCGGCGGCGGTGTGGCGCTGCTGCCGAGCAGCACCGGTTCGAACAACCAACTCGCGATCACGACGAGCACGACGTCGAGCGCGGCGAGCTGGCCGAGATAGGTGTGGAACTGGGGGTGGTCTTCGAGCAGGGCGCGGGTGGCCACCAGGGCGAAGATGAGCGCCGGCGACGTCAGCGGATAGAGGATCACCGACAGCAGCACGTTCTTGCCGCTGGCCGTGGCGAGGCCGGCGGCGAACAGGGTGCCGACGGCGGCGTAGGCGACGCAGCCGAGCACGAGCAGCATCGCGGCGTCGAGCGGCCGCTGCAGGAAGACGCCGGCGGCGGGGAACAGCAGCGCCAAGGCCGGCATCAGCATCGCGCCGCAACCGGCGAGCACCAGCAGCGTGACGCCGAGTTTGCCGAAGTAGATCGCGACGCGGTCGACCGGCCAGGTGAGCACCGCCCGCAGGGTGTCGGCCTCGCGCTCGCGATCGAAGATGCGCGTCAAGGTGAGCGCGCCGATGAAGGCGACCGCCAGCCACAGCATCCCGGGCACCGCGAGGGTCTGATCGGCGGCGGGCAGGGCCGCGAACGCCAGGGCGAACATCATCAGCACCGTGAGGGTGAAGAACGCGGCGGTCAGCGCCAGCTCGAGATCACGCAGCTCCTGCCGCAGGTCGTTCTTGGCGAGCAACCATGCCTGGCGGGCCACGGGCACCACGGCGGCGGTTGTATCACGCCGGACGGCGGGGCGTGGGGCGGCCACGGCCTCAGACATCGGCGGCCCTCCGGGTCTGGGCGGCGCCGTGCGACGCGGCATCCCGCAGGCTCGTGCTCTTCGATGGCGCGATGGCGCCACCCAGCCCGCGGATCCGCACCGCGAACGCCTCGCCAGGCTCGCCCCGGGCGCGCACGACGTCGTCGATGATCCGGCCCTCGCCGAGCAGCAGGGCCCGATCTGCGACCTCGGCCACCGCCTCGAGATCGTGCGACGACAGCAAGATGGCGGCGCCCCGCGCCCGCTCGTCCAGCAGCACCCGCCCGAGCAGCGCCCGCCCAGCGTGATCGAGGGCCGTGAACGGCTCGTCGAGCAGCACCAGGGCCGGCTGCCCGAGCAGCGCCCGCGCGATCGCGAGGCGCTGCTGCATGCCCCGCGAGAACGTGCCCGCGATCCGCGTGGCCGCCTCGCCCAGGCCGACGCGGACAAGCAGCGCATCGACCGCGGCGACTTCCCCGTCGTCGCCGCGCAGCGACGCGACGAGCTGGAGGTTCTCGCGTGCGGTGAGTCGCCCGTAGATCTGCGTCGAGTGGGCCACGTACGCCAGCTGGCGCCGGGCGTCGCGATCGAGGCCGTGCTGCGGCGGCTCGCCCCACGTGCACGTGCCGTCGGACACCGGCAGCAGGCCGGCGGCGATCGACAGCAGCGTCGTCTTGCCGCAGCCATTGGCCCCCAGCAGCGCGACGATCTCGCCGCCTTCGACGCTCAGCTCGATGCCGCGGAGCACCGCGAGGCGACCGAATCGCCGACTCGTCGCCTGCAACCGCAGGGGCACGATCGCCGCCACGTCACCCGCTCCACGTGCGCGTGGACGGCGGCGCGCTCATCGTGCCGCAGCCCCCTGCCCTGGCGCCGCCGTGGGTGGCTCACCGAGGACGTCGAGCTCGCGCCAGACACGATCGAGCGCACCGACGACCCGGGCCCGACGCTCGGCCTGCGAGGTCGGGATCTGGTCGAGGAGCGCGAGCAGGTGGTCGCGACGTTGTCGCAGCCGCACGCGGGGATCGGTGCGCGGCCGCATCGCGATCGCCAAGACGCCGATGACGCCGAGCAGGAGCCCGACGACCAAGCCGAGGTTGCGATAGATCGGCGTACGCGTCGGCAATCCGGCGATCGAGAACTCGAGCGCGGCGCCGGGCGAGCGCGGCCCCATCGCCCACACCGCCTTCTCGGCCCCCTCGGGGACCTCTTCGGACTTGGTCGCGCCGGTGGCCTGCAAGCTCTGGTCGGGTCCGATGAAGGCCCCCGTCTCGACCGCGGCGAACGGCGAGCTGAACTCGACCACCGCGGTGCCATCGTGGTCGATGACGTAGGCGATCGCCAGGCGCACCACTTGCCCGGGCGGGATCGGCTCGGCCAGCGTGACGAACGGCGCCTTCTCCTCGTGCGCGAGCCAGTTCTCGGACATCGGCAGCACAGTGACGCTCTTGGCGCCCTCGGCGGGCAGGATCTGGAATCCCACCGGCGGCCAGAAGGCAAGGTCGCCGGTCACCATCACGTCCTGCAACTGCACGATCCGGGCGAGGTCGTTCTCGAGCGGGTCGATGTCGAACTGCACCGCCGAGCGCACGCGCGAGATGTCGGACGTGACTGCGAACACGCGGAGATCGACGGCGATGCCGCCGCGCTTGTCGACCTGGAAGAACGAGCTGCTGTAGGGCGCGCCGTCGTAGCGGACCTCGACCATGTAGATGGCGTCGGATTGGATCGCGACCGCGATCTCGCCCGAACCGTCGGCCGTGGTCACACCCTCGAAGCGGGCGTCGGCGCCGGTCTGATCGGTCTTGACCACCGTGAAGTGCTGACCACCGACGGGGACGTCGCCCGCGTCGACGATGCGCACGCGGACGGTGCCATCGGGAAGTGACGGCATGATGCGCGGACCGGGGAGCTGGGCGCGCTCCGGCGCCGATGCGGCCTGTGGTGCGGCGGGCCGCGCGTCGAGTTCGCCCTTCGCGAGCACGATCGCCATGCCGACCGCGGGATCCATCGTGAAGCGTTTGGAGCGCTGCTCGGGCTCGCCGGCGACCAAGATGGCAGCGACCTCGAGCTGCGTGCCCGCCGGGACCGCCGGCGGCAGCAGGCCCTCGAACGACACCTTGCCGCGGGCGTCGCTCTTTGCCGTGCGGGTCTGGACCTCGCCGCCGGGCGGCTCGAGCCGCAGCGTCACGACGATCTCGCCGATCGGTCGCCGGGAATCCAGATCGAACGTGCCGACGACGAGCTCACCGGCCGGCGTGCCCTCGAGCACGAACGCCGTCCCCGGCATCGGCACCTCGGGTCCGCCGCTCTCGCCGTGCTTGGGCACGTCGCCGGTACCCGCCGCCGCCGCCGGGCCGCTGTCCGTGGTCCCGCCGGCAGCGGCACCGCCGGTCGCGGCGCCGCTGGCTTCGGCGCCGCCGCTGGCGACCAGCATGACGCGTGAGCCGGCCTCGGCCACCAGCGGGATCGACTGCGACCGCAGGGACTCGGCGCCGCGGGTGACGCTGGCCACGGCCGTGCCGCCGATGAACGCAGACAGGCCCTCGACGGTCGCGCGGCCCTGGCCGTCGGTCGTCGCGGTGCGCGTGGCGGTGGTGCCATCGGCACCGGTCAGCGCCACGGTGACGTCGACGCCGACCGCCGGCGAGCCGAAGCCGCCGTCGAGGACGCGCACGGTGATGGTGCCGGCGGCGACCTGGGGATCGACGCGGGGGATGCCCGACATCGCGCGGGGATCGGGGGCGCCCGGCGGCGGGCCGGCGGACGACGGCGTCGCCGTCACGAGTCCGAGCAGCAGCACCGCGAGAGGGAGGCGGAGGATCTTCATGCCGCGAGTTCCTTGCCGCAGTGCTTGCAGAAGCGGGAGTCGGGATCGTTGCTGCCCTCGCACGCCGCACATTCGCGGGCCGACGGCTGGTCTGCGGGGACGACGGCCGAAGGCGCGTCGTGGATGGGGAAGAGCGCGGGATCTGGATCGGCTTCGGGCGCGGACTCAGCGTCGGTCACGGCCACCAGATCGCCGCCACCGACCGCGTCGGTCGCGATGCCGAGGCGCGCGGCGAGATCGGGGTGCAGCGTGCGTCCGCCGTCGAGCGCCCGCATCACCTCGATGGCGCGGACCTCGTAGCCCAGGCGCACCGCGTCGTAGTCGGTCTTGGAGAGTTTGCCCATCTCGTGATCGAAGCGCAGCTCGTTGATCGCCCGCAGCAGCCGACGACGCTCCTCCCGCATCTCCCGCTGCGAGGCGCCGCCGAGCTCCGCCTCGCTCTCGACGATGATCTCGACGTTGTCGGAGGCGAGCGCCGTCACGATGCGATGCATGCCGCGCAGGCACACCACCAGCGCAACCCCCACCAGCAGCAAGCCGAAGGTGGGTGCCTCGGGTCGCGCGCCGCCGGCCAACATCAGGAACAGGCCGAGCGCGACCGCACCGCCGGCGACGACGGAGATCCACACGAGCGCAGGGGCGCGACGGACCGACTGGGGCGGGGCGAGCTCAGCCTCCACCCTCGGCCTCCTCGCGCTTGGTCCCGAGGCAGATCAGTCCACCGACGATGAGCAGGGAGAAGCCGACCCAGACCCAGTTGACCAGCGGGTTGTAGTAGAGGTTCAGACGCGTCCACCCGGTGGTCATGTCGACATCCGCGATCGAGGCATAGACATCACCGCCCGGCCGCATGAGCCGCGAGACCTCCGTCGTGGGCTGCTCGGGCAGCTGGTAGTACCACCACTTGGCCGGGCGCAGCTGACCGATCTCGTCGCCCTTGCGCCGCACCGTCATCTCGACGGTGATCATGTCCTTCTGCCAGTCCTGCGTCGCGACCGCGGCGTCGTACTCGATCTCGTAGTCGCCGAGCTCGGCGACCTCGCCGGGATACATGCCGAGTTTGCGCTCGAGCTTGTACGAGTTGCCGGCCCAGCCGAAGAACATCAGCACGATGCCGAGGTGGACGACGTAGCCGCCGTAACGACGGCGGGCGCGGACCACCAGGCCGATGAGCGCATCGATGACGCTCTGCGGACGGTTGCGGCGCCGCACCGCGACCCCGCGGTAGAACTCCTGGACGATCGTCCAGAACGTGAAGCCGCACAGCGCGAAGCAGGTGAGGCCCCAGCCCGACAGCACCTCGAAGCCGCCCTCGGTGCGTACCAGCGGGATGCCGAAGGCCGCGACGAGCAGGGCCACCACGCCCGCGATGAGCGGTGCGCGGAACTGGTCGACGAGCGATTCGGTGCTGGTCTTGCGCCACGCCACCAGCGGTCCGACGCCGGTCAGCAGCAGCAGCGCCAAGCCCAGCGGCGTCATGTAGTGGTTGAAGAACGCCGGGCCGATCGTCACGCGGCCCACCGGGGGCGGCCGACCGCTCTGCACCGCGGCCGTCCACGCGCCCTCGTCGTAGATCCCGACCGAGAACATGATCTCGCGGTACCACTCGTGGTTCTCTGCGAGGTATCCCGACCACTGCGTGATCGTCGGGTACATCGTCGCACCGGCGACGAACAGCGCGCAGATGAGGAACATCCAGTTGTTGAGCAGGAACGCGAACTCGCGGCTGATCACGCTCTCGAGTTCGTGGCGCGAGCGCAGCAGCCGGCGCCGCCAGAACAGCAGGCCGAACGAGCCGACCAGGATGACGACCATGAACGCGCCGAACGTCCAGGCCAGCGCCGGGTCCTCGCCGAACGCATGCACGCTCTGCACGACGCCGCTGCGGGTGAGGAACGTGCCGAAGATCGTCAGGAAGAACGAGACGATCACCAACACCAGGTTCCACATCTTGAGCATCCCGCGGCGCTCCTGGACCATGATCGAGTGTAGGAAGGCCGTGCACGTCAGCCACGGCAGCAACCCGGCGTTCTCGACCGGATCCCAAGCCCAGTAGCCGCCCCAGCCGAGCTCCTCGTAGGCCCACAGGCCGCCGAGCACCAAGCCGATGGCGAGGAACAGCCACGCGAACAGGGTCCAGCGTCGCACGCTGCGTTGCCACGCCTCGTCGACCTGGCCGGTGATGAGCGCCGCCATGCCGAACGCGTACGGCACCGCCAACGACACCATGCCCAGGTACAGGCTCGGCGGGTGGCAGACCATGTATGGGTTCTGCAGCAGCGGGTTCAGGCCCTTGGGCTGCGTGGGCGCCATGTCGGGCAGCAGCCACGGCTCGAAGGGGTTCTTCATGAACACGAGGAGCGCGGCGAAGAACGCGATGATGGTGGCCAGGATCGCGACGGCGTGGGGGATGAGCACCCGGTGGCGCTGGCGGTTGGAGCGGATCGCCAGCGACGAGAAGAGGCTCAGCAGCAACACCCAGAACAGCAAGCTGCCGTCGAGCGAGCCCCAGAACGCGGTGATCTTGTAGAGCACCGGCATCGCCGGGTGGCTGTTGTAGTGGACGTACTGGATGCTGGTGTCGCCGGCGAGGAAGGCATACTCGAGCAGCATCGACGCGAGCGCCGCGACGCCGAGGATGCCGTGGAGGCCCTGCACCGAGCCCTCCACCAGGCGCTCGGAGCGGCGCGCCGCGCCGACGACGGCGAGCACCACCGTCGCGACCGACAGCAAGAAGAGCACGAGGACGGCGATGGAACCGAACGTGGAGATGGGCATGGCGATCAGCCGGCCTTTCCGGCGGAGAGGGCTGCGGCGCCGCCGGCCTCTTCTTCGTACTTCGATGGGCACTTCGCCGACATCTCGTCGGACTCGAACACGCCTTCGGCGTTGAGCTTGCCGGTGAGCACGACCTCGCCCTCCTCTTGGAAGGTGTCGGGCGGGATGTTGGTGAAGTGCACCGGCAGCCGCTCACCGTTGTACTCGACGACGAAGCGAAGATCCCCGGTGGTCCCCTTCTTGCGCTGGATCGACCCGGCGGCGACGAGACCGTGCACCTTCAGCGTGCGGTCTTCGTACTTCTGCACGTCACCGAGCAGTTGGTCGACGTACATGTACTCGAGCACACCCTCACCCGTGTCCGACAGCACGAGGTAGCCCAGGGCGGCCGCGAGGACGACACCGATACCGATTTTGGTTCCGACTGGAAGTGCCATGGTCTCATCCTCCGATGCTGATCATCGATTTGCGGGGGCCGCCGGTGCCATCGGTGTGAAACCCGTGACCGTCGCCCTTGGTTCCGAGTACGTGCTGCACGACCCCGAAGAGGGCGTCGCCGCCGCCGCTCCGCAGGACCGAGCGGAGATCGCCGGCTGCGTCGTGGGCGAGGCAGCCGTGCAGCTGCCCGGTCGCCGAGAGGCGCACGCGATTGCACGTCGCGCAGAAATTCTCGGTCATCGCGCCGATGGTGCCCAGTATGCGGCCGGTCCACGGACCGGCGGTGGGCGTCCAGTACGTCGCCGGTCCGGCGACGGGTGAGCCCGCGGCGGGGGACGACACCAGCGTGGTGCCGAGCCCGGTGGCGATCGCGTCGCGCACCGCGGACGCGGGCAGCAGCGTGCCGGGCACGAACAGCGCGCCTTCGGACATCGGCATCAGCTCGATGTACCGGGGCACGACCCCGCGGGACCACGCCCATGTCGCGATCTCGCCGAGCTCGTCATCATTGAATCCGCGCACCGCGACCGTGTTGAGCTTGACCGACACGAAGCCGGCTGCCACCGCGGCGTCGATGCCAGCGGTGACGCGGGCGAGGTCACCGCGCCGCGTGATCGCGGTGAAGCGATCGGGGCGCAGGCTGTCCAGGCTCACCGTGACCGCATGCAGGCCGGCATCGGCCAGAGGCCGTGCGAGTTGCTCGAGGCGCTCGCCGTTGGTGGTCATCACGACCTCGAGCCGTCCATTCGCCGTCGGCAACCGCGACAGCTCGGCGACCAGCTCGACGAGCCCGCGGCGCAGCGTCGGCTCGCCGCCGGTGAGGCGCACCCGCACCACCCCTACGCGCACGAAGCTGGCGACGACCTCGACGACTTCCTCGAGCCGCAGCAGCTCGGAGCGCGGCCCGTAGGCGAGCCGCTCATCGGGCATGCAGTACGTGCAGCGGTAGTTGCAGCGGTCGGTCAGCGAGACCCGCAGGTAGCGGAGCGGACGGGCGGCGCGGTCGACGAGAGTGCCGGGCGGTCGCGCCGGCTCGGCCCCGTCGACTGCCCACGGGCGCGCCGCAACGGCGACGCCGCCCCCGTGGGGGCCGAGCGCGGGATTCCGCATGGACCGGAGCTGGACGAGGGTGGACACAACCTGCCGCAACGGAAGCTTGCCACACGCGCCCGCGCGCCGCATCGCGGTCGCATCGTCGAGTACGTGCGGCCCAGCACCCCCGCGGCACGTTGGCCTGTGGTCGCGGGGGGCCCCTGGGGAAGCGGTGGGGTACAGCGACCACGACCGCGTGGCCGCGCCGTCGAACGCGCCCGCGCGGGCCGATTCCGTCAGGGCGCGGCTTTGCCGTCGGGAGCCTTGGCGTCCGCCGGCGCCGACCCGTCGGCAGCCTTCGCGTCCGCCGGCGCCGCGGCATCGGACGCCTTACCCTCGGCGGCGGCCTTGCGGTCAGCCTTGGCCTTCGCGTCCACGACCCGCTTGTTGCCGCGCTGCGCCTCGTCCCAATCGGCGCCCTGCTCCACGCGGAAGAACGTCCCCTGCTCCTCGTTGAGCCGATCGCGGCTCTGTAGATCGAAGATCGTGAACGTGAAGAAGATCGCGACAAAGATGAGGGTGCTCAGGAAGACGAACACGTGGTAGCGGTCGTCGTACCGCAGGTGCATGAAGAACATGCACACCAGCGCCGCCTTGGCGAAGGCGACGACCATCGCCACCGGCAGGCCCGCGGAACCCAGGTCGGCGAACGACACTGCGTAGGTCAGGCCGGTCAGGACGAACAGGGCGCCGAGCACCTTGATGTACGTCGACATCGGCGACACGTGCTCGTGCACCTCGATGACGTCGTCGATGGGCTTGCCGTTGAGGAAGGTCTTCGTGGTCATGGCTGGCTCGCTCCGGCAGTCGCCCGATCACTTCACGAGGTAGAGCAACGGGAAGAGGAAGATCCACACCAGATCGACGATGTGCCAGTACAGGCCCACGTTCTCGACCGGGGTGAAGTACTGCGGCCCGAAGTGCCCGCGCTTCGCACGGACGAGGATCCACAGCAGCACGCCGATGCCGACGAGCACGTGCACGCCGTGCAGGCCCGTCATGCAGAAGTAGAGGCCGAAGAAGATGTGCGGCAGCCCCACCAGCTCGTGGCCGTGGGCCTGGGCATATTCGGCGGCGCGGGCGTAGTCGAAGTACTTGCCCGGCAGGATGCCGTTGGCGAATTTGCCCGAGTACTCGATGTACTTGACCACCATGAAGACGAGCGCGCACACGATGGTCAGGATGAGGTTGCGGACGATGGCCGGCGTGTTGCCGACCTGCGCCGCGCGCACCGCCATCGCCATGGTGAAGCTCGAGGTGAGCAACACGACGGTGTTGATGCCGCCCATCGTCTTCGACAGCAGCTCGTGACTGCTGAGGACCATCTCCGGATAGAACATCCGCACGACGAAGTAGGCGAGGAAGAGCCCACTGAACATGAGGATCTCCGTCGCGAGGAAGACCCACATGCCCAGCTTGGCCGCGCCAGCTTGCTGCTCGACGGTGTTGTAGTGGTGCTGGAAGAAGGCGTGCGGCGCCTTCGGCCCATCGGCGTGTGCACGACTCATGGCTAGTGATGGTCCATTCCGCCCGAGCGGTCGATCTGCGGGAAGTTGTACGGGTCGGCGTCGACCCGCGGTTGGCCGTGGAAGTTGTGCTCGATGGGTGGGCTCTGGGTGTCCCACTCGAGCGAGGCGCCGCCGTAGGGGTTGTCACCGGCAGGCGCGCCCGACCTCAGCGAGCGCAGCAGATAGATGAGCGTCCACAGCAGGCCCAGGCCCAGGATGTACGAGCCGATCGTGGACAGCACGTGCTGCTGCTGGAACTGCGGGACATACGTCGCGTAGCGCCGCGGCATGCCCTGCTGGCCGATGATGAACTGGTTGAAGAACGTGACGTTGAACCCGATGAACACGAGCAGACAACCCCAACGGCCGTGGGTCTCGTTGAACATCCGGCCGGTCATCTTGCCCCACCAGTGGTGGATGCCGCCGATGAACGCGATGATGGTGCCGCCCATCATGACGTAGTGGAAGTGCGCGACGACGAAGTAGGTGTCGTGGAGGTGGACGTTGACCGACAGCGCGCCCAGGAAGATACCCGTCAAGCCGCCGATGGTGAACGTGAACAGGAACGCCAGGGCGTAGAGCATCGGCGTGTTGAACGCGATGCTGCCCTTGTAGAGCGTGGCCACCCACGAGAACACCTTGATGGCGGTGGGCACGGCGACGGCGAAGGTGAGAAACGAGAACACCACGCCGGCGAGCTCCGACTGGCCCGACACGAACATGTGGTGGCCCCACACCAGGAACGAGATGATCGCGATCGCGATCGAGCTCAGCGCGATGGCCTTGTAGCCAAAGATGTGCTTGCGCGAGTGGACCGCGATGAGCTCACTGATGATGCCGAACCCCGGCAGGATCATGATGTAGACGGCCGGGTGGCTGTAGAACCAGAAGAAGTGCTGGTACAGCACCGGGTCGCCGCCCATCGCCGGGTCGAAGATGCCGATATTCAGCGTGCGCTCGATGATGAGCAGCAGCAGCGTGATGGCGAGGACCGGCGTCGCGAGGATCTGGATGACGGCCGTCGAGTAGATCGCCCACACGAACAGCGGCAGACGATTCCACGTGAGCCCCGGGGCCCGCATCTTGTGCACGGTCACCAGGAAGTTCAGGCCGGTGAGGATCGACGAGAACCCCAGGACGAACGCGCCGAAGGTCGCGCTGATGACCGCAGTGCCGGAGCTGGTCGAGTACGGGGTGTAGAACGTCCAGCCGGTGTCGAGCGACCCCGTCACCAAGGTGATGAGGAAGAACACCGCGCCGAGCGTGTAGATCCAGAACGACAGCAGGTTGAGGCGCGGGAACGCGACGTCCTTGGCCCCGAGCATCAGCGGCAACAGGAAGTTGCCCAGCGCGCCGGGCACCGACGGGATGATGACCAAGAAGACCATCACCGCGCCGTGCACGGTGAACAGCTTGTTGTACGTGGTGGCGCTGACGAGGTCGAGCTCAGGGGTCAGCAGCTCGGTGCGCAGAATGAGGGCTGCGACGCCGCCGACGAAGAAGAAGAGCATCGTCGCGGCGAGGTACATCATCCCCAGCCGCTTGTGGTCGAGCGTGAAGAGCCACGACTTCAGCCCCTTGTGGGCAGCGTAGAAGCTGGGTTCGCGGGCGCGGTCGCCGGGGTGGGCGCTACTGATATCTGCGGTTGCCATGACGTCGTCTCGGCCTCGCTATTTCTGCTGCTTGATGAATTCGATGAGCGCAGTGATCTGCTTGTCATCGAGCTGGCCCTGGTAGCTCGGCATGTTCGCGCCGGCATAGCCGGCCACGATCTTGGCCTGGGGCTGCAAGATGGATTCCTTGATGTAGTTGTCGTCGGCCACGATGGTCTCGCCAGACGCCAACACCTGGGACTTGCCGTACAGACCCTTCCAACTCGGCCCGGTCGCCGGGGTGCCGTCGAGGGTGTGACAGGCGACGCAACCGCGGCGGCTATAGATGCGCCCGCCGAAGTCCGCGCCCGACTCGCCACCCTTTTGCTCGAGTTTTCCGGCGTCGCGCAGCGTGGCCTCGAACATCTCGGGCTCGAGCACCTTGATCACGCCGGCCATCGCCGAGTGGCGGTCGCCGCAGTACTCGCTGCAGAAGATGTTGAACTCGCCGACCCGCGTCGCCTCGAACCACAGCGTGGTGTAGCGGCCAGGGATCACGTCCTTCTTCACGCGGAACGCGGGGATGTAGAACGAGTGCAGGACGTCCTCGGACGTCATGATCAGGCGCACCGGCTGGCCCTTGGGCACGATCATCGTGACCAGCGGCTCCTCGGTGCTGGAGCTCAGCGACACGCCCGGATAATCCGGGTAGTCGACCTGCCAGTACCACTGCCGGCCCGTGACGCGGATGTCGATCGCGTCGGGAGGCGGCGTGCTCTGCTTGATCCAGTCGATCTCGGCCCACGCGAAGATCACGACCAGCAACACCGCCGGGATCGCGCTCCACAGGAACTCGACCTTGCCGTTGTGCGTGATCGAGGAGGTCTTCTGGTCCTCGCTGCGCCGCCGGTACTTCCACATGAAGTACCCCATCGCCGCGATGATCAAGGCGAAGAAGAAGACGTCGAGGGCGACGATGAAGAAGTAGAGGTTGTCGGTGCTCTCGGAGAACGTCGACGCTTGCGTCGGCATCGCCCAGGAGTGCGCCGTCTCGAGCGGTGCCGTCTTCGTCAGCACCTCGGTCGGGGCAGCGGCGACCGCATCGCCAGCGGCCGCCTTGGCGGCTTCCTCGGTTTCGGGGGCCAGGAACATGCTCAGCATCACGATACCGCCTCCACGCGGTGTTCGTCGTGGGTGACGGCCTTGCGACGCCTGCGTCGCTCGTACCGCCAGAAGATCGCGAGGGTGGTCGCGAGGATGAAGAAGGCTATCGTGGCGCCGATGCGCATGAAGCCGAAGGCCCACGGACCATAGCGGCCGATGGTGTGGTCGTACGCGAAGCAGCTCTGGTAGAGCTTCTCCATGGGCGATCCGACGCGCCCCTGGCCCGACTCGATGAGGGCGAATTTGATGTCGCGCGGCTGGTAGGTCAGCCCGTAGAGATATTGGGAGATGGTGCCGTCCGGCATCAGGAACACCGCGACCGCCGGATGCGCGAACTGGTCCTGCTCGGCGTCGTACGCGAACGAGATGCCGAGCTGGGCGGCGAGGGTCTGGATCGCGATCGCGTCGCCGCGCAGGAACTGCCAGTCGACGTCCGGCCCGCGACCGAGCTGGTCGAGGATCTGCGTGCGCTTGAAGTCGGCATCCTTGGCCGTCTCCCGCGAGTCGAGGCTGACGGTGACGACGCGGAAGTTCTCGTCGCCGGGGGTCCAGTTGACCTCGGCGAGGGCGTCCGCGAGGCCGCCGAGCTGGACGCTGCACACGACGCGGCAGTGGAAGTAGTTGAGCGTGAGCAGCACCGGCCGCTCACCGTCGAACCAATCGCGGGCATGCACGGCGACGCCCTCGTGGTTGGTGAAGGTCAGGGCACCGTCGAGCTTCTCTTGGCGGCGCTCGTCGACGTCGATGGCGCGCATCTCGGGAGACAGCGGCGCAGCGTCGCCCGCGTACGGCGAGGGCTCTGCGGCGCCAGCGGCCACGGGCGCGAGGACGCCGACCACCCCGAAGGTGGCGACGATCCGGGCGAGACGGGCGGTCATGGTGCGCAGGCGGCTCATGTGCATCTCAGTTCGGCGCGGCGGGCTCGGGCTTCGCGGCGGGCTCGGGCTTCGCGGCGGGCTCGGGCTCCACGGCGGGATTCGGCGCAGGCACGTCACCCGCGGGCACCTTCGCACCGCCGGCCGGCACCACGGCACCGAGCGGACCGGGCGGCGTCGGCGCGGGCGCGCCGGGCACCGAGGGCTCGCGGCCGACCGGCTGGGGCGCCTGCGCGTCCGACGTCTTCCACCCGCCGGGAGCCTTGGCGGCCTTCAATCGCTTGGGGTCGTCGAGTACGACCTTGCGGGCGTTGGCGACCGGCATGTAGTAGCGCGTGGTGACCGTGGCCTTCTCGTCGAGTTCGGCGATCGAGACCTCGCCCCAGCCCGAGACCAGCGCCTGCATCTCCTCCTCGTACGCGTGGCGGCGGAACGAGCCCTGCTCCGCGCGCGAGGCCTCGAGCGACGAGACCTGGAAATTGAACAGCTGGACCACGCCGATGCATGCGACCAGCGTCAGCAAGGAGAACCCGAACAGGAGGCTGAAAAGCCGCGCGTTGGGCATGCGGTCGATCTCGTGACCGCCCCGCTCGTGCCCATCGTGACCGTGATCATCGTGCGTGTCGCTCATGGCCGCTCCCTCAGAAGTTCTCGTGGTTCAGCGACTCCTCGAGTCGCGGGTCGCGCATCGGCACCAGGGCATGCCGCTGCAGCCCCCAGGTGAAAACCGCCAGCAAGATCCCGGCGACGCCCACGAGGGTCGAGATGTCGAACAGGTCGGGACGAATATGCTCGCTGCCCCGGCTGTGCGCCAGCGAGGGCTGCACGAGCCAGTACATGTCGATGAACTCGGCGATGATGATCCACACCGCCCAGAACGCGAGCGTCCGCGGGTTGCGCTTGATCTTGCGCGACATGATGCCGACGAACGGCAGCACGAAGCGGGTGAAGATGAGGATCAGGCTCAACGTGAGCCAGTCGCCGTGACCGCGGTACGAGAACCACTCGGTCTCCTCGGGGATACTCGCGTACCAGATGAGGAAGAACTGGGAGAAGCCGATGTAGCCCCAGAACACCGAGAACGCGAACATCAGCTTGCCGAGGTCGTGGAAGTGCTCGGTCGTGACGACCCCCCGCAGATACCCCGAGCTGTGCAGCAAGATGACGGTGAGCGCGATGCTCGAGGCCACGATCGAGACGCAGCCGGCGAAGTAGTACACGCCGAAGATCGTCGAGAACCAGTGCGGGTCGAGCGACATCAGCCAGTCGAACGCGCCGAAGGTCAGGGTCATCGCGAACACGAGGATCCCGATCGTCGACCAGTAACGCATCTTGTGGCTGTACGGCGCCGGGTCAGCGGCCGTGTCCTGCTGCGTCGACCACCGGTAGAAGACCAGCGCGAGCAGCGACCACAGGCCGATGTAGACGAACGCGCGGATGCGGAACGCGCCCTCGTTGAGGTACGGCTCCTTCGCTTGCAGAACCGGATCGGTGGCGAGCGCGTCGGCGTGGGTCCAGTGGAACAGGTCGTGGGCCCCGAGGAAGACGACGGGCAGGATCAGCAGCGCCACCGCCGGCAGCGTCAGCATCAGGTTCTCGGCGATGCGCCGCACCACGATCGACCAGCCCGCGCGTACCGCGTGCTGCACGAGCGTGAACCAGAGGCCGCCGAGTCCGATGGAGAGGCCCCACATCACCGCGGTGAGGTACGAGGCGTAGAACTTCGCCGGGTCGCTGCCCTGGAACGCGAAGCCGATGCCGAGACCGGCGACGCCCACCACCGCGAAGTACAGCGGCAGTCGCTTCCACGGCGAGTCGGCCGCGATGTGGACCTGCTCGTGACGCACGAGCGGACCGTGACGATCGTGTGCGCCGCTCATTGCGGGGCTCCCTTCGGGGCGCCGGCGGTCCCGCCGGCTTGGGCCGCCGCAACCGGGATGTCACCGGCCTGGGCCTCGTGGCTGACTTGCAGAGTGCGAACCCACGCGGAGATCGCCCAGCGATCCTCGACCGGAATCTGGGATTTATAGGGACGCATCTTGCCCTTGCCGTTGCTGATGACGTCGTAGAAATACCCCAGCGCCTCGGGCCGCAGGCGCGCGATGTGGAGGTTGCCCGGAGGCGGCTGCATGCCACCACCGCGCCGGGTGACCGGGCCGTCGCCGTGACCGGTCTGGCCGTGGCACGGCGCACAAAAGATGTTGAAACGGGCCTCGCCGCGCACCAGCAGCTTCTCGTCGAGCTTCATCGCCGGCGGCAGCGCGTCGGCGAGGGTGCCGTCGAGGTTGCGACCCCGGTACAGGTGATCGTCGTCCTTGAGCAGGCCGAGCGCGACCGAGCCCTCGGGCGGTTTGCGCATCACCCGACCGTCGGCGAAAAATCCGTTGAACTCCTGCGGCTCGCCCCGCTCCTGGAAGTCCATGTTCTGCTGCAGGTGGACCGGAGGATCTTCGGAGCGGGTGCCGCGGCAGCCGGCGGCCGCCACGAGGGCGACGGCGAGCAGGGCGGGCCCCGAGCATCGAGCGTGGATGGGCATTAGTCCTCGACCTCCTCGATCGCCGCGGCGCCAGTGGACTCGAGCAGCTTCCGGGTGCGCTCGCCGTCGTACTTGGGGTCGCGGGCTTCGATCGAGATGAAGAACCGATCGTCGGAGAACCGCGCGAATCGGTGCGAGTTGAAGAGCGAGTGATACAGCTGCGGGAGCTTGTTGATCCCGAGCATCCCGAACACGGCGCCGAAGGCACCGAGCAAGATGCCGAGCTCGAACGTCACCGGCACGAAGGCCGGATAGCTGTTGTAGGGCTTGGCCGAGATGATGAGCGGGTACGCGATCGTGCTCGACCACCATTGCAGCAAGAACCCGAGCCCGGCGCCGGTGAAGCCCATCACGCACACGATGTACGGGATGATCGAGCCGCGCAGGCCCATGGCCTTCTCGAGCCCATGGACCGGGAACGGAGTGTGGGCATCCCAGGCCGAGTAGCCGGCATCCCGGACCTTCTCGCAGGCGTGATAGAGGTCCGCCGCGGTCTCGTACTCGGCGAGCAAGCCGTAGTGTTTGGGTCGCTTCGCCATGGCTCACTCCTTGGATCCGGCGCCGCCAGCACCGGAGTTGTTGTCGTCCCGCGGCGGCGGCGGAGCGAACAGGAATTCGGTGTCGACCGGCGCAGCGTCGGGCTTTGCGGCGGCGGATTCGGCCTCGGCCTTCGTCGCCGCTTCGGCCTTCTCCGCCGCTTCGGCCTTCGTCGCCGCTTCGGCCTTCGTCGCCGCTTCGGCCTTCTCCGCCGCTTCGGCCTTCTCCGCCGCTTCGGCCTTCTCCGCCGCTTCGGCCTTCGCCGCCGCCGCGCGGTCGGCTTCGGCCTGCGCCACGGCCTGCGCCGCCACGTCGACGCGGGTCGGCACATCGGCCTCGTCCTCCCGGATCCGACCGGTCATCCCCGCACCGACGACCACGTCGACAGCGCCCGACGCCGATCGCTCGGCCGGCACGCGGTCATCGTCGTGCGACGAATCCATCACGCCGCTGCGTCCGTGACCGCCGCCGCCGGGCCCCTGCCGCGCCTTGCCCCAGTCGAAGTGGGGGCTGGCCTGCGGCATCACGCCCTTGACCTCGGCCATCGCGACCATCGGCATGTAGCGGGCGAACAGACAGAACAGGGCGAAGAACAGCCCGAAGCTGCCGATCAGCGTCGACCAGTCCCACATCGTCGGCGTGAAGTAGTCCCACGACGAGGGCAGGAAGTCGTGGTGGAGCGACGTCACGGTGATGACGAAGCGCTCGAACCACATCCCGATGTTGACGAAGATCGACAGGATGAACAACACCACCGTGTTGCGCCGCATCTTCTTCGACCAGAAGAACTGCGGCGTGATGACGTTGCAGCTCACCATGATCCAGTACGCCCACCAGTAGTCACCGAAGGCGCGGTTGATGAACACGAACGTCTCGAGCGGGTTGCCGGAGTACCAGGCGATGAAGAACTCGAGCGCGTACGCGTAGCCGACCATCGTGCCGGTGAGCAGGATGACCTTCGCCATGTTCTCGAGGTGCTTGATGGTGATCATCTGCTCGAGGCCGAACCACTTGCGGCACGGGATGAGCAGGGTCAGCACCATCGCGAAGCCGGAGAAGATGGCACCGGCGACGAAGTAGGGCGGGAAGATCGTGGTGTGCCAGCCGGGCAGCTGGCTCACCGCGAAGTCGAAGGACACGATCGAGTGCACCGAGAGGACCAGCGGCGCCGCCATGGCGGCGAGCAGCAGATAGGCGGCCTCGTAGTTCACCCAGTGGCGGTGCGAGCCGCGCCAGCCCAGCGAGAAGATGCCGTAGATGATGCGGCGGATGCGGGTCTTGGCCCGGTCGCGCATGGTCGCAAGGTCGGGGATGAGGCCCACGTACCAGAACAGCAGCGACACCGTGAAGTAGGTCGAGACCGCGAAGACGTCCCACAGCAGCGGGCTGCGGAAGTTCGGCCACATCTCCATCTGGTTGGGGATCGGCAGCGCCCAGTACAGCAGCCACACACGACCGACGTGGATCGTGGGGAACATCAACGCGCAGATGACGGCGAAGATCGTCATCGCCTCGGCGGCGCGGTTGATCGACGTGCGCCACTTCTGGCGGAACAGGAAGAGGATCGCGGAGATGAGCGTACCGGCGTGGCCGATGCCGACCCAGAACACGAAGTTCACGATCGGCCAGGCCCACATCACGGGGTTGTTGTGACCCCAGATGCCGATGCCCTCCCACAGCAGGTACGCGACCGAGATCCCGAACACCCCGAGCAGGCTCAGCGACGCGATGAAGGCGATCCACCAGGCCTTGTGGGGATTGTCGATGCGGTACGCGACCTTCTCGGTGACGTCGTGGAACGAGAGACCACCCTGGACCAGGGCCGTGCGGCCCTCGAGCGGATCCTGGTCGTGCTCGTGCTGCGGCTGGAGATAGTGGCTCATTGCCCGTGCCCCTTGTCGTGAGCGGCAGGTGCCTCCGCAGCCTTCGCCGGTGCCGGCGGCGCCAGATCCGGGTGGGGATTGCGGATGCGCGCGAGGTAGCTGGTGCGCGGATGGTTGTTGAGGTCGCGCAGGACCTCGTAGTCGCGTGGCGACCGCTTGGCCTTGCTGACCTTGCTGTCGGGGTCGCGGATGTCACCGAAGATGATGGCCTCGGTCGGGCATACCTGCTGGCACGCGGTGAGGATGCGGCCGTCGTCGACCAGGTCGCGCCCCGCCACGTGGGCCTCGATCTTGGCCTCGCTGATCCGCTGCACGCAGTAGGTGCACTTCTCCATGACGCCGCGGAAGCGGATCGTGACGTCCGGGTTCTTCTGCAGCTGGCTGATCCAGGCGCCGTCGGGATCGTCCGTCCACAGGCCCCCGGGGCGAACGTCCAGGTTGTACGCGTGGAAGTTGAAGCGCCGGACCTTGTACGGGCAGTTGTTGCTGCAATAGCGGGTGCCGATGCAGCGGTTGTAGGTCATCTCGTTGAGGCCGTCGGGCGAGTGCACGGTCGCGGCGACCGGACACACCGTCTCGCATGGGGCTGCCTCGCAGTGCTGGCACGCCATCGGCTGGACCACCGCGGTGGGGTTGTCGTCGTCGCCCCGGAAGTAGCGATCGAGGCGCATCCAGTGCATCTCGCGGCCGCGGGACACCTGGTCCTTGCCGACGACGGGGATGTTGTTCTCGGCCTGACACGCGATGACGCAGGCGTTGCAGCCCGTGCACGTGTTGAGATCGATGCTCATCCCCCACTGCTGCTTGGCGGTGAGCTTCGGCGGATCCCACAGGTGCTCCAGCCGCGAGCGCGGCATGAGGTTGGACTTCTCGACGAAGTTCTGATCGGCCTGGAACTCGGCGCGCGTGCGCTCGAGGACGATCGGCCGCTCTTCGAACTCGAAGCCCATGTGCGACGGCGGCTTGAGCGAGCCGTAGTCCTGCGTCGAGGCCAGCAGGTACTCGTCGCCACCCGCCGGGGTCGCCGAGCCGGCGGCAAACCATGGTGCCGCGAGGGTGCGCAACGGTCCGACGTCGAACCCAGCACCCTCGGTGACGGGCGTGGCCTTGCGGCCGTAACCCAGCGACACCGACACGGTGTCGTCGGCCTGACCGGGTGCGATCCACACCGGCACGGCGGCGCTGCGGCCGTCGACCGTGAGCGTGACCATCTGCCCGTTGGCGAGGCCCCACTGCTCGGCGGTGGTCTTGCTGACGTAGGCCGCGTTGTCCCAGGTCAGCTTGGTGACCGGGTGTGGCAGCTCTTGCAGCCAGCCGTTGGTCGCCATGCGGCCGTCGAGCACCTTGGGGTCGACGTGGAAGTCGACCTCGAGGCCGTCGATCGGAGCCACACGTGTGGCCAAGGTGGCGGCGGCATCGGCCCAGCCGTCTTGGCCCGGCAGGTTGGCCTCGCGCTGGATGCCGCTGACGATGCCGTCGTGCACCCACTGCCGCCAGATGCGCTCCGAGAATTGCGCGCCGGCTTCGGTCGCCCAGTGCGACTTGAGCAGGCTGTAGCCATCGAGCAACGTGCCGGTGGCGACGAAGGCCAGCAGTTCGGTGACGCTGTAGGTCTCGTGCAGCGGGTTGATGAGCGGCTGCTGCACGCTCATCGTGCCATCGACCGCCTCCACGTCGCCCCACCCCTCGAGGAAGTGCGAGACCGGGATGTGCCACGCGGCGAGCTTGGCGGTCTCGTCGTAGTGGTGGCCGAAATGGAAGACCGTGGCCTTGCGCAGCGCCGCGGCCATGCCGAGCTCGCCGGTGGCCTCGTACGCCGGGTTGGCCTCGAAGCACAGCAAGGTGGAGACGCTGCCGTCTTGGAGGCCGGACGCGAGCGCGCCGAGATCCTCGCCCTGCACCGCGGTGCCGTCCTTGCGCCAGCGCAGTGAGCCGCCGCCGGGGGGCGACGCCTCGTCTTGGCCGGGCGCCGGGGCGGCAGCGGGCTGGACCGAGGTCGGCCCGAAGCGCTGATTGCCGAGCCCGATGTCGAGCATCAGTCCGAGCACGTGCACCCACACCGGCTGGCGCTCGCCGACGATGATGGCGCTCTTGCTGCGGTTCTCTTGGGTGCCGAGATCCTTGGCGAGGGCGGCGACGAACGCCTGGGTGTCCGCGTCGAGCGTGGGCACCGGCAGGCCATCGAGGTCGGCGGCGGGCGGCAGCTTGAACTCGGGCGAGTTCCGCAGCGCGGCGACCAGCGCGAGCATGATGTCGCCGACGGCGCTGGCCTTGATGCGGCGGCGCTGATCGGCCATCACGCCGGTCGACGTGAGGTGTGGCTCGGCGACGTAGAGCCGCGACATGAAGTCGGAGGGCCCGACCACGCGGCGCGTCCGCGCCCACTCGCGGGCCATGCGGACGCTGTCGGCCTCGGTGCCGAGGAAGTCGGCGTCGGCGGCGAAGATGATGCTGGCCTTCTCGAGGTGGTGGTAGGTCCGCGTGCCGGGACCACCGACGAGCTCGGCCGCACGATAGGCGTTCCACGGCGCGAGCGTGTCGCTGACGAACACGCGCGCCTGGGGGAAGCGGGTCGCCATGTCGCGCAGCGAAGCGCGCATCGTCGGCGAGGTGACGTAGCGGACGAGCACGCCGAGCCCTGCCCCACCGTTCGCCTCGGCGGCGGTGAGCGCGTCGGCCAACGCGCCGCGCGCCTGCGCCATCGTGGACGACGCACCGCCGGTCACCGGCACGCGGGTGCGCTCGGGATCGTACATGTCGAGCACCGACGCCTGCGTCCACACGCTGGTGGCGCCCTGCGAGCCCGAGTGCTTGGGGTTGCCCTCGATCTT
This sequence comes from Nannocystales bacterium, assembly GCA_038325765.1. Classification (GTDB taxonomy): domain Bacteria; phylum Myxococcota_A; class Polyangia; order Nannocystales; family Nannocystaceae; genus Xiheibacterium. The sequence goes on from JBBQJI010000054.1 coordinate 29,650, forward strand.
CGTGGGCCGACCGTCTTGGCTCTCGACGAGGACGCCCTCGACGGTGGCGCCGCGGGCGATCGCGCTGGCGTAGAACATCGGGCGGCCGGGGATGAGGTCCTCGGGGCGCTCACCGAAGGCCAGGATCGTTTCCTTGGGCTTGCGCACGCATCCGGTCGCGCCCGCGAGCGCGGCCGAGGCTCCCACGACGCTGAAGAAGCGGCGCCGCGAGACGCCGTCGCGCGGTACGAGATCGTCGAGACCGACCTCGGCCGGATTCTCCTCGGCGTGGGCAGCGGCGCCGGCGATCGGCAGGCGACGCGGGCCGGACGTCGCGGCGACGCTCACGAACGGCTGGAATTCTTTCCAGCCGTCGGCGGACTCGTCGTGCGAGAGCTGACGCTGGGCGAGCGAACGCCAGTAGGTCTGGCCATAGACCTTGTCCGCGCTGGCCGGGGTCTCGCCGCCGCGTACAGGCGTAGTGTGCGGCGCGTCGTCGCGCGGCGTCTCGCCCGGGTTGGTGTCTGGGGGCATGGAGGGTTTCATCGGTGACACCCCGAGCAGTGCACGGGTGGGTTGACCTTGCGCTTGCGGTTGGGGTCGCGATCGGGATCGTACGGAGTCTCGGACGCATCCCAGGCCATGTTGGTGACCTGATCGAGCGGACGCAGGTTCGGCTTGGGATCGCGGTGGCAGTCGAGGCACCAGCCCATCGACAGCGGCTGGTCCATCTCGACCACGACCATCTGATCGACGCGGCCGTGGCAGCTCACGCAGCCGACACCGGCCGCGACGTGCGGCGAGTGGTTGAAGTAGGCGTAGTCCGGGAGCTGGTGCACGCGGACCCATGGGATCGCCTCACCGGTCGCGTACGACTCGCGTACGGGCTCGAGGCGTGGGCTGTCGGTCTTGACCAGCTCGTGGCAGTTCATGCACGTCGCCGCGGGCGGGATGGCGGCGTGCGCCGCTTGCTCGACCGTGTTGTGGCAGTAGCGGCAGTCGATGCCGAGCTCACCGGCGTGCAGCTTGTGGCTGTACGCCACCGGCTGCGTCGGCCGATAGCCGACGTCGGTGAACTTGGGCGAGAACCAGTACCAGACCGAGAAGATCAGACTCGCGCCCGCGAGCGGGGCGAGGAGACCGACGACGATCGGAACGTTGTTGGTCCAGCGAGGAAAGATGGCCGGCACGTCAGTTCACTTTCGCTGCCCCGCGTGCACGTGCCAAGGGGCACGGGAGCGAGGCCGGCATTCGCCGCATCGTTGCGGCATCGTGGCGGCGCGAGCGACGAGGTCGCGCCGAGTTCTCGAGGAATCGTTCTGCGATGGAACGCAGCTGCACGGGCGCGGGATGTTGCCCGCGTCGCTTCACCCGTGGCGAATGGCCCGCCGTCACCGGCGCGGACCCTAGCAACACCCGAAACTTGCCGCAACACTCGGACGCCGTTCTTGGGCGCGAAACGACGTGCGACCAGGCACCCGCGGCCGGCTCCGACGGAGCGAGCGCACGGGGTGATCTCGATGATCGGTCCGCGCCGCTCATGATGCACCCGTACCGGGGTTGGCGTCGGCGTCGGCCGACTGCCAGCGCGGAGAGAACGTCTTGAGGTATTGGACCACGGCGTGGCGGTCGTCGGCGGTGAGCGTCCCCCACGCGGGCATGCCGTTCTCGATGCGCCCGTCGCGGATGGTCTGCTCGAACTCGGCGTCGCTGGGCAAGCCGCCGGGACCCGACGCGCCATACCGGAAGTCGGCGGTGCGGAAGTCGCGGGGCGGCTGCGCGAGCGCGCGGCCGGCCGAGCCCTGCCCTGCCCCATCGGCGCCGTGGCAGCTCGCACACCGCATCTCGTACACGCGCGCGCCCTGCTCGAGCACCGCCGCGGGCACCTCGACGCCGCCGAGCGTCATGGGCGCGGTGAAGCGCGGCGCCCCGTCGCAGGCCGCGGCAGCCGTCGCCAACACCAAGACCGTTGCACGGCCGCTCAACGGCCGCGCTCCTCGGTCCGCGTGGCTACGGCGGCCTCGGCCATCACGTGCTGCGCGCGGTGAAAGATCTCGTCGAGCCCGCCTTCGGGTTCCATGTCGTAGAAGCCGCGCACGCCGCCTTCGGTGTCGACCAGCGCGAGCTGCGTGGAGTGGGCGATGTCGTACATCGACCCGTCCACCGCCCCATCGGCCACGGGCTCGCGCTCGCCGATGCCGAGCTTGAAGCCGTCGCGCACGAGGTTGCGCACCGCCTCGGGGCTCCCGGTGACGAAGCGCCAGTGCTCGCTCGTCACGCCGACCTCCTGGGTGTAGGCGCGCAGCACCTCGGGGGTGTCGCGCTGCGGATCGACGGTGAACGACACCATCTCGATGTCGATGTCCATGCGATCGAACCTGTCGCGCAGCGAGCCCATGGCGCGTGTGACCGCGGGGCAGGTGCTGGGACAGCTGGTGAACACGAAGCCGGCGACCCAGACCTTGCCGCGCAGGGTCTCGGGCGAGAACGAGCGCCCGTGCTGATCGACGAGCGCGTACTCGGGCAGCGTGTACAGCAGCTCCGGCGCGTCGGGCACGCTCCGCAGCCGGGTGCGGAGCGCGGTGAGAGTGACCACGCCGAGCACGGCCGCGACGATCCAGATGTACTTGCGCAGCCACGCGAGCGCAGGTGAAGGCACGAGATCGGGGGGCGGCACGGCCATGGGTCAGACCACCACGTCCCAGGCGAGGGCCGCCGCCAACGCGGGCAAGTAGACCAGCGACGCGAGGAAGAAGCCGCGGGCCCAGCGGACCCCGGCGCTGTCGTCGAGGCCGGTGAAACTCCACGCCAGGAAACCGCAGCCGATGACGACCGAGCACACCAGGTACGTGTCGCCCGCGATGCCCAGCGGTACCAGCAACATCGTCACCGGCACCAGCACCATCGACCAGGCGACGGCCTGGATCTTGGCGATCGGCACGCCGCGGACCAGCGGCACGATGCGGATGCCGGCGCGCGCGTAGTCGTCCTGCCGATAGATCGCGATCGCCAAGAAGTGCGGCAGCTGCCAGACGAGCAGGATGAAGAACAGCACCACACCCGGCGCGTCGATCGAGCCGGTCGCCGCCGTCCAGCCGAGCAGCGGCGGGGCGGCGCCGGGCACCGCGCCGATGAGCAGGGCCAGCGGCGTGCGGTACTTGAGCGGGGTGTAGACCAGGACGTAGGCCGCGCTCGCGGCCGCCGCGAGCACCGCGGTGAGCACGTTGGTGCCCAGGGCGAGCACGACCACCGCGGTGATCGTGAGCAGCCAGGCGAAGCGCACCGCGAGCGCGGGCGACATGCGACCCGACGGCAGGGGCCGCCGGCGCGTGCGCGACATCCGGGCGTCGGCTTCGCGCTCGATCCACATGTTGAACGCGTTGGCGCCCGCCACCGCGCAAGCGGTGCCGACCAACGCCGAGATGGCGACCGACCAGTCCCATGGCACCGGCGCGAGCGCCAGCCCGCCGGCCGTGGTCAGCAGACACATGCGCGTGACCCCGGGCTTGGTCAGCGCCACGAGATCGGCGAGTGGCCCGGGACGTGCGGTGCGGGTGGTCATCGATCGTTCCCTTCGCGGCCGGCAGCGCCCAAGCTCGGGCCCAGCGCCAGATGGCAGGCCCACAGGCTCGCGAGCACCAGGGCCCCGATCGCCGTGTGGAGCGTGACGATGGCCACGCTGCGCCCGGTGGCCACCGTGGCGAGACCTAGCGCGACCTGGACGAGGATGAGCACGGCCGGCAGCTTGGCGAGTCGCGCGGCCAGTTTGTTACCGGTGGCGGCGGCCTCGCGCGCCACATGACGCGCGGCGAGCAACACCAGGGGCACCAGGCCGTAGGCGACGATGCGGTGGGTCATGTGCAGGTGCGCGAGCGGCTGCGTCGTCCAGCCCGAAGGCCCACAGCCGACCCAGTCGTCGCCGCAGATGAGGCCGGCACCGAGGTGGCGAACCAGACCACCCAGGATGATCTGCACGAAGACGGCGACGACGGCGACCAGCACGAAGGTGCGCGACGTCGAGCGGGTGGTGCCCTCGACCAGGCGCGCGGGCGCGAGGCGGACGCACAGCGCGATGAGCAGCCCGAAGAACACCATCGCGGTGCCCAGGTGCAGGGTCGACACCGCGCTGTGCAGGTTGAGCTTGACGGTGATGCCGCCCAGCGTGCCCTGGACGCAGACCAGCACCAGCGCCAGGTAGGCGTAGCGGCGGCTGGTGGCATCGAGGGTCCGCGAGCGCCACGCCGCGAACGCGAGCACGAGCGTGAGCAGGCCGACCCACGACGCCCACAGCCGATGGCCGTGCTCGTACAGGACGCCGCCGGTCATCTCGGGCAGCAGCTCGCCGTTGCACGTGGGGATGAAGTACCAATCCGGGCACGCCATCGACGCGCCCATCGGGTTCACCAGGCCGCCGATGAGCAGCAGGATCCATGTCGCGATCGTGGTGGCGACCGCGAGCCGCGAAAGACGCGTATTGGTGCGAAATGGCTTCACAGCGAGACCCCTTTTTGCCCGTGACGGCAGAAGCTGTCGACCGTGCGGTATGCGTCGGCGCAGGCGCACTTCTTGCGATCGCGGCACGGCGTGCCGCGGTCTTGGCACATCCCGAACACCCACTGCGCCTTGGCCGAGCCGAGCTCGAGGGTGTTGCAGAATTCCTTGCGATCGGCGCCCAGCAGACAGTGCGTCATCACCCGGGGCACGCCGTCGTCGCACAGCGGCTTGTTGGCCTCGCAGCGGGCGTGCCACTCGAGCACGGCGCCGACGCAGCCGTCGGTGTCGAGCGTGGGTGCGACGGCGTCGATCTGGTCCAGCGTCTCGGCAAAGTGGCGCTCGGAGACGGTGAACCGCCAGTAGGCGAGGACGCCGAGGACGACCACCAACACACCCACGACACCGAGTACGAGTCGAAGACTCGGACCCGACGCATCGTAGCTCGGGGGGCTCGTCACGCCGGGAAGCTACGCCGCGAGTGCCCAAGGGTCAACCTGACAACGCGCACGTTCGGGTCGCGGCGGTGACGCCTGGCCGGACATCGAAGGATCGTCGAACACTCGCCCATCTTCGCGGCCGCCTCGCCCTCGTAAGGCCGCTGCGCACGCGGTCTGGGCAGTGTCTGCCGGCGCCGACGCATCGGTGCGTTGCAGCCCTGTTCGGCGATGGGCCGGCAGCCGGGTCGATCGGGTCGAATCAGGCCGTGGCCGGCCACGCCGCCATCGGCCCGAGATCGTGGACGGCGACGAAGCCGGCGCGGCGCAGCACCGTGGCGGCCATCCGACTCCGCATGCCGCTCTTGCAGTACACCACCACCGGTGTCGCCTTGGGACCGAGACCGCCCGTGGCTGCCGCGAGATCCTGCAGCGCGACGTTGCGCGCGCCGGCGAGGTGACCTGCGGCGAACTCCGCGGGCGTGCGCACGTCGAGCAGCAGCGCCCCCTGCCCCACGAGCGTGCGGGCGTGACCGGGGTCGACGCGGCCACGACGCATGAGGTAGCGGAACGCGAGCAGCGCCACCGCGAGGCCTATCAACGCGAACAGTACGGGTCGCATGGCGCCGGTTGTGCCATGGAATCGGCGGCCGTGCACCGCCGACGCCCGCGGCGCGGACGCCGGGGATTCTCGCGCCTACAGACCGCGCGATCGCTCGGGCCGAAGCGGCACGTCGCCGGCGAGCGCGGCGTCGATCGTGGCGAGGATCCGGGCACGATCGGCCGGCAGCCGCCCGCCGAGCGCCAGGTAGTTCGAGGCGTGGTTGGTGCGGAACACGGCGTTGGTCGGGCTCGCGTGCTCGACCATCGTGCGCAGCTCGCCGAGCAACGCCGCGACGTCGGGGACGGCGAAGCGTCCGCGGGCCGCGAGCTTGGACAGCGGTGTGCCCGGCACGATGGTGACCGTGAGCGCCGAGAAGTAGGCGGGGTCCATCGCCGTCACCAGCGCCGCGGTGGCGCGGGCGTGCTCGTCCGAGCGCGCGCCGCCGATCCCCAGCAAGACGATCACCGAGCACTCGATGCCGCCGGCCCGCGCCCGCTCGGCGGCGGCGACGTGGGCGGCCGCGTCGTCGCCCTTGGCGATCGCCTTCAGCGTCGCATCGTCGCCGGACTCGGGCCCGATGTAGAAGCGCGTCAGTCCGCCCTCGCGCAGCGCGGCGAGCTCGCCCGGGGTCTTGGCCAGGATGTTGCGCGCCATCGCGTAGCACGACACGCGCTCGAGTCCGGGGAACCCTGCGCGGGCGCGGGCGAGCAGTGGCAGCCAGTGGTCCATGGGCATCACCAAGGCGTCACCGTCGGCGACGAACAGCTTGCGCACGCGCGCGCCGAGCTGCGCTGCAGCGGCGTCGAGGTCGAAGAGGACCTCGGGCAGCGCGCGCACGCGGAACTGCTTGTCGCTGTACATGTCGCAGTACGTGCAGTGATTCCACGAGCAGCCGATGGTGGCCTGCACGATGAGAGCGTCGGCCTCGGAGGGCGGACGGAACAGGCGGCCTTCGTAGCGCATTTCAATCCTTCTGGGGGACCGGCTCGGTCCCCCTTCCACCGGGCAGAGCCCGGCGGAACCTTCCCCCTCCCAATCGCTGTCGCTCTCTCAATCCTTCTGGGGGACCGGCTCGGTCCCCCTTCCACCGCCCTTCCACCGGGGGCAGAGCCCGGCGGAACCTTCCCGCTCCCAATCGCTGTCGCTCTCTCAGCCCGCGATCATCGACTCGACGCACTGTACGGCGGTGGGCGAGCCCCACTTGCGGACGTTGATGAACGCCTGGCGCACGGTGCCTTGTTCGTCGACGAAGTAGGTGTCGGGGATCTGCGTGGTGCCGAAGGCAGTGTGGACCGAGGTCGTCGGATCCCACAGCACGCGGACCTTGGTCTCACCCATCGACATGCGGTCGAGGAACGGCGCGATCACATCGGGGGTCTTGTCGATCGACAGGGCGATGACCACGACATCGTCGTTGTCCGACAGGCGTTCGCCGAGCTGGTGGACCTGCGGCCACTCGGTGACGCAGGGGGCACACCAGGTCGCCCAGAAGTTGAGCACCACGAACTTGCCGCGGAAATCCGACAGCCGCACCTCGTTGCCCGCCAAATCCTGGGCGACGAAGTCGGGCGCGGCGACGTCTCGGATCTCGGGCGCCATCGACCGACACGGGGCGTCATTTTGCCGGGCGACCGCCGGCATCAGCGACCACGCGAACGCGAACACCAAGAAGCCGCCCAGGGCCACGTAGACCGCATAGGCGGCGGCGCCGAGGGGATCGAGGCCGCGGCGCGGGCGCGTCGGGTCTGGCGGCGCGCTCATGGCGAGCCTCCGCCCACGACCTCGGTGAGACCGTCGTTCATCACCGCGGCGAAGACGTCGGACTTCGGCGTGCCGGCGTCGACGAGCGCGCGGGCGCGGGCGCGCTCGGCCGCGATGACGGCGTCGAAGGCCTCGATCGGCTGGGCGCCCCCCATGAACCGGCCGTTGACGAACGCCGCTGGGGTGCCGCGCACGCGGAAGCGCTGGGCGACCGCCTCGTCCTCGGTGACCAGCGCCGCGATCGCGTCGTCGTCCATGTCGGCGGCGAAGCGGTCGCGCTCGAGGCCGATCGAAGCCGCGAGCTCGGCGAAGTCGAGCGAGCCGAGTTCTTTCTGGGCGGCGAACATCGCGTCGTGCATCTCCCAGAACTTGCCCTGCCGCCCCGCGGCGAGCGCGGCCTCGGCCGCATCGCGGGCCCGCGGATGCATCGGCAGCGGCAGGTTACGGAAGACCACGCGCACGTCGTCGTGGCGCTGCACCAACGCGTGCGCCATCGTAGCCAGCTTGCTGCAGTACGGGCACTGGAAGTCGGAGAACAGCACGATCGTGACCAGCGCGTCGCCCGGCCCGAGCTGCGGCCGGTCGTCGGCCATGACCGCGTAGGTGGCGTTGGGGTCGTGATCGCGGGGCTGGGCGGCCGGCTTGGGTGCGTCGTCGCGGACCAGGGCGTCCTGCATCAACGCGGCGTAGACCCCTGCGCGCGGCGTGCCGCGATCGACGAGGCCCTCCGCCTGCTCGAGCTCGGCGTCGATGATCGCGCGCCACTGCGGCGGCGACATCTTGCCGACATAGCGGTGGCCGTTGACGAAGAACACCGGGGTGCCGCGGACCCCGAGCTTGCCGCCCGCGAGCATGTCGCCATCGACGGCCGCCGCCGCCGCCGCGCTGCCCATGTCGGTGAGGAACCTGTCGCGATCGAGCTGCAGCTCGCCGACCTTGGCCTCGAGTTGGGCGAGCTCGGCCTTCTGCGCGAACAGCCACGCGTGCAACTCCCAGAACTTTCCCTGTTGGTGGCCGGCCCACGCCGCGCGCGATGCTGGCATCGCCTTGGGGTGCCCCGGCAGCGGGAAGTGCTTGTAGATCACCCGCACGTCCTCGTCGTAGTCGGCGGCGACCTCGTTCAGCGGCCCGGCTGCCTGCTCGCAGTACGGGCACTGATAGTCGGCGAACTCGACGATCGTGACCAGGGCGTCGGCCGGCCCCTTGGTCGGCTCGTCGCCGCGGAGCAAGACGGCGTAGCGCGGGCCCTCGGCGAGCTCGACGTCGCCGCCATCGCGGCTGTTGATCCACTGACCGATGAAGAAGCCACCGCCCAGCGCGATGATGAAGGCGATGATGCCGGTCGCCGATCCGCCCGATTTCTTGGACTTGGTCGCAGCTGCGGCCGCGGAGTTCGTGCCGGCATCCTGCGACGCGGGGACAGGGGGGCGCGCGGCCGCGCTCGGGGAATCGTCGTCGTCGGCCATGGGTCCTCGGCGAGGGTGGGCGTAGCTTAGGCTGCGCCGCGCGACAAGTCATCCGCCGCGGCGCGGTGGCGGCGGTCGCGTGTCACTGGGGCGGTGTCGGCGCGAGGGCGGCCTCGCTGGCGGCCTTCATGATGCGGCCGTGGACGTGGGCGCGCGTGCTGCCGGCGTCGATCAGGCGGCGCGCGAGCACGCGCTCCTCCTCGACGACCGCCGCGAGCGCGTCGGGCTCGAGCGCGCCCGAGTAGGCGCGGCCGTTGACGAAGAAGCTGGGCGTGCCGCGCACGCCGACCACCATGCCCGCGCGCTTGTCCGCGGCCACGCGCGCGCCGGTGCTACCATCGTCGAGCGCCGCTTCGAACGCGGCGACGTCGAGGCCTATCGCCTTGGCGTGGTCGACGACGTCCTCGCGCGACATCTTGGTGCGGTTGGCGAACAGCCGATCGTGCATCGCCCAGAACTTGCCCTGGGCACGGGCCGCGAGCGTGGCGCGGGCCCCGAGCTCGGCGTCCGGGTGCATCGGCAACGGGAACTGCTTGAACACGATGCGCACGTCTTCCGGATACGCAGCGACCAGCTCGTCGAGCGCGGTGGCGAAGCGGCCGCAGTGCGGGCACTGGAAGTCGCTGTACTCGACGATGACCACCAGTGGCTCCGCAGCGCCCTTGCTCGGATCGTCGGCCTCGACGGGCACCGGCACGCGCGCGCCTTCGACGAGCGAGCTCTTGGCGCCGTCGACCTCGGCGGGCGTGCTCAGCGCCGGCAGGATGGGGTCGGGCGCAGCCGCTTCGCCGCAGCCCGCGAGCAGCCACAGACCCAGCGCGATGGTGACGGTGCGCGCGCGGGTCATGGGTTGGGGAACTCCGGCTCGGGGATGGCGTCGGCCATCGTCTTGGTGAACACCTCGCCGCGGCGGGTACCCTCGGCGATCATCGTCTTGGCGCGCGCGAGCTCCTCGTCGACGACGCCCGAGAGCACGCCCGGGGTGTAGCCGTTGACGTAGCGCCCGTTCACGAAGAACCCCGGCGTCCCGCTGACGCCGACGCGGTTGGCCAGGCGAGTGTCGTCCTCGACGATCTTCGCGGTGGCGGGATCGTCGAGCGTGGCCAGGAATTTCGCCTCGTCGAGGCCGAGCTCGCCACCCCACGCCACGAAGGCGCTGCGCCCGAGTCCGCCTTGGTGCCCGAGCAGGCGATCGTGGAACTCCCAGAACTTGCCCTGGGCGCCCGCTGCGAGCGCCGCCTTGGCCGCGCCGGTGGCCGCATTGTGGATCGGCAGCGGCAGGTGACGCACGCCGAGCGCGACTTCGTCGCCGTGGCGATCGAGGATGCCGACGAGTTCTTCGGTCCACGCGCGGCGACAAAACGGGCACTGGAAGTCGACGAAGGCGACGATCACGACCGGCGCATCGGCAGGCCCGCGCCGGCCAGAGGCGCCGGGCTCGATGCGATATCGGGCGTCGCCGCGGGGCTCGACGAGGACCTGGGGCGGCGCCGCGTCGGCGGCCTTCTTGGCCAGCTCGGCCCGCAGGGCGCCGGCGTCCTCGGGCGCGCCGACGGGCTTGTTCGCCGCCTTGGCCATCATCGTCGCGTACAACTCGGCCCGCGGCACGCCGTCGTCGAGCAGGCCGCGCGCGCGACGGATCTCCTCGTCGACGATGCCGTGCATGGTCGGCTCGTCGACGAAGCCGGCGATGTACAGGCCGTTGACGAAGGTGACCGGTAACCCCTTGATGCCCAGTGTGGTTGCGACGCGTCGATCCTGCGCGCGGCGGGCGGTCTGGGTGCCGGTGTCGAGATCGTCGAGGAACCGCGGCACGTCGAGCCCGATGACCTCGGCGTGGGCCCGCAGCGTCGGCCGATCGAAGCCGCCGCCGGACGCGAGCTGACCGAACAGGCGCGCGTGCATCTCCCAGAACTTGCCCTGGGCACCGGCGGCATAGACCGCCTCTGCCGCCTGCTCGCCGCCCGCGAAGCCGGCGACGGTGTAGCTGCGGAACACGACGCGGATGTCCGCGCCGTAGTCCTCGACGAGGTGGTCGAAGACCTGCCACAGCCGACCGCACGGCGGACACGCGAAGTCGCTGAACACCACGATGGTGACCAGCGGCGCGTCACCACCCTTCGCGAAGTCGTCGGGGGACACGTCGACGCGGTGGCGTTCGGCGTCGATGCGGATGCCCGGGGTGGGCTCGGGCTCGCGGTCACGGGGGCACGCGCCGGCGAGGGCGAGCAACGCCGAGAGTGCGGCGGCGTGCAGCGGGCGCGCGAGCGGGGCGCCTTTGCGGACCGGGCGGGACATGCCGGCGAAGGCTAGTGCACACCGGGGCCAAAGGCACGGGGCCAACGGCACGGGCACCACACGGACTGGAGCCCCGACACGAAGAAACCCCACCGGTGACCCGGCGGGGCTTCGACGTTTCATGCGGAGCGGGAGACGGGATTCGAACCCGCGACCTCAACCTTGGCAAGGTTGCGCTCTACCAACTGAGCTACTCCCGCGTGCGCGTTCGAGGTCGCGGAGAGTACCCGCACCACCGGGGGAGTCAAGCACCTTCGACGGGCCGCAGCATGCGGATAGCATGCATGCAATGAACGATCGCGGTCCCGGGCTTGCGGTGGCGCGGGATCCGGAGTATTCGCGGCTCATGGCGCCCGAAGAGCCCTTCGACGAGCGGTATCCCGTCGCGCTGCTGGGCGCCTCCGGGTATGCAGGTCAGGTCCTTCATGCGCTCCTCATGCACCATCCGCGCATGCGGCCAGTGGTGGTCGACGGTCGCGTCGGGCTGCCGGAGGTGGTGGCGATCTGCCGTGACGTCGCCGCGGTCGCCCTCGCGCTGCCCGATGAGGCCGCCCTGCCCCTGTCCGACGGGCTCGCGGCGGCAGGCGTAAAGGTGGTGGATCTCTCGAGCGCGCAACGCACTCGGGCGGGCATCGATGCGGGCATCCACTATGGCCTGCCCGAGCTGTTCGGAGCGCCCCCCGCGGGCACGCAGGTGGTGAGCAACCCCGGCTGCTACCCCACAGCCACGTTGCTCGTGCTCGCGCCCCTGGTCCGCGCGGGCCTGGTCGAGCCGGCGGTCGCGGTCGTGGGATCGAGCGGCACCTCGGGCGCGGGCAAGGCGGTCCGCGACGATCTGCACTTCAGCGCGCTGTTCGGGAATTTCTTCCCCTACAAGGTCGGCGGTCACAAGCACCAAGACGAGATCGCGTTGCACCTGGGCGCCGAGGTCTCGCTCGTGACGCAGCTGGTGCCGCTGGTGCGTGGGCTCGGTGTCACGGCGTTCGTGCGCACGCCGCACGCACCCGCGGCGCTGCAGCGCTGCCTCGAAGACGCTTACGCCGACGCGCCGTGGGTCACGGTGCTGCCGGAACCGGGCGAGGGGCTCGGGGTGCGTCACGTCGTCGGCACCCACCAGGCGGTGCTCGCCGTGGGCCCGCGCAAGGACGGTGGCCTGGTGCCGGTGTTCGCCGCGATCGACAACCTCATGCGCGGCGCCGCGAGCCAGGCGCTGCACACCCTGAACCTGTGGCTGGGTCTGCCCGCGGCGATGGGCCTGCCCGCTCCCCTGCCCACGCCCTTCGGCCCGCCCGGGATGTCGCGCTTGCTCGCGTGATCGCCTGCTCACGCGCTCGCCGATCCACACTGCCCCGCCGTGACCGCCATGAACGACTCGACCGCAACCCCACCCCAGGTCTCGACCACCCTCGACACCGATCAGCTGCCGACGATCGTGCCCCGCGGCTTCGGCTTCTCGGGCGTGCGCTGCGGCATCAAGACCGGCCGCTCGGATCTCGGCCTCATCTTGTCGGCGACGCCGGCGGTGGGCGCGGGCGTGTTCACGCGGAGTCCGGTGCGCGCGGCGTGCTGCACCCGCAACGCCGCTCTGGTCCCGGGCGATCGCGTGCACGCGGTGGTCGTCAACAGCGGCAACGCCAACGCGATGACCGGCGCCGCGGGTGCGCGGGCCAACGAGGTGGTCGCCGAGGAGGTCGCGAAGCTGCTCGGCGCCGGGGCAGGCGAGGTGCTCACGGCGTCGACGGGCGTCATCGGCGTGCCGCTGCCCGTGGATCTGATCGGTGACGGCCTCGACGCCCTGGTGTCCGAGCAGTCGATCGACCCGCGGCCGTTCGCCGAGGCGATCCTGACCACCGACACGGGCACGAAGCTCGCCCATGTCCAGCTCACGCTGCCGGGCACGGGCACGCCGGTGCGCCTGCTGGGGATCGCCAAGGGCTCGGGGATGATCCACCCCAACATGGCCACGACGCTGGGCTTCGTGTGCACCGACGCGAAGCTGTCGCCGCCGCTGCTGCAACGGCTGCTCGCGGGCGCCATCGGCCCCAGCTTCAACGCGATCAGCGTCGATGGCGACACGTCGACGAACGACATGGTGCTGGTGTTGGCGAACGGCCGAAGCGGCGTCGATGTCGAGGCGCCCGCGGCCGTCGAGGCCTTCGCCGCGGCGCTGCAGGCGGTGCTGGTGGCGCTGGCGAAGCAGGTCGCGCAGGACGGCGAGGGGGCGACGCGGCTGCTCGAGGTCGAGGTCACGGGCGCGCCGGACGACACCGCCGCGATGCACATCGCGCGCGGCGTGGCCAAGAGCTCGCTCGTGAAGTGCAGCGTGTTCGCGGGCCAGCCCAACTGGGGGCGGGTCGCGATGGCGGTGGGCCAGGCGGCGCTCGAGCACGGCGTCGCGTTGTCGACGGAGACCTTGCGGATCAGCGCGGGCGGTCACGTGCTGTACGACGGCAGCGGCGAGCGCAGCGAGTTCAAGCCGCCGGATCTCAAGCGACGGCTGCGGGAGTCCCACGTGCACTGGTCGATCGATCTGGGCGCGGGCAGCGGGCGCTTCGTCGCGTACGGCTGCGATCTCAGCTACGACTACGTGCGTATCAACGCCGACGAGGACAAGGGCATCAGCGTGTCGCCGACCGGCCAGGTGTCGCGCTCGCTGACGTTGTCGGCCTACTCGCCGCGGCTCAAGCAGCAGCTGCTCGTCGAGGGCCTCGCGTACGTGCGGCGGTTCATGGGCCTCAAGCTGATGGTGTACCTGCAGCCGGTGGCGCGCGGCCGCGGCGAGAGCATCGCCGGCCTCGCGCAGGATCTCGAGCTGTGCCTCGACGCGGGCTTGAAGCCGCTGGTGATCGTGCCGGACAACGAGGCGGCGCAGCAGCTGGCCGAGCATGCGCGGGCGGGCGGGCACTTCTCGACGGTGGTCGCGCCCGATCCGCTGTCGATCGGCCAGCTGCTCGATCGCGGTCACCTGTGCATCTTGGTACGCGAGGTCTCGGCCCCCGACGCGATCGTCGATCTCGCGCTCAAGGTCGGCATCCACAAGTTGGTCGCGCTGGGCACCGAGCAGGGCCTGCGCGACGCCCACGGCTTCGTCCCGCGGCTGTCGCCCGAGACGCTGCTCACCGGGATCGAGCGCGGCCGCTTCGACGACTCGGATCCCGACCTGCTGGTGCTCGCGCGCCACGCCGCGATGCGCGGGGTGCCGGCGCTGCACATCCTCGACGCCCGCCTGCCCCACGCGGTGGTCGGCGAGCTCTTCACCGATCAGGGCGTGGGCACCTTGGTCACGCGCCAGGCGCTGCCATAGGACCGCACGATGGAATCGTCGAAGTCACGCCGCGCCGCGCTGCGCAAGCTGCTGGCCATGGGCCAGGCCAGCACGCAGGACGAGCTGTGCAAGATGCTGTCGGAGCGCGGCCACCGGGCGACGCAGAGCACGGTGAGCCGCGACCTCAAGCTGCTCGGGGCGCAGCGGATCCAGCGCGAGGGCGGGGATTTCGTGTACCACCTGCGCACGACGGTGGCGTCGGGATTTCCCGCCGACATGGTGGTGGGGATCGATCACAACGAGCACCAGATCGTGATCCGCACGCGCGTGGGTCGGGCGCAGGCGGTGGGTCTCGAGCTGGATGCGCTGCGCGTGCAGGGGTTGCTCGGGACGTTGGCGGGGGACGACACGGTGCTGGTGATCCCGCGATCGGTGACGCAGACGGTGGAGCTCGCGCGGCGGCTGCGTGAGCTCGTGGGGTTGGGCGCAGGCTGACGGATCGGACGCGCGGCCGTCGTGCACCCCGAGATGCCCTCCGATCCGCCGCTGCGCCGCCTCGAGGTCGGCGGGTTGGTGTACGCGTACACGGATCTCGATCTGGATCTGGGCGGGGGAGACGCGCCGGTCGTGCTCGCGCTGCACGGGTTGCCCGGATCGCACCGCGACTTCCGTTGGCTCGGCGCTGCGGTGGCTGGGCGGGTGCGGCTGGTGCGGGTGGATCTGCCGGGCTTCGGCGAGACGTCGGGGGTGGCGCCTTCGCGGTGGGCCGAGATCGTCGCGAGCGTGCGGGGGTTCGCGGAGGCGGTGATCGGGGGGCCACATGCGGTGCTCGGGCACTCGTTCGGGGCACCGCTCGCCACGATGGTCGCGGCGGCGGGGCGAGGACATGCGGTGGCGCCCGTGACCGGCCTCGCCTGGCTCGCGCCCGTGGGGCTGCGGCCGCACCGGGTGGTGAGGCGGGTGCCGCCGTTGCCGATGATCGCTGCGCTGGCGCGCGTGCCGGTGGCGGGGCGGATCGTGCTGCACGCGTGGCGGGCCGGGCTGCGGGCGTCGGGGTTTCCTGCGCGCACGAGCCTCGCGGACGTGGGCAGGACGCTCGAGGTGCTCGGCGCGTTTCGCTTCGCGATGCACGCGGAGGCACTCCGTGCGCTGCGCGTGCCCGTGCTCGCCGCGTGGACGCAGGACGACGCGTTCGTGGAGCCCGAGGTGGTGCGCGAGCTGTGCGCATGCGCGCCCGGCGGGCCGCGGCTGGGGTTTCAGGCGGGCGGGCACAACCTGCAAAAGACCCGCGCGAGCGAGATCGGCGACGCGCTCGTGGGCTTCGCACGGGGTGTGCGCGGGGGGCTGGGGTGATGGGTGGTGGATCCGCTTGACGGCGGGCGTGGGCGTAGGCAACCTCTGCCGCCCATTCCGAAGTAGCTCAGTCGGTAGAGCAGGCGGCTGTTAACCGCCGGGTCGGGGGTTCGAGTCCCTCCTTCGGAGCCATCCACGCGGGGTCGCGGAAACGCGACCCCGCACTTTTAACACCGGCCTCGGAGAGCGATCTCCGGGGCCGTTGCGTTTCTCCCCCACGTTTCCGGGACCTTCGACGCTCGGCGAGCACGACGCGCGCGCGGACAGCGTTCGTGCAGAGAGCGCCGCGGGCGTGAAGGAGCACGCGACGAGGCGCTTCTGGACGGCGTTCGCGCTCTCTCTTCTGGCCCGCGGGGAGAGAGGAACCGAGAGCGTTT
>JBBQJI010000055.1:0-45306 GCA_038325765.1 Nannocystales bacterium
CGAGGTCTCCTCGCCCGCCGACGCGTCGTCGGCCGTCGCGACCCCGCCAGTGCCGCTCGACTCCTCCGGCTCACCCGTCGTCTCCGGCTGGGTCGCGCCCAGCGACGTGAGCGACGTGCCCACGGACGGATCGTCACCGCAGGCGAACAGCAGAGGCAGCAGGCACGTGGGCAGGACGAGTCGCAAGGACCGCATGTTGGCCAGCGTACTGCCCCCGCCGGCAGGCCGTCGCGATCACGGGGTGATTTCGCGCCCCGCGACCCACCGGCACGTTCAACCGGCCATCGCCGCTTCGATCGCTGCCCGCACCTTGGGGTCTTGCGGATCTACGTCGGACTCGAAGCGAGCGACCACGCGGCCCTTGGGATCCACCACGAACTTGGTGAAGTTCCACTTCACCTCGCCGCGGATGCCCTCGCCGGTGTCCTGCGTCAGCGTCTTGTACAGGGGCGAGATTTCGGGGCCGGTCGCGTGGACCTTGTCGAACATGGGGAACTGGACGTTGAACTTCTCGTCGACGAAGGTGCGGATCGCCTCGGCGTCGCCGGGCTCCTGGTGGCCGAAGTCGTCGGAGGGGAACGCGAGGATCTCGAGGCCGCGGCCGCTGAGTTCGGCGTACAGCTGCTGCAGCCCGGCGTACTGCGGCGTATAGCCGCACTGCGACGCGGTGTTCACCAGCAGCACGGTCTTGCCGCGGTAATCCGCCAGGCTCGCGGGCTTGCCCTCGATGGTGGTGACAGCGTGATCGATCACGACGTCGTTGGGCCGAAACGGCGAGTCGGCCGCCGCTGCCTTGGCGGGGGCACCGGCGGTGTTCGGGGCGGCGTTCTCACCGCCGCAGGCGACGACGACGAGCAGGGCGAGCAGTGTCTGGCGCATGCACCACCGCCTTACCGCACCCGGCCGCGGATGCAAAGCCGAGCGCCTACACGCCCTCGTCGAACTCCGCCCGCGGCACCAGCAGTGCGCCCTGCATCGGGTCTATGGTGACGTCGAGGGTGCCGTCGTCGGCCACCACCGCCCGCAGCTCGCCGCGCGACATCACGTCGACCATCTCGGTGCCCGGCGGGGCGTTGACCGTCATCGCGCGGTCAGCCGTGCGCGTGGTGCTGGCGTGGCCCTGGTGGGTGTTGAGGACGACCAGCGCGTACGAGCCGCCGGCGTCGGCGCCCAGCCGCTCGTAGGCGAAGATGCCGGCGTCGGGCTCGTCGCCGGTGTTGGCCGTCGACCACACCACGTTCACGGCGCCGCGGCGGAGCGACGCGTACTCGCTGCGGATCCGCGCCATCCGCTGCGTGAACACGAAGGTCGGATGGGTTGGGTCGAACCCCGTGTCCCACATGCGCTCGCGGTTGGCCGGATCGTTGCCGCCGGCGAAGCCCTGCTCGGTGCCGTAGTAGAGGCACGGGATGCCCTGGGCGGTGAACGTGAAGAGGATCGCGTTGTGCAGCATCGCGCGCGCCTCCTCGGGCGGACGGCCGCGCAGCTCGTAGAGGAATCGCGGCACGTCGTGGTTGTCGATGAAGTTGATCGGCACATCGCGCGGCGCGACGCCGATGCCGTCCTCGTTGGGCGCGTCGCCCCAGTTCACCAACCGCTCGTTCCACAGCCGCTCGATGCGGTCGGTCGACTGCGCCTGCTGGTGGACCTCGCGCATCGCCGTGAAGTGCTGCGAGAAATAGAACACGCTGTCGAGCTGATCGCCGCGCAGCGCCTGGCCGTCGGTGACGCACGCCGCCTCGGCCGCGAGCTGGTCCTCGTCGCTGGGATCGGCCGGCCACGGCTTGCCGAGGAACCCCGCGAGATCGGCATCGCCGTAGATGTCGTGGCGCGTGAAGCTGCCGAGCAGATCGTCGCGCCCGTCGAATACTTCGCCGAACATCAGGAAGTTGGTCTTGCCGGCCGCGGCCAGCCGCGCGCGCACCTGCTGGGTGAAGTAGCGCCAGAACGCGTAGTCGACGTGCTTGACGGTGTCGATGCGGAACCCGTCGATGTCCGTCTGCAGCACCCAGCGCACGAACACGTCGACCATCATCTGCCTCACGTCGCAGCGGGTGGTGTCGAGGTCCTTGAGGCCGCCGGGGAAGTCGCCGCGCAGCAGCTGGGCGGGATCGTCGAAGTCGAAGGTGCGACCCTTGCGGTTGTACGCGGCGGGATCGCCGAGCGGGGCCGGCGTGGGCGGCAGGTTGCCGGTGGCGGGGTCGTACTGGAAGATGACCGGCGCGGGGCCGGCTTCGCCCAGCGAGGTGAACGCCTGCACAC
Organism: Nannocystales bacterium; assembly: GCA_038325765.1. Lineage (GTDB taxonomy): Bacteria > Myxococcota_A > Polyangia > Nannocystales > Nannocystaceae > Xiheibacterium. The sequence continues at coordinate 2,263 of JBBQJI010000055.1, forward strand.
CACGCGGATCGAAGTCCGGATCGTACTCGGTGTAGTGCCGCGTCGGGCTCTGCGCGCTGCCGCTGCCCTGGATGTTGATGTCCGGGACGCCGTTGAGGTTCAGATCGTAGAAGAACGCCTGGCCCACGTGGTTGGTCACGATGTCGACCACGATCTTCATGTCGCGGGCGTGGGCGTCGTCGACCAGCGCGCGCAGCTCGAGCACGTCGCCGAAGTGAGGGTTGGGCGCCTCGAGGTCCCGCGCCCAGTAGCCGTGGTAGCCGTCGACATTCGCGTCGGTGTCGACGTTGCGGATGACCGGCGAGATCCACAGCGCGGTCACACCGAGCTGGTCGAGGTAGTCGAGGCGCCCTCGCAGCCCCCGCCAGTCGCCGCCCTGGTAGCGGGCGAGATCGTCGAACTGGACCCCGTAGTCGTTCGACACGTCGCCGTTGTCGAAGCGATCCACGAGGATTTGATAGATGATCTCGTTGCGCCAGTCGTCGACATGGGTCGTGACCTCGAGCGGCTCGTCGATGTCGCCGAAGTCCATGCAGCCGGGCAGGACGGCGAGCAGGACCATGGCGGCGAGGGTGCAGTGGTTCGGGTGGTGTGCCATCGGTTCACCTCAGTCGCGGAAGTAGCTGGTGGAGCCGAACCACCATTCGGCGCCCATGCCGATGAAATGATCGACCTTGCGCAGCGCGAATACGTCATCGGCGCTGTACAGCCGCCGGGCTCCGGCGTCGCGCAGCGTCAGTAAGTAGATGAGACGGATGTGCGGGCGGGCATAGTTGCCGCGGCCCGCGGGCGTGAGAAACGGAATCAGGCCCACGCGGCCCAACTGGGCGAACTGGGGCGCGAGGCCGCCATTGTCCTGCTCGAGCAGCACGCCGCGGCGCTGGGCCTGGTACGAGCCCTCGAGCGACAGCCCCGCTGCCTGACCGAACCACACCGTGGGCCGCGCGATGACGATGCCCTCACCGAGATCGTCGACGTCGAGCCCGGGGCTGGCGTTGCGGAACGATCGCAGGTACGAGCCCAGCAGCAGACCGAACGGCCCGATCTCGTAGTTGCCGCTGATCGCCCCGAGGATCTCGCGGGCGCCCTTGCTGTCGCGGCCGGTCGACAGCCGCGTCGGCGCGTTGAACTCGCCATACGCCGCCACGCCGCCCGCGTAACGGAACACCAGGTTGAGATGCGAGCTGCGCTTGCCGTTGAACAGGCCGAGCTGGGTGCCGACCACGAAGCCCACGTCGTCGGGCAGGCTCTCGTACTGGGCGGTCTCTCGCTCGCGCTGGCCCGAGGGCGTGTAGTGGAGCTCGCCGTACACCACCGGCTTGACGCCGCCCGACTCGCCGATGGCAAAGATGTGGCTCAGCTTCGCGCTGCTGATCGACTTCTGCCGGTCGGTGATGCGCACGCTCTGCGCCCCGACCTGGCCCAGCGGCCGCGGGCGCGCCACGTCCTGCACGAAGAACGCGTTGTCCGGCTGGTTGACGCCACTGTGCAGCCGCAGCACCAAGTCGGGGATGAACTCGTAGCTCACGCCGCCGCCCAGGGTGTTGAGGTTGTCGAGCGGCCAGAAGTCGAGCAGGTAGATGTCGTCGCCGCGGTACATCCGCGAGCCGGCCCAGACCTTGAGCTTCTTCAGGCCCAGGCCCGATTCCTCGATGTAGAGGTTGCGCAGGCCCAAGGTGGCGTCGAACTTGCCGTTGTAGTGGAACAGCGGGTTCGCGAACGCCATCGTCGCGACGATGCGCGTGTAGGCGCCCGTCGCCTTCCAGTAGTCCTCGCGGCGGAGCTCGAGCTCGGCGTAGTTCGACTCGTCGAGGCGTGAGCCGCGGGCGACGATGTCGGCGTCGCGGCCCGCACGGCCGCGGTGATCGCCGCCCGCGATGACGCGACCGTACGAGCCGAAGTGGAAGCCATCGGCGTAGTCGGGCGAGCGGTTGTCGGTGGACTCGCCGGCCGCAGCGCGGGTCGCCTTATACGGGGGATCGGTCGCGGGCGGGCCCTTGGTCGGCGCGGTGGTCGGCGCGGCGGTCGGCGCGGTGGTCGGCGCGGTGGTCGGCGAGACGGTCGGCGGCGGCACGGCGACGGGCGCGGGCGCGGGCTCCGAGGTCCGCGCGGCCTCGCGGAGCGCGGCGAGCTCGCGCTCGAGACCCTCGATGCGCTGCTCGAGCGCGTCGAGTGTCGCCCTCGACGGGTCGACCGCAAGGGTGGCAGGCGGCGGCTCGCCCGGGGCAGGCCCGCCCGGCAGTGCACCGGACTCGGCCGGTGCCCACGCATGCGCCGGCGCTGCGATCCCGGCGAGTCCCGTGGCGACGAACGACACGAGCGACCACCGCAGTACGGAGGCGACCACGAACGGCGGTGCGAAGGAGATGCGTCGGGCGACCACGGCTAGCGCGGAATCTACACGAAAACGATGCGGCGGCGGGCCACGGGGCGCCGCGGCCCGTAGCGGCCGAGATCGCGAGCGTCGGCACACCGGCGTGCGCGACAACGAGGTTGTCGGCGGTGCCAACCCCGGGGCGCACGGCGGTCCGATCCGCGTCGACGAAGCCTTCGCCAACCGCGTTGGCGTCGTGAACCGTTCTCGGTGCCTACGGGAACCTCGCGGCGTGGCACGGCGTGTGTAACCGCGGAAGGCGAAGGCGATCGAGCCCGCGTCGCGTGGGCTCGGCAAAGGGGAACAATGATGGAAAAGCAGCGCCACATCGGCGCGGCCGCGGGACTGTGCACGTTCACATTTCTGGCCGCGTGTCTCGATCATCCACTCAAACCGGTCGCGTACTCCACCGAGGGCGTGGGCACAGGCGACCTCCCGCTTTCGATCAACAAGGACGTCGACATCCTGTTCGTCATCGACAACTCGGGATCGATGGCCGAAGAACAGGCGACGCTGGCGAGGAACTTCGATCGGCTGATCGCGGCCCTCGAGGCCGAAGACGTCGGCGCCAACTACCGCATCGCGGTGACGACGACCGACGCCGGTCATGTCAGCTACTGCGGCGCGACCGGTCCCGAGAGCGGCAGGTTGCAGCTGCAGAGCTGTCTGGCCCGCCCAGGCGAGTTCGTGTTCGTGGAGGCCGGCGATCGCTTCGAGGAGGCGTGCGGGTCGATCTGCCAGCACGACGACGTCACCACCTCGCCCACCGTGACCAGCCTCGATCCCCAGGCGCGATCGCGGCCGTGGATCGAACGCTCGGGGGCCGGCACGAACCTACCCGAGGGCATCACGCCCGCCTCCGCGTTCCAGTGCATCGGACCCCAGGGCATCGCCGGCTGCGGGTTCGAGTCGCCGCTCGAGTCGATGCGCCTCGCGCTGACCCGGGCCAACACCTCGACCGAGGCCAGCTACGGATTCCTGCGACCGGGCGCCTTGCTCGCGATCGTGTTCGTCACCGACGAAGAGGACTGCTCGGCCCGCAGAGATCTGGAGTTCGCGACGGTGTGGGATCCCGCGGGCGATCGGACGTTCTGGAGCGAGCAGAACGCCGACGCCCCCGCGCCGACCTCCGAGGTCTGCTGGTTCGCGGGCGTCGAGTGCACCGGCGGCCCGGGGACGTACGACGATTGCCAGCCTGCGAATTTCGGCATCGACGGCGAGCGCAGCGGACCGGAGGCGTCGGTGCTGTACGACGTGCAGCAGTACATCGACTTCGTCGGTGAGATCGAACGCGACAAGCGTACGAGCAACGCAGACGCCGAGGTCCTCGTCGCCGTGCTCGGCGGCGTGCCGGGCAGCTATCCCATCGGAGGCGCCGACATCGTCTATGCGGATGGTGCAGGGGCCACCTCCGACTTCCAACGCCGTCACGGCATCGGCCCCGGGTGCCAGACCGCCGCCGGCGAGGCGGTGCCACCGGTGCGCCTGCGAGCGTTCGCCGAGGCGTTCGCGCTCGGCGATGCGATCGAGGATCGCAACCTCTACTCCTCGTGCGAGGAGAACTACACCCCGGCGCTGGAGCAGATCGCGGATGTCATCGGCCGTCAACTCCGCCCGCCGTGCATGCCGAGCTGCGTCGCCGATACCGACCCGGTGACGCCAGGTCTCGATCCCTCGTGCACGGTGACCGAGGAGTACCGCGACGCGAACGGCACCGAGCGCGCCGACGTGTTGCCACCGTGCGGCGGCACCCCCGACGCGCCGGAGTTTCCGCCGGGTGCCGAGGTCTGCTATCGCCTGCTGACCGACGCGACGGGCGAAGGGCCCGAAGCACTTCGCATGCACGACAGCTGCGTCGAGGAGGGGTGGAATCTCGAGTTCGAGGTGCTGCGCACCGCGGCGGGCGAGCGTGCGGGGGCGTCGTCGGTGGCGGCCGATTGCGTGGTGTCGCAGAGCCCGGACATCGACTGCCCGAACCTGCGCGGCTAAGATGCCGCGCACGTGACCGCCGACGCCTGGATCCCGTGGCTCCGTTGCCCGCGCTGCGCGGGCCCCTGCAGCGCGGATCCCATCGCGTGCGACGAATGCGGGTTCGCCTATCCCACCTACGACGGGATCCCGGTGCTCATGGCGCGGCCCCACGAGCTCGTGGAGCAGTGGCGATTCCGCCTGGCCGAGTTCGAGACCACGACCGAGTCCACGCGCACGCGCATCATCGCCGACGCCGCCACCTTGCCGCTGCGCCCCGGCACGCGCGCGCGGCTCGAGCGGCTCGCGCAGGGGCTCGCCACCCACCGCGAGATCGTGGTGGGTCTGCTCGGCGAGGCCGGCATCACGCCGACCCGCCGCACCGCGCCCGAGCCGGCCGGCGTGCCGACCGAGGGCTCGATCTCCGCGTACATCCATCACATCCACCGCGACTGGGGCTGGGACGAAGATGGCAGCACCGAGAACCGCGATGCGCTCGCGGCGGTGCAGGCAGTGCTCGAAGCGCCGCCGCGCCTGGGAGCGATGCTCGTGCTCGGCGCGGGCGCGTGCCGGCTCGCGAGCGAACTGCACCGGCTCGGCGCAGAACTCACCGTGGCGGTCGACATCAATCCGCTGCCGATGATCGTCGCCCGTCGGGTGCTCGCCGGTGAGCGCGTGCGTCTGCTCGAGCTGCCGCTGGCGCCGCCCGATCTCGCCCACGTCGCCGTGGAGCGCTCGCTGCACTCGGCTGCGGGCCCGGCCCAAGGCTTCGTGCAGATCTTCGCCGACGCCTTCGCCCTGCCGTTCGAAGGCGGCTGCTTCGACACGGTGCTCACGCCGTGGTTCATCGATCAGGTGCCGCGCGACATCGCCGATCTGCTGCCCGAGATCCGCCGCCTGCTGAAGCCCACCGGGCGGTGGATCAACCACGGTCCGCTCATCTACGCGCCGTCGCACACCCCGATCCCCGCGCGCTATCCGGCCGACGAGCTCTTCGCGCTCATCGAGACCTCGGGCTTCGCGGTGGCACGCCGCCGCGAGGATCGGCTGACGTACCTGCAGTCGCCGGCGTGCACCCGCGGGCGAAGCGAGCTGGTGCTGAGCTTCGTCGCCACCGTGGACGCGGTGCGGACCGAGGATGGGCCCACGGTGGATGCCCCCGCGTGGACCGAGGATCCCACGGTGCCGGTGCCGCGCTTCGAGGGCCTGTTGCGCTACGTCGCGCCGCACCCTATGTTCGCCACCGTGGCGACGCTCGTCGACGGCGAGCGCACCGCGGACGCGATCGCGGCGATCCTCGTCCGCGACTACGCGCTGCCAACCCACGCGGCGACGGCCGGCGTGCTCGGCTGCCTGCGCGAGATCTGGCGCGCCACCCGGTGACGCGAACCGCGGGCCGTGCCCCGCTGCGCGACGTCCGGCGTGCTACGCTCGCGTCCGTGAGCATCGCCTCGCCCTCGCGGTCGCACCACCGCTACAGCTACGAGGAGTACCTCGCCTACGAGCGGGACAGCGGCCTCAAGCACGAGTACGAGGACGGCGAGATCCTGGCGATGGCGGGTGGTTCCCGCCGCCACAACGCGCTGGCGTCGCGCATCAGCGCCGCGCTCGAGCTCGGCCGACGCTCGGGGTGCGTCGCGTTCCAGTCCGACCAGAAGGTCAGGGTCCTGGCGACCGGCAAGGCGACATACCCCGACGCAACCGTGGTCTGCGGCCCGATCGAGGGTGACCCCGCCGATCCCGGCGGGCCTACGATCACCAATCCCTCGCTCGTCGTCGAGGTGCTGTCGCCGTCGACCGAAGAGGACGACCGCGGCAACAAATGGCAGCACTACCAGCTCATCCCCTCGCTGCAAGAGTATGTGCTGGTGAGCCAGAGCCACGCCCGCGTCGAGCACTACCGCCGGCTCAGCTCCGGCGCGTGGGAGTATCGCGACGTGGTCGCCGGCAGCGTGCAGCTCGCCACCGGCGCGACGATCGACCTCGCGTCGCTGTACGCCGATCTCCCGGCGTGACTCGCTGCTAGGCCAACACGGCCGCGAGCGGCGAGTTCGAGGCCGCCTGCCCACCACCGATCGAGTTCGCCCCGGGATCGAACGCCTGCAGACACGTCAGCAGCACGTCGGACGTGTTGCCGTTCGCGTTGGGGTTGTAGTGGTTGCCGTTCCACGCCGTGCCCTGGTGATGCACGCCCGGGTACGCGAGGTAGCCGCGGCCGGTCCCGGCCAAGATGATCGGCTGGCGCTCGATCGAGTGCGATGCGCCGGTCGAGCAATCGGTGCTCGCGTACACGATGGTCGAGTCGAGCAGGTTGGTGCCGCCGACCTCCTCGGTCTCCTGCAGGATCTGCAGCACCTGCGAGAACTGCTCCATCGAATACTCGATGCCGGCGAGGTAGTTCTGGTCGTCGGGGCCGTTGTGGCTCGAGCTGTGGTGGCCGTTGCTCGCATTGATCTCGTCGAACACGGTCGACGAGACGAATTTCTTGAACAGGAACGAGGCGACCCGGGTGATGTCGCAGGAGAACGCGTAGGCGATGAGCGAGGCGTGGGCCTGCACCACCGACGAGATCGGCTCCTCACCGCCGGCGTCGGTGTTGGTCTCGGTGGGCACCGGCGGCAGCTGGCACGACGGCGGCATCGAGTTGATCTTGGCCTGCAGCTCGTCGACGTTGGTCAGGTGGGACTCGAGCCGCTGCCGATCGATGGTGCCCATCCGCGGCGTGAGCCGCTCGACGTCGGCCTTGACCGCGTCGAGGACGTTGGTGCGCTCGCTGCGGTCGTCGAGGCCCGGGCGGAAGGTGCCGAACAGGAAGTTGAAGACGTCGACAGGGTTCACCTGGGGGATCTGCGGCGTGAGGCTGCCGGGCGAGCCGCGGTGCGACAACGCGGTGACCGTGCTGCCGCCGTCGCCGTCGGTGCTCTCGCGCTTGGAGACGCGGACCTGCACCGAGCGCACCGCCGTCTGGCCGCCGATGGCGTCGGCGATCACCTGGTCGACGGTGGGGCCGCCGGAGTCGGTGTTGAGGCCGCCGCCTTGGATGAACGAGTAGCCGTTGAACACGGTCATGCCCTCGTGGTGCGTGATGCGGTCGGCGCAGCGATTCAGTAGGCCGGTGACCACGTTGAGGTAGTCCTTCACCGGCGCGAGCGAGGCCATCTGTGGGGACAGCGCCCAGTTCGCGCCGGTTTGAGCCGGCTCGAACTGAGCGATGTTCACGCCATCGGCCCAGTAGTACATGAGGAAGCGCAGCGGCAGATCGCCGCCGCCACCGGCGAACGCGGTGCCGTTGGCGTCGAGCATGCACTCGAGGATGGGCAGACCGACGGAGACGGAGGCGCCTCCCATCAGGCCACGGAGCATGGTGCGTCGACTGAGCGAAAATCTGGTCATGGTGGGAACTCCTACTTGGGCTCGTCGACCAGCTGGAACAGGGGACTGTTGGGGAACTCCGTGAGCAGCGTCTGCACGCTGAACCCGGCGTCACCGAAGCGCGCGTCGAGTTCCGCGATCGCGTCGGCTTCGCCGGGCGTCTCGCGGTGGCCGAGTTCGCCACGGATGAGGTTGTTGACGAAGCAGACGCTCATGCGCGGATCGGCGGCGATGATGTCGGCGAGCTGCTGGGCGTTCTGCCACTCACCGTAGCCCGGGATCTCGCCCTGGGAGCTCACGGGGGTGCCGTTGGGCTCGGTGAGGCGGTAGGCGCCGATGGCGTCGAAATTCTCGAAGGCGAACCCGATCGGATCCATGGGTGCGTGGCAGGTGGCGCAGCTCTCGACCTCCATGTGCAGCAGCAGCTGATCACGCAAGGTCGCGTCGTCGGGCAGCGTCGGCAACGTGGTGACGGTGCCCACCGGTGGCGGCGGGATATCCGTGCACAGCACCGATTGCTGCACGAAGCGGCCGCGACGGGTCGGCGAGTTGCGCAGCGAACTCGACTGTTTCGTCAAGAAGCTGGCCTGCGAGAGATAGCCGGCCCGGCTTTGGTCGGCGGGCCAGTCGCGCCGCTCGAAGATCCCCGCCTGGTCCGGCGCCGCGACGCCGTAGAGCGTCGCGAGCTCGTCGTCGATGTACGTGTAGTCGGCGGTGAACAGCTCGCGATAGTCGCCATCTTGCTGCCACACGATGTCGTGGACGAGCAGCAGGGTCTCTTGCCGCATCGAGCGGGCGAGCGACTGGTTGAAGTCGGGGAACAGTTCGGCGTTCTTGGCCGTGGTCTCGAGCTCGTCGAGGCGCAGGTACTCGTCGAAGAAGCCGGCGAGGGCGGCGCGCGCTTGGGGCGTGGCGAGCATCGCCTGTGCCGTCTCGCGGATCGCTGCCGCGTCGTCGAGGCCGCCCGCCTCGGCGAGGTCGAGCATCGCGCCGTCGGGCCCGCGGCCGAGCAGGAAGATCGACATGCGGGTCGCCAACTCGTACGGGTCCAGGCGGCGGTACCCACTCGCCTCGTCGGGCTCGCCGAGCTGGACGAGGTAGAGGAAGCTCGGCATCTGCAAGATGGCCATGAGCTCGTAGCGCAGGCCGGTCTCGAAGTCGCCCTCGCCCCAGTCCTGGCCGTGCACGCCGACGTCGCTGAGCAGCTCGATCTCGACGTCCTCGAGCGGGCGGCGAAACGCGAGGCGACCGAAGTCGCGGGCCACCTCGGTGTAGCAGGCCGGGCCGGGCGAGGCGGTCACGCACGGCGCCGTCTGGGCCAGGCGAGCCGGATTCGCGAGCGTCGCGTCGGCGATGGCGGCGGCGGTCGTCTCGTATTGCTCGACGGCCACCGAGTCGAGGGCGAGCACCGCCGCGCCGACGGCATCGAAGCCCTCTTGCGGGGTGTCGACCGGTGGCGAGGCGGCAGCGGCGGCCTCGGCCCCGAGCAGCATGTCGATGGTGGCGATGAACTCGCGGCGGACCATGCGACGGATGCCGCCGGGTGCGGGCTCGATCTCGACGCCCCCTTCGCCGGCGTCGTCGCCACTGCTGTCGTCGACACCGCTGTCGCCGCTGTCGTCGACGGAGCCGGCCGAAGGATCGTCGGTGTCGGACGCGGTGCCATCGCCGATGTCGTCACCGTCGTTGGCGGCACTGTCGTCACCGCAGCCGGTGGCGGCGAACAGCGTCAGTGCTGCGACGAGGCCCAGCGGCGTGCAGGAGGTGCAGGTTGGAGGGCGCGGTGTGGTGCGCGGCATGGGGGCTCCCGGGGGGTACGGATCGGAGCGACGGAGTCGCGGTCATCGGGGGCGATGACGCGTGCATCGATGGCAAGGTAGCGGAGGATCCTTCGTTTCGCATCGAAATGGAAGAGACCACCGGCGGTGGCGAGACGTGCGCGAAGCTGCTGGTTACATGTGCGCCCGGGTGCGGTGACGTGACCGCAACGCGGCCGGTGCAAGGACCCATGAGAGCGGCGAGCGCGGCTGCGTCTTTTCGTGCTTGACAGGTAATCTACTCGAAAGTAGATTACTCGTCAGCCATGCGTGTCGGCCCCTTCTTCCTCGTCTTCGCGATCCCTGTCCTCGTCGTCGCCGGCATCTCGATGGGTGCGTGGTGGAGCGGCGCCGCGATCGCGTTCGTGTTCGGCGTCGTGCCGGTGCTCGACGCGTGGGTGGGCCGCGACACCAAGAACGGCGCGCCCGGCACCGCCCACGCGCGGTTCTTCGACGTACCGCTGGTGCTCTGGGCGATCGTGCAGCTCGGCGTGCAAAGCTGGTGGATCGCACGCGTCGCGGCGCAGGCCGCTCTTGGTGGCTTGGGCGCCGCGGACTTCCTGGCCGCCGCGTCGGTGGGCCTCATGGCGGGCGGCATCGGCATCACCGTCGCGCACGAGCTGATGCATCGGCCTTCGCGACCCGAGCGCGCCCTCGCCGAGGTGCTGATGTCGGCGGTCACGTACACACACTTTTGCATCGAGCACGTCCACGGTCACCATCGCCACGTCGCCACGCCCCGCGATCCGGCGAGCTCACGGCTGGGGGAGAGCGTGTACCAGTTCTTGCCGCGCACGATCGTCGGTGGCCTGGTCGGCGCGTGGTCGATCGAGGCCGAACGGATGCGCCGCGTCGGCGCGCCCGTGATCAGTCCGAGAAACCGCATGCTCCGCTACGCGGCGGTGCAGCTCGTGATCTACGCGACGCTGGGGGTGACCCTGGGTGCGGTCGCGATGTTGCTGTGGGCGCTGCAGTCGATCGTCGGCGTGGTGTTGCTCGAGGTGATCAACTATGTCGAGCACTACGGCCTGCGCCGCCGCGAGCTGTCGCCCGGCAAGTACGAGCGGGTTCTGCCGAGGCACTCGTGGAACTCGAGCCACCAGGTGACCAACTGGTTGCTGTTCAACCTGCAGCGCCACTCGGATCATCACTTCCTCGCCAGCCGGCCCTACGACGTGTTGCGTCACTACGACGAGGTGCCCCAGCTGCCAGCCGGCTACGCGACCATGGTGTTGATGGCGCTGGTACCGCCGCTGTGGCACCGGGTGATGGATCCGCGCGCGCGTGCGGTCAACGCCGAGGCGCCGTCGACCGCACGCGCCGCGTGAGATCTCCGGGCCGGCCGCGGACCGGAGACAGCGACCGCCTTCACCACTACCATGGCCGGCGATGTCGACCCGACGTCTCCGACGCGTGAGCGCGCGCGTGATCACGCGCCTGATCACGTTTGCGCTCGGCGGCCTCGTGCTGGCCTGCGGCGACGCCGAGGAGCCCAGCGGCGAGGATGGTTGTCCGGCGTCGATCTGGGCCGCGCCGCGCCGCGGTGGCGTCGTACCTTCGGTGCTCGGGCAGTGGTCGCAGTGGTCCATGGCCACGCCGATGTCACGGTTCGACGCCACGTGGTGGCTCGCCGAGCCCACGCTGCCACCGGGCGAGTACGGCTACCTCATCGTCGAGGAGGGCGAGGCCGCTCTCGATCCGCACAACGGCCTCGGTGGCTTCCGTGCGAGCGACGGCGTCGAGGTGTCGTGGCTCGTCGTCGACGACTGCACCAGCCCGCGGGTCGGCGCCGAGCTCGACGACGACGGTGCGCTGCGGCTGCGGCCGATCGCGGCCCAGGGTGCGGCGCCGCCCGAGACGATCGAGCTGCGGCGCGGTGACGACGTCCTCGCCGAAGTATCCGTGGCAGACGACGACGGCGCGGCGGCGCTCCCGCAGCTCGATCTTCCGCGGGGCCGCCACGCGCTCGAGGCCCGCACGCGCGACCGCGAGGGCGTCGTCGGACCAGACACCCCCTTCGCGGTGTTCTCGGATCCGATCGCGCCCGAGCGCGCCGACGACGTCATCTATCACGTGATGATCGACCGCTTCCGGGGCGACGAGGGGGCCGTGCTCGCGCCGCCGCCGTCGCCGGGGGTCCGGGCCGGCGGGACCTTGTCGGGCGTGCGTGCCGAGCTCGAGCGCGGCGCCCTCGAGGCGGTCGGCGCGTCCACGCTGTGGCTCTCGCCGGTCTATCTCAACCCGGACGAGCTCCGCGTCGGCCGCGAGGACGATCACCTCTACGAGGGCTATCACGGCTATTGGCCGGTCGACACCCGCGCCGTCGACCCGCGCATCGGCGGCGAGGCCGAACTCGACGCCCTGGTCGCCGCGGCCCACGACCGGGGCATCCGCGTCGTGCTCGATCTGGTGCCCAACCACTACGACATCACCAACGCGCGCGTGGACGCCACCGCAGAAGAGGGTTGGTTCAACGTCCGCGATCCGGTGTGTGTATGCGGCATGCCCGACTGTCCGTGGTCGACCGAGATCCAACGCTGCTGGTTCACGCCATACCTGCCCGATCTGCGACTCGAGCACCCCGATGCGCTGCTCGCCGCGATCGACGACGCGCTGTGGTGGCAGGGCCGCTTTGGCATCGATGGCTTCCGCGTCGACGCGGTGCCGATGATGCCGCGGGCGGCGACGCGACGGATCTATCGGGCGGTGCGCGACGCGGTCGGACCGGCGTCGGGATCGCTGCTGCTGGGCGAGGTGTTCACCGGCCCGGGCGAAGCCGGGATCGCGGCGCTGCGCTATCATCTGGGGCCCGACGGCCTCGACAGCACGTTCGACTTTCCCACGATGTGGGCGATCCGCGATGTACTCACCGGACGGGTCGGCTTCGATGCGTTGGTGCGGGTGCTCGAGGCCGAGGACGACGCGCTGGCCGGTTCGGGCGCCGTGCTCGCGCGGATGCTCGGCAATCACGACACCGCCCGCATCGCCTCGGTCGTTGCGGGCGACGACGGCCGCGATCCGTGGGACGACCCGCCGCCGGCGGTGGTCGACGCCGAGGTGCTGGCGCGGGTGCGGCTGGGCTTCGCGCTCGTGCTCACGTTGCCGGGCATCCCGGTGCTGTACTACGGCGACGAGTTCGGGGTGCCGGGCGCCGCCGATCCCGACAATCGCAGGGTGATGCCCGATCCCGCGGCGCTCGATGCGTCGGCGCTCGCGCTGTTCGGCGACGTCGCCCGCCTCGGCCAGCTGCGCCGCTGCATGAAGACGATGCGGCGGGGCGGGTGGCGACGCGTGGGGGCGAGCGCCGACCACTTCGCGTTCGTACGCGAGCTGCCTGGCGATGCGCCGGCGTTGGTGGTGCTGTCGGCGTCGAGCGACGCCACCTCGCTCACGATCCCCGCCACGGTCGCCGCCGGATGGTATACAGACGTGATGTCCGGCGAGCGCCTCGAGATCGGCGCGACCGGTGCGACAATCGAGCTGCCGCCATGGGGCGTGCGAGTGCTCGTCTCCGAGGAACATGCCTGTGCGTAGCCCGATCATCCCCACGCATCCCCGCCTCGCTTTCTTGTTGGGCGGCATGCTCACCGCAACGCTGATGGCGAGTGGCTGTGGCGCCGACGAGCTGCAGTCGGCGACGTCGCTCGATCCGCCGGAGACCGACGGATTCGATCCGACCGACGGCATGGGTCCGGGCGGCGGCGGCTACAGCAGCAGCGTGGGCTCGGCCACCAGCGCCGACACCGGGGACACCGACGACACCGGCCCCACCGAGTGCGACGACGACAACAAGCGCTGCGCCCACGAGTTCAGCCTCGCCGACGATGGCTACGGCACCGTCGCGCTGTTCGGCGACTTCGCGGCCGATGGTTGGGAGACCGGTGTGCCGATGACCAACGATGGCGGCACCTGGCGCGCCAGCGTGCCGGTGCCGTTCGATCGCGAGGTGCTCTACAAATTCCGCATCGACGACACCACCTGGGTCACCGACCCGGCCAACGACACCACGATGCCCGACGGCCAAGGCGGCGAGAACTCCGTGCTCGCACCTCTGACCTGCGAGGAATTCACCTGCGAGCCCACGGTGCTCGGCACGTTCGACTGGCGCGACAGCGTGATCTACTTCGTATTCGTCGATCGCTTCGAGAACGGCGATCCGAGCAACGACGGCGGCATCGGCGTACCGGCGGCGTCCGACTGGCAGGGCGGCGACTGGGCCGGCGTGACCGCGCGCATCGAATCGGGGTACTTCGAGGATCTCGGGGTCAACACGCTGTGGCTCAGCGTGCCCTTCGACAATACCAACGCCATCGGGGCCGGCAACGACGGCCAGAATTACTCCGCGTACCACGGCTACTGGCCGGGCGAGCTCGATCGCACCGAGGAGCACTTTGGCACCCTCGCCGAGCTGCAGCAGCTCGTGGACGCTGCCCACGCGCGCGGGATCAAGATCCTGTTCGACTACGCGATGAATCACGTGCACGACAGCTCGCCGGTGTACGCCGAAAACCCCGATTGGTTCTGGCCCAACGACAACGGCTCGGGCGGCAACTGTGTGTGCGGCTCGGGCTGCAGCTGGGACGGCGACGAAGCCCGCCGCTGCTGGTTCACCGAGTACCTGCCCGATTTCGACTTCACCAAACCCGCGGCGCGGACCTTCTCGATCGACAACGCCCTGCAGTGGGTGGCCGACACCGGCGTCGACGGCTTCCGGCTCGACGCCGTCAAGCACATCGAGGACGAGTGGCTGCTCGAGCTCCGCGAGCGCGTCGCCGCCGAGGTCCAGCCCGAGACCGGCGAATACTTCTACATGGTCGGCGAGACCTTCACCGGCGATCAGGCCACGATCGCGCGCTACGTGAACCCGGAGATGCTCGACGGCCAGTTCGACTTCCCGTTGCGCATGCAGACCGCCTACAACCTGCTCATGCGGCAGGGATCGATGCAGGATCTCGCCGACTTCATGGACGCCAACGACACCTACTACGGGCCGGCGATCATGAGCACGTTCATCGGCAACCACGACATCCCGCGGGTCATCCACCTCGCCCAGGACACGCCGCTGTGGAACAACCAGTGGGCGGACGGCAAGGATCGGGCGTGGTCGAACCAGCCCGGGCTGCCGGCCGGTGCCTCTGCGTTCGAGCGGCTCGGCACCGCGTTCACGATCCTGCTCACCACCAAGGGCGCGCCGCTGCTCTACTACGGCGACGAGGTCGGCATGGCCGGCGCGGGCGATCCGGACAACCGCCGCGCGATGCAATGGGACGGCTACAGCGGCGGGCAGACGGCGCTGCTCGAGCACATCCGCCGACTCACCGCGATCCGGGCCGAGCACCCCGCCACGCGTCGGGGCACCCGCACGACGCTCTTCGCCGACACCGAGACCTTCGCGTACTCGGTCGAGCACAGCGGCGACATCCTGTGGGTCGCCGTCAATCGGTCCGACGCGCCGGCGCAGGTGGGCGGTCTGCCGGCCGAGACGATGGTCGACGAACTCACGGACGACTCGTTCGACGGGCCCAGCGTCGCGGTGCCGGCACGGTCTGCGCGCGTCCTCGCGCGACCCTGAACGCCCCCTGACCCCCCCCTGAACCCCAGACGTTGGTCGCTTGCGGGCCGCCTGCGGACAATCGCCCCAGCGGCGCGGGGGCAGGTTTCCCCGCGCGGCGGGCGGCCAAGCGGTGTAGCGTCCGCGCACACGAGGTCTCGCGCCGATGGGTCTGCTGCAGGAGTTCAAGGAGTTCGCGGTCAAGGGCAACGTCGTCGACATGGCGGTGGGCGTCATCATCGGCGGTGCCTTCGGCAAGATCGTCGCGTCGGCGGTCGAGGACATCGTGATGCCGCCGCTCGGGCTGATCCTCGGCGGCGTCGACTTCTCGGATCTCGCCGTGCAACTCAAGCAGGCGGTCGGCGAGAAGCCGGCGGTGATGCTCCGCTACGGCAAGTTCCTGCAGATAGTGCTCGACTTCACCATCATGGCGTTCGCGGTGTTCATGATGGTGCGGGCGATGAACAAGCTGAAGAAGGCCCCGCCAGAGGCCGTCCAGGCCGATCCGCCCGCCACCAAGGATCAGCTGCTGCTGAGCGAGATCCGCGATCTGTTGGCGTCGCGCGCGGCGATCGTCGCGGACACGGCCGCGCCCGCTCAATCGGAGTGACTGCGACGGAACAGCGCGATCGCGCTGGTGTAGCCGTGCAGATGCGTCTGCCGGCCGACCGGCCCGATCTCGCCGTTGCCGAAGAACCCGCCGACGGCCAGGTCACCGGGTTGGCGGCCGAGCTTCTCGACGAGCTCGTCGACGTCGTGGTTGGGATGGCCGTACAGCCCGACGCCGCGGCCGACGCACGAGAACATCAGCGCCCCGGCGGGGCGGACGTCGCGGGCGCGGTAGCGCTGGAGGTGGGCGTCGAGATCGGCGGCCGAGGTCTCGGCGTCGCGGACGTGGAACTGCACCACGTCGCCGGTGCGGATCTTCGCGCCGACCGCGAGCGCTCCGCTGCGCGCGTCGAGACCGAGGACGTTGCGGACCAGGAAGTCACCCTGACCGTAGACCTCGCGATCGGGCTGGCCGGCGAAGCCGAGGAACAGCGCGGTGCGCATGAGCTCGCGGTCGCGCGGCGTGGACTGCTCGTAGGTCTCCTGGAGGACGCGGGCGCTGCTGCGACCGTCGAGCTCGTAGGCGACGTTCGCCTCGGCGCGGGTCACGAACATCGGCGCACCGACGGGGCGGCAGCCCTGGGCGACGAGGGTGTCGACGATGACGTTGCCGGCGACGGCGAGGCCGATGGCACCCTGGGCGTGGGTCTGCAGGCCGCAGAACATCGCGCCGCCGCGCGGTGGACCGCTTGCCGAGAGCAGGCCGCCCACCTTGGTGGCGGAGGGGTACGCGCGGTCGAGGCCGCCCACGAGCGGCACGGCCGGTGCGGTGTGGGGGTCGACGACGAGCAGCATGGTCTCGGCGTCGTCCGGCGCGACCCCGAGGCGCTCGTGCCAATCCGACGCTGGAGCATCGGCGGTGGGCAGGCTGCCGGGCTCGATGTGGAAGGTGCGCAGCGCCACGGCCGGCATCACAGCGCCGACGAGGGTGAGCGCGGGACTCCGCTCGATCTCGCGGCCCGGGCCGATGACGCCCGCGGCAGCGCAGCCGAAGATCGTGGGGCACTCGAGGGCCTCGGCGATGGTGGCGGGCAGCGCCTCGAAGTGCTCGTGGTGGTGCGGCGACACGAACGCGAAGACCACCGACGGCGCCGATCCGCCCAGGCGCGACGTCACGCCCGCGGCAGCTTCGGCGAGTGCGTCGATGAAGCTCGGCGCGGACGAAATCTCGGAGACCCACTGCATCGGGAACACCGC
Source organism: Nannocystales bacterium (assembly GCA_038325765.1). Lineage (GTDB taxonomy): Bacteria > Myxococcota_A > Polyangia > Nannocystales > Nannocystaceae > Xiheibacterium. Next base: position 19,151 of record JBBQJI010000055.1, read on the forward strand.
AGTATGGCGCCGGGGCCCGACGCCGTCGAGGACCTAGGCGGGGAGGGATCGCGCGGCGTCAGTGCCCGGTGTGCGCGTGGGCCCCGGTTTGGACCCGGTTTGGATCTCGATCGAGCCGATGTCGCCGCCGGCGCGCCGGCCGAGCGGCCTGGAGAGGGGGTGACGTGCCGCCCGCGGAGTTGCTCTCGTTGTCGCCGGGTGCCCGGAGGTGAGCCGTTCCGGAGCCCTCGCGCGACTCCACGAACATGATTCCCGGGTCGTGGCGAACCGCCGTGTTGCTCGGCACCGCAACCATCGCCCCGATCGGCTGCACGCAGGGCGGCGCCGACGAATCGGCGACCTCGAGCGGGCCGACCGGTGAGTCGAGCGCGGGCGTCGACACCGCGTCTGCGAGCGTAGGCGCCGACGTCTCGTCCTCGAGCGCGGGCATCACCACCTCGGGGACCACCGACGACGACGACGGCACCGGCGACGCGCCGCCACCCGAGCTGCCCGACTGGGTGCCCACCGAGGTCGGCAACGCGGTCTGGGTGCCGATGACCAACACTCTGCAGGACGTTTGGGTCGCCGAAGGGGCGCAGGCCGCCAGCGGGACCGCCGTGCTCTCCGACTACTCGGGCGGCGTCTACAACCCCTACTACGACGCGTGGGGCGGGCTCTACGTGCACGGGGGTGGCCACGCCGCGAGCCACGACAACTCGGTCTTCTTTGCCAACCTCAACACGCTGGCGTGGGAGCGCCACGGCGACCCGACCGTGCTCGGATCGTTGGAGGAGTACGAGGATCGCATCATGTACGGCGTCCCGCCGGAGGCGTTTCCCGACGACGAAACCAATCCCCGCGAGGTCGACGTCGAGGTCCCGGGCTCGGCCCATACATACGACACCTTGCTGGTGCTGCCGCCGAGCATCGCCGGCGATCCCAGGGGCGCGCTCATCCGTCCGGTCTCCTCGGCCGTCGGCATCATGGCGTCGCGCTCCACCGGGTTCAGCCACGTGATGCTGGCCTCTGGCGGGGTGTGGTCGCGGTGGTCGACCAATGCGTTCCCGGGCTGGGGTCCCGGGGGCTCGTGCGCGCTCGATCCCACGCGGATGCAGATCTGGCCCATCAACGTCGGCAACTCCAACGACTCCGGCTACCTCGACCTCGCGACCCGGACGTACGTGCTCGACGAGCCCCCTTTCGAGGGCTTCTCGGGGTATCCCGACATGGTCTATTCGGCGTACCACGCCGCGCGCGACATCGTCGTGGTCGCGACGCACCACGAGGGCGCTCCGGCGACGACGTTCTACTGGTTCGACGCGGGCACGAACGGTGTGACCCGCCAGATCGCCACCTTCGTCGAGGGCGACCTGCCCACCGCGCACTGGGGTCAGGGGACGCTCGTCGACATCCCCGAGACCGACCAGCTGCTGTGGTACACCCGCGACACCTCGCCGGACGTCTTCTACGGGATCACGGTGCCCGACGATCCGAGCGCGCCGTGGTCGTGGACCAGCATCGCCATCACCGGTGAGGCGATGCCATCGACGGTGACCGATCCTCCGCCGCCCAGCTCGATGTATCGGCGCATGGACTACGCCCCGCAGCTGCGTTCGCTCATCTGGGCGACCGGCGCCTCGGGGGGCGAGTTCCACTTCGGCGGTCGGGTCGTCGCGATCCGCGTCGTGCCGTGACGACACGGAGCGGCTGCCCCGAAGTCTGCCCGCCGAGCCCGGCGTCTCGTTGTCGCCGATCTCTTCACGTGGCTGTAGCCCGCCGAACCGCGAGCCGAGCGCGAGGTGCGCGACGCGCGAATCCAACCGAAGAGGCCGTCCGCGGCGCGAATTTCCCCGCGATTCACTGGATTCTGAGCCGTTCGTGGGGGCACGATCGACTCCCTGGGGAGCCCGTGATCACCCCCGCGTATCGCCTGCCCCGCCGCAACCCCGACAACGTCCAGGTGTTGCCGTGGACCGGTGATGACAGTGAGCTGCTCGCGATGCTGCAGCGGGGAGGCGCCGCATCGGCAGCGCTGCTCTACGACCGCTTCTCGGCCGATGTGCACCGGGTGATCGGCCGCTGCCTCGGGCCCGATCGCGATCGCGACGACGTGGTGCACGACGCGTTCTTGCAGATCCTCCGCGGGGTCGCACGTGTGCGCGATCCCGCCGCACTGCGCGGGTGGGTGACCGCGGTCGCCGTGAACACCGCGCGTTCCGAACTGCGCCGGCGTCGGCTGCGGCGGCTGGTGTGGTCGAGCGACCCAGCCCCCGAGGTCGCGGGCGCCGGCGTCGATCCCGAGGCCCGCGATCTGCTGCAACGGATCTATCGGCGCCTCGATCGACTCGGCACCGCGGAGCGTCTCGCGTTCGTCCTGCGCTTCGTCGAGCGCCACGAACTCACCGAGGTCGCGCGTCTCATGGACTGCTCGTTGGCCACCGCGAAACGCCGCATCGCAAGGGCGAGCGCGCACTTCAGCGCGCTTGCGAGCGACGATCCCGAGCTCGCGGCGCGCTTCGGCAAGGGGGGCACATGAACCGCACCGATGAGCCGATCGATCTCGACACGCTCGGGGCCTTCGTCGCGACCCAGCTCGACGGCACCACACCGATGACGTCGCGCCTCGCAGCCCGCGAGCGACTGATCCACGCCGCCGAGGGGCCTGACGATCGCGGCTGGCCGTGGTTGCGGGCGACCGCGGCGCTGGCGGTGCTCGCGGCCGCGGTGATCGTGTCGTGGTGGGTGTGGCCGCCGCCGACGGCGCCCCCGCTCGCGCCGCAGCTCGCGGTCGTCGACGGCAGCGAGTGGATGCAAGCCCCCGTGGGCGGCACCGCGGCGCTGCCGGTGGGTCCCGGTGCCGTGCTCGCGTTGCACGACGGCGCGCGCGGTCGCGTGTCGATGGCCGACGACGCGCGCGTCGCCGTGGTGCTCGAGGCCGGGCGCCTGCAGGCCGCGGTGGATCCGCAGGCGCAGCGTCGCGTGACGATCGAAGCGGGACCGTACCGGGTCGTCGTGGTCGGCACCGTGTTCCGGGTCGATTGGGACCCTGTGCGCGGCGCCTTCGCGGTCGAGGTCACACGCGGCAAGGTCGAGGTCGGCGCGCCGTCGAGCAGTGCACCGATCGCCGTCGACGCGGGCCGCCGGTTGGTCGCGAGCAGCGATGGCGCCGTCACGCTGGCGGCGATCGAGACCGCGGCGCACCCGGTCGCGCGCGCACCCGATCCCGAGGTGGCCGAGCCCAGCGCGCGTTTCGAGCCCAGCGCGCGTTTCGAGCCGCCCCGCGACAAGCCCCGGCCCCGCGCCGAACCCAAGGCCCCCGTGGCGCCGTCGTGGCAGGCGCTGGCGCACGACGGCAAGTACGCCGAGGCGCTCGCCGCGGTCGATGCGGCGGGCTTCGATGACGCCCTGGCGAGCTTGCCCGTGGCTGCCCTCGAGCAGCTCGGGGACGCCGCGCGCCTGGCTTCACGCGCTGCCAAGGCCGACGCCGTCTACCTCGCGGTGCGCAAGCGGTTCGGCGGCAGCGCGGCGGCGGCCCGCGCCGCGTTCCACCTCGGTCGCCAAGCGACCACGCCCAAAGACGCGATCCGCTGGCTCCGCACGTCGCTCGACGAGGCGCCGCAGGGCACCTTCGCCAAGCTCGCGCGGGGTCGACTGATCAGCGCGCTCACCGACGCGGGGGACCGCGCCGCGGCCCGCGAGGCCGCGCGGATCTACGTGGACTCCTATCCCGATGGTCCCCATGCCAAGATCGCATGGGCGCTGCTCGAGTCTCCCTGAGTCGCGCGACCCCCCGCGATGATCGTCGCCCAGGCAGCGCATGTGCAGAGCGTCGTGCAGAGCATCGCGATCTGGATCACGACGCTCGCCACCGTGCTCGAGCCTGTGGGCGAGCGCGTCGGCGAGCCTGGCCCGGATGCACCCGCGCCGGCCGCGAGCCAGCCGACCGTGAGCCAGCCGACCGTGAGCCAGCCGACCGCGAGCCAGCCGACCGTGAGCCAGCCGACCGAGCCCGAGGCCCACGGCCCGACGATGCTGCTGTGGAGCGAGGCCGCGAGCACCGACGATCCCGGCTGGGCCATCCGGATCCGCCGCGTCCAGGCCGAGCTCGAGGCCCTCGGCGTGCACACGATGCTGTTCGTGCCCCCACCTGGCAGAGGATCGGCGAGTGCCGTGGCGCGGGAGATGGCGGCGCGCGGGGCGACGATCGCGGTGTGGGTCGCCGTCGATCGCGATCGCGCCGAGCTGTGGCGACTCGACTCACAGCGCCTGATACACGTCGCGATCGTCACGGGCGAAGAGGTTGGGGACGAAGGTGACACCACCTTCGCGGTGCGCTGTGCCGAGGTCGCCCACGCGCTGTCGGTCCAGATCGAACCGACGCCACGGGGGCCTCCGCCTGCGACGTTGCTCGAGTCGCCCGAGTCGCCCGATCATGCGCTGCGCGAGCACGCGCCGCGCTGGGATGCGCGCGTAGGCGCGAGCCTGGGTGGGGCCGCGCGCGACGTCGGCCTGTTGCTCGGTCCGCATCTCGGTGGCGGCGTACGACTGGGCGCGCGCCGACGGCTCGGGCTCGACGCCGATCTCGGGGTGACCGCGCTGCGCGGTCGAGTGTCGGGCACGGCCGGACAGGCCCGGTTGGGGTGGTTCATCGCGCGCGCGCACGTGGGCGTGTGGCCGGTCCCCGGCGCCCGTGTATCCCCGATGGCGGGGTTGGGCGGGGGCGTGCTGGTGGCGTGGACCCGCGGCGACGGCGTCGCGCCGTTTCGCGGCCGCAGCGACGTCACCCAGGTCGCGCTGGTGTCGGCGGCGCTCGACGTGGCGGTCCGACTGACCGCGCGGCTGCGGCTGCGCGTGGGCGCCCGCGTCGGCGTGGCGCTGCCCCCGATCGTGATCGACACCGGCGGCGCCGAGCACCGCACCGCGCTGCCGACCGGCGAGCTGACGGTGGCGCTCGACGTCAACGGCCGGAGGTCGCAATGAGCAGGCGGGTGTGGGCGATCGCGCTGGTGCTGGCGCCGTCTGCCGCCTGTGGCGACGCGGGTGCGCTCCATCCGTTCGCGTCGGGGGGCGCGTCCGCCTCGGGCACCGCGGACGGCGGCGGATCGGGTCTGACCGACGGCGCGTCGACCGGCGACACCGACGGTTTCGGCGAAGGCGGCGCGCTGCTGTACGTGCGGTGCCCGCGACAGCAGGCGCCGTTCGAGGTCACCGCCGACGTGATCAAGGACGGCCAGACCGTCACCGCCAGCCGCACCTTCCACCACGCCGATGTCTACGACGTACTGCCCAGCGCGCTGCGGGTGGCCGGCATCGCCGCGCCCTGCGATCTGGTGCTACGCGACGACGTGGGCGCGGAGTCGGTGATCTTCGACTGCGCGTCGATCTCGACCGCCGAAGCGAGCTGCGCCGCGATCGATCCGGCGGTGTCGAACGACGGCCGGAGGATCGCCTTCGCCGTGGTCCACGGCGTCATCGAGCGTCACTCCGAGAACGTCGCCGCCCAGGCCCTGGATCCCGAGGCCGAACCCGGCAGCGCGAGCACCGGCGCGACGCTACCGAACCCCCGAATGTCGCCCACCCACGCCGATGTGCACATGGTCGATCTGGTCGACGGCACCGAGGTGATCGCCGCCGCCGCACCGGGGGTGTTGCGGCGCTCGCCGAGCTTCCTGCACGACGGCCGCGTGCTGTTCTCGTCGACCGTGCCCGGCGCGCTCGCGACGGTGGTCCGCGAAGGCGGCGGTCAGGCCTCGGCCGACGCCAGCGCCACGGACGTCTTCGTGATGGCGCCGGACGGGCGCGACGTCCAGCGCCTGGGCAACCACGCGATGAACGCGAACCGAGCGCCCCTGCAACTGCTCGACGGACGTGTCGCGGTCGTGTCGACCCAGCGCATCGGGTTGCTGCCGTTTCGCTACACCAACGGCGCGCCCGGCAGCGCCGGGGCGCTGCGGAGCTCGCACCACATCTACGCGCAGGATCCCGACGGTGCGCGCTACACCGCGCTGTTCGGCCAGCACACGAACCTGGTCGTCGGCGCGTTCGAGCACAGCGCAGCAGTCGGGCTGGGACAGCTCGGCGACGGGCGCGTGGTGTTCGTCGAGGGAGGCGGGCCCTTCGGCGCCGGTGCGCTGCGGGCGTTCGCGCCCGATCCGGACGGCCTCGAGGGGCCCGCACCCCACACGGTCGAGCCCGCCGACGTCTTCCGCCCGACCGACATGGTCGACCTCGCGCCGTGGGCCCACGGCGGCCCGTGGTTCGCCGCGATGATGCCCGAGCCGCCGATGACGGTCCCCGGCTACGCCGATCCGCTGGCGTATGCGGGCTTCGTGCGCGATCCGGTGGCTGAGCCCAGCGGGGCCATGCTGGTGACGTGGACCAAGGGCGCGTGCAACGATGTCGCCACCAACGACACCGCGCTGTACGGCGATCCGCCGCCTCCGGCCACCAGCGGCGCGTACGGGCTGGTGCCCCTCAATGCCTTGGAGTGGCTCGGCCGCGACAACCCCGGCTGCGACGCGGGGATCTACCGCGCCCCTACGGCGCGGATCGATCACCCCTCGGCGCTCGAGGTGGTGGTCGACTCGCCGGCGTTCCACGAGATCATGCCGCGGCCGGTGCGGGCGTACGCGATGGTGCACGGCCAGTCGGCGCCGACGCCGATCGAGTCCGCGCACCGCCGCGCGGCCACGCACCCCGAGCTACCCCCGGCCACACCGTTCGCCCTGCTCGGCGGATCATCGCTGCTGCAGCACGAGACCCGCAGCGTCGACGGTAACGCGTTCGGCAGCGAGCTGCACTGGGCCCAGCAGGGCGCGCAGACCAGCGACTGGTCCGACGACGAGGTCTGTGGGGTGCGCATCAGCGCGCTGATGCCCAACGTGCCCGAGGATCTGACCGAGCTCTACGCCGCGTTCGGCCATCGCGCCGTGGTCCTGGCCGAGGTGCCGGTGCGCAAGTTCCAAGGCGGCGCGCCGGTGCTCGATCCGCTCGGCGACGCGGACACGTCGTTTCGCGTGCGGGTGCCGGCCGACACCCCATTGCTCGTCGGCGGGCTCGATTGCGAGGGTCGATTGCTGTCGTCGTCGCAGGTGCCGTTCTCGCTGCGGCCGGGCGAGGACCGGACCTGCGGTGGCTGCCACGTGCGCTCGCAGCTGCCGCTGCGCTTCGACGAGACCGCCGCCGCCGCCGCCCCACCGCTGCTCGCGGGCGGCGGCAGCGTGCAGCTGCTCGCGGGCGGGACCCCGGACTCGGTCGCAGTGGAGAGCGTCGACGGCTTCGGCGCGACGTGGGAGTTCGAGCGCGACGTGTGGCCGATCCTGCACAGCCGCTGCGTGGGGTGTCACGAAGGCGACGCGGCGGCCGCGGGTCTGCGGCTGGATCTGGCCGGCATCGAATCGGGCTCGACGTGGTGGCGACTGGCCGCCGACTACGGCCAGGACCACGTGCCCGCCGGCCAGCAGCTCCCCGCGGGCGTCCTGCGCAAGCCCCAGCTGTCCCGCTACCTGCGGTTCGTCGCCGCGCGGGGGAGCCTGCTGTACTGGAAGGCTGCGAACGCGCGGCTCGACGGGCGCACCGACGCGAGCCTGGACGCCGACGTGGACTTCGGCGCCGATCATCCGAGCCCGATCACCGCCGCCGAGCTGCGGGTGATCGCGCGGTGGATCGACACCGGATCGGCCGCCGGCGCGGCGGCGCGGCGGGACACGATCGCGCCGGTGCTGGTCGCGCGCATCGATCCGGCGGCCCCGTCGATCCTGCGGGTGGGCGTCGTGGACGTCGGCATCGGTGTCGATCCGGGATCGCTGACCGTCGAGTGGAGGACGGGCGCCGGGGCCTGGACCGGCGTCAGTGTGCCCGACGCCCCCGACACGGTGGGCACGGGCACGGTGACGCTCGATGCGGTGCCGCCAGAGGCGGTGCTGCGGGTGCGTGTGCGCGATGGCGCCGGCAACGTCGCGTCGATCGAGATGTCGCGGTCGGGGCTGGCGGGGGGCTGGTAGCGCACCGCCAGCCCTCACCGTGACAAAAGACGGCGCCGCCGGATCAGCACCAGCTGCGTCGACGTCGCAGGCCCGCCGCGATCACCAGCGACAGCCACGGCGCACCGCGCAGCGGTGACGCGGCGCAGCCACACCCGCTCGCGGTGTCGTCGGCGGCTGCGTTGGCGCTGGTAGTCTCGCCGGTCGGCGTGGAATCGACGGGGTCAGTCGCCGCCGCATCGCCGGCCCCTGCTGAGCCCGACACCTCGTCGCCCGTGCTGCCGTCTGCGGCGCCGCCGGTCTCGCCCTCGCCCGCATCGCCCGAGCTGCCGCCACCGGTGTCGTCGCCGCCCGGTGGCACCCCCGTGCCCTCGCCGAGGCGAAACACGAACACGTCGGCGTCGACGTGATCGACCCACACGAAGACGTTGCGCGTGGGAGCGTAGCGAAAGCGCCCGAAGGCGCCGCCCGAGCCGGTGATCGGCCCGGGGTCGTCGCCCGCACCGGTGTGCACCTCGAACGACGCGGCCTGGGGATCGTAGGTGAGCACGTCGAGTCCGCCGCCCCACACCACGAACTGTCCGGTCGTCGGATCGAAGTCGACCCCAGGGCTGCCGGTGCCGAACATCGTCTCGATGTCGGGGCCATCGATCGCGACGTCCTGCACGTAGGTGTCGGTGGCGAGATCGTAGGTGTCGAGTCGGCCCTCTCCGATGATGATCATCAGGCGCGCGTCGGGGTCGAGCGCGGCCGAGACGTTGGCGGCCCAGAACCCGCCGTTCGAAGCCGCCCGATCGGTGAACGTGTCGGCGACCGGGTCGTACTCGACCATGCGGCTGTTGGTGCGGCGAAACACGTGCCCGGTCTGCGGGTCGAACACCGAGGGATCGCCGTAGCCCATCTCGGGCGGGCCATCGCCGCTGCGCGTCCAGGTGTTGTCCCCGAAGCCGAAGCGCCAGGTGCCCACCCCGAAGAAGCCCGACTGCCACAGCGAGCCGCCCATCGAGATCAACGCGTCGTGCGGCGGCGGCAGATAGGTCAGGCCCGAGTAGGTGTGCCGCGATCCCGGGTTGCCGTCGTCGTAGACCTCGTGCGTGCCGCCCGTGGGGATCTGCGCGTCGGGCGTGGGCCCCCACGGCCGCGACCACGCCAGCGCGTGCAGGTCGAAGACGTAGACCTCGTTGCCGCGGTAGTCACCGTGGCCGCCGCCCCACAGCACCAAGCGCCCACGCCCGCCGTCGAGCGCACCGCCGCCCCATGCCGCGATGACGTTCTGGCAGTGGAAATTCCAGTCGTAGAACTCGTTGCTGGGCGGGCACACGGCCCGCATCGGCGTGCCGGGGATGGCGTACCACGTGCCCGGTGCCAGCTCGTCGATCGCGTCGGCGGCCGCGATCGACGGCGTCAGCAGGGCGCAGGTGAGCGGCAGGGTCGTGCGTAGCGCAGACATGGCTCAGCCCAGCTCCAGCGCGCCGTCGAAGACCCCGTAGCCCCCCGGGATGAAGAAGTCGGCGCCGGGCTCGAGGCCGAACGCACGGATCACCGTGGCCGCGATGTCCTGCGACGTCGGCGGGCGCATCGATGTGTCGCCCGACTCCTCGATGAGCGCCACGGGGGCGCCCAGCGGCGAGTCCGTCGCTGACTCGTCGTAGCCGCCCAGCATCTGATTGCCGCGGACGTTGCCGCCGACCAAGATGCCGCAGGTCGCGGGGTGATGGTCGGTGCCGTCCTCGGCGCTGCGGGCGAAGGTGCGGCCGAAGTCGCTGTAGATGTACACCAGGGTCTCGTCGAGCAGGCTGCCGGAGCCCGAGCTCGCCGGGGTCAGCTGCATCTCGTTGAGGAGCTGGCCGATGCCCTCGAGCGCGATGCGCAGATGACTCGTCTGCGCGCGCGCGCCACCCGAGAAGTGCACATCGAAGCTGCTGTTGGCGATGCTGGTCGCGCGCAGGGAGAGGCTGGTGACCAGGTCGGACTTGAGCAGGCGCAGGGCGAAGTCGTAGGGACCGCCCGAGCGCACGAGGCCGCAGACGTCGGCGGAGCCAATGCACGCGGTCGACAGCGCGCCGTTTGTGTACAGCGGATCGTCGTCGAGGTGCTCGAAGCCCACGGTGTTGTCGAGCGCGGTCATCACGTCCTTGGCGATGGTCTTGCTCACGCCCACGTTCATCTCGTACAGCTGGCGGTACAGCGTGTCGGTGCCGACGCTCGAGTGGCCACCGCGGCTGCGGATCGCCTCGAGCACGCGCTGGTCGGTCAGCGTCAGCGGCAGTGTGCCGCTGAGCTGGCCGCCGTCGAAGTCGACGTGGGGGACCTCGGGACGGTCACGCAGTCCGTTCCATGCGCCGTCGCGACGATCGGAGATCGTCGACTCGACCATCGCCAGGCTCGCCAGGCCGTAGGGCGCGACGCTGGCGGGCAGCTCGGCGGCGAGCGGCGACATGCCGCCGAGGAACGCGTTGGGCACCGGGCGGTCGGGGAAGTGCGCCGCCATGTAGTTGGCGACGACCGCCTGGACCGCGGGTGCCCGGAACGTCGAGCCCGCGACGCCACACATACTCGCGACGATGCCACTGGCGTGCGACGCAGTGCCCTGGTCGGCGCCGACCAACACGCAGGTGCGTTCGTACAGCCGATAGTTGGGATCGATCCACGAATAGCCCCACGGGCGAAACGCCTGGGTACCGCCGGAGAACGGGTTGCTGCCGGTGGCGTCGGTGGGATCGGCGTCGTTCCAGAACACCGGCCCACACAGCTTGCGCACCGGGCTCGTGGACAGCTCGGCCTCGCTGCCGTCGAAGTTGCGGACTTGGGCGCGATCGTAGCCGAACGGGTGCTGACCGCCCTCGGGCGGCCGGATGAACCGATCGATCCCGGCACCCGACAGCGGCGTGAAGATGTGCTCCCAGTTGCAGCCGCCGTCGAGCCAGATGCACAGCAGCTTGGTCGGACCGCCGGGGATGGGACCGGCCTTGGCCGAGCGCATGCCAAAGCCCTCGAGCAGCGCGAGTTGGGTGGCGCCGAGCGACGCGAGGAGGAGTTGTCTGCGGCTGGTCTTCATCGGTGCCTCGGCGCTTCAGTAAAAGACCCAGTCGGGGTGACGGACGAAGTAGGAACACACCCCGACGTAGGCAGTTCGGGTGTCGGAGTCGACCTCGAGCGGGACGAACAGTGTGTCGAAGACGTGGTCGACCTCCGCGTCGGTGGCCGCGACGCTGTGGAAGTGGAGGAACCACCCGCGGATCGTCGCCTTCACCGCGCCAGGATCATCGCCGCCCGCGGTGACCGAGGTGCCCTCGGGCACCAACGCGGCATTGCCGGGCTTGTCGATCGCCAGCGCGCACCAGCGCTGCGCGATCTGGGCCAGCGATCCGGCGAAACCCGGCAAGACCGATCCGTCGGTGCGGCGCTGCTCCAGCGCCGAGCCGCCACCGAGCGACGCGAACCGCTCGGCGGGGAGGTCCTCGAACGGCGGCGGGATCGCGTCGAGCGACGACAGCGGATATTTCTCGTCGTTCTGCCCGGTGCTCTTGTGGGGGATGCCGTAGTTCGAGGCCGGGATGAAGAAGTCGGCGTCCGAGAGGCCCAGCTGCTGGTAGAGCGCGCGCTGGACGTCGGCCGCGGCCAGTCGGGTCACGCGCGGCGCCACAGCCGAGGGGTTCGGGTCGACGGCGTGGTCACCGAGCTGCTCGACCCAATCGCGGATCTCGGCCATCGACAGCGTCGCTCTGCCCTCCTCGACCAGCGCGGAATAGGTGGCTCCGCCCGGCGGCATCTGCACGAACGGCCCGCTGCCATCGCCCTCGAGCAGTCGAACCAGCTGGCTGTCCTCCGGCGCCCCCGGCTTCACCATCGCTGGGTTGTAGGCGACGAGCGCCTCGAAGGCCTCGATCGACGCGAAGTAGCCGCGCGCGCCGATCAGGTGGCAGCCCTCGCAGCTGCCGCGCAGTCCGTCGAAGATCACCTGGTTCTGCGCGCGTTCGTCGGCCGACGGGCCGCTGCCGCAGCGCGCCTCCGCGGGCGACGGCTCGTCACCCCCGTCGCAACCGCCGGGGATCGCCAGCGCGAGCAGCCCGAAACAAGTCCAGCGGATTGGTGCACCGAGCATGCTCATCGCCCCCTCCGAAACGAGTCACCCAACGTGAGTTCCTTGATGAACGGCCGCACGATCCGGCCGCCCTCGACGAACGAGTCGGTCAGCGTGTCGAGGTAGCCCGATTCGATCGCGGGGTCGATGTCACGACCGAGCACGCGCTGATGCAGACGCCGCACCACGCAGCGGTCGAACGCGCCCGCGGCGACGATCATCTTGGCGAAGCCCAGCGGTCCGACGGTGCCGTCGCTGACCTCGCCGAGCAAGGTCTGATCGGCGGGAAGGAAGTCGAGGAACAGCGCGTTGGGGTTGGCCGCGGCCTCGGCCTCGGTGGCCGGCGTCATCATCGAACCCGGGCGGTACCACTTGTTCCACTGCGCGAACGGTTCGCCGGTGTAGGGCCAATTGCCCTCGCGCCAGATCGGATCGAACTGCCAGCGCTCGCCGACCCCCGGCATGTAGTACACCGCGCCCCACCCCTCGAAGGCGGCGCCCGCCTTGGCGAAGCGCTTGAAGTGGATCGCGGCCGGGTCGATCCGCGTGTGGCAGTGCTGACACGGCCCCTCGCGCCCCGGATCGTCGACGTATGGGTTGAACTCGACGTCGCTGCTCGGCGGCAGCAACTGCTCGCAGGCCAGGGCCTCGAGCGCACGCGAGGCCCGCAGGCGCTCGCGCGGATAGGCCGCGAGAAAGCCGATCGAGGTGAGCATGCCGGCCGAGGGGATGCCCGAAGACGGTCCCGGATCCTGGCGCGGATCGAAGGTGTAGTCGCGATCGGCGAGGAAGAACGGATTTCGCTCGGCGACGGTGAACTCCCGCCACGCCCGGGCGTCGCCGGGTTCGTGCAACGGATCGACCGGCGCATTCGCGTACCGCGAGGGTCGCCACCACGCGTCGTCGGCGGCCAGCTCCAGCGCGCCGCCCTCGATGCCCTGCATCACGTACGCGACTTGAACCTCGGTGGGCCCGACCGAGTACGAAGACAAGATCAGATCGGTCGCCGGCCGATCATGCCACACAAGGTGCGCGAAGAGCCGCGCGGGCTCCTCGGCGAGGAGTCGACGTTGGCCGTCGGGGTTGCCTGGCATGAACGCCGCCCAGCCGGGATAGGTGCCCGGATCGAACCAGCAGCCCGAGGCGTTCGGACCGCAGCCGCAGGTGCCCTCCGGGCGGAAGTCGCAGGTGATGTCGATGGGGTTGCCGTTGGCTGCGCCGACCCCCTCGTCGGTGGTGTTCGCCGCGCTGCCGACCAACGTCACCATCGTGCCCGGCGCCCACCACGGCTCGAGCTGGACTGCGGGCGAGTCGACATCGCAGGCGCCCGCGTCGTCGCGGTAGTAGTACAGGCTGCCGGCGTGCGCGGTGTCCCCGTCACACGTGGTCAGCACACGCTGCTGCTTGGGCCCGTACTCGGGGGCATCCGCGTCGCGTGCGACCAGTCGCACGTCGAGCCACGTCCGCGCGAGCTCGAAGCTCGTCTCGTAGAACCGCGGATCATCCATCGCTTCGTCGACGAAGGCGTCGACGTACGCGAACTGGCCCGCGGTGTCGCCGGCATCGAGAAGCGCCGCCATGTCGCCGGCAGTGGGCGGGACCCCCAGCAGCGCGATGCTGGCGCGCCGAAGCAGCCGCAGCGGGGTGAGCTGGTCGTCGAGCGGCGCATCGCCGGGACCGTCGGTGTCCGCGGAATCACCTCCGTCGTCGACGCAGGGGGTCCCGCTCGAGTCCGACGCGGCACCACCGGAGTCGGTCTCGGTGCCCGCTGCGTCGCCCCCGGACGCGCCGCCGCAGTCGCCACAGGCGGCCAGCGGCAGCAGCAGCAGCAGCAGCGCTGTCAGATGCGGTCCGCGGCGCCACCGGGTAGGGCAGCTGAGATCGAAAGGTGTTCGACGCATTCGTGACTCCCAGCGCGGCTGCGGAGAAGGTCGTGCGAGTGCCCGCAAACGGCTCAGCTTTTCTGCGGGCGTGGGTTCGGGGCCGATGGCCCCCGGCATCGGGCGTCGTCGACCACACGCGCGTGCGTGAATCATCGGGGCGGCTCACGGGGCGAGCGTCGCCACAATGGCGCCGGGCCCCGACGCCGTCGACGACCTTGGCGGGGATGGATCGCGCGGCGTCAGTGCCGGCCGTGCGTGTGGGCCCCGGCTCGGCCGGTGGTTTGGCCGGTGGTCTGGCCGCCGCGAGCCGGGCTGCTCTGCCAATGGAAAAGCGGGCGTGGGCGTGTGCGCGGTGCGAGTTCGTCCATCGTCGCGGCCTCGAACAGCCGGCCGTTGATGACGGTGTAGCGCACGTTCTCGCTCGCGCGGATGTCCGTGAGCACGTCGCCGTCGATGACCGCGATGTCCGCGAGCTTGCCGACCTCGATCGAGCCGATGTCGCGATCGAGCCCGAGGTAGTGCGCACCGGCGAGCGTGCCCGCGCGCAGGGCCTCGTGCGGCGTCATGCCGCCTTGCACGAAACTCCACAGCTCCCAGTGGGCGCCCAGGCCCTCGCGCTGGCCGTGGGCGCCGAGCTGGATGTCGACGCCGCGAGAGAGGAGCTGCTTGCACAGCGCGGCGATGGCGAAGTGGTTCCAGTCGCCGCGGCTCGCGAGCATGCGCCTGCGCGCCACCGGCTCGATCGCGTCGGGCGGCACGAACGTGCGCAGCCGCGGGTGCTCGAACACGTTGGTGTGGGCGTACCAGTAGTTCTCGGCCCAGATGCCGCCGTAGCCGACCCCGATCGTCGGCGTGTAGCCGACCTCGGTGCCCGACCACAGCTGCAAGACGTCGGCGTAGCCGCGGGCCACGGGTACCGCATGCTCGATGCCGGTGTGGCCGTCGACGACCATCGTCATGTTGTGCTGGAACAGCGAGCCGCCCTCGGGGACGACCATCATCTCGAGCTCGCGCGCCGCCGCGACGATCTGCTGGCGCTGGTTGCGGCGGGGCTGATTGTAGCTCTTCACGCTGAAAGCGCCGACGGCCTTCATGCGGCGCAGGTGGGCGCGGGCGTCGTCGAGGCTGTCGACGATGGCGCGCACCGACGCCTTGGCGCCGTAGAGGATCGTTCCGGTCGAGAAGATCCGCGGCGCCACGATGGCGCCCGTGCGCGCGAGCTCGGCGGCAGCGAAGATCTCGGCGGTGTCGTTCGACGGGTCGTGGACCGTGGTGACGCCGAAGGCGAGCGTCGCGTAGTGCAGCCAGTTGTGCTGCGGCGTGACGCCACCGTGGCCCTGCGGCCCGTGGGCGTGGACGTCGACGAGCCCCGGGATCACCGTGGTGCCGCGGATGTCGAACTGCTTCGCGCCCTTGGGGATCGTGACCTGGGCCCGGGGGCCGACCGCCGCGATGCGGTTGCCGTCGATCACGATCGTCGCGTCGTCGATCACCTCGTCGCCCTTCATCGTCACGACCTTGCCGCCGACCAGCGCGATCTGGCCGCGCGGCAGATCGGCGTCGACGTCGAAGCCGATGTCGCGGCCGCGGGCGGGCGGCTCGGGCAGGGTCGCCGGTGCGCCGTCGAGGAACGCGAACGTGTCGACCAAGCTGCGGGTGAACAGCTCGGGGCCGAGCGACCAGTGCAGCGCCTTGCCGTCGCCCGACCAGTGGACGTACTCGCCCGCGTCCTTGCTGACGCGGCCCACCGGCAGCGCCTCGCCCTTGGCGGCGACGTCGATGGGCTTGGCGCCGGTCGGCGGCATCGGCATCACGTGGGCGTTGTAGCCCTCGGTGAACGCGACCCAGCGGCCGTCGGGCGCCACGCGATACGAGGTCGCCGACTCACCGCGCAGGTGCGTGCGCGGATCGGCGCGTGTGAGTGTCACCGAGCGCAGCAGCAGCTTGGCGCCGTCGGGACCGCGCTCTGTGCTCGAGAAGTACACGCGATCGCCACCTTGCCCGAAGTGCGGCGCGTGGCCGTCGCGGCTGACCAATGTGGCCGCCGCGGTGCCGCGGGCGTCCATGGCCCACAGCCCCTGATCCCGCGAGTGGCGCTCGGACACCACGCCGCCGCCGCCGCTGCGGCGGGCGACGATGATCTTGCCATCGGGCGAGAAGACTGGCTCGCCCCAGTGCCCGGGCTCGCGGCTGACGACGCGACCCCGTCCACCGCCACGCGGCACGACGCGCACCGTGGCGAGGCCGGCGTCGGTCCACGCCACGTACACGATCGAGCGGCCGTCGTGGGAGAACGACGGCTCGAACTCGAATACGTCGCGATCGGTGGTGACGCGCCGCGGTCGGCCCTCGGGGAGCTCGCGGATCCACAGATGGCCGAGCGCCTGGTACACGACCGCCTTGCCGTCGGGCGCGACCTCGACGTCGCGCAGCATCTTGGTGTGGAACTTCGCCGGGTGGACTTCGATCGGGAACCGCAGCGCCTCGCGGACGACCCGCGCGTCGCGGACGCGAAACGGGATCACCGAGGACTTGGCCGAGGCGACCTCGAGCCTGCGGATCTTGCCCCCGGCCCAATAGACGATCGCGTCGTCCTTCGGCGTCCACGCCATCGTGGGGTAGACGCCGTGGATCGCCCACGTCTCCTGCATGTCGCGATCGAGACCGTACTCGACGACGCGCTCGGTGCCGCTGCGGATGTCGTGCAGGACCAGCGCCGTGCGCAGCCCGATGCGACGCACATACGCGAGCGTCTTGCCGTCGTGTGAGGGCGTCGGTCGCACCGCGCCACCGGGACCGCCGACGAAGGCCTCGGTGCGGCCCTCTTCGCGATCGAGGCGGAAGATGGTGTAGATGCCCGCGTGCGGGTCCTTGTTGTACTCGAACACCGGCCCGGGCGTGGTGTCCTGGCTGTAGTAGACGTAGCGACCGTCGGGTGAGAACGCGGGCTCGCCGACGTCTTTTTGGTCGTTGGGCTTCTCGGTGAGCTGCACGCCCTTGCCGCCCGACGCGTGGAACAGCCAGATCTCGCCCGAGCCCAGGCTGCGCTCGGCGGTGAAGTGCTTGCGCGCCGCGATGAACTTGCCATCGGGGCTCCACGTCGGCGAGTTGAGCAGGCGAAAGTCCTCGCGGCTGACCTGCCTGGGATCGCCGCCGGATGCCGGCACGATCCAGATGTTGTCGGCGCCGTCGCGATCGCTGGTGAACGCGATGTGTTCGCCATCGGGTGAGAACCGCGGCTGCATGTCCCATGCGATGCCCGAGGTGAGCGACTTCGCCGCGCCGCCCGCGATGGGGACCGTGTAGAGATCCCCGAGCAGATCGAACACGACGGTGTTGCCGTCGGGGCTGAGATCCACGCTCGTCCAGGTGCCCTCGTCGGTGTCGATGGTGACGGTCTTGGCGGGGCCGCCGGGCGCTTCGACGCTCCACTGGGGCGGCTCGTCGGCCTTGGCGGGCGCGGCCGACTCCGCCTGCAGGCGCAGTCCGGGCTCGTCGCCGACATCACCTGTGCGTGCGGGCACACGATCGTCCGCAGGCGCGCGGCTCGCTTCGCTGCGGCGTGTGCAGCCCGGCAGCAGCGCGGTGACCAGTGCGACGATGGCGAGACGAGACGGCAGACCGTGCATGGACACGGCCGGTGTACCATGCCCGGCGCCGATGGAGACTCTGCGCGTCGCAATCCAAACCCTCGAACACTGGGTGTGGAAAACCGGGATCCCGGTCGACGGCGAGGTCATCCCGTTTTTGGTGTTGGCGCTGCTCGGGACGGGGCTGTTCCTCACGCTGCGCCTGGGTTTCGTGCAGGTGCGGCGTTTCGGCCATGGCATCGCCGTGACCAGCGGACGCTACGACGATCCCG
The DNA here is from genome assembly GCA_038325765.1 of Nannocystales bacterium. Classification (GTDB taxonomy): domain Bacteria; phylum Myxococcota_A; class Polyangia; order Nannocystales; family Nannocystaceae; genus Xiheibacterium. The sequence goes on from JBBQJI010000055.1 coordinate 36,944, forward strand.
ATCATCCTGGCGAGGTCTCGCACTTCCAGGCGCTGTCGACCGCATTGTCGGCGACGGTCGGGATCGGCAACATCGGTGGCGTCGCGATCGCGATCCACTGGGGCGGGCCGGGGGCGCTGTTCTGGATGTGGATCACGGCGCTGTTGGGGATGGCGACCAAGTACGCCGAGGTGGTGATGGCGCTGCACCACCGCGAGGTCGGCACCGGCGTGGGCGGTCCGGGGGTGTCGGGCGGGCCGATGTACGCGATCGCCCGGGGGATGCCGCGGGCGTTCCGGCCGATGGCGTATGTGTTCGCGGCGCTGCTGGGGACCACCGCGATGCTGACCGGCAACGGGGTGCAGGCGAACACGATCGCCGACACGGTGGCGACGGTCAGCGGCGTCGCGCACTGGCAGGTCGGGCTGGTCACCGCCGCGATCGTCGGCGCCGTGGTGCTCGGTGGGATCGGACGCATCGCGAAGGTCGCCGCCGTGCTGGCGCCGGCGATGGCGCTGCTCTACGTGGGCGCGGCCGTGACCATCTTGGGGATGAACCTGGAGAAGATCGGCCCGGCGCTCGGGCTGGTGTTCACCGAGGCGTTCGATCCGACCGCGGGCGTCGCGGGTACGGGCGCCGGTGCGGTGATGGTGACGATGATGTGGGGCGTGCGTCGCGGCCTGTTCTCCAACGAGGCGGGGCAGGGCTCGGCCCCGATCGCGCATGCGGCTGCGAAGACGGATGAGCCGTGCTCCGAGGGCAGCGTGGCGCTGCTCGAGCCGTTCATCGACACGATCATCATCTGCACGATGACCGGGTTGGTCGTGATCATGACGGGGGTGTGGCATGGCCGGCACGCCACCGAGATCACGGTGGGTTCAGGCGATTCTGGCTGGGTGGTGCGCGATGGCGAGGGCGTGCCGCGGGCCGTGCCGCCGCCGGCGTCGAGCGTGCGCGTCGAGGAGGGCGTGGTCGTCGGCGAGATCGAGCTCGCCTGGCACGACGCGCCGGTCGAGCGGTTGCACGTCGACGAGGCGCAGACGGTGCCGTTTTCCGGGGTGATCGATGCGACGGCGAAGACGGTGATCGCGGCCGATGGCAGCTCGCAGCGGTTGTACGCCGATGCGGCGGAGAGCGGCGCGCCGCTGACCATGCTCGCGTTCCGCCTCGGCCTCGCGCCGTTGTTCGACGTGGGGCATCACCTGGTGCTCATCGCGGTGGTCCTGTTCGGCATCTCGACCGCGATCTCGTGGTGCTACTACGGGGAGCGCTGCGCGAACTTCGTGTTCGGACCGCGGGCGGTCGCGCCGTACCGGGTGGTGTACGTCGGGATGCACTTCGTGGGCGCGGTCTTGCCGCTGTCGCTGGCGTGGACGCTGGGGGACGCGATGCTGGGGATCGCGGTATTGCCGAACTTGGTGGTGCTGTGGGCGCTGTCGGGCGAGGTTTCTGCGCTGTCGCGGAGTTACTTTCGTGAGAAGCGGTGGCTCCGGCCACGGGATGGTGCGGGGTGAAACTGGGGCTGGGGGGGGGTGCACGGTCGCGTGCACGAGTCGAGGCTCGCGGATCTCATCGACGCGCAGCTGGCCCGAGGTCGTCGTCAGCAGGTGCTGCGCCGCGGCGGCGTCCGGTCTGTCGTCGACGACCATGGCAGGGGTGGCCCCAGACGGCCGATCGCACGCTGCCCGGCGCGGTGTGGGACGTCGATGGGACGGCACGAGCCGGCGTGGCGACGCGCAGCCATCGCGATCCTACACGATTGTCGCGCAACGCCGACCCGATGTGGCCGATGATGCTGCGCGTCCGCCCCCCACCCTCGGCACCTCACGAACCCCCATGAGCTCCACCGACGCGATCACCCCCGTCATCTACCACTTCGAGTGCGCCGACTTCGAATGGCGTGTACGGGCGATCGTGGTGGAGGAGCGGCTGAGCCAGCCGCTGTGCGTGGAACTGCGGCTCCTGACCTCGGCGGTGGTCGTGCCCGAGGACGTGCTCGGGGTCGCGGCGAGGGTGACGATCGAGCGCGATGGCGCGGCGCGGACGTTCGTGGGCGAGCTGACGCGGGTCGAGACGGTCTCGGTGGCGTCGGGCGAGACCCACGCGCGGGTGCGGTTCGAGCCGTTGCTGGCCCGGGCGCGCCGCGGTGTCCACTACCGCATCTTCCAGCGCACGGCGGTGGTCGACATCGCCAAGGAGATGCTGGGGCCGATCGCCGATTGCGATTTCGAGGTCGTGCTCGATCGTGAGCGAGCGAGCCGCGAGTACTGCGTGCAGTACGGCGAGAGCGACCTCGATTTCGCGATGCGGCAGCTCCAAGACGAGGGCATCGCGTGGTACCTCGATTTCAGCGGGGAGCGCACGGTGATGCACCTGGTCGAAGCGGCGCGCGGCTACCCCGCGATCGCGACCGAGGAGCCCGAGATCCCCTTCGTCCCCGATCACTTCGAAGAGGCCGACGCCGAGAGCATCCAGTCGATCACGATGGTGCGGCGCCAGGCGAGCCCCTCGGTCGTCGAACGCAACTGGAAGTGGATCCTGCATGCCGCCCATTTCGAGGGCGTGCACCCCGAAGATGCCCCAGGGCCGCACTCGGAGCTCGCCGATCCGCGTCGCCTCGACAGCCCCGATGAGATGCAGACGCAGACCGAGATCTACGCCCTCACCAAGGCCTCGGCGAGAAGCGAGCACGAGCGCATGGCGAGCCGGGATGTCGTCATCCGGGGCAGCAGCAACGTGACCGCCATGGCGGTCGGCCACCACTTCCTGTTCGACTTCGGCCGCGAGGGCGCCGATGGTCTGCTGATATTGGCGGTGCTCCACCACGGCGACTGTCCCGAGGTGGAGCTCGGCAGCGGCGCCGGCGGGCACGGCGGGCAGAACTACACCAACACGTTCGAATGCCAGTTCCTCGGCGTCCCGCACCGGCCGCAGCGCACGATCCCGCGGCCGCGGATCCACAGCCTGCACACGGCGATCGTGACCTCGCCCGCGGGCGAGGAGATCGGCGTGGGTGATTACGGCACCATCACGGTGCGGATGCACTGGGACCGCTCGGGGAGTGATCCCGAGCTGTCGTCGTGTCGGCTCCGCGTCGCGCAGATGTGGGCCGGCGCGGGCTGGGGCACGGTGTTCATCCCGCGGGTGGGGATGGAGGTCCTCGTCGCGTTCCTCGACGGCGATCCCGAGCGACCGCTGTGCGTGGGAACGGTCTATAACAACGCCAATCAGACGCCGTACTCGCTCCCCGACGAGCGCACCAAATCCACGATCCGCACCCAGAGCTCGCCGGGCGGAGACGGTTACAACGAGCTCACCTTCGAGGATGCCGCCGGTGCCGAGGAGGTCTACGTCCGGGCACAGCGCAACCTGCGGACCCAGGTGCTCCACAACGAGAGCCGCAGCGTCGGCGCGGATCAGTCCGTGCAGATCGGCAACGACCAGACGCTCGCGGTGGAGGGCGATCGACACACGACGATCAAGGGCAACCACACCCTCGCGATCGACGGTGGCGGCACCGAGGGTCTTGCGGGCAGCCAGGTGACCGTCAAGGGCGCCGTCGAGGTGAAGGTGACGGACGTCGGCACCGTGCTCATCGAGGCCGCCGAACGCATCGAGTTCCGCGTGGGCGGGAGCACGATCGTGATGGACGGGCAGACGATCCAGTTCCAGGCTGGTGCCGGCACGATGCAACGCCTCGACGAGGCCGCCTTGGTGATGGCGGGTCGGGGCTCGCTGATGCGCCTGAGCAGCACGGTGATGGTCAACGCGGCCACGGGCGCCTCGCTGCAGATGGACGGCGTGCAGACGGCGCTCATGTCCAATGCCGGTAGTCACATCACGCTGTCCGACACCGCGACGGTCGGCGCGGGGTTGGGCTCGGTGCTCGAGCTCACCGCCGACGCCACGCTCAACGCGGCGACCATCACGGCGACGGCGGGTCAGGGTGCCAAGCTGGTCCTCGACGCCAACGCGGCGATGGAGGGCCTCGAGGCCTCGTGCACCGGCGGCGGCGGCTCGCTGAAGTTGGGCCCGTCGGGCGCAGCGCTCGACGGCACCAAGGTCGACGTCACCGCCGCTGCGGCGGTGAGCGTGGTCGCGCCGATGGTGAAGATCAACTGATCATGTCGGCGCACAACGACAGCATCGAGGCGCTGGTGACCGCCGTGGCGCGGTTTCTGCGGGACGACGGCTGCAGGCTGCTGCAGGTGCTCGCGTCGGCCGAGCTGCACCGTCAGGTGCTCGCGGTGGTGATGGCGCAAGAGCACCGGCCGACCAGCCGCGCTCCGTTCGTCGCGTTGCAGCACGCGCACACCGCTGCCCTGCCGGCGTGGTCGCAGCGGGCCGAGTTCGCCCGCGTGCAACACGAGCGCCGCTGTGATGGGGCCCCCGCGACCATCGCCGCGTTGCCCGACGCGCCGGTGGGCCGCGACGAGCGGCTGGTCTTCGCGCTGCAGCTGCAGCAGCTGCTGCAGGCGCCGCCGCCGGGCACCGAGGGTCTGATGGTGGTGCTGGCGTGCGCACACATCGACGCGCCGGTGGTGTTCCGCGAGTCCGTGGCGATGCTCGTGGGGCGTCGCGAGCTCGGGGCGGTGCGGTGGATCGTGATCGAGACCGACGGTGACGCGCTGGGACCGCTCGTCGCGACGCTCGGTGCTCGCGCGCAGCAGGTCGACACGCGGTTGCCTGAGGCTGCGTCCGACGCCGAGCTCGCGGCGCTGGTCGACGATCGACCGCCGGCGAGTCCCCGCGGCGTCACGCCGCCTGCGCGCCCCGACGTGCCGGTGCGGGTGCCCGACGCCGATGGTCTGCGTCGCCGCGAGATCGGTCGGTTGTCGCTCGCCGCCGCGCTGGCGTCGTCACGCGGTCGCGGTGCCGAGGCCGTCACCGCGCAGCGCGACGCCCGTGATCTCGCCACCCAAGCGGGTTGGACGGGCGACGCGGTGACGATGGAGCTCGCGCTCGGTGCCCACCTCGTGGGCGCCGGTGCCACGCGCGAGGCCGAGGTCACGTTCCTGCGGGCGATCGACACCGCGAAGCAGCACGGCATGGACGACAAGGCGACCACCGCGGGCTTCGGGCTCGCGGCGACGCGGACGATCCGGGGCGAGCGGCACACGGCACTGGTGGCCTATGCCGACGCTGCGCTGGCGGCCCAGAAGAGCGGGAGCCCGATGCTCGCGATCGAGGCCAATCGACTCGCCGGGCAGGCGGCGCTCGAGCTGCGCATGGAGCCGCAGGCGATCACGTTCTTCGCGAAGGCGGTGGGCTTGGCTGCGGCGGCGCCTCGCGAGGTCGGACGGTCGAGCGCGGCCGTGGCTGCGCGGTCGCTTGCCGATCTGTGTCGCAAGCGCGGGATGCATGGTCGGGCGGATGAGCTCGAGGCGCAGGCGGTGCAGTTCTCCGACGGTGCGCCGCCCGATGTGGCGACCGCCACGGTGCCGCCGCCGGTGATGGCCGCGGCGCCTGCGAGTCCGGCTGTGCCGGCAAGTCCGGCTGCGGCGAGCCCCCCTGCGGCGAATCCCGCTGTGCCGGCGAATGCCGGTGCTGCGCCGGATCCGGCTGGGGCCGTGGCCGCGGGCGCACCGGCCCCGTCACCCGCGGCGAGCGCCCCGGCGTTCGTGCCGTTCGACGAGGGCACCGGGATGCTCACGCTCGATCAGATCGCGCGGCTGCACATGCGCGGCGTCGCCAGCTCGCCGGCGCCGCCCGAGTCGGGCGCGCGCAGCTGGACGCGCGACGAGATCCAGTCGCTGCAGCGCGCCGTGGATCACTCGCTGGGCGACGACGCGAGCCGCATCCTCTCGCGGGACGAGCTGGCCGCGCTGCAGGGCCGCGCGGTGGTGGACGACGACACAGTGGTGCGCCGCGACGAACCAGGGAGCGTGGTCTGATGTCACTCGCGAGCACATGGCTCGACCTCGTCGTCGGCGTCGATCTGCACTTCGAGCTGGTGCCGATGCCGGCGCCCACGCCGACGCCGTTTCCCCACCCGCACTGCAGCGTGGTGTTCGATCCGGTCGGGTACATCGTCGGCGAGATCACCGGCGCGCTGATGGCGATGGCGATGGGCCAGCCGGTCGAGCCGGCGGGGCCGGTGCTGATCGGCGGCCGGATGTCGACGGTCACGGGCGACGCGGCGAGCATGCCGGTGAAGCACATCTTCATCCCGCCGGGCACGGCGTTCGTGAAGGGGATCCCCGAGAGCGACGCGGAGCTGCTCGTCGGGTCCAAGACGGTGCTCGTGCGCGGCGCCAACGCGGTGCGGGCCGGCGAGATCGCGCTGTCGTGCTCGGAGCCCGTGCGTCTGCCGACCTCGGCGGTGGTGCCGACCTCGGGTGGCCCGGCGGTCACGCTGATCGGCGGCCCGCCTGCGATCGACATGGGCATGGCGATCGGCATGCTCGGGAAGCGAGCGCTGCGCAACACGTGGACGGCGGGCAAGCTGCACAAGGCCGTCGACAAGGTGATCCCGGACAGCTGGCCGCGGCTGCGGCGGCTGGCGCACAAGAGCGCGTGCTTCTTCACCGGGCATCCGGTGAATGTCGCGAGCGGCACGGTGAGCACCAGCGCGGTCGATCTGTCGCTGCCTGGGCCGATCCCGCTGGAACTCGAGCGCGATTACGACAGCAACTGGAGCGCGCGGCCTGGGCCGCTGGGCTACGGGTGGTCGCACACGTTTGATCAGAGCGTGTGGATCGAGCGCGGCTGTGTGGTCGCGCAGGGCGGCGACGGGCGCGAACTCGAGTTCCGCACGGGTGGGCTGCAAGACGGCGTTGCGCGGCGTGGCGATCGGATGTGGCACCCGGTCGATCGCTGCACGCTTTCGAGCTTCGGCGATCTGCGGTGGGAGATCGAAGATCCCGACGGCCGCGTGCGGGTGTTCGCGCCGATCCCCGGGGAGTCGCCGGTCGAGCGGGATCGCGGGCGGTCGCGGTTGGTGGGCATCCGCGACGCGGCCGGCCACACGATCGCGCTGCACTACGATGATCGGGCACGGCTGGTCCGCATCGTGGACTCGGCTGGGCGGACGCTCGAGCTCGAGAACGACACCGCGGGGCGTCTGCGGCGGTTGTGGGCGCCGTCGGCCGACGGCCGGGGCCTGCGACAGCACGCCGAGTACCGCTACGACGGCGCGGGGGATCTGGTGGAGGTCGTCGACGCCTGCGGCAAGTCGTGGCGCTTCGAGTACGACGATCACCTGCTGGTGCGCGAGCGCGATCGCGAGGGGCTGTCGTTCTACTTCGTGTACGACGGCCGCGATCGCTTCGCCCGGTGCGTGCGGACGTGGGGCGACGACGGGATCTACGATCACGTCATCGACTACGACCGCGCCGCGCTGGCGACGCTCGTGACGAACTCGCTGGGCGAGATCACGCGGTACCAGATGGACGGCCTGGGGATGGTGATCGAGATCCTGCAGGCCGACGGCACCAGCGTGCGTCGGGAGTACGATCCGACGACGTGGCTGGCGGCGGAGATCGACGAGAGCGGCGCGGCCACGCGGTACCAGTACGACGAGCGCGGGAACCGTGTGATGACGGTCGAGCCCAAAGGCGACGCGGGGCCACGGGTCACGAAGGTGCGGTACGACGCACAGGATCGGCCGATCGAGCTGGTGGATCCGACCGGCGCGACGTGGGCGTGGCGGTATGACGGCGCGGGGCGTGTGGTGGCGCGGGTGGATCCGCTGGGTCACACGACGGTGTACGTGTGGGAGCAGGGCGATCTGTCGGCGATCATCGATCCCACGGGGCAGCGCACCACGCTGGAGTACGGCGGCGCGCACGAGCTGGTGGCGCTGACGGCTGCGGACGGCGGCGTGGTGCGGTGGCAGTACGACGCGACCGGGCGTGTGGTGGCGCAGACCGACGCGAAGGGCAACGTGGCGCGGCGGCAGTACGACGCGCTGGGCCGGGTGGTGCGGATCGACGAGCCCGACGGGAACGTGCGCGAGGTCGTGCGCGACGGCGAGGGCCGGATCGTGCGCGCGCGCGATCGGCTACGGGACATCAGCCAGATGTACACGGGCATGGGCTGGCTGGCGTCGCGGACGGTGGGCGGCACGACGGTGCAGTGGCGGTACGACACCGAGGGTCGCGTGACCGCGGTGGTCGACGAGCGCGGGCAAGAGCACCGCTTCGAGCGTGACCTGGTGGGGCGCGTGCGGGTCGAGCACGGCATCGGCGGCGTGACCACGAGGGTCGAGCGAGATCCGGCCGGCCGAGTTGTGCGTGAGCACCGGCCCGGCGACGTGAAGGTGACGCACGCGTACGACGGCGCGGGCGAGCTGGTCGAGACGGGCTATGCGGAGGGCGGCACGGAGCGCTTCGCCTACGATCGCGTCGGCCGGTTGGTGTCAGCGAAGAACGATGACGCCGATG
>JBBQJI010000056.1:0-44171 GCA_038325765.1 Nannocystales bacterium
CGCGAGATCGTCCGCGAGCTGATCGAGTCGCTGTGGGGACGAGCCGGTGCTGCCGACGAGCGCGTCGAATACCTCGGCTTGCGTCATCTCGGCCCCGTGCTTGTTCGCGCGGCGGAAGATCTCGCGCAGCACGCCCTCGTCGTCGCTCTGCACGACGTAGATCGGCACTTTGTACTCGCGTATCCGACTACCGACATCGAGCGCCACTCGCTGGACATCTGGCCTGTCGGGGAACCGCTCGATGAGCCATGCATTGAGCGTGACTGCGTCGAGCAACTTCGTAGCCGGAAGCCAAGACTGCTTGGTCGCGGCGTTGTGCGAGATGACGAACTTCTGCGCAGCGAGGTCGAAGTAGATCGGCGAGGCGTCGTCCTGCTCGTCGTCCGCACGACGCAGGGTGTTGGCTAGCGCCGTGATCCGCTGCTGACCGTCGACGACGAACCACGCATCGTCACGAGAGGGGGCGTCGAGACGCCAGCGCCCGAGCGCGACTTTTCCAGCCGGCCCGCGCTTCTCCCAAAGCAGCAGGCTGCCGATGGGATAGCCGCGGTAGATGCTGTCCAGCAGATTGCACATGTCCTCGTCGACCCAGCGCAGCCGGCGCTGGAAGCTCGGCACGCGGATCCGTCGCTCGTCGATCGCCGACGCGACGAGATCGTCGATCGACATCGTTTCGGCCCTCGGGCGGCGCGGAAGGTGGCCGGGCGCGGTCGTCATCGACAGCTCGATCAGCGTACCACGTGCCGTCGCGCGCGCCCTACGATACTCGACGTCCGTGGCTGGGGCGGCGTCGTCGTCCGGTGCCCGCGGCTCGTCGTCGAACCGCCGGGACGAGATGCCCGGCGCCGGTGGCCCGCGGGCTGGCCACGGCTCGGCGGCAGAAGTTGTTCGAGCGCGGCTGTGCATGGCCGCCAGCCTCGACGACGTGGTACGCTGGCGGGCGGCGATGCGACGCCGCTACGGCTGGTACCTACCGATCTCGCAGGAGGAGCTTCAGGCCATCTGGGACTCGGCCACGGTCTCCGTGGACGCGAACGTGCTCTTGGACCTCTACCTCCATCACCCAGAGTTCCACCCGCCGCCGCGGCGCGTCGTCCGGCAGGCCCGAGCGCGGGGCCGGCCAGTCGGCCGTACACGCGAGCCACAGCCCCGGCCGCTCCAGAGCATCGAACACGCGCGACCCGGCGTCTCTGATCTTGCCAACCACGACGCGGAGCTCGGCTGGAGCGCCAACGCTCTCGGGAAGGCGCACGTCGTCCAGGAAATGCCGCACGGTGGCGCCCGCGGCCTCCAACTTGCCGAGCAGGTCCTCGAGGTTGCGGAGGCGCGCCCCCGACTCCTCCTGCGCCAGCTTCGGCTGCTCGCCCTCGCGCCACCAGCCGAGCTGGGCGCCCACCGCGGTCAGGTAGGCGTCGTCCCACACGTTCTCCACGAGTACTTGCCACCGTCGCGGCGCCCGGGCTAGCACTGCGGGCGAGGTGTCGCTCCCCTTCGCTCTGGCGCTCGCGATGAGCACGCCGCCGACGACGACGACGGTGCCCGACGTGCCGGACGACGCGACGGCACACGCCGTCGCCGTGGGCGAAGACGACGCGACGCGGGCCGCCCGATTGTTCCGCGACGGCGACTTCGTCGGCGCCGCCGCGGCGTTCGAACTGGCCCACGCCCAGACCGGCGATCCCGCCCTGCTCTTCGGGCGCGCGCAGGCCCTGCGGCGCGCCGGCAACTGTGGCGCCGCGATCGACGTGTTCGAGGCGTTCATCGCCACCGCACCGCCCGACTCGGACCGTGACGCCGCGCAGTCGGTGATCGACGCCTGCCGCGAGATCCTCGGTACGCCCACCGACGCGCCACCACCCGATCCCGTGCCCCCCCTGCCGCAGCCCCCATCGCCACCGCCACCGCCACCGTGGCAGCGCGACGTCACGGGCGGCGTGCTGCTCGGCTCGGGCCTCGCGATCGCGATCGCGGGCAGCGCCGTTCTCGGCACGTCCTTCGTACGCGCCCGTGATCGATCGAGCACCGAGCAAGACCACGACGACCGCCGGGCACAGGTCCGCACGCTAGGCAGCACGGGCGTCGCGCTGCTGATCACAGGTGGCGCAGTCGCGATCGGCGGCGTGATCCGCTACGCGATCGTGTCCCGGCGCACGCGCACCCGAACCATGGCGCGGCACGGGCCTCTGGTGTGGCACTTCTGACCCGCACATGCGGCGGGGTAACGGCCCGTCGCACTGCGCCGTCCACCTCGACGTCCTGCGCATGATCCCGCCGCTCTCCATCCTCGATCTCGCGCCGATCTCGGCCGGCTCGACGCCCCGCGATGCGCTGCGCCACAGCCTCGAGCTGGCGCAGCACGCAGAGCGCCTCGGCTATCGCCGCCACTGGGTCGCGGAGCACCACGGCATGGCCTCGATCGCGAGCGCGGCGACGGCCGTGGTGATCGGCTATCTCGCCGCGGGCACCTCGACGATCCGCGTCGGCGCGGGCGGCATCATGCTGCCCAACCACTCGCCGCTGGTGGTCGCCGAGCAGTTCGGCACGCTCGCCGCGCTGTATCCCGGGCGCATCGATCTCGGCCTGGGTCGCGCGCCGGGCAGCGACGCTCGCACGGCGCGGGCCCTGCGGCGCGCACCCTCGCGGGCCGACGAGTTTCCCCAGGACGTGCAGGAGCTGCAGGCGCTGCTCGGCGCGCCGCAGCCGGGACAAGCGCTGGTCGCCACGCCGGGGGCGGGCAGCGAGGTGCCGCTGTGGATCCTCGGCTCGAGCCTCTTCGGTGCCCAGCTCGCCGCGGCCCTCGGCCTGCCGTTCGCCTTCGCGTCGCACTTCGCCCCCGATGCGATGGACGACGCGCTCGCGATCTACCGCGCACGCTTCCGGCCCTCGCCGCAGCTCGAGCGACCCCATGCGATGCTGGGCCTCAACGTCGTCGTGGCCCCGACCGATGCCCAGGCGCGGCGGATCTTCACGACGGTGCAGCAGGCGTTCGCTGCCCTCAGCCGCGGCCAGCCGGCCCCGTTCGCTCCGCCGGTCGACGACATCGATGCCCTGTGGGATCCGGTGGCCAAGGCTCAGGCCTCCCACATGCTACGCCACGCGATCGTGGGCGCGCCCGCGACCGTACGCGCGGGCATCGAGCGCTTCGTCGCGGCCACCGCTGCCGACGAGCTGATGATCGTGACGTCGACGTACCACCAGCGCGATCGACTGCAGTCGTACGCAATGCTTGCGGAGCTCGCGGGCGTGCAGCCGGCGAACGCCCATGTGGGGTGACCCGCCGCACGCACCGCGTGCCCCGGACGGTGCACGTTTCCAGCCGCCACCGCCTGCGGTACACCAGCGCGGTGACCCGCACACCGATCTCGGCTGCCCTCGTCCTGTCGCTCGCACTGGCCCCCGCCTGCAACGAGGACGCACCCGCAACGCCGGCCGCTGCGGGGCCCGCCGCTCCTGCGACGCCGAGCCCGAAGACGGATCCCGCCGCACCCACGGAGGCCGCTGGCACCCCGGCGACGCCCACAGCCCCGACGACGCCCCCGCTCGCGGCAGCAAAGCCCCAGGTCCCACCCGCGGCCCTCGATCCGCTGCTCGATCTGATCGGGGCCGGTGCCGACACCTACATCGTCGTCCGCGCGCCCCACGAGTTCATCGACGGCTTCGGCGGCATCGTGCTCGGCGGCAAGGACATCTGGACCCGCATCCTCGACGGCGCCCGCGATCCGAGCGAGCCGGACGACATGGCGGATCTGCGCAAGTTGCTGACGGAGTTCGACACCATCCAGACCACGCTCGCCGCGGGCGGGCTGCACCTCGAGCGCGGATTCGTGGTGTCGGGCAAGCGCAACGGCAAGTCGGTGACCGTGTTGGCGGCCGACGATCCCGAGGCCCTGCCCAAGCTCGCGCGCACGATGTCGAGCAAGCCCGACGAGGTCACGACCACCTGCAAGGCGCTCCCCGAGGTCGCCGGATTCGTCGCGTGCTCCGAAGACGCCGCGGTGCTCGCCGCCTACCAACCCGGCAAGACCGCCACCACCTGGCGCGCCGCGATCGCCTCCAAGCTCGGCGACGGCGCCCTCGAGGGTGCCAATGTGCTGAGCACCTTCGCCGAGGGCGCAGGCGACGTCGTCGTCGGCATCCACACGACCGGCGGCGTCCTGCAGATCGACGTCAACGCGCCCGGCGCCCTGCCCTTCGTCGAGGTGGACGCCCCCGGCCCCGCCACCGCCCTCGCGCTCGTCAGCCCCGGCAGCAGCTTCGCGTGGGGTCGCCTCGATTCCGCCGCCCTGGTGGGCAAGGCCAAGGCCGCGCCGGCGATGGTCACCAACATCGTGCGGGCGCTCTCCGGCGAGATCCTCGTCGCCAGCATCGGCACCGCGCCGGGCATCGTCACCCTCATCGGCCTCGATGACCCCACGCCGGTCGCCGGCCTGATCCCCATGGCGGCCCTCGCCAAGGGCAGCCTGCCCAAGCAACTCCCCGACGGCTCGAAGGTCGAGGTCGTGATCGAGAGCGTCGACGACGGCAGCGGCGGCACGCTGCAGGTGCTGCGCGCCAAGGTCGAGCCGGCCGGCGATCTCGCGACCTTGCGTGAGCAGCTCGGCATGCAGTCCGAGGTCACCGCGTTCGTGACCAAGCAGTGGGCCGCTGTCGCGATGGGCACCGGCACCGCGGTGATCCCCGACGTCGTGAAGGCGACCGGCGGCGCGCCATCCGATGCGCTGTACGCCGCGCTGCCCGGCGGCCTCGCCGACGATCTCCGCGCCGGGCGGGCCTCGATGGTGATCCACGCCGAGCTCGACGGACTGCATGCGCCGGGCGTGAAGGACACGCTGGCGACGTCGATCGCGGGCGTCCCCGCCACCGCCGGCAAGATCGCGCCGAAGGACGCCCTCGACGCCGCCTTCCTGACCGCAGCGCCGCTGTCGTCGCTGTCGCTGTGGGCGACGAGCACCGCGGACGGCGCGGTGTTCCACTTCGCCGCGCGCGGCTTCGGCGACGCGATCACCGAAGAGGGTCGCGCCGCGCAGCAGGCCCGCTTCGACGTGCAGACCGGCGCCCGCGATGCGGCCACCGCTTACGGCGCCCTCGTCACCGCCTATCCCAGCTCGCCCCGCGTGGAGGCGTACCGCGTGCGCGCGGGTCAGCGCACCGGCAGCGCGGCGCCCGGTGCCGCCGCCATCGCCGGGGCGCTCGCCGCCATCGCGTTGCCCGCGTTCGCGAAGTACATCGAGCGGTCGAAGGCGGCGGGTGGAGCGATCGCGGAGGTCGAGTGAGGATCACGCCGGCGGCGCCTGACCAGCGCCGCCGCGGCCGACTACGGCCCCACTTTCGCGATCACACCGAGAACGAGCTGCCGCAGCCGCACGAGCCGGTCGAGTTCGGGTTGTTGAACTTGAACCCCGCGCCCTGCAGGCCCTCGACGTAGTCGATGTTCGTCCCCATCAGGTACATGAAGCTCATCTGATCGGAGACGAGCCCCACGCTGTTGCTCTCGAACTCGTAGTCGCCCTCGGCCTTCTCGTCGAAGTAGAGGTCGTACTGGAAGCCGGAGCAGCCGCCACCCATCACCTTCACGCGCAGCGCGTAGTGGGGCTCGATGTTCTCCTGCGAGCGGATCTCGCGGACCTTCTCGGCCGCGTTGTCGGTCAGCGAGAGCGGGCCGGGGGCGGCGACCTCGGCCTGGGGTTCGGTGCCGGCGCCCTGCGTCGCATTCGGCATCTGGTCGGGCGTCTCGTTGGGCGTTGGGGTCGTCGTCTCGGGAGTCATGCGGGTGTCCTCGTCGGTGGCGTCGCGGCGGCGGAGCGCCGAACCTGACGTGACGCCAAACCTGACGTTACGTAAGATGCTCCGGAAGCCCCGTGGGGTCAAGGCTGCCGCCCCCTCGCGCGCTCGACACCCTCTCGGGCTGCCCGCCTCGCCCGGGTTTGACAGGCCAATCCCGTTTACCTACCGTCACGCCTGAGATCCCTCACCACCCGTGTGGTGCGCGTGTCCCGTCCGCGAGCTCGCGTCGCGACACCGCCACCGGATGCCCGTGGAGTACCCGGAATGAGACCGCAGCGCCCCGCCCGCCTCGCCTTCGCCGCCCTGGTCCCGCTCGCCGTCCTGATGGCCTGTGATAGCCGCGAGAAGGCGCTCGCGCGCCAGATGGACATCGAGAGCAAGGACGTGCCGAAGACCGATCTGTCGGCCGCCCAACTGCCGCCGCATCCGACGCGCGACGCCCTGATGCCCCTGCTCGAGAAGCTGTACACGCTGCAGGCGGTCCCGCCCGTCACCGAGACCGGCACCGCCGGCACCTACAACTACGAGGTGCAGGCCGGCGTCGCGTCGATCGTGAAGCTCGCCCCCGGGCTCAGCGAAGACGACAAGATCAGGGCAGTCATCACCGGCGTCGCCGAGGCCGACTCGTGGGCGTTCCGCACCGACGCGCGCCGCGACTACGCCGACCAGATCCACCGCGTCATGCGCGGCTACGGCGACGATCAGAAGGACCAGATCCTTCGCATGTACGGGCAGCTCAAGCTGCTGCAGTTCTTCAACGGCGACGACGCAGCGGCGGCGATCGAGGCGCTGCCGGCCGACGTGAAGCCCACCGTCGAGGCGATGCGCAAGCACTACGTCGAGGACAAACTGCAGATCTGGGAGCAGTGGATGAACGTGCGGATGTACGCGCGCCGCGTCGTCGCCGGGGATCAGCCGTTCCGTGGCGTGCTGCGCCAGATCAAGCAGGAGCTCGGGCAGCAGGAGCCGCCCGCGCTCACGTGGGAGGAGTCGGTCGATGCGCCCTTCCTCGCCTGGGCCAAGGAGATCCGCAGCAACGAGGAGCTGCTGATCAAGCTCACCGATCTGCGGGACCTCAAGGACCGCGAGGAGTACCTGGGCGAGACCCACTCGTTCTGGGCGGTCGAGGGCTCGCCGAAGGTGCCGGCCAAGGCCAAGGGCGTGAAGATCGAGCCCGAGCTCGGCTTCGGCGTGCACCGCGAGGATCTCGGCGGCGGCTACAACGAGCTGACGTTCGTGTTCTCGAAGAAGCTGTCGGGCACCGCGCTCAAGAAGGCGTATGTCCGCTCGATCGTCTATGGCCAGCTGCTCACCGACTTCGGCATGCTCGCGACCGCCGGCTCCGACTTCGCCAAGCGCGACGAGAACAACGTGATCGACTCGGCGACCTCCGTGGTCCCCGACGAGTACGACCCGCTCTTCGCCCGCTGTTCGTCGGGTGCCGCGCTCGACACCCTCATCATCCACTACAAGGGCAAGTTCCCATTCCTCGCCGATCTGCCCTCTGGCGGCGACGGCGACGCGGTGCTCGCAGCCGCCCACAAGTGCATCGTCGCCGGCGCCGCAGGTGACATCCACGTGCCGTCCAAGGACGACAAGAAGGACCAGGAGGGCCCGGCACCGGGCACCCGACTGGCGCTGTACCAGATGCTCGCGCGCTTCGAGAACGTCGACGTGAACCTCGCGCGGATGGCCTCGGAGACGAAGACCGAGGAGGACGAGGTCATCGAGGACGCCGAGGCCGTGCTCGAGCGCATCAAAAAGAAGCAGAGCGAGGGCAAGGGCGTCAAGTAGCGCGCGATCCCGACGCGACACCCAGCCCTCGGATGTGCGATCGTGTCGACCCTCCCACCGAGTCGACCATGACCGTACGCCGCCCCTTCGCCCTCGCACTGCTCGCCCTCACCCTGTCGGCACCGTTCGCCTGCGACAACACGCCCGAGAAGTCCAAAGTCGACCCTGCCGCCGAGGCCAAGGCCAAAGAAGAGGCGGAGCTCGAGGCGCGGCTCGCGAAGCGCAAGCAGGACCGCGAGGCCAAGGAGGCCGCGGCGAAGAAGGAGCAGGAGGACATCGTGGCGCGCATCCAGGAGGTCACGGTGATCCCCGAAGGCACCAAGATCCCCAAGAAGCCCGCCGAGGCGTGCGAGCAGGTCGTCGCCGCCCAGACCGGCTTCATGAAGAAATTCCACCCGCAGATCGAAGAGGCCGCCCTCACCACCCAACTCGGCATGCTCCGCAAGCAGTGCCTCGAGATGGGCAACGCGAAGGTCGCGATCTGTCAGAAGTTCGCGCTCGAGGCCACCGACGAGCTGCTGCAGAAGTCGATCAACGAGTATCTGCCGGCGTGCATGGCCAAGTACGAGAAGGCCTGACCCCGGGGTGGCCCCGGGGTGGCCCGGGCAGCGGATTGGACGGCGCCCGGCACCGCTGCTAGAGTTGCATCGCGATGGGCATTGGGCCCTGCGCAGGATGGATGGACCGTGGCGATGAATGTTGATTCGTGTTCGATGCGGGTGATGGCGCTGCTCGGCGCACTGGCGTTGGTCGTGGCCTGCGCCGACGACGGGCCCACCCGCGTGTCGCTCGCCCAGGCCGAGGGCGTCGTGCAGGAGGCCTTCTGCGAGCAGCTCTTCGAGTGCTCGTGCGATGGTGCCCGCCGCTACGACGACATCGCCCAGTGCCGTGAGGTGGTGCGTGCCGAGGTCGACGAGATCAAGGCCGCGGCCGCGAACCGCAGCCTGACCTACGACCCCACCTGCGTCGGCGCCCGGGTCGACGGCCTCGAGGAGCTCGGCTGCGACGCAGTGCTGCCCGAGCCCCCCGAGGCAGGCTGCGACTTCCCCTGCAGGGTGCTGCACGGCGACGTGCCGTTCGATGGCGCGTGCTCCCAGTTCGGCACCTTCGACGATTGCGCCGCCGGGCTCGACTGCGAGGTCGACCGCTGCGAGGAGGAGGGCGACTCCGCGGTCTGCACCGGGCGGTGCGTCCACCCGTGCTACGGCGGCTGCCCCGAGGACTGCGGCGACGATGCCCGGTGCGATCGCGAGCGCGGACGGTGCGTCGACCTGCCGGGCGCAGGCCGGCGGTGCGATCGCTTCGGATTGTGCGACTCGGATTCCATCTGCGACTACGCCGCGGTCCCGGATCCGGCGGGGCAATGCGTCGCGCTGCCGGGCGCAGGTGGATCGTGCGCGGACTTCGGGCGTTGCGCCGGCGGGCTGCGCTGCAACGTCGACCCCGACGGCACGGTGATCTGCGTGGGCCCCACCGCGGATGCAGAGCCCTGCTCCGGCCACCTCGAGTGCGAGAGCGGCAACTGCCCGGCGGGCTTCTGCGCGCCGCTGCCGGGGGCTGGCGACTCGTGCGCGGGCACCCGCATCTGCGCGCCCGGGCTCGTGTGCGACGAGCAGAGCCAACGCTGCGCCGACGGACCGCCCGCGCTGTGCGGGCTGAGCGTCCCGCTGTAGCGAGCAGATCCCCGCCGAACCCGCGCGCCCGAGGCGGTGAATACCGCGTCTGACGGCGTTCCGTGGCCCCGCCGAAGCGGTTATCCTCGGCCGCCCCGGGCGCGTCGTCGCCAGGGCCTCGGATCGTCGGCATGACCGAACAAAAGCTCACGTTGAACATCGAAGACGAGATGCGTGGGTCGTTTCTGGCCTACTCGATGAGCGTCATCGTCTCGCGCGCACTACCCGACGCACGCGATGGTCTCAAGCCCGTGCATCGCCGCGTCCTGTACGCGATGAACGAGCTGCGGAACACCCACTCACAGCCATACAAGAAGTCCGCGCGCATCGTCGGCGACGTCATCGGCAAGTACCACCCGCATGGTGACCAGTCGGTGTACGACGCGCTCGTCCGGCTCGCGCAGACCTTTGCGATGGGCTACCCGCTCGTCGACGGCCAGGGCAACTTCGGTTCGGTCGACGGCGATTCGCCCGCCGCCATGCGTTACACCGAGGTGCGCATGCAGAAGTTGGCGAGCGAGCTGCTCGCCGACATCGACAAGGAGACCATCGACTGGGTCCCGAACTACGACGACAAGGAGCTCGAGCCCAGCGTCCTGCCCACGCGGGTGCCGAACTTGCTCCTCAACGGCGCCGTCGGCATCGCCGTCGGCATGGCGACGAACATCCCGCCGCACAACCTGACCGAGCTCGTCGACGCGACCATCGCCCTCATCGATCGCCCCGAAACCGACCTGCGCGGCCTGCTGCAGTACGTTCGCGGCCCGGACTTCCCCACCGGCGGGCTCATCATCGGCCGCGGCGGCATCATGCAGGCCTATGCCAGCGGCCGCGGCAGCATCACGCTGCGCGCCCGCTGCGAGATCGAAGAAGAGAAGGGCCGCGAGTCGATCATCGTCACCGAGATCCCGTATCAGGTGAACAAGGCGCGCCTGATCGAGCGCATCGCCGAGCTCGTCCGTGACAAGCGCATCGAGGGCATCTCGGATGTGCAGGACTACAGCGACCGCACCGGCATGCGCATCTGGGTGCAGATCAAGCGCGACGCCGCCGGTCAGGTCGTCCTCAACAACCTGTACAAGATGACCGACCTGCAGACGACGTTCGGCGTCAACATGATCGCCATCGTCCACGGTCGACCGCAGCTGCTCACGCTGCGCGACGCCCTGCTCACGTTCATCGACCATCGCCGGCAAGTCGTCACCCGGCGCACCCGCTTCGAGCTGCGCAAGGCGATGGAGCGCCGCGAAATCGTCGAGGGCCTGGGCGTGGCCGTCGATGCGATCGATCGCGTCATCGCCATCATCCGTGGCTCGGCCGACCCCGACACCGCCAAGGAGTCGCTGATGACCGAGCCCCTCGAGGGGTTCGCGTCGTTCCTCGAGCGCTGTGACCGCCCGCCCGAGGAGATCGCTGCGGCGCGCAGCGGCCCGTATCTCCTGAGCGAGCGCCAGGCCCGGGCCATCCTCGACATGCGCCTGCAGCGGCTCACCGGCCTCGAGCGCGAGCGCATCGAGGGCGAGTATCGCGAGCTGTGCGCCGAGATCGCGCGGCTCGAGGCGATCCTCGCCGACAGCTCGCTGCTGATGACGCTCATCCGCGAGGAGCTGGTGGCGATCCGCAACGAGTACGGCGACGGCGAGGGCCAAGGTGCCGGCACCGGCGGGCCCAACACCAAGGGCTCGCGCCGCACCGAGATCATCGAGGGCGGCGAAGACATCGACCCGATCGACCTCGTCGCCGACGAGCCGATGGTCGTGATGCTCACCCGCAACGGCTACATCAAGCGCCTGCAGTCCGAGGAGTATCGGGTGCAGGGCCGCGGCGGCAAGGGCGTCAAGGGCGGCGGCGGCCGCGACGACGACGACTTCATCACCGACGTGTTCGAGGCCACGGCCCACGCGTTCGTGCTGATGTTCACCAACACCGGCCGGGTGTTCCGCAAGCGCGTGTTCGAGCTGCCGATGGCCCGCCGCGACGGCGCCGGCAAGGCGCTGGTGAACTTCCTCGAGCTGCGCGACGGCGAGAAGATCATCGAGATGGTGCCGTACCGCGACGACGGGGTGACCGACGGTGATCACATCGTCACCGCCACCAAGAACGGCTACATCAAGCGCACGGCGCTGTCGGAGTACGACAACATCCGCACCACCGGGCTCAACGCCGTGGTGATCGACGACGACGACGAGCTCATCGCCGTGCGGTTCACCGACGGCAAGCAGCAGATCATCATGAGCAGCGCCGAGGGCATGGCGATCCGATTCGACGAGAACGAAGTCCGGCCGATGGGTCGAATGGCCCGCGGCGTCCGTGGCATGGGCCTGCGCGACGGCGACACCGTGGTCGCGATGGACTCGCTCGTGCCCGAGGCCGACCTCGACCTGCTCACGCTGTGCGAGAACGGCTTCGGCAAGCGCACGGCGGTGTCCGACTACCGCCAGCAGAGCAGGGCCGGCCTCGGCCTCATCACCATCAAGGTGACCGAGCGCAACGGCA
The DNA here is from genome assembly GCA_038325765.1 of Nannocystales bacterium. Classification (GTDB taxonomy): domain Bacteria; phylum Myxococcota_A; class Polyangia; order Nannocystales; family Nannocystaceae; genus Xiheibacterium. Next base: position 11,748 of record JBBQJI010000056.1, read on the forward strand.
AGGTCGTCGGTAGCTTGTTGGTCCGCGCGACCGATCAGCTCATCGTCGTCACCAGCGGCGGCAAGGTGATCCGCACCCGCGTCGACGAGATCAGCGTGCTTGGGCGCAACACCCAGGGTGTTCGCATCATCCGCACCGACGAGAGCGAGCGGGTGGTCGCGGTGGCGCGCATGATCGAGGGCTCGGACGACGGCGCGGCCGTCGGCACCGCCGAGGGCGGGGCACCGGACGACGCCGAGCAAGACGCACCGTCCACTGCGGACGACGCGGATGTTGGCTCGGATGCCGGCGAAGGCGGCGACACCGAAGCCTGAGAGTCAGGGCGGGATGACGCACACGCCGACGTTCAGATATTCCGCGCTGGGCGGCGCCTGACCGCCCACGTACCACGACACGCACTCGAGGGCGCCATCCACCGCGGGGCACGGATCCGGCGACTCGGTGATGTCGCACAGCGGCGTGCAGCAGCCGAAGTTCTCATTGCACCCGGGCACGAAGTCCGGTGTGACGCAGAGCAGCCCTGGCGCGCAGCCACTGAGCAGCCAGCACAGGCCGCCCGGCCCCGAGGCGCCGATGGTCGGCAGGCACAAGAAGCCGGTGCCGCCGTCCGCCTGCGCATCGGGGTAGCAGCCCTGGCCTTCGGCGCAGTCCTGCGCGAGCGGATCGCAGATGTCGAAGCAGAACGGCACGCCGGCGAAGTAGATGAAGCAGCCCTCGTCGGGCTCGCACATCGGTTGCGCCGCGCTGCCCGAGCAGAACTCCTGGCAGGTGCCCATGCCGTCGCCATCGAAGTCGAGGCACATCGAGCCCAGTGCGCAGTTGTCGAGGCAGCTGCCGAGGTAGCCCTCGACCACGCACTCGTCACCGGGTTGCACGGGGCTCGCCTCGACGGGGCAGCAGCGGACCTCGTCGGGCAACAGATCGGGCTCCGCGGACCACGGCGCACACTTCTCGTTGGGTCCGCAGTCCTGATCCCAGATCGAGCACTCGCTGTCGAGGGTGCCATCGTCGGTCGTCGAGGTCTCCGCGGACAGACCCGTGCTGGCCTGCGTCGCAGAGGCGAGTGTTGTCGTCGATGTCTCGACCGCTGTGCTCGCGCCGGTGGTGCCGACCTGCGCACCGGTGCCAGCATCACCGCCGTCGCCGCAAGCGAGTGCGCCGAGCGCTGCCACGGCCAACCACGGGTCGACGAGCGGCCAGCGGCGCATGCGTCACTCGTCGTCGCCGAGCAGATGGCCCGAGCGCGTCTGCTTGGTCCGCAGGTAACGGGCGTTCTCGGCGCGGGCCGACACCACGATGGGTGAGCGCCGCTCGACCACGAGGCCGGCGCGCCGCAAGCCATCGACCTTGCGCGGGTTGTTCGTCATCAGCTCGATGGCGCTGATGCCCAAAACGCGGAGCATCGCGCCGGCGGTGTCGTAGCTGCGTAGATCGTCGTCGAAGCCGAGATGATTGTTGGCCTCGACCGTGTCCATGCCGGCGTCCTGCAGCGCGTAGGCAGCGACCTTGTTGGCGATGCCGATGCCGCGCCCCTCTTGGCGCATGTACAAAACCATGCCTCGGCCGCGGGCCGCGATGTCGCCGAGCGCGCGATGCAGCTGCTCGCCGCAGTCGCAGCGCAGCGATCCGAACACGTCACCGGTCACGCACTCCGAGTGCACACGCACGGGGATCACGCCACCGAGTTCCGCGCCTTGCAGCAGCAGCGCGACGTCGTCGAGGCGGCGACCACCGGGCTCGACGAACGAGACGATCTCGAAGGTGCCGTGCACCGTCGGTAGAGCGGCTCGGGCGTGGACGAGGACCTCGACGTACATCGCACTGGCTGCGACGTTCGAGGGAAGCGAGATGCGAGGACCCATGACCACCTGCGGGGAGAGTCGGTTCAGGAGCCGCGGGACGCGTCGACGATGCCCTGGTAGAGCTTGTTCGAAGACGACATGCCGAGTTCGATGCTCTCCAGCACGAGTTCTAGTAGCTGATCTTGGTCCAGGCGCAACACGTCGTAGTAGCGCTGGCGATCGATCGCGTGGATCGTCGACGGCCAGTAGCCCTCGTTGACAAGGATGTTGTTCATCGCCAGGCGCGCGACCCGACCACTGATCTCGGGCCACGGGAAGATGCGGATCACCTCGCGGTGGACCTCGACGGCGAGCTCGATCGGATGCGCACGCCTGCACTCGTCGGTGCGGAACCAATCCGTGAGCTTGCGCATGCGGTAGCTGATCTTGTCCGCTGGCGCGAGGTCGTGGAAGTACATCCGGTGGATCGGATTGTCCTTGCGGTACTGGACCTGATCCTTCTTGTCGATCGGCAGCAGCAACTGATGGATCCGCTTGAGCCAGTCGAGGTTGAGACCGAGTCGCTTGCCGCGGGTCTCGAGCAGATGCCGGATGCCGTCGCGCACCGCCACGATGTGGCTGTACGCCGGGATCAGACTCGGCGCGCTGATGATCTCGTCGTCGATCGCCGCCTTGATCTCGGCGACGTTGAGCACGGTGCCCTCGAGCGCGAAGTCGTGATAGATCCACGACATCAAGAAGCGCTGGTCGAAGTTGACGCGCTGCTGCTCGGACAGCATGCCGAGCTTCTCCCAGAGCAGTTCTGAAGCCTCTTGGAGCTGTCGATATGTCTTCGCGCGCGCGGGCTGCATCATCGGCGGGGGCCTGAAGGGCGCACGCTACGGAATTGTGCGGGCCGAGGTCAACGGTTTCGCGGGGTGCGTGGTCGAATGCTGGGAATTTGACCGATAGCGCGCCATTTGGCACCCCAGCGGGCGACATGGGAGCACCAGCCGAACACGTGCCGGTGCTGTTGCGTGAGGTTTGCCGCGCGCTCGGGCCCGCACTCCCCGCGGCGGGCGGGGTCCTCGTCGACGCCACCTGCGGGCTGGCCGGCCACCTGATCGCGCTGCTCGAGGCTGCGCACCCGGCCCGCGTCATCGCGTTCGATCGGGATCCGCAGGCGCGTGCCCTCGCCTGGGCCCGCCTCGAAGCCGCCGGCCGCACGGGCGGCGTCACCCTCGTCGACGCGCCGTTCTCGACGATGGCTGCCCGCGTGCGTGACGCCGGCGTGACGCACGTGCACGCGATCCTCGCCGACATCGGGGTGTCGTCGTTGCAGCTCGACCGTGGCACGCGCGGCTTCTCGTGGCGTGTCGATGCGCCGCTCGACATGCGCATGGACCCGAGCGGCGGACCGACGGCCGCCGAGATCCTCGCCTCGATCGACGCCGGTGCACTCACCCGGATCCTGCGCGAGCTCGGCGAGGAGCCCGACGCCGGACGCATCGCCAAGGCGATCGTCGCCGCGCGTCCGACGACGACGTTCGCCTTGGCCGAGACCGTCGCCACGGCGATGAGCGCACCGCAGCGGCGCAAGCTCGGCCTGCGCATCCACCCCGCGACCCGCACCTTCCAGGCCCTGCGCCTCCACGTCAACGACGAGCTCGGCCAGCTCGACCGCCTGCTCGAGGATGCGCCGGAGCTGCTCGCCGTCGGGGGTCGGCTCGGCGTCATCTCGTTTCACTCGCTCGAGGATCGGCGGGTCAAGCAGCGCTTCGCGGCGCTCAGCCGCGCGCCTGCGGTGCCGGCCCACGTGCCGATGCGCGCCGACGAGCTGCCCCGCGCGAAATTTGCCCTTCCGGCCGAGTTCGCCAAGGGTGTCACGGCGGCGCCGGACGAGCTCGCCGCCAACCCGCGGGCCCGCAGCGCCCGCCTCCGCGTGTTGGAGCGCACCCAAGCATGACCTCCGAGATCAACCCCGCGGGACGCCGCCCGCTCGGCGCAATGAATCGCTCGCGCCTCGTGGTGCCCAACTGGGCCCACGGTTGGACGCGCAGCGCCGACGGTGCCACCGCCGGCAGCATCGCCGATGGCCTGCGCCGCCGCGTCGCCCCCGGCGGCATCTCGTTGCTCCTCGGCATCGTGGTGGTCGCCATCGCCGCGGCCGCGATCGTCCGTGTGCACGCATCGGCCGAGGTCCTGGGTCTCGGCGCCGAGATCACCGAGCTGACCGACGAGCAGACGCGATTGCAGGAGCACAGGCGGCGTCTGCTCGCCGAGCGGGCGTACCTGCGCCACCCCGATCAGATCGGCGAGATGGCGCGCGGCAAGTTCGGCATGGTCTCGGTGGTGCCCGACTTGGTGCAGCCGATCCGTCTGGTCGACGCACCCCCGGCGAAGTGAGCCCGAACCGGCCACGAACCGCCGAAAACTTGCCGTTCTCGCCTGGATTTGGCAGGCCGGTCGAGGTGGAGACCCTCACGCCTGGGCCCGGCCAGAGGCCGCGCAACCTCCTGCAACGCGGCAGTGAGCTGGTGCGGCCGATGGCCACCGATCTCCGGGCGGTGCGGCGTCGCGCTGCGATCGTGGGCACGGTGCTGGCGCTGGGCGTGATGGGGCTGGTGTGGCGCGCGTGGTCGGTCGGCGTTCGCAACCACGACCACTACGCCGAGCTCGGCAACCGCCAACAGCTGCGCACCTACCGGGTCGAGGCCACGCGCGGCGACATCGTCGACCGCGGCTACATCGCCCTGGCGGTGACCGACCACATGCACAAGGTCGTCGTGAACCCGCGGCTGGTGACGGCGCAGGGCCGTGTCGACGACGTCGTCGCGGCGTTGACCACGTTGTTCCCCGACGAGGACGCGGCCTATCTGCGCGAAGAACTCGGACGCGACAAGGCGTATCGCCAGCTGCGGATGTCGCTCGACGACGAGCAGGCCAAGCAGCTGCGCGCCCTCGAGCTGCCGGGCGTGAGCCTCGAGCCGTCGCCCAATCGCGTGTATCCGCGGCGCAGCCTGGCCGCCCACGTCATCGGCCGCGTTGGCGCCCAAGGCCGAGGCAACCTCGGCATCGAGCACGGCATGGAGTCGCTGCTGCGTGGCCGCGATGCCATGAGCCCCGCCTACTTTGCCCGCGGCAAGAAGCTCCTGGTCGAGGGTTTCCCGGACACCGATGTCTCGCGCGGCAACACGGTGGTGCTCACCATCGACTCGGCGCTGCAGAGCATGACCGAGCAGGCGATCGACGAGCTGATGGCGACGTGGACCCCGGTGAGCGCCAGCGTGGTCGTGCTCGATCCGAGCAACGGCGAGGTGCTGGCCATGGCCTCGCGCCCCACGTTCGATCCAAACCGGCCCGTCGACACCCTCGAGCAGACGGTGAATCATGCGGTGCAGAGCGACTTCGAGCCCGGGTCCACGATGAAGGCGATCACCGTCGCCGCTGCGCTCGAGACCGGGGTGATCCGCAAAGAGGAGAGCTTCTACTGCGAGAAGGGAAAGTGGAAGTACACCGAGGACCACTCGATCTCCGACACCAAGTCGTCGGAGTGGCTGAGTGTCACCGAGATCCTGGCGGTGTCGTCGAACATCTGCACCACCAAGATCTACGAGCGGCTCGACAAGCAGCGGCTGGCGGAGTGGGTGAAGCGGTTCCACTTCGGTGAGCGGCCGTCGATCGAGCTCTCGGGCGCGACCGCGGGCGTGCTCGCGCCGTGGCAGAAGTGGTCGGACATCCAAGGCGCCAACGTGTCGTTCGGGCAGGGCATGACCGCGAGCCCGCTGCAGGTCGCGGCAGCGTTCGCGGTGCTCGCCGGCGGCGGCGCCTATCGAGCGCCCACCGTCGTCCGCAAGGTGCTCGCACCCGACGGCACCGAGGTGCCCATCTCTCGCCCCGCCAAGGAGCAGATCATCCGCACCGCCACCGCCCGCACCGTGCTCGAGATGCTGGAGACCGTGGTGCACAGCAGCAAGGGCACCGGCAGGAACGCGCTCATCCCCGGCTATCGCGTGGCCGGCAAGACCTCGACCGCCCAGAAGGCGAGCAAGGCGGGCGGCTACGCCGAGGACGACTACTTCGCCTCGTTCGTCGGCGCGGTGCCGGCCAAGTCCCCCCGGGTGGTGATCCTGGTCTCGGTCGACGATCCCCGAGGTGGGCACTACGGCAACGAGGTCGCGGCGCCGACGTTCGCGGCGCTCGGCGCCCGCGTCATGGAGCACCTCGGCGTGCCGCGCGAGGACGGCACGAAGCCGATCCCGGATCCAATCCGACTGCTGGCGTCGAACGTGAAGCTCGCCGAGGGCTTCACCCCGGCGCTCGACGTCGAGCCGGCGCTGCCCGGCGAGCGCGCGATCCAGGTCGACGGAGGGCTGCCCGACTTCGCCGGTCTCACGCTCGCGGAGGCGATCGACGCGGCGGATCATGCCGGTGTCGCGCTGCGGCCCGTCGGCACCGGCATCGCGATCATGCAGGACGTGCCGCCCGGTGCGATGGCGGCGGGTGCCGCCGTCCAGGTCCTGTTCGAGCCGCCGCGCTGACGCGGGGCCCCTCGCGATCACAGTCCCGTGCTCGAACGACGTCGGGGCGCGACCGTTGCCCGATGGCTGCGGTCGCGCCCCGACGCCGTTCTCAGAGGTCAGCGCGTCTCGAGGGGTCTGCGCCCACCACAAGGGGTGCAAACGTGTGCGGCGTCGGGCCGGATGCGGCGGTCAGGCCGGATGCGGTGCTCGAGCCCCGATCGGCCGTCAGGCCGAGTGCGAGCGATCGAAGCGGGTACGGACGGTCAAGCCAAGTGTGAACGGTCAAGCCAAGTACGGACGGTCAAGCCAAGTACGGACGGTCAAGCCAAGTGCGAACGGTCAAGCCAAGTACGGACGGTCAAGCCAAGCCAAGGGGCAGGTCGGGTCGAAGCGTAGAGACCTCATTGCAATCGGCTTGCCACCCGCTTTCGTGGTGCCGTGGCAACGTGCGGGTGCGGTGTCGCGACGCCGGCGTCGCGGGCGAACATCGGGCCCATGGCGGGCCCGCCATGTCACGGCGGTCAGGGCCCGCCCTCGGCGCCATCGCCCATCCGCCGCCCACGTAGACGATGGATTGCTCTCCCTATCGCTGTCGCTCTCTCAGCCGAGCATCCGTGCGGCGAGGGCGGTGAAGCCCCCCACGCCGTCGATGTTCAGCGCCTGGCAACCGGCGGCGACGGCACCGGCGACGTCGGCGGCAACGTCGTCGCCCACGTGCAGCAGCGCGACGGGCTCCACGCCGAGGCATGCGGCGGCGTGGGCGAAGATCCGCGCATCGGGCTTCTCGAAGCCACACTCCCCCGACACCACCACGGCGTCGAGCACAGGGAGCAGGCCCAGTCCGTCGAGCAGCGGGCGTAAACGCGTGTCCCAGTTCGAGAGCACGCCGACGCGCAGGCCCGCGGACCGCAGGGCGACGATGCACGCCCGCGCACCGTCGGCGACACGCCACGCCGACGGCGCGGCGTAGTGTCGATACAGCGCGTCGAGCAGTCGCGCGTCGGCGCAGCCGGTCGCGGCCCCAACGACGCGCGCCCAGTACGCGCGCCAACTCGGATCGCCGGTGCGCAGCGGAAGGCCCATGCGCATCGCGGCAGCGAAGGCCCCACGGATCTCGTCCGCGCAACGCGTGCCCCCGAAGCTCCGCGCGAAGCGGGCGTAGCAGTCGGCGACGGGCTCGGCGGGGTGCAGCAGCGTGCCCGCGGCGTCGAGCGAGACGGCGCCGACGCTCACGGGCGCCGGCGCGGCACCATGAGGTACTCGCCGCCGGCCGGCAGCGCGCGATGAGGGCCGAGCGTGCGCGGGAACGACGGCAGCGAGGTCGGCGGTCCGGACTCGCGCAAGCCGCAGCCGGATCGGCCCGCGAGGCCGAGGACCGAACCCGCGTCGAGGGCCGGAGTGATCCCGCTGCCCTCGCGAGCGAGCGATGCGTGGCGGAGGTCCGCTGCGTCGACGGTGAGATCGGGCGGCAGGCTGGGGGCGCGGCGGTCGCGGAGAGAGTCGCCCATGGGTGGGCGTGTTTACCAGAGGTCGCGCCGCGGGAACACTGATCAACGCAGGTGCGGCCGGATCCCTGCGCCCTGCAGCCGACGATGCACCGCGCGGACGCGGGCCGCGCTCGCGCTACAACGCGATGAGGCCGCCGGGCCGCCGGGTTTCCGCCGTCGGTTCGGTCTCGGCGGTGAGCTCGCCCCACCAGCTTCTACGCTCGCCTTCGCGCTGGCCCGACGACGGCGTGCCGTGACGCTCGGCTCGGTCGGCGTCGCGGCGTGTACGTTCGGCCTGACGCAGCGCATGCTCGGCGGCGCGCAGGGCGGCCGCTTCGGTAGCCGCTTCGGCAGCGTGGACGTCGAACGGCTCGTCCTCGAACGGCTCGTCCTCGAACAGCATGTCGAGGCCGTCGAGCTCGATGCCGATGAACCCGCCCATCGGCCCGCCGAACGGCCACGCGTCCATCGCCCACCCGCCTTCGATCACGATGCGCAGCTCCGAGGACCTCGGCGGCGGGGTCGGGGGCGCGGGCGGAGCGGGCGGCGGCGGAGGCGGCAACCGCCGGGGCGCCGCGACGTCGAATTCGACCGTGTCGTCGGCGCCGACGATCCGCACGCGCGCCCGATCCTGCAGGCCGTTGCCGTCGATGTCCTCGACCACGATGCGCGGCGCCGCGGCGACGCCGGAGACCCGCACCTGCGCGGGCGAGACGTCCGCCGAACGGGCGACGCCAGGGGCGAGCCACGCGACGGCACCGAGCAGCCCGAGCGAGGCGCCGATGCGCCACCCAGGATTGAGCTCATTGACCGCGCGGCAGCGATCGTCGAGCAGCCGCGTGATCCGTCGAACGATCGGCGAGCGACTGCTGGCCATCGTCGCGACCATCGACATCGGCGGCTGGCGCTCGACCCATGCCGCGACTTCGGCGAGGCACTTGGCGAGGTGGACGCCAGTGCCGGCGTGGCGGGCCGCCCAGTCGTCGCACTGGAACTCGGCGACCTCCTCGAGCTTGCGACGCACGAGGTGGTGCAGCGGTTGGAAGAACAGCACCGCCTCGACGACGGTGGCGGCGACCAGCCACGCCGGATCACGGCGCAGCACGTGGGCGAGTTCGTGGGCGAGCATGCTCTCTTGCTGCGCCGGGGTCAGCCCGTCGATCGCACGCTCGGGCACGCACACCTCGCGCCGCACGAGCGCGATCGGGGACGGCAGCGACGCGGCGGCCGAGAGCCGCACCCGGCGGGTGAGCTGGGCCTTGTTGCACAGCGCCAGCCAGCTCTCGAGCAGCGGGTCTTCGATCACGTCGCGGCGGTGGGCGAGTTGCCGACGAAGCGCGCGGGCAGCCAGCGCGACGCGCACGACGCCGAGCACGGATCCCGCAGTCACGATCGACAGGAGGATCCACGGCCACCGGGCAGAGATCGGTGAGGCAGGTGGTGGTGCTGCGCTCGCGACGGACGGGGTCGAGGTGGTCCGGGTCGCGACGATCGTGAGCTCGCCGGCGCGGTGTCGGATCGTCGTGGGAGCGGTGGTGGTGGGCACGGGCGCGACTGAGGTGGCCGCGTCGGTGGCGAGGGCCTGCGGCATCGCGAAGTGCCCCCATGGCGGCTGCACACCGACACCGAGCTGCACCGTCGAGGTTACGAGCGCCCCACCCAGCGCGACCTTCCACAGGAGCTCCTGGGTCGCCAGCGACAGCCGCGGCACCAGGCGGCACACCAGCCACACGCACAGGATGAGCACGGTGCTGTGCAGCGCGTAGGTCAGGACCCACGACAGAATCGTCGTCACCATGGAGCACACTTCCTTTCGCGCAAGCCGACGCTAACCGGACTTCGGTGCGTCGGATTCCCGCCGTGCGGCGATCATGCGGCGGACCAACGCGAGCTCGTCCGCGTCGAGTCGGGCACCGCCGGTGAGATGCGAGACCAATGCTGCGGGATCCCCCGCGAAGAAGAACTCGGTGAGCTTCGCCAGCATGCTGCGGCGGACGACGTGCTCGGGGACCTCGGCGCGGTAGACATAGGTGCGCCCGCGCGCGACGTGGCTGACCAGCCCGCGCTTCTCGAGCCGTTGCAGCAGCGTGGCGACGGTGGTCGGCGCCAAGGCGCGATCGTGCTCGCAGACCCGCTCGTGGACCTCGGCGGCGGTCGCTTCCTCGCGATCCCACAAGACGCGCATCAAGGCGAGCTGGAGGTCGCTGAGCTGGGGATCGGTCATGGCGGGCGGGTACTACGACCGTAGTACTACAGTCGTAGTAGTACAGGCGGGCCGGCGTGGGGTCAAGCGGAAATCGGCGCTACGATCCATCGCGTGTCGATGCGGATCCTCTTTGCACACGGGCTCGAGAGCGGACCTTCGGGTCGCAAGACCGCGTGGTTCCGCGACGCCGGTCACGATGTCCGCGTCCCGGATGCGCGAGGGCTCGGGCTCGAGGCGCGCATCGATCAGCTCGTGGCTGCTCTGCGCGACGAGGCGACGCCGCGGGTGCTGGTGGGCTCGAGCTTCGGCGGCATCGCGGGCTTGATCGCGGCCATCGCCGCCGCGCCGGGTGGCCATGGACCCACCGCGCTGTTGCTCTGCGCGCCGGCGCTGCAACTCCCGCCGCCGCCACGCTACGCGGGCTCGCTGCGTCCGCCCTGCCCCGCCGCGGTCGTGCACGGCACCCGCGACGAGATCATCCCCGTGGCGGTGGGCCACCAATGGGCGATCGAACACGGCGCGCGCTGGATCCCGTGCGCGGACGATCACAGCCTCGCGAACAGCCGCGACATCGTGCTCGCAGCACTCGACGCGCTCGCGGTCGCGCGCTGCTGAACGCGCATCGCTTCGGTTCAGTCAGTCGCGCAGCAGTACGCGGTGGGGCGCGTGGGATCCGGCCGGCTCCCAGATCTCGGCGAGCGCGGCGAGCGACGACTCCGCGTCCTCGGCCGGCGGCACCGACCACGCCGCGGCCGACGACGCAGCGACGACGACCACAGCCGCCGCCCACACCCGCCTGCGCAGATCAGGCGCGACGACCGAGTTCACCGCGTAGACCACCGCGGCGACGGCAGCGACGACGGGCACCCACACTGCGTGCGCGACGTGGCCGGAGTATCCGTCGAGCACCGAGTACGGATCGAGCTCCATCCGTAGCAGGGGCACCAGTTGATCGCGCACGGGATTGCCCGCGGGCACCAGATGGGGGAACCAGTTGGCGGCGAGCGCGTTGGTCACCACCGACCACAGCGCGACGCCGGCGAAGAGCGCCGCGGCGACCTCGCGCCGCCGGATCGTGCGCAGCGCGAGCGTCAGCGCGGGGATGATCGCCGGCAACGCGGCGACCAGGTAGCGCGGCCCGACCCGCCAGCCCCCCGATTGCTCGAGGCCCAGGGTCAGCAGCAGCAGCGCCGCGAAGATCCATGCCTGCGCCCGCGCGAATGCGAACGCCGGTGCGTCGCCGCGCAGACCCAGGTGCACGAACGCCACCGCCGGCGCCCAGTACAGCAGGCCGCCGTACGGCGAGAAGAGATCCTCGAGCACGTCGCCTGCCCGCGGCCACGTGAGCCCGAGGAGACCGCGGCCGTGGATCTCGGCGAAGCCCGGGTCGAGCACATCGTGATAGCCGGTGGTGAACGGCGAGCCGTGCACCGCGTCCTGGTAGGCGGCGAGCATCGCGATCGGCACGAGCGCGCCGCCCAGCGCTGCGATCGCCTGCGCGCGCGCGCCCGAACGCCAGCCCCGCAGCACATACACGCCAAGGGGCAGCGCCGCGACGACGGCACCGTACTCGACCACCACCGCGAGCGCGGCGACGAAACCCCCGGCCCCGGCGCGGCGCCACGCGGCGCCACGCCACGCGTTGGGGGACACGCTCGCGCCCAGACCGTCGAGCACCCACGTCGCGCCGACGAACAGACACAACGCGGCGAGGCTGTGACCGAAGAGCACATGGGCGTAGCTCGCGAGCGGCGTCGCCAACACGACGACCGTGACCGCTGCGCGGGCCGGCGCGTCGTCCCCCAGTCGCCGCGCGGCGAACCATGCCAGCACGAGCGTGGGCAGCAGCGCCCCGAGCACGCGGGCCATCAACGTGAGCGTGGCGAGCTCGGGTGGTTGCCCCGACGCCGCGGCGAGCCCCCGGACGAGCGCGTAGGCGACGATGGCGGGCACGGTCGCGCCCGGCGGCTTGTTCGGCACCGTCGCGGCGTCGTCGATCCCGGGCGCGCGGGAGATGTCGGGCCCCGGTGCGATACCGCGTGCGACGACAGGGTCGATCGCCAGCGTGCCGTGATCGAGCACCGCGACGGCCTGGAGCAGACGTGGGCGCTCGTTGGCGTTCATCAGCCGCGACAGGTAGGGAAAACTGGCGCCGCACGCGATCGCGATCACGAGGAGCCATCTTGCGCGATCACGCCACGTCGACGGGGATGCGTCGACCGACGCTGCACCTGACGACGACGTCACCGTGTCGCGATCATAGCGTCCCGAGGTGCGGCCTGGGGTGCGCCCCGTGCGAGAGACTGGTAAGTATCCACACCGTGGCTCCCCTGCCGACCGCCGCTGTCCGGCTGCTCAGGCGGCTGCTCGGGCCAGTGCTTTGGCCCCCGGCCCGCATCGCCAGCATCGGCCTCGCGCTGTGCAGTGGCTGCGACCGGCTGGATGCGTTGCTCGGTCGCGACGAGCCCGATCCCGTGGACGACGCGATGGCCGAGGACGATGGCGAGGCCGAGCCGGCGACGACGACAGGGGCCGAGCCCATCACGCCGCCGAAGAAGTCCACCCTTTCCGACACCCACGCGTTGCCACCGCTCGAGCGCACGCGTCGCCGCGCCACGTTCCCTGCGAAGGGCGCGGGGCATCTCGGCTTCAACCTCGACGCGATCGACGACGTGCAAGCGCAAGACGGTGCCGTCGAGATCCCGAAGTGGTCGGTGCCCGGCGACGGCAACGTCAGCACCCTGCGCGACGACGACCTCGAGACCGGCTGGCACTGCGAGCCCACGCCCTACGAGCCGTGTGCGATCGGATTCCAGCTGACGACGCCGGCCGAGCTGCGCGCGATCCGGCTGTACGCCGCCGCATCCGGCAAGGCCTACGAGACCCGCGCGCGACCGGCCAAGGTCCGCGTGCACACCGAGCAGGGGTGGTTCGCCGCCGACCTCGATGACGGCGCCCGCTTCGCGTACATCCTGTTCGGAAAGCCGGTCGAGACCCGCTGGTTCGCGATCGAGGTGCTCACCTATCATGGGCGCAAGACCGGCGGCATGTTCGTCGGCGAGCTCGAGGTCTACGGTCTCGGCGGCACCGCTCGCGGTCCGCTCGAACTCGATCCCACTCGCATGCTCACCGTGGTCGACGGCAAGCCGTGGTCCAAGGGGCACGACGGCCAGATCCGCGGCCCGTCGTTTCTCGAAGCGATCGGTGCCGACGGTCGGGCGACACGCATGCTGCCGGGCACCGCGATCTACGGCCGCGCCACCGACGAGATCGTGCTCGTCGAGTCGCTCGCGGTCACCGACTGTCGCACGCACAGCGGCATGTACTATCTGCTCAACCGCCGCACCCGCACGCAGGTTCCCATCGGCGACATGGGCAGCATGGCCGGCCAGGTGTTCCGCAGCAAGGACGGCCTGGGCTTCGTCGGCGGCTGGGTCGACGAGTACGACGCGCGCGTCACCGGCGTCGTGCTCGAGGGCGACTCCTACAAGCACCGCCGCACGCAGCGGCTGGGCGATGTCACCGGCCCCGATTTCCTCACCGCTTCGGGCTTCGAACTCGAGCCCGAGGTCCGCGGTGGCGTGGCCAGCAACGCGGCGCTCGAGGGTTGCACGCGCGGCGCCGACGATACGCTCGGCGTGCTGCGTCGCGCCGCCGGTGGCAAGGCCGAGGCGAAGCCCGGCGAGTGGATGGTGTGCGATTTGGGCGACGGCGCGCAGGCGTTCCTCACCGACCACGGCCCGTGCGGCAAGGGCTGGGAGATCACCGTGCTCGACCGGGCGAAGAAGAAGGTCGCGAGCAAGCACGCCAAGCGCAAGGGCGCCCGTGTGCGCGTCCGTCGGTGGAGTGGTGCGGAACTGCTCGTCGAGGTCGGCGGCAGCGACGACGACGTCGAGGTGTTCCGCGTGGGTGGCGACGGCGTCACGCCGCTGGGCGAGGTCGCGCTCGCCACCGTGCCGCCCTCGCAGTGCCGCAACGTCTGCGACGACGAGCTCGTGAACAACGCCGAGCCCCGCTGACGTCGCCCAGTGCCGGTGCGGCTGCTATCCTCGGCCGATGCGCGCGCCCTCCAACGTTCACGCCGGCGTCGCGCTGGCCCTGGTCTGTGGCCTCGCGCTGGGCTGTGACGACGCGAGTCGGGCCACCGATGCGGCCACCCAGGCGGCGACTCGAGCCGCGGCGGACGCAGCGAAGCAGGCCTCGGATCGGACCCAGGCGGCGGCCCTTGCCGCGGGCAAACAGGTCGGTGACGCCACCCAGCAGGCGGTCGATCGGACCCGGGCCGCGACCGCCCGCACGTGGGCCGATCTCACCGACACCGGCGAGCTGAGCTCGCGGACGACACAGTGGCTCCGCGAGAGCGCCGCGTCGACCGACATGCGCGCCATCGCGGCGAAGGGCGAGCAGATCGCCCCGGTCGCCCTCGAGATCGGCCGGACCATCAACGCCGCGGTCGACTCCGACATCGCGATCGAACCGATCTACCAGGCGCTCGACGGTCGCGACCCCGCCGAGGTCGATCAAGCGATCGCCGCGATGCCGCGGGTCGAGATCGTCGATGGGCTGAAGATCGGCTTCGCGGAGCTGTCGCGGAGCGACGCTGGCACCTCGGTCTCCGAGTCGGCGTACCTGGTCACGTGGCGCCGCGGTGATCGCCTCGTCGGCCTCGTCTATCGCAGCAAGCGCACGATCGACATCGACGCGCTCATCGCCCAGACGCCGCGCCTGGTCGCGCTGACCCAGGCTGCCCTCGCCACCGCGACCCCATGAGCGCGACCATCCCGGCCCTCGAACCCCCCGCCACCACGCTGGGTGCGCTGCTTCACGCGTGTCCCGAGGCGGTGTACGTCGGCTGCGATGCGCAGACGCCCGTCCGCGGCGCGACCACCGATTCGCGCCGCGTGGCCCCGGGGATGCTCTTCGTCGCGCTGCGCGGCGGCGCCCACGACGGCCACGCATTCGTCGACGAGGTGCTCGGCCGCGGCGCTGCGGCGGCGATCGTCGCAGCCGACGCAGGTGCGTTCAGCGGGCCCCACGTGCGCGTGCCCGATCCCCACCAGGCGCTGCCGTCGGTCGCCGCCGCGGTGTGGGGCGAGCCCGCCGCGGGGCTGCGACTGCTCGGCGTCACCGGCACCAACGGCAAGACCACCACCGCCCACCTCGTCGGCGCGATCCTCCGCGCCGCCGGGCGGCCCCACGCGCGCCTGGGCACCACCGGCAACTGGCTGGTCGATCACGAGGATCTCGCCGCCTTCACGACGCCGTTCCCGATCGAGCTGCAGGCGCTGCTCGCCGACACCCGCGCCCGCGGTGGCACCGATGTGGTGATGGAGGTGTCCTCGCACGCGCTCGCCCAGGCCCGGGTGGCGCCGCTGCGCTACGACGCCTGCGGCCTCACGAGCTTCAGCCAGGATCACCTCGACTTCCACGTCGACATGGACGACTACCTGCGCGCCAAGTGTCTGCTGCCGCAGAGGTACCTGCGGCGCGGCGGCGTCGCCGTAGCGGCGACCGACGGTCAACCGGCCGCGGCGCGGTTCCTCGCGGCGGCGATCGACGGCACCGCATGGCGGGCGTCTCGCGGCGCGGTGCCGGAGGCCGAGATCCGTGCCGGCGCGATCGAGTTCGCGGCGACCCACACCCGCGCGCACGTCGACACGCCGGCGGGTCGGGTCGATCTGCACACGCCGCTGGTCGGCCCGTTCAACCTCGACAACGTGCTCGTCGCGATCGGGTTGTGCGTGGCAGTGGGCATCGACACCTCGGCGATCGCCGATGGGCTCGCCCACACCCGCGGCGCCCCGGGTCGACTCGAGGCGGTCGCGGTACCCGGCGTCGTCGGGCCGGTGGTCCTGGTCGACTACGCCCACACACCCGACGCGGTCGAGCGCACGCTCGCGGTGCTGCGCCCGCTCACCCGCGGCCGGCTCGTCGTGCTGCTCGGCTGCGGGGGTGATCGCGATCCCGGAAAGCGCCCGCAGATGGGTGCGATCGCCAGCCGCGATGCCGACGTGTTCTGGGCGACCTCCGACAATCCGCGCACCGAGCCGCCCGCTGCGATCGTGGCACAGATGGTCGCGGGCGTGGACGCGGCGCGGCGCGACCGAGTCGTGGTCGAGGTCGATCGCGCCCGCGCGATCGCGGCGGCGATCGGCACCGCTGCGACCGACGACGTCGTGCTGCTCGCGGGCAAGGGCCACGAGGACTACCAGCAGATCGGCCACGTGAAGCTCCCGTTCGACGATCGCGAACATGCCCGCGCTGCGCTCGAGCGCCGGCGCATGTGACCGACGCGTCAGTCCGTCGCCAGGTTGCGCTGCAAGCCCTCGACGACGCGCTCGAGCCGCATGCCGCGGCTGCCCTTGACCAGCACGGCGGCGGGCTGCTCGAGGTGCGCCGCGAGCCACGGCCCGACGGCGTCGATGTCTTCGGTCGCGAGCACGAGGATGCCGTGGCCCGCGGCGACCCGCGCCGTCTCGCGGCTGCGGGGACCGAACGCCACCAACGCGTGCACGCCGGCCGCAGCACAGGCATCACCGACGGCGGCGTGCAGCGCCAGCTCGTTGGACCCGAGCTCGAGCATGTCGCCGAGCACGGCGATGCGGCGGCGATCGTCGGCCAGCGCGCCCAACGAGCGCAGCGCCGCCGCGACCGAACCGGGGTTGGCGTTGTAGCAGTCGGCGACCACGAGGTGCGGCCACAGCTCGATCGTGCGGCCGCGATCGCCGACCGGCTCGACCGCCGCGAGGGCGCCGAGCATGTCCTCGAGGCCGATCCCCAGCGCGGTGCCGACTGCGATCGCCGCGCCCGCGTTGCGGGCGTTGTGCAGACCGAACACGCGCAGCTCGACGGCGAACTCGCCGTGCACCGTAGTGGCCATGCGCGCCCGCGTCGTTGCCCCCTGGACCACCTCGACGAGGCGCACGTCGGCGTCGGCGTCGGGCCCGACCCGCCACACCCGGCAGCGGCCGTCTCGGGGCACGTGGGGCCCGAGCAGCGGCTCGTCCGACGGCACCACGATCATGCCGCCGTCACGGACGTGGGCGATGGGCTCGGCCTCGGCCGCGGCGATCGCCTCGATCGAACCCATGAACTCGAGGTGCTCGAGCGCGACGCTGGTGATCACCGCCACCGTCGGCGACACCAGCCCTGCGAGCAGGTCGTTCTCGCCCGGCGCGCTCATCCCGAGCTCGACGACCATCGCCTGCGGCTGCTCGGGCGCACCGAGCAGCGTGAGCGGCACGCCGAGGTGGTTGTTGAGGTTGCCGCGTGTGCACAGCACCCGTGGGTACGCGGTCTCGAGCACCGCGGCGATCATCGCCCGCGTCGTGGTCTTGCCGTTGCTGCCCGTGATCGACACCACCGGGCCGTCGAGCGCGGCGCGACGCGCTGCGCCGAGCCGCTGCAGCGCCACGAGCGTGTCGTCGACCTCGATCACGCTGACGTCGCCGGGCGGGATCTCGCGGCCGCCCTGTACGAGCACCGCCGCGGCACCGGCGGCGATCGCCTCGCCGAGAAACGCGTGGCCATCCCGCGCCGCGACGATCGGCACGAACAACGCACCGACCACAGGCCTGCGGGTATCGAGATAGACCCCGACGATCTCGCGCCCGGCGTCGCGCACGAGGCGTCCCTGGGCAAAACGGGCGAGACTTCGAGGATCGTGGCGCATGACGTCGGCGTCCCGGGACATCGGCACGGTGCCCCCTGGTCTCCATGGTGCCACTGCATCGCGCCCCACCCAACCGTGCCCCACGCCGGCGCCGCCCCACTGGCGCGGCGACTGGCCCGTGGCGCAGGGATCGGGCCATGTGCTAACTTGCTGCCGCAATACCGTGGGATTGCCATGACCGTCCGCGATACTCTGCTTCTCGATCAGGGCTACCAGCCTCTCAAGGTGATTTCCTGGCAGCGGGCGCTGTGCATGCACTTCGTCGGCAAGGTCGAGGTGTTGCGCGATCACGAGTGGGTCGTGCAGACCATCTCGTCGAGCTATGCAGCGCCGGCCGTGGTCCGGCTGCTGCGCAAGCTGAGCGCGCGCCCCCTGCACGTCCGGTTCTCGCGCGAGAACGTCTACCTGCGCGACAGCCACCGCTGTCAGTACTGCGGCATCCGCTGTGGTCCCCGCGATCTCACCCTCGATCACGTCGTGCCCCGCGCCGCCGGTGGCAAGACCACGTGGCGCAACGTCGTGACCGCATGCGTCGCATGCAACCGCCACAAGGGCCGCGAGTCGCCCGAGGCGGTCGGCATGAAGTTGCGCTCGGTGCCCCGCAAGCCGGACTGGATCGCGCCGCGCCTGCTCCACGTCGGCGCCGACGCGGTGGTGCCCGAGGCCTGGCGCGACTGGCTTCACTAGCAGCGCCCGAGCGGCCGGCCTCCCATCGTGCGAGGTCGCGCCGCTTCCGCCTGCGGCGCGATCGCGCAGGAATGACGAGGTGCCCCTGCCGCGTTCGAGCGCGGTTGGCCCGTCTTCTTGCGCCGGGCGGGGTGGCCGTGCCACCAATACCCTCGACGTGCGCGCGGGACGTCCCGCGCGCATCGCGGCCCGGGGCCTCGTGCTCTACACGCTTCTCTACCCGCTCAGCACCAAGTACGCCGCGCTCAGCTGGCTGAACGTGCTGCGTTACACGTCGACGCGCATCATCGCCGCGACGCTGACGGCATTGCTGCTGTCGCTGGTGCTCTACCCCTGGTTCATCCGCACCCTGCAGAAGATCCAGCTCGGCCAAGTCGTCCGCGAAGATGGCCCGCAGTCGCACCTCGCCAAGCGCGGCACGCCGACCATGGGCGGCAGCCTGATCCTCTTCACGCTGATCATCCCCACCTTGCTGTGGGCCGACATGCGCAACCCGTACGTGCTGCTCGCGAGCATCACCACCGCGGGATACGGCGTGATCGGCTTTATCGACGACTTCCTCAAGGTCCGTCGCAAGCACTCGGGCGGCATGCCGGCCAAGGTGAAGTTCATCAGCCAGATCGTGGTGGCGACCTGCACGGTCTACTACCTCTTCGAGTCGGGCGTAGTCCCCGAGAGCATCCGCTACCGGGTGTCGGTGCCGTTCGTTGATTTCTACGAGTACGACACCGGCATCGCGGACTGGCTCTACATCAGCTTCGCGGTGTTCGTGGTCGTCGGCTTCTCCAACGCCGTCAACCTCACCGACGGCCTCGATGGCCTGGCCATCGGCCCGGTGATCATCTCTGCGGCGACGTTCCTCATCCTCACCTACGCCGCCGGCACGGTCATCAACAAGACCTTCGACATCGCCTACTACCTCCACATCCCCCACATCCCGGGGGTCGGTGAACTCGCGATCTACTGCGGGGCGATGGTCGGCGCCGGCATCGGCTTCCTCTGGTACAACACCTACCCCGCGAGCGTGTTCATGGGCGACGTCGGCTCGCTTCCCCTGGGCGCAGGCCTGGGCTTTTTGGCCGTCGCCTCCAAGAACGAGTTCACCCTCGCGATCGTCGGCGGCATCTTCGTGCTCGAGACCGTCAGCGTCATCGTGCAGGTGGTGTCGTTCAAGTTGACGGGCAAGCGCGTCTTCAAGATGGCGCCGATCCACCACCACTTCGAGCTCAAGGGCTGGCCCGAGCCCAAGGTGATCGTGCGGTTCTGGATCATCAGCATCATTTTGGCGCTGGTGGCCCTGGCCACCCTCAAGCTGCGATGAGCACCGCGGAGCACGTCGCCTGGCGTCGCGCGCTCGTCATCGGGATGGGCAGAAGCGGCGTGGCGGCAGCGCGCTTGCTCGCCGCGCTGGGCGTCGAGGTCGTGGCCTACGATCGCAAGGCCGACGCGGCGCTGCCCGAGGGCGCCTTGGATCTCCGCGGCTTTGACGACATCCCCGAGCGTGCGTTGCTCGGGGTCGATCTGGTGGTGCTGAGCCCCGGCGTCCCACCGGGGCCTGCGCGGGCGCTCGCGGCCCGCCTGGCGCCGACCGCCGAGATCACCGGCGAGCTCGGCCTGGGTCTGCGACTGGTCTTCGAGCGCCGCGGTGGTCCGTGGGCTGGCGTGCCCACCGTCGAGATCACCGGCACCAACGGCAAGAGCACCGTGACCGCCCTGACCGGCGCGCTGCTCCAGGCAGGTGGCCGCCATCCCTTCGTCGGTGGCAACCTCGGCACGCCGCTGTGCGCCGCGCTGCTCGACGTGCTGGGCGGAAGCACTGCATGGTTCGATGCGCTCGTGCTCGAGTGCTCGAGCTTCCAACTCGAGACCCTGCCCGCCGTGCCGAACGCGGTCGGCATGGTCCTCAACATCACGCCCGATCACCTCGATCGCTATCCGTCGCTCGATGCCTACGCCGACACCAAGGCCGCGGTCTTCAGGCACCTGTGCACAGGTGGGCTCGCGATCGTCGACAAAGACGGCGCGCACGCAGAGCGCCGCGTACCCGCGGGCACCGCCGCTCGGGTGATGCGCGTCGGTGCCGGTGGCGAAGCATGGATCGAGGGCGAAGGCGCCGGCCGCACGCTCGTGCTCTCGGGCCCTGGCGACGCGACCGAGCGCTACGACCGGACGCTGCTGCGATTGCCGGGTCGCCACAACGCCGGCAACGCCCTGTTCGCCCTCGCCGCCGCCCGCCACCTCGGCGTGTCGCCCGACGCGTGCCGCCGGGGCCTGGGCGCATTCGAGGGCCTGCCCCACCGCATGGTGCTGGTCCGCGAGCTGGGCGGCGTGAAGTACTACGACGACTCCAAGGCCACCAACGTCGCGAGCGCACTGGCCAGCCTCGGCGGGCTCGACGAGCGCTTCGTGCTGATCGCGGGGGGCCGCGGCAAGGGCGACGATCTGACGCCGCTGGGCGAGGTGCTGCGCACGCGCGGCCGGGCCATCGTCACCATCGGCGAGACCGCCGAGGCCTTCGCCGCACTCGGCCAGGGCGCGGTGCCGGCGGTGATCGCCGGCGATCTGGTCTCGGCCGTCGGTATCGCCCGTTCGCTCGCCGCCCCCGGCGACGCCGTCGTGCTGGCCCCGGCCTGCGCGAGTTACGATCAGTTCCGCAGCTACGCGCACCGCGGCGAGGTGTTCGCCGACACGGTGCGCACGCTGTCGTGAGCGCGGATCACTCGGGCGTGATCGCGACCGCGTCGATCTGCAGGAACTGACCGTCGAAGGCGTCGGGCGCCGGCGGGATGTCGGGGATCACGAGATCGGCGGCGTTCCCGATCTGCGTGAAGTCGACTGGGTCGATGGACAGCCGCACCAGCGCGCCGGCCTCGATGAACGCGTCGTGCGTGATGTCTACGGCGGTCAGCGAGAAAGCACCGCTCGAGCCGCTGTTGAGACGGATGCTCTGGGCTTGCGTCGCTTTGCCGCCCGCGATCGACAGCGTGGCCAGGTTCCAAAGATCGGGAGCGGGGTTCCCACCGGGGTGCCACAGACCGTCCTGCGACCCGCCGCTGTAGGTCTTGAGCTCGACGACACCACGCACACGCAGGGTCACGCGGTAGACGACTCCGGGCTCGCCGACCAGCATCGTCTGATCGGCGTCGCCTCCGGCGGCGCACACTCCGGCCCCACCCCAGTCGCACGCGGCCTCGACGCGGAGCATCGCCAGCTGCGGCACGACGGCGCAGTCGATCCCATCGCCGACGAACCCGGCGTTACATGTGCACACCGCGACCTCGCCCGACGGATCCGGGGCACAGCTGGCATCGGCATCGCATCCGCCGTCGTCGGCGCACGGCATCGGCGTCTCGCCGGTCGACGACGCGTCGCCCGTATCGGACGATCCCTCGCTGCCATCGGCCGAGCTCGTCGGGACACCGCCACCCGACGCCGAACCGGAGCCCTCGCCCTCGGCGCTCGACGTGACGGCGTCGACGGCCGTGCTGCTGCCGTCGACGAGCTCGCCCATGCCCGGGTCACCGACACCACCGGTGTCGAAACCGCAGCCCCCGACGAGACCCCATCCCACGACTGCGCCCACGAGACGTCGCGTCACACTGCCCCCTGCTCACGAGTACCATGGAGGGGCGCGAGACGACAGCCACGGCCCGCTCTGCCATCTTGCGGGCCGCCGGGGATGCAGTAGCATCGCCCCGATGCCGATCGAGCCCAGCGACGAAGAAGCTCGCTATTTTGCCGCCGTCGAGGCCGACGTCCGCCGCAAGCTGCGGGAGAGCCTCGAGGACAACGCCCGCCACCTCGAGGCGAACTCACAGATCGCCGCGGCGCTCGCGACCGACGACGTGGGCCTCGCCGATCAGATCCGCAAGCTCGGATTCGACGGTGACAGCGCCAAGGTCTTCGATCTGCTGCCGCTCGTGCACGTGGCCTGGGCCGACGGCGCCATCCAGAGGGGCGAGCGCACCACGATCTTCAAGATCCTGGAGAGCCGCGGCATCGCCCCGGGGACCGACGGTTTCCGCACCATCGAGACCCTGCTCGAGGAGCGCCCGCCCGAGACCTTCATGCGGCAGTCGGTCGCGTTGCTCCGCCGCGTGCTCGCCAGCCGAGGCGGCGGCGCCGAAGAGATCGTCGATCTGTGCATCAAGGTCGCGGCCGCCAGCGGCGGGATCCTCGGCCTCGGCTCGCGGATCGGCGACGCCGAGAAGCAGCTCATCGCCTCGATCTCGGTCGAGCTCGGTGACGCCGCCCGCGCTGCGGTGAAGCAGCAGATGGGCTGATGCGCCGCAGGAGCCCGCGACCCGCGCGCTGCGTCGCGCCGGTCCGCGCCACGGCGGCCGATTTCTGGCGCCGCCGACCCTGGCGTGTTGTCTTCGCTCCGTGAGCGAAGGTGTGCCCTGCGAGAGCGAATCGGAACACGGAGACGATCCGGGGATCTCCGCGCCGCGGTGTGAGGCCCCCCTGCGGCGGCCGATGGACCCGTGGCTGTTCTGCGCCGCCTTCGCCCTGTCCGCGATCGGCCTCGTGATGGTCTACAGCGCCAGCACCTGGCTGGGCTTCCACACCCACCGCGACTGGCAGTTTTTCCTGTGGCGGCAGACGGCGTTCGCCGGCGTCGGCTTCGCGCTGATGCTGGTGCTGAGCCGCATCGACTACCGCATGCTGCGACGGTTCGCGCCGCACCTGATGTTCGCAGCGATCGCGATGCTCGTCGTGGTGCTGGTGGTCGGTCAGGAGATCAACGGCGCCAAGCGCTGGATCCGCTTCGGGTCGATCGGGATCCAGCCCTCCGAGATCGCCAAGATCACGCTGGCCATCTTCCTCGCCGCCACGTTGGCGCGGCAGGGCGAGCGCGTCCGCAGCTTCCGCACCGGGTTCTTGCCGGTGATGGTGGTGTCGGCGTCGACGATGCTGCTCGTGCTGCTCGAGAAGGATCTCGGCACCACGCTGCTCATGGGGGCGCTCACCTTGGTGCTGCTGTTCGTCGCCGGCACGCGCGCAAGCTACGTGTTGGCGGCGATCATGCTCGCCGCGCCGCTGGTGTGGCAGCAGATCCTCGGCGTCGATTATCGCCGCGGCCGCCTCGAAGAATTCCTCAGCGGGGACAGCTATCAGGTGCAGCAGGGCCTCATCGCGATCGGCTCGGGCGGCACGTGGGGCCTCGGCCTCGGCAACGGGCGGCAGAAGCTCGGCTTTTTGCCCGAGAACCACACCGACTTCATCCTGTCGACGATCGGCGAAGAGCTCGGCTTCGCGGGCATCGTCGTGGTCGTCGGGCTCATCGTCCTGCTGGTGTGGCGCGGCATCGCCATCGCGCGCATGGCCGAGGACCGCTTCGGCACCTACCTCGCGACCGGCCTGTCGGCGCTGTTCGGGTTGCAGGCCCTCGTGAACATGGCGGTCGTGCTCGAGGTCATCCCGGCCAAGGGCATCACCTTGCCGTTTCTCAGCTACGGCGGATCGTCGCTGATGGCCGGCCTCGGCGCCGTCGGCATCCTGCTGTCGATCTCGCGCAGCCCCGACCCGTGGTCGTGGAGCGACCAGCGGCGGCGCGACAAGCCGGGCATGGGCAAGCGGGGCATGGGCAAGCCGGGCATGGGCAAGCGGGGCCTCGAGACCGATGGCAAGCGGAACATCCGCCGCGCCGAGCCGTCGCCCGCGTGAGCACGCGGTGGTGCACCGCCGGCCCGCCGGTGCCATGATCGCCACGTGGAGATCCACTCGATCACTGGCAACACCCAGCGCCTCGACGGCGGCGCGATGTTCGGCAACGCACCGCTGGCGGTATGGCGCCGCTGGTGCCCGCCCGACGAGCACGGCCGCATCGCCCTCGCCTGCCGCGCGATGCTGGTGCGCGAAGACGACGGCCGCACCGTGTTGCTCGAGACCGGCATCGGCGCGTTCTTCGACCCCAAGATGCGCGAGCGCTTCGGCGTCGTCGAGGACCGCCATGTGCTGCTCGAGTCACTCGCGGCGGTCGGCGTGCAGCCCGAGGGTGTCGACGTCATCGTGCTCTCGCACCTGCACTTCGATCACGCCGGCGGGCTGCTAGCGGCGTGGCGCGCCGACACTCCGCCTACCCTGGCTTTCCCCCGCGCCCACGTCGTGGTGGGCCGACGCGCCTGGGAGCGGGCGCTGCGGCCCCACACCCGCGATCGGGCGTCGTTCATCCCCGAGCTGCAGCCGCTGCTCGAGGCCACCGGTCGGCTCGAGATCGTCGACGGCAGCCACAGCGCCGTGCTCGGCGACGCCTATTCGTTCACCGAGTCCGACGGCCACACCCCGGGTCTGCTGCTCACACGCGTCGCGACGCCCCGCGGGCCGATCACGTTCATGGGCGATCTGATCCCCGGCGTGCCGTGGGTCCATCTGCCGATCACCATGGGCTACGATCGCTATCCCGAGCTGCTGATCGACGAGAAGCAGGCGATGCTCGACCGCGTGCGCGCCGAGGACGGCTGGGTGTTCTTCACGCACGACGAACACCTCGCCGTCGCCAAGATCGGTGTGGACGAGCGCGGCCGCTACCACGCCGCCGAGGCCCAGGCCGACGTCCACTGGACGTGACGCCGATGTCAGTCGTCGTCGTTGCCCGGCAGGCCGTCCGCGGGGATCGTCTGACCCGAGCGCGGCTCGTCCACGGGGCCGACGCGCTGGTCGGGCGGCAGGACGCGCATCGGCTGGGTCGCGCGCTTGGGCAGCATGTGCAGGCCCGAGCCGTCGATCTCGCGGCGCTCGAGCGTCGCGTCGCGGAAGTACAGCGCGTACTCGACCGACGATGCATGCACCCGCAGCCACGCATCGAGGCTGGGCTGGAAGCGCGGATCGGCGACGAGGCCCAGGGCCTCGCGGATGCTCGTGTAATCGGCGGGCACGGCGAGGCGGGCCTCGAACACACCGACGAGTTCGGGGGCGCGCTCGCGAACATGCCGCAGCAGCACCCGCCACTGCTCGGGCGAGAATTCGACGCAGCCCTCGGCGTGATCTTCGGCGAGGCGGGCCACGCCCGCGTAGTCGCCACCGAGCATGAGGGCGCGCATGTGCGGTTCGAGCATCGCGAAGACCTCGGGCCGGATCGCGACGAGCTCGAACACCGGCTCGGCCCACATCCAGTCGTCGGGTTCTTCGGTGATCACGAGCGCGACCAGGTCGCTGTCGACCGGCAGCGCGTCGGCGAGCTCGGCGAGACCGAACGACACCGGCCGCCAGTGCTCCTGCCGCGCCGGATCCCGCAGTGCGCGGGCGAACTCTGGCAGCTCGTCGGGGCTCACCACCATCCGCGCGAGTCGACGACGGATGTCGATCACCTGGTAGTAGTCGGGCAGCTCGGTCATGAGCACGCGCCACTCGCCGGCGAGCAGCTCGACCTCGAGGTCGTGATCGCCGAGCAAGTGCCGCAGCTGTGAAAGATCGCCGTCGCGGAGCTGCTCGAGGATCTGAGCCTCGAGCTCGCGGTAGACTTCCGAAGGGATCTGGTACGCCCGAGCGCGCACGGAACTGCCGGAGGCTACAGGATTCCGACGCGCGGCACTACTCGGTCGGCAGGGTGACCGCCATGCGCGGGCTGTGCGCGATGGCGGCGGTGTGCGGCGATGTCTCGGCTGTCCGGATGGCCGTCCCGCGCGATCGCGGGCGTCCACCATGCACCGGCTGCTAGACTCGCGGATCGCGGCCTTCCGGCGTTCCGGCGGCCCGCCAAGGTGGCGATGATCCAGCTCAGCGACGATCCCGAGGTGGCCGAACAGCAGGTCGAAGCGGTGCTGTTCTATCTGACGACCTGCGGCTACATCGACGACGACTTCGATCTCACCGAGAAGTCGTTCATCCGCCAGATCCTGCGCAAGATCGTCACGGCACGGGTCGACGCCCAGGGCCCGCTCGACGCCGAGCTCCGCTTCGAGCAGATCGAGCGCCAGCACGAGCACTACATCGAGCTGTTCCAGTCGATCGACTACGAGGTGCGCTCGCTGATGGCCGAGGTCGTCGCCGACGGCGAGGACAGCCGCCACTTCGTGCTCACCAAGCTCAAGTTGCGCTGCTTCGAGCTGTTCCGCGGGCTGTCGGTGGACAACCGCGCGGCGCTGCTGGCCGTGGTCGACGAGTTCATCCACACAGACGGTGTCGTCCACCCCGCCGAGGTCGAGTTCCGCAACGACCTCGCGTCGCTCCTTGGCCAACCCGAGCTGCCCGAGACGGCGGTGGCAGCGGGCGAGCGGGTCGAGATCGCCAAGGCTGTCGAACTGCCCGGCGCCACGACCGATCATCCCTTCTTCACCGGCTTCGAGCACCACTACTCCCCGGATCCGGAGGTCACCCGCGCCCAGATCGCGGTCGATCTCGCGGTGCTCGATCAGGCCGAGGCCAAGTGGACCGAGCAACGCCGCGCCGGCGCCGGCCGGTTGAGCGGCCACCAGCGCGTGCAGGACCTGTGCGGCCCCGAATTCCTCGACGGTCACGTGTACGCGGTGCCCCGCGACGACCGCGACTACGAGCTCATCGTGCTCGGCGATCTCCACGGCTGCTACAGCTGCCTCAAGGCCGCCGTGATGCAGTCGCAGTTCATGGAGAAGGTGAAGGCCTACAAGGCGAACCCCAAGGCGAACCCCGACGTGCGCCTGGTGCTGCTCGGCGACTACATCGACCGCGGCCGCTTCTCGCTGAACGGCGTGCTGCGTGGGGTGCTCAAGCTGTTCGTAGCCGCGCCCGAGCACGTGTTCGTGCTCCGCGGCAACCACGAGTACTACATCGAGTACCAAGGCCGCGTGTATGGCGGGGTCAAACCGTCGGACACCATCAGCTCGCTGCAGCCGCTGGTCTCGGACGAGGTGTTCCATCGCTACCTCACCTTCTTCGAGCAGATGCCCAACGTGCTGCTGTACGACTCGCTCATGTTCGTGCACGGCGGCATCGGTCGCGACGCGCTGCTCGCCGAGCGGTGGCGCGATCTGTCGACGCTCAACGATCCCGAGCTGCGCTTCCAGATGCTGTGGAGCGACCCCAGCCGGGCCGACACCGTGCCCGACGAGCTCCAGGCCGCGAGCGCCCGGTTCTCGTTCGGCCGGC
The DNA here is from genome assembly GCA_038325765.1 of Nannocystales bacterium. Taxonomy (GTDB): domain Bacteria; phylum Myxococcota_A; class Polyangia; order Nannocystales; family Nannocystaceae; genus Xiheibacterium. Next base: position 39,170 of record JBBQJI010000056.1, read on the forward strand.
TGCAGTTCCGCGCGTTCATGGGCAGGATCGGCTGCAACCTGCTGGTGCGCGGCCACGAGAAGGTCAACGCCGGATTCCGCGACCACTACCCAAAAGACGACATCCGGCTGCTCACCTTGTTCTCGGCGGGCGGCGTCGCCAACGAGGATCTGCCCGCCGACAGCAACTACCGCGATGTGCGCCCGATGGCCCTCACCATCACGCGCAGCGCAGGCGAGACCAAGGTCACGCCTTGGGCGATCGACTACCGCGCGTATCAGGGGCCGGAGCGCAACGCGTTCTTCCGCTGACGACCGGGCCCGCGCTGCGGCCGCGCGCCCGCGGCAGGCACCGTGGACGTTTGCGGGGCGCACGAATACAGTCTGCCCACAACATGCGGATCTTCGTCACCGGGGCGGGCGGGCAGATAGGTTCGGACTTGATCACGACGCTGCGCGAGTGCGGGCACGAGGTCCACGGCAGCGACCTCGGACCGCGGCCGAGCCGTCTGGGCGCCGACGTGCCGTGGCACCAACTCGACGTCACCGATGGTGATCGCGTCGCTGGCATCCTCGGTGAGGTCGCGCCGACCCGCGTGTATCACCTCGCTGCGATCCTGAGCGCGCGCGGCGAGCAGATCCCCGACGTCACCTACGCGGTCAACCAAACCGGCACGCACAACGTGCTCGAGGCCTGCCGCACCCGCGGCATCGAGCAGCTCGTGTTCACCAGCACCATCGCGGTATTCGGGCCCGGCCTGCCCGAGTACGTCGGCGACGACGTCTCGCTGCGACCGACCACGATGTACGGCGTGACCAAGGTCGCCGGCGAGCTGCTCGGCGAGTACTACCAGCGCCGTTGGGGCCTCGACTTCCGCGGCGTCCGCTTCCCCGGCCTCATCGGCGCGTCGCTCCCCGGCGGCGGCACGAGCGACTACGCCCTGTTCATGTACGTCGACGGCGTACGCCGCGGCGCCTACGAGGCGTTCTGCCGGGCCGACTCGCGCATCCCGCTGATGTACATGCCCGACGGCCTGCGCGCGTTGGTGGAGCTCGCCGAGGCGCCGCGCGCAGCGCTGCGGCGCTCGATCTACAACATCGCCGCGTTCAGCCCGACCGCCCAGCAGATCGCCGACAGCGTCGCGGCGGCGATCCCCGGGGTGAAGATCACGTTCGCCCCCGATCCGGTGCGCCAGGCGATCCTCGACTCGTGGCCGCGCGCCCTCGACGATCGCAACGCGCGCGAGGACTGGGGTTGGAAGCCCGCGTTCGATCTCGACGGCATGACGGCCGACCTGGTGCCGCAGGTGCGTGCGCTGCTCGAGCGCACTCCTGGCGCGCTCGACGGCCACGGCTGAGGCGTCGCGTCACCTCCGACTCGCAGTCGCTGCTGGGGCCTGCCACACCCAAGCGGCCGTGCTTCTCTGCCATGACCTGCGGCGGTACGATGGGTCTGCGCCTCCGAAGGGTTGTTGCCATGATGAACCGTATCGCCTACGTCGCCGCGTCCCTGTGTCTGTCGGCCTTCGTCCTGGTCTCGTGCACGGACGACGGCGATGCCGACGGTGAGTCCGGCGGTGCCGACGAATCGAGCAGCGGCGACTCCGCCTCGACGATGTCGACCACCATCTCGACCACCATGACGACCGCCGATCCCACGTCGCCGGGGTGCATCCCAGGCAGCGAGGACTGCGGCTGCCTCGACGGCGATTGCGTCGGATCGCTGCAGTGCGTCGAAGAAGTGTGCAAGCCCGGTCCGACCTTCGAGCCCGACGTGGACGAGGCCCGTTCCGTGCTCGGCGGCCTCGTGGTCCCCGTCGTCGTCGACGTGGTCGCCGACGAATTCTCGTGGTCGCAGACCGCCGGTCCGGCAGTGCAATGGGAGGGTGAGGCCGGCAGCATCCAGGTGCAGGTGCCCCCCGACGCCGCGGTGGGCGAGGTGATCACCTTGCGGATCACCGCGGTGCGCAACACGATCGAGTCGACCTTCGACTACGAAATCGGGGTGCGGGAGCCGGTCTTCGAGGACGTCCTCGGCGCTGTCACCGACCTCGCCGAGCTCGGCACGAGCGTCGGGCTCGACTTCGACAACAACGGCAACATGTGGGTGTCCTCGTCCGAGGGCTTCATCTCACGCTTCGCGATCGATGGCGCGTTCCAGTCGCGCTACGAGCTGAGCGGCGCCGCCGGGATCCGTTGGGGCAGCCTCTCCCTCCCCGACAGCGACGACGACATCAACGTCCTCTACGTCGCGCAGACCGGGCCCGGGGCGATCTCGGCGTACAACCCCGCGAACGACAGCTTCACCACCATCACCGACGCGCTCGAGGACACCACCGCGCTGGGCCCGCTGGAGGTGGTGTTGCCCAGCGACGGCAACCTCTTCACCATCGACCCCGACGGCGGACGGATCCTCCAGTACGACGACGAGGACGCGACCACCCGCGTGCTGAGCTCCGCGGTCTCGAACCCGGCCGTGCTCAGCTTCGGACCCGACGCCAATGTCCTGTACGTCGGCGGTGTCGGCAGCGTGTGGCGCGTCGGGCTCCTGCAAGACGGCACGGCCAGCGAGCCCGAGCTCTACGTGGAGTTCGGGGACGCCGCCGATCCCACCCAAGAGGTCGGCGGCCTCGCCTTCGACGAGGGCGGCAACCTGTGGATCGGCGTGCCGCAGGCGAGCGCGCTGCACCTGGCCCACTACTCCGCGACCGGCGCGACCGAGACGGTGCGCTCGTTCACCGCCGTCGGCGCCGGCTACTCCGCCTTCGCCAACCTGCGCTACGGCAACGGCGACTTCAGCGACTCGGCGGTGTACTGGACCAACGGGAGCGATCGCACGGTCGCGCGCATCGAGACCGGCCTGCGTCGGCTGTAAGCTCCGCGGGCGATGTTCGAGCAGGCAAGTTCACACTACGCCGCCATCTTGCAGGAGATCCGCGACGCCGGGCTGTACAAGCACGAGCGCGTGATCGAGTCGCCGCAAGGCGCGAGCATCACCGTGGGTGGCCGCGACGTGTTGAACTTCTGCGCCAACAACTACCTCGGCCTGTCGAGCCACCCGCAGGTGATCGCCGCCGCGCGGGCGGCCCTGGATGATCGCGGCTACGGGCTGTCGAGCGTGCGGTTCATCTGCGGCACCCAGGATCGCCACAAGCAGCTCGAGGCGGCGATGGCCACCTTCCTCGGCGCCGACGAGACGATCTTGTACAGCTCGTGCTTCGACGCCAATGGCGGCGTGTTCGAGACGCTGCTCGGGGCGGAGGACGCGGTGATCTCCGACGCGCTCAACCACGCCTCGATCATCGACGGCATCCGGCTGTGCAAGGCCCAGCGCCACCGCTACGACCACGACGATCTCGACAAGCTCGAGGGCATGCTGAAGGACACCCAGTCGGCGCGCCTGCGGATGATCGTCACCGACGGCGTGTTCAGCATGGACGGCGACATCGCCCGGCTCGATGCCATCTGCGATCTCGCCGAGCGCTGGGGCGCGATGGTGCTGGTCGACGACAGCCACGCCACGGGCTTCGTCGGCAAGACCGGTCGCGGCACCCACGAGCACCGGGGTGTGATGGGTCGCGTCGATCTCATCACCTCGACGCTCGGCAAGGCGCTCGGCGGCGCCTCGGGTGGGTTCATCACTGGGCGTGGGCCGCTCATCGAGCTGCTGCGCAACCGCTCACGGCCCTATCTGTTCAGCAACACGCTCGCGCCGCCGATCGTCGCCGGTAGCCTCGCCGTGCTCGAGCTGCTGTCGGCGTCGACCGAGCTCCGCGATAGGCTCGAGGCCAACACCACGCGCTTTCGTGCTGGGATGACCGAGGCTGGGTTCGCGCTGCGGCCCGGTGAGCACCCGATCGTCCCGATCATGCTCGGCGACGCCAAGCTCGCCGTCGAGTTCGCCGCGCGGCTGCTCGACGAGGGGATCTACGTGATCGGGTTCGCCTATCCGGTGGTGCCCAAGGGCCAGGCGCGCATCCGGGTGCAGCTGTCGGCGGCGCACTCGCCCGACGATGTGGACCAGGCCGTCGCGGCGTTTGCGCGGGTGGGGCGCGGGTTCGAGGGACTCGGGCTTCGCTGAGCGGATCAGGTGCGTTCGTCGAGCGCGACGTACGCGAACGTGGTCACGGCGGTACAGACGAGCAACAACAGGGCGATCGTGAGGGGTTCCATGGGCAGCTCGGGTTCTGACGCCGGTCTGCGGCGTCGTAGTCATCGGCACTGCGGAGGTAGAGCGAACGGCGTGCCAAGGCCCGTGATGGCACGGTATCGGACGATCGCGGTAATCGGCTAGTTTTCGCCCCAGCGCGCTGTCGTGGATCACGACGTTGCGGGTGCAGCAGGGTGCAGCGCAGTGGCGGACTGCAACGGAGCAAAACAGCGCGCCGTGGTGACGCGGCGCGATGTGCCAGTGATCAGCGATACACGCGCTGCGATGCCTGCAGTGCCGTCTCGAACTTCGTGAGCGCGTCCATGATGGCCCGCAGCCGCTCGTCGAGGGGAGGGGCGCCGGCGCGGCGGAGGTTGCGGCGCTCGAACGCGTAGCCCTCGTCGCTGAGCGCCTGCCGGATCGGCTCGGGGTTGGCGCCGTGATCGATCATGATGCGTTGGTCGAGCTCGCTGAGCCGGTCCACACCGACGAGCCAATCCGCGATCGCCCGACCCACGTTCATCAGCATGCTGTCGAAGCTGTCGAGGTCCTCGGCGGTCGCGTTGAGCTGGCCGTGCCGCAGCTCGCCGACGTCCCGCACCGGCGCCTCGAGGCTGATGCGGAGCGTCCGGGTCTCGCGCACCAGGTTCTGCAGCGCGAGGCCGAGGTGATCGAGCTGCAGGGGCGGCTCCTCGCGGGACTCGGCGAGGTACTTGCGGTCGCGCTCCGATGACTTGAGGACCCGGTAGAAGCCGTAGCCGCCGCACGCGGCGATGAAGATGAAGAAGAACCCCATCACGGCGAACAGAAGCGAGAAGAGGAACGCGCCCACGGCTTGCGCACGGTGGGCAAGGTAGCATGGGGGCGTGGGGGG
>JBBQJI010000057.1:0-42806 GCA_038325765.1 Nannocystales bacterium
GAACGATCCTCTTCGAGCGCGACGTGGATGGCTACGCCGCTGAGCTCGTCGCACGCCATGTGCAGATGTCCGTGCCGGCCGTCAAGGCGCGGCTGCACCGAACGCGGCAGAGCCTGCGCGCACAGCTGGCGGCCGGTTCCGGTCCACCAGCGGTCCACCAGAGGGACTGAGTCTCGTGAGCGCTCGCGCTCGCGGACCCCCGACGGTCGCGCGGCGGTCAGCCGTCGCGGAAGCCCAGCCGCGCGAGGCACAGCGCCCTCGCGCGCCCGTGATGGCCTTGCCAGCGCGACGAGACGCCGCTTAGACTCCTCGCGTGCGCGAGAAGCCGCTCCAACGACGGGATCCCGCCATGGTCGGGGCGGACAGCCGCCCTGGGCCGAGCTTCGTCCTGCCCGCGCAGCTGATCCTCGAGCAGATTCGTGATGCGGTCGTCGCGATCGATCCCGAGGGCTGCGTCACCTACTGGGGAAACGGCGCCGTGGCGCTCTACCGCGTCCCTCGCAGCGAGGCGCTCGGCCGGCCGCTCACCCAGCTGTACGAGTACCGGTGGTCTGCTCCCGACGAGGAGCGCGCAGCGCACGCGGCCCTGCATCATCAGGGCCACTGGCGCGGGCGGAACGTTCACGTCCTGCGCTCGGGCGAGGAGCTTCACGTCGATTCGACTGTCACTGCGCTACGCGACGGCGAGGGCAAACCTGTGGGCATGCTCGCCGTCATCCGCGACGTTACGGAGCTCACGCACACCGCCGCCGAACTGAGGCGGCGCGAGGCTGAGTTCCAGCTTCTGGCCGACAACACGCCCGACATTCTCTCGCGCGTGGATCGGCAGTTGCGGCACGTCTTCGTGAACGCCGCCATCGTGGAGGCGACCGGACTTCAGCCGGGCGACTTCATCGGTAAGACGAACCGCGAGCTCGGGATGCCTGCGGAGCTGTGCGACGCGTGGGAAGGAAAGCTCCGCGCCGCGTTCGAGGGAACAACGCAGCACGCGACCTTCCGCTTCCCGAGCCCCGAGGGTGAGCGCTGCTTCGATTCGGTCTTGATCCCGGAGCGCGGAGCGGATGGGACGGTCGAACAGGTGCTCGGGGTCGCCCGCGACGTGACCGCGCACATCGAGACGACTGCAGAACTCGAGCGGCTCGCGAAAGAGATCGCCGAGAGTCGCGCGCGTAGCGACTACGCCGTGGCTCTGTCCGGGATCGGTTTCTGGTACAGCGACTTGCCGTTCGACGAGCTGGCGTGGGACGTGCGCGTCAAGAGCCACTTCTTCTTGCCGCCCGACGCGCGCGTCACCATCGACACGTTCTACGAACGCGTCGTCCCCGAGGACCGAGCGCGTGTGCGTGCCGCGGTCGACGCCGCTATCCGCGATCGCACGACGTACGACATCGTCTACCGCACGCACGATCCGGCGAGCGGCGAGATCGGCGCGAACAGCGCGAACAGCGCGATAACGTGGATCCGCGCGATGGGCGGAACGTCGTACGCCCCCGATGGGACGCCCATGCGTTTCGACGGCGTGACGGTGGATGTTTCGGCGCAGAAGCGAGGCGAAGAACGAATCACCTCGACCGCGGCGCAGCTCGAGGAAGCGGGCAGGGTGAAGGACGAGTTCCTCGCGATGCTCGGTCACGAGCTTCGCAACCCTCTCGCGCCGATTGCGACGGCCGTGCATCTGCTCAAGCTTCGCACCAAAGACAGTGTCCCACACGAGCTGAGGGTCATCGAGCGCCAGTCGCAGCACATCACGCGCATGGTCGACGATCTGCTCGACGTCTCGCGCATCGCGCGCGGCAAGGTCGTCCTCGACAAGGACACCACGGACGTGGCCGATCTGGTCGCTGCGGCGATCGAGACGGCGAGTCCGCTGATCGAGCAGAACCGCCACGTGCTCGTGCTCGAGGTGCCGAAGCACGCCCTGGTCGTCGACGTCGATCGCACGCGCATGACGCAGGTCCTCTCGAACCTCCTCGCGAACGCTGCGAAGTACACGCCGGCCGGAGGTCGGATTGCAGTCACCGCGTCGCGCGAGGGTGGCGATGTCGCAATCGCCATCGAGGACACCGGAATGGGGATCTCGAGCGAGCTTCTCCCGATCGTGTTCGACCTGTTCGTGCAGTCTCGCCAGACGCTCAATCGAGCAGAGGGGGGCCTGGGGCTGGGTCTGTCGATCGTGAAGAACCTCGTCGCCCTCCACGGCGGCAACGTCTCGGCCCACAGCGACGGGCTCGGACGCGGAAGCCGCTTCACCGTGCGACTGCCCGCGGTCGAAGCGCCTGCGGCGAGCGTCGAGGGACCATCCCGGCCGCTCGCGGTGGCTACTGCGGAACACCATCACCGCGTGCTGGTCGTCGACGACAACGAAGATGGAGCGGACATGCTGGGCGAGGTGCTGAGGGGCCTCGGCTATCGGATCGCGGTTGCCAACGACGGTCCCGAGGCTCTGCGCATCGCGACTGAATTCGTGCCGCACGTCGCTCTGCTCGACATCGGTCTGCCGGTGATGGATGGCTATGAGCTGGGGTCGATCTTGCGCGAGCAGTCGCTCGGCATGAAGCTCGTGGCGATCACCGGCTACGGCCAGGAGAGCGATCTGCAGCGTTCGCGCGACGCCGGATTCCAAGCCCACCTGACCAAGCCGGTGGACCTGGGCAAACTGGCATCGCTACTCACGACGCTCACGGCCTACGAAGCGGACGTCGCGTCGCAGGTCGATTGACCGTCATCGTCTACGTGCCCGCCGCGAGCCCGTGGACCCCCCGTGGATACCCTGTGGATACCCTGTGGATCCCCTCCCAGGGATCTCGCCCGTGTCGCCCGTCGCGCACGCGCGGACGCACTTTGCAGCCCCTCGCAGCTGCGGCAGCATCCCAGGGAATGCGAAGCCCCTTCACCCCCGCCCACATCCTTCTCTGCGGCCTACTCCTTGGCTCGGGCTGCGTCCGCGTGATGCAGGACGAGGTTGCGGTCAAGCGAAAGCTCGGCCGCATCGACAACGAGGTCCTCTACCCCGGCGCGAACCGGTTCAACCCCTTCACGACCAAGATCTTTCGGCTGCCGACCCGCACGGTGAACCTGGAGATCACCGTCGGTTTGCCGTCCAAAGAGGGGCTGACGATCAGCTCCGAGATCTCGATCCTGTACCGCGTCGACCCCAAGGCTGCGCCTGAAATCCTCCGCTCGATCGGGCCCGAGTACGAGGAGGCGTTGATCCTTCCGGTGTTCCGCTCCGCGTCCGCGGACGTGTGCGCGCGCTACTACGCCAAGGACATGCACAGCGCTCAACGGGCCAAGATCGAGCAGTCGATCGGCCAGCGCATGATGGAGGTCGTCGGCGAGCGCGGCTTCATCATCGAGGCCGTCCTCATGAAGAGCATCGTGCTGCCCTCGGGACTGGCGCGCGCCATCGAGGTGAAGTTGGAAGCAGAGCAGAGCTCTCAACGCATGCAGTTCGTGCTGGAACAGGAGCGACAAGAAGCCGAGCGAACGCTCATCGCGGCCGAAGCCCAGCGCAAGATCGCCGAGATTCAGGCCAGCGGTCGCGCCGAAGCCCAGAAAATCGAGGCCGCCGGACGTGCGGAGTCGGAGAAGATCGAGGCCGTAGGGACCAAGGAAGCCAACGACACCGTGCGCAGCGGACTCGATGAGAAGATCCTGAGGTACCTGAGCATCGAGGCCTATCAGAATCTCGCCAAGTCGCCCAACACCAAGGTGATCGTGCCCGGCAACCCGCAGGTGCTCCTGGACGCGAAGTGACCCGCGTTCGGCGGCGGCGGGCCGAGGTGGGCGAGCGCGGCCGCGTTCACAGCCTTTCGCCGCAGTACTTGCAGTGCCGCGCGTCGAGATCGTGCCCCTCGGCGGAGCACCCCGGACACGCTTGGGTCGAGATGCCCTGGCGACGCGCGCGCTCGAAGCCGGCGCGCACGATCTCCGAGGTCACCACGCCCGTCGGGATCGCGATGATGCCGTAGCCCAGCAGCATCAAGGCGGTGGCGAGCAGGCGACCCATCGCCGATTGCGGCGCGATGTCGCCGAAGCCGACCGTGGTCATGGTGACGATCGCCCAGTACATCCCGGCGGGGATGCTGTCGAAGCCGGTCTCTTCGCCCTCGATGAGGTACATCAGCGCGCCGACGATCGAGGCGACGGTGGTGACGGTCATCAAGAACACCGTGATCTTGGGCCGGCTGGCGCGGAGCGCCAGCAGCAGCTCGTCGGCCTCGCCGAGGTAGTGGGCGAGCTTGAGCACGCGGAAGATGCGGAGCAGTCGCAGGCCGCGGATGAGCAGGAGCGTGTGGGCGCCGGCGAAGAACAGGCTCAAATACGAGGGCAGCACCGCCAGCAGATCGACGATCCCGAAGAAGCTGGTCGCGTAGCGCCTCGGCTGCCGGACGCTGTACAGCCGCAGCCCGTACTCGACGCTGAACGCCACCGTGAACACCCACTCGACGGTGCGCAGCCACGCGCCGTACCGCGCCTGGATCCACCCCACGCTCTCGAGCATCACCGCGAGGATGCTGGCCAGGATCATGAAGATGAGCGCTACGTCGAACATACGACCGGCACGCGTGTCGGCCTCGAAGACAATCTCGTGCAGGCGCAGACGCGCGCCCGATAGGGGCCGTTCCTCGCTGGACATCGCCGTGCATGGTACGGCAGGCGCGCCATCGAGGTCGTCGCGCCGCTCCACGGTGGCGCAAGGCGGACGCTCGGCGCCCGTCGCGGCGAAGGGGGCGCTTCTTCGCCCTCGGCCCCACACCACGAGTGCGCCGAGCCCTCGTCCGTGGCATCTTCACAGGGTGTCGCGGTGGATGGTGGTGGCGCTCCTGGGCTGCGCGGCGTGCCCTGCCGACGACGGTGACCCCGCGATTCCCCCCGGCCCGGTGACGGTCGCGACGATCACCGACTGGGTGCGGGTCAAAGATCCGAGCGTGGACGCGTTCGCCGATTTTCGCCCCACCGATGTGCCGTGCGACGAGACCGGGGTGGGCCTCGAGCCGCTGGGCTTGTCGTTCGAGATCAAGACCGGCCTGTGCGACTACGCGACCGTGGCCCAACCCACGATGGAGCCGCTGCAGCCCGGCGACGTGCTCGCGGTGCGGGTGTGGCACGACGTACTCGAGGCGCCGATGCCGACCACGGGCTACGTCGGCCTCGCGATCGACGGCGAGATCGTGTGGCACGCGACGGCGCCGATTCCCTCGGGCGTGGGCGTGATCAACGGCGAGGTGACCATCGATCGCGAGCTGCCCGCGGGCACCGAGCTGCAGTACCACGTGCACAACCACGGCATCAATTCGTGGAACCTGCTCGACATCGAGACCAAGGTGGAGGACCAGACATGATGCGGTGGTTCGCGCTCGGGTTGGTCGCGCTCGGTTGCTCGGGCGGTTGCACCGAGGATCCGGCGTGCACGCTGCGGCCGTGGTTCGTGTGCGCGGTCGCTGGGACCGGCGACCTGGGCTTCAACCGCGACGGGCTGCCCGGGCCCGACACCGATCTGTTCCTGGTCTCGGCCGCGCGCCGCGGCCCCGACGACCGCACGTACATGATGGACTTCAACAACCACCGCTTGCGCGTCATCGACGACGACGGCCGGGTGCAGACGCTGGTCGGCAACGGATTCCACGCGATCGCCGACGTCACCGCGCCGCCGCTCGAGTCACCGCTCGAGAACCCGATCGACTTCGACTTCCTCGCCGACGGGCGCGTCGTCATCGCCTCGTACCACGACCCCCGCATCATCGTGTTGGGCCACGACGACCGCCTCGAGGTGGTCGCCGGCAGCGGCGAGATCGGAATCATCGGCGACGAAGGCGACGGCGGTCCGGCGCTCGCGGCCGCGTTCATCCAGGTCGACGGCATCGCCGTGGCGCCGAACGACGCGATCTACGTCTCAGACAGCCTCGCCAACCGCGTGCGCCTCGTGCAGGACGGCGTCGTCACCACGGTCGCGGGCACCGGCGAGGTCGGCTTCGCCGGCGACGGTGGTCCTGCCACCGCCGCTCAGCTGAAGTGGCCATCGGCGCTCGAGCTCGACCTTGCGGGCAACCTCTACATCGCCGACACCCGCAACCACGCGGTGCGGCGCCTCGCCGAAGACGGCACCATCACGACGATCGCCGGCACCGGCACACCGGGTTCGGCGGGCGATGGCGGCCCCGCGGCCGCAGCCCAGCTCGATCAGCCCTACGGCCTCGCCTACGATCCAGCCGACGGCGCGCTGTACATCGCCGACCGCGGCAACTTCTGTGTGCGCCGCATCGACCCAGACGGCACCATCGAGCGCTTCGCCGGCATGGGTACGGAGGGCTCGGCCGGCGACGCGGGCCCGGCCGAGCGCGCCCGCTTCGCCTACCTCGCGCGCCTGTCGATCGACGACGACGGCGAATACGCCGGCCTGCTCGTCGCCGATCAGTCGAACTCGCGCGTCCGCAGGATCACGCTCCGCTGATCGCGGTACGAGATGCGCCGTCGGGCGACGACGTGGTGCTGGCGCCGCCGAGGCGCTCGCGCCTGCAACCTTGCTGGGGATGCGTCAGTAACTCGAGGCCCGGTACAAGGGCAACCTCCAGCGGGTCCGTAGACTCGTGCTCGTCTATCGGGACCTGGCAGGTCCGGGGGGTGGCCGGCGGTCCGTGGAGACGATCGACGTCCTGATCCAAGCGATGCTGAGCGCCGAGCAACTCAGCCACGTGCTCAACGCCGTGCCGGGCGCAACTGACGTCGTGGCCGGCCGCGAGGACAGCAAACTGATCGCGCTCGTGGTCTCCACCGACTTCGTCGGCAAGCAAGAGCACGAGCGGCAATCGCTCGTGTGGCAGCTGATCCTGGCGAACCTCTCGGATGCAGAGCAGGCCGACATCGGATACGTGTTCACGAACACGCCCGAGGAGAAGGCGGAAGCCCAGGCGCAGGGCGAAGCGCAGGCTGCTCGCGCCTGACACCGCGCCCGCTACTGCAGGATCGCGCAGGTGCCGTCGTGCCCGTCCGGCGCCACGCCACAGCCGCGGTGGCACGAGATGCACTGGGGCAGGTCCTCGTCGAGGACGGTGCGGTCGACCTCGACGGTCTGCCACGCCCAGTCGAGGGTGCCCGCAGCCGAGCCGGCGGGCAGCTTGCGCATCACCGTCCAGCGCACGACGTCGCCGGCACAGGTCGCGTCGCCGAAGTCGTACTCCGGCTTGACGACCACGGCGCCCTCGGGAAACGGCGCGGTGCGCTCGAGGTAGGGATCGAGGGCGGCGTCGTCGACCAGGATGCGGACGTTGTTGAGGTTGTGGTCGCCGCTGGGCATGCACGGACGTACCTCCGTGTAGCGGGCCTCGACGTCGGCGGGGAACAGCGGCTCGGCGCCGGTGCCCTCGTCGTCACCGTCGCCGTCGTCGCAGGCGACGACGGCGAGGAGCAGCGCGAGTGGGTAGGTGATGGCGCGGGTCATGATCCTCATCACGATCAGGGCAGCAGCACCGAGCGAATGACGTTGTTGCCCGTGTCCGTGACCAACAGCCGGCCATCGGTGTACTCGACACCGAACGGCAGGTTGAGCAGCGCTTCATCGGCCGGGCCCCCGTCGCCCTCGAAGCCGTTCTCGCCGCAGGTGCCGACGACCGTCGAGATCGTGCCCTCGGGATCGATCGCGCGGATGCAGTGGTTACGGACGTCGCTGAAGTACAGCGTGCCGTCGTCGCCGATCGCGAGATCGACGGGGAACGACACCTTGGCGTCCGTCGCCGGGCCACCATCGCCGCTGTAGCCGCTCTGCGAGACGCCGCCCTCGGGCGGTTGTCCAGCGACGCGCCTCACCACGCCATCGTTGTCGATCATGCGGATCAGGTGGTTGGCGGTGTCGGCGAAGAAGAGGTTGCCCGCGGCATCGAACGCGATGCGACCGGCCGGCGACGCCGACTGCCCGAAGGGCTGGGCCATGCGCAACTCGGTGGCCGGGATGTCGTCGCCCGAGTAGCCCGGCGTGCACGGACGGCCGCAGAACAGCGCAGGATCGCCGCAGGTGAACTTGCCCGAGGGACCGTTGGGGCCGTCGGGGCACGCGGCGGGCAGGACGCCCTCGGCGCAGGGACCCGGGCCGCCGGGGACCGGCGCGTCGATGATACAGCGCCCGGCGAGGCGCGTGATCTGACCGGAAGGATCGACCGAGCGCAGCACTTGGTTGGCCTGATCCATGATCACCAGGTTGCCCTGCGGATCGTAGGCGATCGCCGCCGGCAGATCGAGCGACGCGGTCGCGGCTGGGCCCTCGTCGCCGAAGTACGCCCGCTTGCCGTCGCCGCAGGTGTCAGACACCGCGCCGGTGGCCCGGTCGACGATGCGCACCTTGCTGTTGTGCCACGCCGCCATCACGATGTTCGCGCCCGTCGCGTCGAAGATGATGTTGGTGGGGTGGTTGAAATCGCCGTTGGCAGGATCGTCGAGGTCGCCGCCGAGCTCACCGCGGCCCGCGACCCAGCGCACCGTGTTCTCGTCGGGGTCGAACAGGCGCAGTCGGTGGTTGTTCCAGTCGAGCACGTAGATCGTGCCATCCGACGCGGTCAGGGTGTCCTGGGGCAGTGCGAACTTGGCCTCGAGGGCAGGCAGGACCTCGGTGTCGGCGTTGCGGTCGTAGCCGTTCTCGCCGCTGCCGATGATCGTGCAGATCGCACCGGGCACCTCGGTGTCGCAGCGCTCGGCCTCGTCGCCGGTGCACGCGGGCAGCGCGAGCGCGGCGATGACGGGCGCGAAAAGTGGGGTGAGGCGCAGAGTCTTCACTTGGCCACCTTCACGATCCGCGAGTTGAGCGAGTCCATGACGTAGAGGTTGCCGTCGGGATCGAACGCGATGCCGAACGGTCGCCGCAACATGGTCTGCGTCGCGGGCAGGCCCTCTTCGTCGTCGAGACCGAGATCGTCGGTGCCGACCACCGTGCGGATGGTGCCGGTGTCGAGATCGATCGCGCGCACGCGACCGTTGTCGGTGTCGGCGAAGTAGAGATCGCCATCGTTGCCGAGCTCGAGGTCGCGTGGGCCGCTGATCTGCGCCGCATTCGCTGGACCCCCGTCGCCGCTGCCACCCGCGGTGCCGGTGCCGGCGAACGTATCGATCATGCCCGTCGCCAGATCCATCACACGGATGCGGTGCTGATCGGTGTCGGAGATGTACAGCTTGCCGTCGTGGTGCAAGATGCCGCCGCTGGGGTTGGGGTTGGAGCCGCGTGCCCACGAGAATTGGGCCTCCAGCGCGGGACCACCATCGCCCGAGTACCCGATCTCGCCGGTGCCCGCGATGGTGTCGATGACGCCGCCGGCGCCGATCTGGCGGACCACACCGTTTTGTTGATCGACGATGTAGAGGTTGCCGGCCGCGTCGAGCGACGCGTCCGAGAGCTGGCGGAACAACGTGCCCGCCGACGCCGGCGCACCGTCGCCCGCATAGCCCGCACCGCCGCCGCACATCACAGTGGTGTAGCCGCTGTTGGGATCGACGCTGAGCAGCTTGTGGTTGTGCCAGGCGACGACGATGACCGAGCCGTCGGGCGCCTCGAGCAGGTTGGTGGGATGGTTGAGCAGCCAATCGCTGCCGGGCGCGCCCTCGGGCTTGATGCCGTCGAACGGGCCGTCACCGGGGAAGATGGGATCGATCGAGCCGACCATCGACTCGACGGTGTCGTCGGCGAGGACGCGACGGACCAAGAAGTTGTTGAAGTCGGTGAACCACGCGGTGCCGTCGCTCAAGAACAGCAGGTCCTGCGGTTGGTTCACGTAGGTCGCGCGGCGGTGCTCGCCGTCGCCGCTGTAGCCCTCTTCGCCGCCGATGCCGAGCCACGTACACGCGTGGCCCGAGGCGAGATCGCGGCAGGAGCGGTCGACGTCTTCGTCGCCGCTGTCGCACGCGCCACCTTGCAGCGAGGCGCCGAGGATCATGATCAGTCGAGCGCTCGTTCGCATGGTCGTCATAGTCCTTCGGGCACCGGCGTGCCACGATGAAGCATCACACCTTCGGTGAGCGGCGAAGTCAGCGTCTGACCACCGACCACCCACAGGCCACCTTCGTCGTCGATCCACGAGCCGTGGAGATTCTGCCGCACCGGCAGGCCCGAATCCTCGACCGTCCAGCCCGCAGCGCTGCGGGTGTACATCGAGCCCTCGAAGCCCACGGCGACGCCGCTGCCGTCGGCGCCCAGTGTCACACCGGCCAGGCCCATCGGCGGCGGCTCGGGTGTGACGTTGCGCCACGTCGTGCCATCGGTCGACTCGACGATGATGCCGGTCGCCAGGCCCCCGACCGCGGCGTAGAGGCCACCCAGCGCATGCACGGTGAACAGCGACGAGCCCACGCCGGTGTCGCCGGGGACCAGCGCGGTGCCGTCCCAGTGCAGCGCGACGCCGTTGCTGCCGACGAGCCACACATCGTCGTCGGCCGTGCCGAACGCCTTCCAGATCGCGGCGCTGCTCGACACGTCGGCGGCCAAGCTCGGCTCGGGCATCCACGCGCCGCCCTGCAGCCGCCAGGCGAAGCCGCCGCTGGCGTCGGACTCACCGCCCACCGCCCACATCGTCTCGGGGGTGGCGCCCCACAGGCCGTAGACCGTGCCGATGCCGGGCGTGTCCATCACCTCGAAGGTGTCGCCCACGAGGCGAACGATCACGCCGCCATCGCCGCCCATGTAGACCGGCCCGCCCTCGAAGCCGAACACCCACCACAGATCGCCGGCGGTCAGCCCCGTCGTCGGGCGGGTCCACGTGCTGCCGTCGAAGTGCAGCACCAGCGGCCCGGTGCCATCGCGCGCGTCGGCGCCGACGGCCCACACGTCGTTTCGGCCCGAGCCCCACACCGAGAGCAGCGCGCCGGGGAGATCGGCGTGCACTTGCTGCCACGTGTCCTCGGCCGCGGTGTCGCCATCGTCGCCACCCGCGTCGCAGGCGAGCACTCCCACGACGCACACGCACAGCAGCCACCGTGATCCCAGCCAAGGTTCCAACACGCACTCGATCAATAGCACCGTGCGCGGGCAGCGACAAGGCGACGGTGCCCTCCGCCGGGCATGACGGCGGTATCGTGTTCCTGCGCGAGCGAGCCGGCGATTCGTGACGCGGACACCGCCGCAGCGGAGCCGAACCAGCGACGTAGCGGCCGCCGGCTTTCGCCTGCTAGCGTCGCGGGATCATGCCCGGGCCCATTCTCCACACCGGCCGCCGCCGCTCGACCCCGCGCCTGGGCCCTCCCCTGGGCCCCATGCGTGTGATGGGTGCGGTGGCGGTGTCGCTCGTGATGTCGTGTGGCGCCGACGCCGGGTCCGGCGATGCGGCGGACACGGGCGGTGGCACCGCGGCGAGCACGACCGATCACAGCCCGTCGACGACCATCGGCCAGACCACTCCGGATCCAACGGACAGCTCGAGCGGGGACCTCGCCGACACCAGCGGCGACGATCCGACCGGCGCTCCGAGCTGCGACGACTTGCCCACTGCGATCACCGCCGATGGTATGCGCGTGCACCTCGAGGCGCTCGAGGCGATCGCGGTGGCCAACGGCAACACCCGCTCGGTCGGCACACCCGGCTACGATCTCTCGGTCGAGTACGTCCGCGCCGAACTCGAGGCGGTCGGCTACGTCGTCGATCTGCAGCAGTTCGACGTCAACGTGTTCTCGATCGACGGCCCCGCGAGCCTGGCGTGGCAGGGGCAGGCCGACTACCAGCAGGGAACGGAGTTCCAGATCGCGACCTACTCGGCGGGCGGCGCACCCACGGCGATCGCCCGCGCCGTCGATCTCGCGCTGGGGCTCGGCAACGCCTCGAGCTCGGGCTGCGAAGCGAGCGACTTCGACGGGTTCGTGGCCGGCAGCATCGCGCTCGTCCAGCGCGGCGCCTGCCTCACCGCCCAGAAGGTCCTCAATGCCCAACAGGCGGGGGCAGTGGGCGTCATCCTGTTCAACCAGGGCGACGACGAGGGGCGCACCGGCCTGTGGACGACGACGCTGGGCGCCCAGTCGGCGATCGCGATCCCCGTGCTGCTCACCCCGTACTGGATCGGCGAGTCGATGGCCCAGGCCGCGCCGGGCACGGTGAGCGCGGCGATGGACGTCGATGTCACCCTCGAGATGCGACCGACGATCAACCTCGTGGTCGAGACCCCCGGTGGTGATCCGGACGAGGTGGTGATGCTCGGCGCCCACCTCGACTCGGTGCCCGCGGGACCTGGCATCAACGACAACGGCACCGGCAGCGCGGCGCTGCTCGAGGTCGCCCGCGCGCTGGCCGGCTGCGAGACCACCCGCAAGGTGCGGTTCGGCTGGTGGGCGGCCGAAGAAGTCGGGCTCGTCGGATCGACGATCTACGTCGAGTCCCTCGACGCGATGCAGCGGGCTTCGATCCTGACCTACATGAACTTCGACATGATCGGCTCGCCGAACTACGTCCGGTTCCGCTACGACGGCGACGGGTCGGGGTTCGGCACCACCGGCCCGATGGGCTCGGCGGAGCTCGAGCAGGTGTTCGCGGACTACTTCGACGGCCTCGGGCTGGTCAGCGAAGAGGTGCCGTTCGATGGTCGCTCGGACTACGGGGCCTTCATCGCCAACGGCATCGCTGCGGGCGGTCTGTTCACCGGCGCCGAGGGCATCAAGTCGGACGGTCAGGCCGACGTGCACGGTGGCGCGGCGGGGATCGCTTACGACGCCTGCTACCACGCCGAGTGCGACGGCGCGGACAACGTCGATTACACGATCCTCGAGGGCATGGGCGGCGCCATCGCCCACGCGGTCGCGCTGTACGCGATGCCCTGAGCCGGTCTCGCGCGTCAGGCGGCGGGCGCGGTGTCGAGGCGGCGTAGCAGCGCCAAGAAGCGATCGACGTTGATCGCGATCCGGCGCAGCTCGTTGCCCATGCGCCACGATTCGGCGCCGGCGAGATCGAGCACGCGGTGCAGCCCGGCGATGTCGGGCTGATCCCAGCGGGCGCCGGCGCGCGTGAACATGCCCTGCAGCATGTTCAGGGGATCGACCTCATCGTCGGTCATCGTCGCGACCTCGGCGACGAAGCAAGCGGCGAGCACCCGAGGGACCTCGGCGAGGGCGACCTCGCGCAGCAGCGGATCGCCGGGCTCGAGCTTGGGGGCGACGCCGCAGATCGGAAGACCGGCCTCGCGCCACGCCAGCACGCCGCCGGTGAGATTCGCGACCTCGCGGCCCAGCCGCTGCGACAGTGCCTGCGCGGCGAGCTCGCTGCGCCGGCCACTGAGGCAGACCAGGGCGATCGGATCGCCGGTGGCAATCTCGGCCACGGCGGCGGCCAGCGCCTCGGGTGACTCGCCCACGCCGACGGAGCCCGGCAAGAAGCCGACGCTGCCGTGACGCTCGTCTTGGGGACGGATGTCGAAGAGCCGCACGTCGCGAGACGTCGATAGCTCGCGCACGGAGATCGGCATGATCAGAAGACCAGGCTCATGCGCGAGTTGCTGGCGGCCTCGACGAAGGCAGCGACGCCGCCGTACTCGAGGTTGCGCCGCGCCTGCAGATCGCGGCGGGTGATGCCCATCACCTGCATGCTCATCGTGCAGGCGATGAAGCGGACACCTTGCTCCTCGGCGGTGTCGATCAGCGCCGGCAGATCCATGATGTTGTGCTCTTTCATGATGCTGCCGAGCATCTGCTTGCCCATGCCGCCGAAGTTGAGCTTGCCCAGGGACTGACGCCGCGGACCCTTGGGCATCATCCACTTGAACATGCGCTGCGCCCACGAGACCGGTTGCGACTGCTCGGCGAGGTTGGGCGCCTCGCCGCGGAGCAGGTTGAGCCCCCAGAAGGTGTAGAACATCACCACCTCCATGCCCTGCGTCGCGGCGCCCACGGCGACCAGCAGCGCGGCGAGGAGCGCCTCTTGGTCGTTGTGCAGCACCAGCAGCGTGCAGCGATTCACGGCGGTCGCCGGGGCGGCGCCCTCGCGCACCGCCATCGACGGGACTGCCGGCACCGGCTTGGCCTGGCGCAGCTCGACCTCGGCGACGATGGGGCCGCGGGTGTCGAGCCCGACCAGCGCGTGCCCGGTGCGCGCGCACCACTGCACCACGGTGGCCGACAGCTCCGCGCGCTCGGCCACGATGCGGACGCGCCTGCCGATCTCGACGTCGCGGCCCATCGCGTCGAGCCGGGCGGGCCACTGTGCCATCGCATCGTCGAGCCGCAACTCGAGCACGCTGCTGAGGCCGGTCATGGCGGCTGCTGCCGGGGCGATCTCGGGGTTGGTGGCGCGCCGCGGCGGCGTGCTCGACTCGGAGCGGGCCGAGCCGGTGATGCGCACGCGGGCGTGGAACTGGGTGCCGGCGCGCTCGAGTGTGACCAGCGTGGCGTTGGCGCTGCGGCACCAGCTCGCGACGTCGAGCTCGAAGGCGTCGTCATCGGCGAGGACGTCGATCTCGCTGCCGGGCGGCAGCTTGCGGGCGAACCGCGACAGCGCGAGGATCGGCTGCGGGCACTGCATTCCGCGGCAATCGAGCTGCGCCGGTGGCGATGCGGCGTTGGCCGCGACGGTGGCGGTGGCAGCCGTCGTGACGCGCGCGGCACGGACTGGCTCGGTGACCGCACGCGAGTCGAGACGCGATCCCGAGGCGCTCGCGTCGCCGCCGACTCGCACTCGGGCCACGTGCTGGGCCCCCTCGGTGGTCAAGCTGAGCAGTTCGGCCTGGGCGCTGCGGCACCAGCTCCGCAGATCGAGGGGGAACGCGGCGTCGTCTGCCGCGATCTCCAAGACGCCGCCGCCCGAGGCCTTGAGCGACCGGGCGGCCTTCGCGGCGGACATGATCGGGACCGGGCACTGTTGGCCGCGGCAGTCGAGTCGGGTGGCGGTGGATTCTTGGGGCAGCATTCGTGACTCCGGATGGCAGCGGTCAATCGCCGAGCAAGGTTCGGCGTACCTTCATGAGCTGGCGGAACACCGCCGAGTACTCGCGCTCCATCTCGTGATGGAACCCCTCGATGACGCCGATGCCCTCGATGTCGACCAGCTCTGGCAGGGCCGAGGCCAGTCGCGCGAGGTGATCGGCGCCGACGATCTGCGAGCTGATTGCGATGGTCTGGGCGATGCGGCGGGCCTCGTCGGCGTCCTCGCACTCCTCGAGCGCGGCGAGCTCCTCGGGGATCTCGCCGACGAACATGTCGATGGTCTGAAGCGCGAGCTCGGGGTCGTCACCGACCAGGCTGCTCATCGCAGTCTCGTCGAGCGAGCCGCCGGTCCGTGCGTCTTCGCGGGGCGCACGATGGGGCCTCGCGCCCGCGATCTCGTCGAGGTGCCGCTCGAGGGCCCCGAGCGATCCGGGGATCTCGACGAACGCGTGGATGGGCATCGACGCGTGATCGACCGCGCCGCGGCGGTAGCCGAGCAACAGCGTCGGACGATCGGGATAGTGCTCGCCGAGGTGCTCGACGATGTCCGCGACCGCGACACCCTCGAGGTGCGCGGACAACAGCAGAGCATCGAACTCACCCTCGGTCGACCGGGTCGCGCGGCGCGGATCGTCGGTGACCTCGACCGCGCACCTGAGCTTGCGCAGATAGCCGTGGATGAGCCGCTGCGAGATCGGGTTGGGATCGACGAGCAGCACCCGCAGGTCGCGGTGACGCGGGAACTCTTCGCGGGTGACGGCCTGTGGTGCGGCGCCGCCCCACTGCGGCGGCGGGGCCAGCGGGGCATGCTGTTCCTCCGTGGCGGGCGCGCAGCGGTGGGAGGCGCAGACGTGGGTCCACTGGCGCAGGAACTCGCCCGCGCTGGGGCGGCGGCGAGGGTCGGTCGCCAGCAGGCGCTCGAGGATCCGCAGCATCGGTCGCGGCGCGTTGGGATTGAGCACCGCGACGTCGTCGGTGAGCGGTCGGCCGCCCCGATCGGCGCTGCCGTGGCCGCCGACGCCGTCATAGGCGCGGCCGCTCAGCGCCCACCACAAGATGGCGCCAAGCGCATAGATGTCCGAGGCCGCGACCGCGGATCCCATGAGCTGCTCGGGGGCCATGAAGCCCGGCGTGCCCACGGCGCCGACGGTGCCAGCCGACTCGCCCGCGAGCTTGGCGACGCCGAAGTCGAGCAGGGTGATCTTGGGGGAGCCGTCGGCCGCGAGGCTGTACATGACGTTGTCGGGCGAGACGTCGCGGTGGACGATCCCCGCGCCGTGGATCGCCTCGAGCGCCGAGCCGAGCTGCTCGAAGCACAGGGCGACCTCCGACGTCGGCATCGCGCCGATGCGACCGCGCAGGTGCTCGCCCAGCGTCGTGCCCTGGATGTACTCCATCGCGATCGCGGGCAGGCCCTCGGGTGTCTGCCCGGCCTGGAACACCCGCACGAGGTTGGGGTGTTGGATGCGGGTGATGGCGCGCAGCTCGTCGGCGAAGCGGCGGCGGATCTGCGGCGCGTGGGGACCCTCGAGCAGGTGTGGCCTCGCGATCTTCACCACGCATGGGCGCCCGTCGCGGGTGTCCTTGCCCTGGAACGCGAGGGAGTAGGTGCCGGTCCCGATCACGCGTTCGAGCCGGAACCAGTCGAGCACGACGGTGCCCAGTGCTGACGCGGGCACATCACTCGGGACCGTCCGCCGTCGTTCGCTGATCCTATCCAGCATGGCCTGGTATCATATCGGGACAGCGGCGATCGATCTGCATGCCGCGTCATGGATTTGATCTTTTTATCTTTCGGGCGCTATCGCCCAGGGTCTCGGTTTTGCGCGGACACGCCCGTATCTCGAGTTGCGTCACGAGAGGCACGCAACGCTCGAAGATCGTCGGGGCGCGGAGCAGCATAGGGGTGTCAGGCACCCGGAGCCCGGGGGCATGCGACCTCCGCCGCAGGGTGAGCCGTGAGCACCGCGTCGAGCGGCGCCTCCACGAGGGCGCCCGCGTCTGCGATGGGCAAGCCGAAGCCGACGTGGATGTGCCCGGCCCGAGAAGCCCGACAGGAAATTCCCGCGGGTGCCGGTCTCGTCGACGACGACATCGGTCAGCCCCAGGACCGCGGAGGCGTCGGCGATCGCCCGCAACGGCAGCTGGCACGGCAGCGTGTTGCCCCGGCGAAAGCTCGTGATCGCCGTCCACGAGCGGGCTCGATGGTCGCCTCGGCGGGGTGGGTGTCGGGGCGGTCGCTGCACCACAGGCGAGCACGGCGCAGACGGCGAGGAGCCGCGGGCGGTGCATCGTCCGTGCAGGCGATCGGAGCGCCGCCGGCGAGGCGGCCGTGCAGCTCGAGCGAGGGACTGTCGCCCGTGACCGACAGCGGGTCGCTCGGTCGTGGAATCGCGCTCGATACCCACGCCGCGTCGCCCACGCTACCCCGCCGGGCGCCGGAGCTGATACGATCCGGCCGCCAAACGTGGACCACCTCCCGCGCGCTCTTCGCCGGGTGAACCTCCAGTCCCGAGTCGACCGCCACAGCGGCTCGGTTCGGCCGTGGAGGTGGGCCGCGCTTCGCCCCGCAGATCCCTCCCATGTCGGTGCTGCTCGTCCCGCTCCTCCCGTTGCTGCTCGGCTGGATCCCGCTCGTCCTGGGTCGTCGAGGCCATGTCACCACCGCATGGTCGGCGGGCCTCGTGGCCGCGGCCTCGTTCGCAATCCTGCTCGGTGTCCACGCGCCCGCGGTGTTCGCCGGCGAGGTCGCATTCGCGTGGGTGCGCTGGGCGCCGTCGCTGGGGCTGGACCTCGCGTTTCGAATGGACGGCCTGGCGTTCCTGTTCTGCCTGCTGGTCCTCGGTATCGGCCTGCTGGTGATTCTCTACGCCTACTTCTACCTGGGCGACACCAAATACCACGCCCGCTTCTACGCGTTCTTGCTGGTGTTCATGGGCGCGATGCTCGGGGTGGTCACCTCCGAGCACATGATCGGGCTGGTGGTGTTCTGGGAGATCACCAGCGTCAGCAGCTTCTTGCTGGTGGGCTTCAACAACGACACCGAGGCCGCCCGCCGCGGCGCAAGGCGGGCCCTGGGCGTGACAGGTCTGGGCGGCCTGTGCCTGCTGGGCGGGGTGATCGTCATCGGCCATCTGGTCGACAGCTTCGAGCTCTCGGTGTGGATCGCCCAGCGCTCCGTCATCGTCGCCAATGCGTGGTACCCCGCGGGGCTCGTCCTCATCTTGCTCGGTGCATTCACGAAGTCGGCGCAGATGCCGTTCCACTTCTGGCTGCCCGGCGCGATGTCGGCCCCGACACCGGCCAGCGCGTATCTACACTCGGCGACGATGGTGAAGGCCGGCGTGTTCCTGCTGGTGCGGCTGTCACCGGCGCTGGGCGACACGTCGCTGTGGTTCTTCATCGTGGTGCCGGTCGGGCTCGTCACCATGATGGTCGCGGCCTACATCGCGATGTTCCAGCACGACATCAAGGGCTTGCTCGCTTATTCGACGATCAGCCACCTGGGCCTCATCACCGCGCTGTTCGGGATCTCCGAGCCGCTCGCGATCGTCGCCGGTCTGCTCCACATCATCAATCACGCCACATTCAAGGCCAGCCTGTTCATGGCCGCCGGAATCGTCGATCACGAGGTGCACACCCGCGATCTGCGCGAGCTCGGCGGGTTGCGACGGTTGATGCCCGTGACCACCGTGCTGGCGAGCATCGCGGCCGCGGCGATGGCCGGCGTGCCCCTGCTCAATGGATTCTTGAGCAAGGAGATGGCGTTCCAGGAGACCCTCGGGCTGTCGCGGCTGGGTGAGATGCAGTGGGTCGCGCCCTTCGTGGTGACCCTCGGTGGGATCTTCAGCGTGGCGTACTCGCTGCGATTCGCGTGGGAGGCGTTCTTCGCCGAGCCAAAGGTGCAGCGGGAGCATCCGCCGCACGATCCGCCGCGGTGGATGCAGGCGCCGGTGTTCGTGTTGGTCGGCCTCTGCGTCGTCGTCGGCGTGATGCCGGCCGTGGCGGTCGGCGGCCTGCTCGAGGTGGTGGCGACGAGCGTGCTCGGCGATCGCATGCCCGAGTACCACCTGGCGATCTACCACGGCGTCAATACCGCCTTGTTCATGAGCATCATGGCCTTCGCGGTGGGTGGATTGATCTTCTCCTGGCGCCGCCGCGTGCTCGACTGGCAAGGCGGCGGCATCCTCGAGCCGACGGCCGCGAACGCGTATCACAACTTCTTCGGCCGCGTGATCCGCATCGGCCGCGTGGTCACGCATCAACTCCACGACCACTCGCTGTCCCGCTATTCCGCGGTGCTCTTCAGCCTGCTGCTCGTCGTGGGCAGCAGCCCGTTCTGGCCGCACGAGGCCCGCGACGCGCTCGTGCTCCGTACGACCACCGCCCTGCAGGCCGCGCCGGTGGCGTTTTGCTCGCTGCTCGCCTTCGGCGCCATCGCGACCCTGGTGTTCCACCGCCGGCGCATCTGGGCGCTGCTGTTCATGGGCGTGTCGGGCCTGGCCTCGGCCCTGCTGTTCGCCGACTACTCGGCCCCCGATCTGGCCCTCACGCAGATCTCCGTCGAGTTCGGCACCACCGTGCTGATCCTCCTGGCATTGTACTACTTGCCGTGGAAGACGCCCCGCGAGCCGCGGGCGCCGGCCCGCACGATGCACGCCGTGATCGCGGTCCTGTGCGGCACCGGGATCGCGGCGTTGACCTACGGCGTGCTCACCCGGCCGCTCGAGAGCATCAGCGATTTCTATGTCGCGACCAGCAAGACCCACGGTGGCGGCACCAACATCGTCAACGTGATCCTGGTCGACTACCGCGGCACCGATACCCTCGGCGAGATCACCGTGCTCGCGATCGCGGCGCTCAGCATCACCGGGATGCTGTCGGGCTTCCGCGCTCGGCGGCCCACCGTCGATTCGGCGGGGCGGGCGTGGTCGCCCGATACCCACCCCCACCTCCTCGCGGTGATGGCCCGCCCATTGTTGTCGCTCGTGCTGCTTGTCGCCGTTTTCGTGCTGCTGCGCGGGCACAACCTCCCGGGCGGCGGTTTCATCGCCGCGTTGATGACCGCGGTCGCCCTCATCTTGCAGTTCCTCGCCAATGGCTACGGGTTCGCGAGGGCGCGGCTGCGCTTCGACTTCGTCAAGGTGGTCGCGATCGGCCTGGCGCTGGCGCTGTTCACCGGGCTCGGATCGCTGCTGTTCGGCCAGCCGTTCCTCACCAGCAACTATGGCTATTTTCCGATCCCGTTGGTCGGTGATGTCGAGCTCGCGACAGCGATGCTGTTCGATCTGGGGGTGTATCTCACGGTGGTCGGGGTCATCATGATCATGGCGATCCGACTGGGTCGCATCGGTGGCGTCGAGGACGCCGAGCCGGAGCCCGAGCTGGTTCCGGCGCCGGCGGAGCCGGGGGAGGCGGGCTGATGGAGGCGTTCTTCGCCGCCGCGATCGGCATCGTCGCCGCCTGCGGGGTCTACCTGCTGCTGCGGCCGCGGACGTTCTCCGTCGTCCTGGGGCTGACTTTGCTGTCGTATGCCGTCAACCTGTTCCTGTTCAGCGTCGGGCGGCTGCAGCACGGCAAGGCGCCGATCCTGACGCCGGGCGTCACCGACTACGCCGATCCGATCCCCCAGGCGCTGGTGCTCACCGCCATCGTGATCGGCCTGGCGATGACCGCGTTCGTGGTAGTGCTCGCGCTGCGCATGAACGCCGACGTCGGCCACGATCACGCCGACGGTGATGCCCACGACGACGCGCCCACCAAGGGCGTCCGCCCCAAGGGTGACCGCACCAAGCGCGCCCGCACCAAGTCCCAGGAGCGCCGGTCATGAGCCACCTCCTCGTGTTCGCCGTCGCCGTGCCGATGCTCACCGCCGTGGTGGCCATCGTGGCCGAGGCCAGCCTCGACGGTGGCGAGGTCAGGGCGAGCTCCCCGCGCGCACTGACCACGGTCCGCGCGATCTCGTGGGTCGGCCTGTTGGCGCTCCTCGCCGTCGCCATCGGCATGGTGGTGCAGGTCGAAGGTGGCGACATCGTGGTCTACCGCCTCGGCAACTGGCCGTCGCCGTTCGCCATCGTGTTCGTGCTCGATCGCATGAGCGCGCTGATGGTGGCGATGACGTCGCTGTTGGCGGTGTTCGTCGCGCTCGCCGCCCGCGGTCCGTTCGAGGCCCAGGGCCGCTACTTCCACGGCCTGCTCCAGCTGCAGCTCATGGGGCTTTCCGGGGCGTTTCTCACCGGCGATCTGTTCAACCTGTTCGTGTTCTTCGAGATCCTCTTGATCGCATCGTACGGACTGTTGCTGTTCGGCGGCGGTACCGAGCGGTTGTCGGCGGGGTTCACGTACATCCTGCTCAACCTGGTGGGATCGGGGCTCTTCCTGGTCGCGGTGGGCACGCTGTACGGCGTGCTCGGCACGCTCAACATGGCGGACATCGGAGTTCGGGCAGCGGCTGCAGATCCGGCCGACGTGCCGCTGCTGCGCACCGCGGCGCTGCTGCTCGTCATCGTCTTTGCGCTCAAGGGCGCCGTGGCGCCGATCCATCTGTGGCTGCCCAAGACCTATGGCGCCGCGATCGCCCCCGTCGCCGCTCTGTTCGCTGTGATGACCAAGGTCGGCCTGTACGCCATCGTGCGCACGGTGCCGGTGTCGTTCGGGCCGCTGCTGTTCCCCGAGGGGCTGGGCGCAACGAACCTGCTGACGCAATGGCTGATGCCGGGGGCGCTGCTCACCTTGGTGCTCGCGACCCTCGGCGCCGCCGCGGCCCCGGGGCTCAAGCAGTTCGTGTGCTTCTTGGTGCTCGCGTCGGTGGGGATGGTCGGCCTGGGGTTCGGGTTGTTCACGCCGGCCGGCTTCACGGCGGGGATCTACTACATGGTCCACAGCACGATCGTGCTGGCGGCGTTCTTCTTGCTCGCCGATCTGGTCGCGCGCGAGCGCGGGCCGCTGCGCGATCGGCTGACGGCCGGCCCCCAGCCCGAGCACGCCCGCGAGCTCAGCGTGTTGTTCTTGCTGCTCGCGGCGGCCGCGGTCGGCCTGCCGCCGCTCAGCGGCTTCATCGGCAAGTACCTGGTGCTGGTCGCCGCCTGGGAGCTGCCGTGGGCCCGCAGCCAGATCTGGATCACGATCATCGCGACGAGCTTCGTCAGCCTCGTCGTCATGAGCCGCGTCGGCAGCGTGCTGTTCTGGAACGTCGGCGTCGTCGAGCCCCCCGAGTCGGACGAGTTCGCGGTGCAGCGCCGCGATTTCCTGCCCACGTATGGCTTGCTCGCCGTCGCGGTGCTGCTCGCGGCATTGGCCGAGCCTGTCGGCCGCTACGCCGAGGCCACCGCCCTGCAGCTGCTCGACCGTGACACGTACATCGACCGGGTCATGAACGATCGCGAGCCCACGCCCCGGGCGCTCGAGGAGGCCGGCCGATGAGCGATCGGGCGCCCCATCGCCTGCTCCCGCACCCGCGCCTCAGCCTGGTGTTGTTCGTGGTGTGGATCCTGGTGGCCAATGACTTCGGTGTCGGCACGGTGCTCATGGCCCTCGTCCTGGGCGTCGCGATCCCGGCGCTCACCCGCAACTTCTGGCCCGAGGCGCCGACTCCCCGCCATCCGTGGCTGGCGTTCACGCTGCTCGCGAAATTTCTCTTCGACATCGTGGTGGCCAACTTCACCGTGGCCAAGCAGGTGGTGATGCCCAACGCGCGTCTGCGGCCGACGTTCGTCGAGATCCCGCTGGCGCTCACGGACGACTTCGCGATCGCGCTGCTCGCCTCGATGATCACGCTCACGCCCGGCACCGTCTCGGCCGATCTCACCCCCGACCGCTCGCGCCTGCTCGTCCACGTACTGCACACCGACGACGCCCAGGATGTCGTCGACACCATCAAGCGCCGTTACGAGGCCCCCCTCGCCAGGATCCTGCAATGCTAGACGCCGTCCTCCCGATCGTCCTCGCGATGCTCCTCGGTGCGGTGGCGCTGACCCTGTACCGGCTGCTGCGGGGGCCGTCCGTCGCCGACAGGATCCTGTCCCTGGACACGCTCTACATCAACGCCATCGCCATCATCATGGTGCTCGGCATCGTCTTCCACAGCGATATCTACTTCGAGGCCGCGTTGCTCATCGCGATGCTCGGCTTCGTCGGGACCTGCGCGCTCGCGAAGTTCGTGCTTCGCGGCGACATCATGGAGTGATGCGATGATCCTGGATGTCATCGTCGCCGGGTTCTTGCTGTTCGGGGCTTCGTTCGTGCTGCTGGGCTCGATCGGCCTGGCCAAGCTCCCCGACATCTTCACCCGGCTGCACGCGCCGACCAAGGCGACCACGCTGGGGGTCGGCTCGATCCTGGTGGCATCGACGATCGTGTTCTCGACCGGGCGTGGCGGGATCAGCGTCCACGAGCTGCTCATCGCGCTGTTCCTGTTCATGACGGCGCCGGTGAGCGCCTACCTGCTGGCGAAGGCCGCCTTGCACGAGCGCCGCGACGAGCAGTGGCCCCACCGCACCGACGCGGCCGACGCCGAGCTCGACGCCCCGCCGGAGTAGCGCGCGAACGGCCCGGCGCGTCGGAAGGCCGCGGCGGTGTACGCTACCGCCTCGGGCCTCCCGCAACCCTGCCGTCCATGGACGATTCGCACGCGAACGAGCCGGCGCCGCTGGGCGATCGGGGTGCCAGACCCGACGATGAAACGCTGCGCTCGGGCGACGGCGGTGCGACCGGGGTGCCCGGGGCGGCGGATGCGACGCACGCCGATGGCCCGCCGCGGACGGCGACGCCGCCCGGGCTGCGGCGCGGGTCGATGATCGGACGCTGGGTCGTGCTCGATCGGTTGGGTGCCGGTGGCATGGGGGTCGTGTACGCGGCGTACGACCCGGAGCTCGATCGCAAGGTCGCGATCAAGCTGGTGACGGGCACGGCCGACGATCCGTCTCGGTCGGGCGGCGCGACGCGACTGTTGCGCGAGGCCCAGTCGATGGCGCGGCTGTCCCACCCCAATGTGGTGACGGTCTTCGACGTGGGCGCGGTCGACTCGGGGGTCTACATCGCCATGGAGTTGATCGAAGGCGACACGCTGACGGCGTGGCTGGCCACACGCTCGCGATCGCGGCGCGAGATCCTACGGGTGTTCGAGGCCGCGGGCCGCGGCATCGAGGCCGCCCATGCCGCTGGGTTGGTGCACCGCGATTTCAAGCCCGACAACGTGATGGTCGGTCGCGACGGCCGGGTGCGCGTGCTCGACTTCGGGCTGGCCAGGCCGGCCAGGCACGCAGAGGCGGCGGGGCCCGGGGCGATGGAGAGCTCGGGTGGTTGGTCGGGCGCGAGTCCGTTGTCGCTCGATCTCACGGTGCCCGGCACGGTTCTCGGCACGCCGCGATATATGGCCCCCGAGCAGTTCGCGGGCAGGCCTGCCGACGAGCGCAGCGATGTGTACTCGTTCTGCGTGGCGTTGTGGGAGGCGGTGTATGGCGTGCGGCCGTTCGTCGGGCGTTCGCTCGCGGATCTCGCCAGCCGCGTGATCGCGGGTGAGATCGAGGAGCCGCCGGCGCGCGCGGGGGTGCCGCGATGGTTGCGTGCGGTGCTGCGGCGGGGCATGGCGACGCAGGCTGCGGCGCGGTTCGCCTCGATGGCCGAGCTGCTCGGCGCGCTGGATCGCGATCGTGTCCAGCGTCGGCGATGGACGGCGCTCGGCGTGGGGCTGGGCCTGGTCGCGGTCGTCGGGTCAGTCGCGCTGCACCGGGCCAGCGTGACGCAGCTGTGCCGCGATGCCGACGCTGCGCTGGTCGGCGTGTGGGACGAGGAACGCAAGGACGCCATCGCGGCGGCGTTCGTGCGCGAGGGCAAGTCGTACACCGCGGCGAGTTGGCGTACGGTGCAGCGGGAGCTCGACGGCTACGCCGATGCGTGGGTGTCGATGCGGCGCGAGGCGTGCGAGGCGTCGCGCGTCCACGGTACGCAGTCCGACGATCTGTTGGGCCGGCGCATGGCCTGTCTCGATCGTCGCCTGCAGCGCTTCGCCGCCCTGACCGACGCACTGGCCGAAGGTGGGAGCCCGACGATCCTGCGCGCGGTGGAGTCTGCGGACGCATTGCCCGATGTGGCGCCGTGCGGAGATGTCGAGCGCCTCGGTCGCGGCGTGGCACCGCCCGAGGATCGCCAGGTGCGCGCCGAGGTCGAGGCGATCCGTCTCGCGATGGAGCGCGCCGAAGGGCAGGGCATCGCTGGTGAGTTCGATGGGCTCTCAGCTCAGATAGGCGAGCTGCTCGAGAGGGCGCGGGCCACCGGCTACCGTCCGGTGGTGGCCGAGGTGCTGCGGCTGCAGGGCAAGCTGTACGGGAATCTGTCGCGCATCGACGACGCTCGGACCGTGCTCAACGAGGCGCTCGACGTCGCCGAAGCGGTGGGGCACGACCCGGAGATCGTCGAGATCAGCACGGAGCTGTTGGAGATCGAGGCCTCCGGGCGCAACGACTTCGAGATCGCCGCGCTGCACTCGCGACGGGCCCAAGCCGTGCTGGAGCGCATGGGCGGAGATCCGTCGCTGCAGGTACACCTGTGGAAGGCGCAGGCCGGGTTGCACGCGGTGCGCGACGACGACGACGAGGCGATCGCGCTGCTGCGACGGGCGGTCGCGAAGGCCGCCGAGATCGGGTGGGGTGGGCCCCGGCGTCTGCCCATGCTCAACAACCTGGCCAGCGCGCTACTCGGTGCCGAGCGGCTCGACGAGGTCGGGGCCGTGCTGGACGAGGCTCAGGCGATCGTCGACGCCGAGCTCGGTCCCGATCATCCCAACGCGGCCGTCTTGCTCACGATGCAAGGGCGGCTGCGCAACGAGCAGGGCCGCGTGGAAGAGTCGCTGGCGCTACAGCAGCGCGCCCGCGCCGTCTTCGTGTCGTCCCTGGGGCCCGAGCACCGCAACGTTGCCGCGCTCGACAACGGCATCGCGCTGGCGCTGTCCGGGCTCGGCCGCGACGACGAGGCAGAGCGCGCTTACGTCGAGTCCCTCGCGATCATGGAGAAGGTGAACGGGTCGGATCATCTGAGCGTCGCCATCGCGCTGCAGAACCTCGTGCTGCTCGAGCTCCGCCGCGGCGAGGGTGAGCGGGCGCGCGACCACATGCTCCGCGTGCTGGCGATCCGTGCGCCAAAGCTGGGTCCCGGGCACGAGAACATCGGCTTCGCGAAGGACCTGCTCGGCGATGCCCACCTGCTGGTCGGCGAGCACGCGCAGGCGGCTGCGGCGTATCGCGATGCGATCGAGATCTTCGGGGCGCTCGGAAAGCCGCTGCAGCAGGCATACGGGCAGATGGGGCTGGCGCGGGTGCTGCTCGCCGAGGGCAAGCCGGCCGCCGCCCTCGCCCAGGCCGAGGTTGCGCTCGGGCTGCAGTCTGGGGATTCCACGAGCGCCGCGGACAAGGGACGCTTGCGTGCCGTGATGGTGCAGGCATTGGCGGCGACGGGGGGAGACGCGGGCGAGATCGATCGGCTCGCGGGCGAAGCGGTCGGGTATCTGCGTGAAGCGGGCGTCACGAGTCGGCGCGAGCTGGCGGCACTCGAGGCGTGGCGACTCCACCGCAGCGGGCGAGCCGAAGGCTAGTACTCCACCGCCGCCACCACCGTGCCCGCCGCGTCGTACGTCGTCCACATGCCCACGCGGCGACCGAGGTCGAACTCGCCCTTCACCCACAGTGCGCCGCCCGCATTCCACTTGCGGTACGGACCATGGTCGACGAGCTGGCCGCTGGTGTCGTGCTCGACACACCAACGCTCGTAGCTGCCCGCCGGGCCGGCCATCTCCTTGGGCGCGGAGGTGCCGGGGCACGCGGTGAAGTTGTCGGGCATCTTCGGAGGTCGGCGCGCGATGGTCGAGCGCAGCGGCGCGAAGCCGCGACACGGCTCGCCGGGCTTGGCCGTGCACTTGTCGCCGTAGGCCGCGGAGTCGCCGACGTGGTGGAACGTGTAGACCAGATGAACGCCGCGCTGCGCGGCAGCGTTGCTCGCGGTGATCGACGCGGTCGGTGCCGCCATCGTCGCCGCCTCGCGGAACACGAGTCCCCGGGTCTTGGGACAGGCGTCGGCGACGAACACCAGACCGCGCTGGCTGCAGTCGGCCGCAGGCACCGCCGTAGCCCCCGTCGCCGTCGCCTGTGGCATCGGCGTCGGCGCGATCGCATCGGCGGACACCACGATGTGCAGATCCTCGATCCCGAGGTCGCGCTCGTCGAGCTCGAAGACGCCGTTGGACGGAAGTCGGATCTCCCGACCCGCCGGCAGTGGGTTCGCGAGGTCGATCTGCGGATCAGGGAAGATGACGTCGGTCTTGCCCTTGGCGTCGACCTGGTAGAACTGCACGTTGGCCGGCGCCCCGAGCCGCAAGATCGTGTACAGCTGCGTGCCCGTCGGCAGCGTGACGCCGGGCGGCGCGACCACGAAATCACTCGCGCCGGGGCGCTTGACCATCACCCGCAGCGACGCCGACAGATCGACGAGCTCGCCTTTCGGGGCCAGCGTCGTCCACGTCTCGCGGAGATTCGTGGCGAACTCCTCGTCGGATTTCGACGACTGCAGGCGGAGCGCGAGCTCCTCGAAGCGCTCCATCGACTGGCGGATGCGCGAGCTCTCGTCGCGGTACTCCTCGCGCGTGAGGGCGCCGTTTTTGTAGTCGTGGCACGCGGTCGACCACGCCGCGAAGTACTTCTCGACCCAGCCATCGACCTCGCGCAGCGCACGCTTGCTGGTGTCGAGATCAATGCTGCCCCGGCCGGCGATCTCGACGCTCGCAGACAGGCTCCGGGCCTCGTATTCGATGGTATCGCACTGGGCGCGACCGACGGAGGTGCCGTGCCCCGCGGTCTTGGTGCATGCGATCGCGAGTGCGGCGAGCGACGACAGGACTAGGAATCGGGAGATCATGGGTTCACCTCGTGCTCGTGGCGGTTGCCGATCGCGTCAGCTGCCGACGACGATGAACGCGCCCCAGTAGTAGGGATGGTCGCGACGCGGGGGCACGGGCGGCGGTGTCGGTGCGACGGCAGATTTGGTCCTGGATTGGCGCTTGCGCGCCGGCGTGGGGGCGGGAGCGACGACCTCGGCGGCGACAGGCGGCGCGGTCGTGCCTTCGCGGACCGCCAGCTTCGCGCCGCGGAGCGCCGCCGCGGTGGACGCACCCGCGTGCAAGCGCCGATAGAACTCGACCATCAGCGCCTCGGTCGCCAGCGAGTCGACGCTCCACAGTGACACCACGACGGATTCGCTGCCGGCGAGCATGAAGGCGCGACTCATGCCGAGCACGCCCTCGCCGCTGGCCGAGTCGCCCGCGCCGGTCTTGCACGCGGACAGCACCGTGAGCCGGGCGGACAGCGCGAGCTTGCTGGCCTCGGTGGCGGTGAGGAAGCCGTCGCCCTCGGGCTCGCCGGCGAGCACGAGCGCGGGCTCGTCGATCCCAGGCACGTCGCGGCCGAGGATCCCGTGGGTCGCGAAGTGCACGATGCCGAAGTCGCCGAGCGGCATCGATGCGATGGTCGACTCGCGGGCGTCGGCGCCGAACAGCAGCGTCGCGCCGCCACCGACGGTGCGAGCGATCGCTTCGAGCTCGCGGCGGGTCTCGGGCAGCGCGACGAAGTAGCCCTCGGTGGCGGCGCGGGCGGTCGCCTGCTGCGCGTCGGCGAGCGCGAGCTCCGGGATCGGGCCGTAGACGGGGTCACCGACGCCGAGCAGACCCGTCGCCGTCGACGCGTGCTGCGGGGCGAGCAGCAGGGCCAGGGACGGTGTGACCTCGACGTCGACGCGCTCGACCAGGGGATGGTACCCGTCGCGTTCGAGGTCGAGCAGATCGAAGGGCACGGCGTTGAGCGCACCGTCGGGCAGCACGACGATCCGAGACTTGCCTTCGATCATCGCGCGCGCGGGGAGCATCAGCGCGCGACCGAGCAGCGTGAGCGTCTCGTCGAGTTCTTGCATCGCGCTCATCGGTGATGCGAGCGCGGTCGCGATCGTGGTGCTGACGTGGCCGATCGTCTGGGCGTCGAGCGGGAGCACATGCGCCGCGTAGCGCTTGCCGTCGACCGCGAGCAACAACACCTCGTCGTCCATCACCACGTAGTCGAGCAGCACGGTGTTCGGGCCCAGGGCAGCGCGCAGCGTGCCCAGATCGTCCACGACGCCGAGCTTCCGGCCGCCCTCCACCAGCAGCTCGCCGAGCTGGCGCGCGCGCACCTGCTCGATCGCCGCGAGCGCACCCACGAACGCGCGCTGACTCGCTGCGCCCCGCTCGCGCTGGCTCACCCGCGCGAGCGTGCGGGCGAGGCCCCAGTAGCCCCGGCGCACCGACGTGCGAAAGTAGACCGTGCGCTCGTCGACGGGGAAGCTCTCGCGCTGCCGCTCGGATCGGGTGATCGCCTCACGGTAGATGGTCTCGGCTTCCGCCAGGGCGTCGCCGTGCTCGAGGGCCTCGCCCAGGGTGACGAGCTCGCGGATGTCGAGCTCGCGCCCCATCCGTTCGGCGAGCTCGATACAGTGGCGGGCGAGCTCGGCGGCGTCGGCCTGACGCGTACGCGAGGCCAGAAACGCTTCGGCACACGCGAAGTCGGCACGCAAGAACTTGGAGGTCTCGCCCCGGGAGTTGCGCCGGCCGAGCTCGAGCAGGGTCTTGGCGGCGTCGTTCTCGCCGGCGATGGCGAAGATCCGCGCGCCGTCGAGATACACCGGATACACGTCACCGTACGAGCGTCCCGCCGCGTTGTCGGCGCTGCGCGTGCCGATGATCTCGGCTTGGCGCCACAACCTCACGATCTCGGCGACCTCGATGCGGCCGGTCGGGCTGTCGCTCGACGACGCCAAGCTGGTCATGCGCTGGCGCAGCACCTCGTAGCGCGACCGCCAGTCGACGCCCTCGATCATGTAGTGACCGCCGAGGCCCGCGGTCGCGTCGAGGGTGCGCGCCGACGTCACAGCGGAGATGTCAGGTCCGGCGAGCGACTCCACGAGGGTCCAGGTCAGCTCGGAGGCGGCCAGATCGCCCTTCGCAAGCTGCCGTCGCCACAGTCGCACCGCGGATTCGTAGTCGGTGGGCGGCGTGCCGTCGCCGTCGCCGAGCAGCGCTGCGATCTTGCCGGCCCGACCGGTGTGCTCGTACAGGCGGGCGAGCTCCTTGTTGGCGCGCGCCCCGTCGCCGAGTTCGACCGCCTCCTCATAGTAGCGGTGGGCCTCTTCGTCGAGCGTCGCGTCGAAGCCCCGCGATTCCATGATGAGCGTGATGGCGCGGATCGCCATCATGCGATAGCGAATGAGTTCGACCGGCTTCGAGGTGATCGGCGCGGCGATGAGCGAGCGCGCCGATCGCAGCGCACCGTCGGCGCCATCGGGACCCCGCGCCATGCGCTTCTTCCACCGGTGCTCGCGCTTCGCCTCCTTGTTGATCATGCGCCAGCAGCCCGCCGGTCCCCACACCACGAGCAGGCACAGACACAGCAGGCGGACGGCTGCGAGCCGACCCCATCGACGCGGGATGACGATGTTCATGCGTGGTTTCCTCGAGCCGTCATCGCGGGTGATCCCTGCGGGGTTAGAACCGCACCACCAGGCCACCGGGCATCGCCGCGACCCTCCGGTCGAGGAAGCGCTCCGGGTGCCGTCGGCGGCGGACGCCGGCGGTCGCGATCGGCCAGCCGATCAGCGCCAGCCCGGCTCCGGCCCCCAGAAATCCGCCGGATGCGGGGGTCGCCTGCGTCGCGACGCCCGCGATGCCGCCGATCGTGAAGAGCGTGCCGAGGGTCGCGATGACGATGCCGGGGATGAACATGCGTCGACCCTTGCGGACGATCCGCTCGATCTCCGCCTGCCGCGTCAGGCCGTCGACGTCGACGGCAGGCCCCACTGCGGGGCCGCGATCGGACGGTGGCGCACCTTTGGCAGAGGGCGTCGAGGAGGGCGTGGTCGCGCCCGTCGTCGGGTCGGCGACGAACACCAGGCCCCGCGTCCCGAGCTGCTGCTCGCGCTTCGCGTCGTCGTGTGCCTCGACGCGGCGCCGCAGCGCCGTCCCTTCTGCGCTGCCGTCCTCCGACCACTGGCCCGTGGGCGGCGTCGTGGTCGTTGGCGCGGCGAGCAGGGCACTGAGCAGCGCGGCGATCGGGTTCGGCCAGGGGATCACGCTGCTGAAGTGAGGTCGGGCGCCGGTTCGATCCCTGCTGCGGTCTCCCACCCAGCGGGGCCTCGGGGCCTCACCATGGGGCGTCGAGGACCGTGACGGAGCCCCGGGGCATACCCTCGGGATCTCGCGCCATCGGGGGATACCGGTCGACGAGCGCGCGGGCGTCGGCGGCTTCGGCGCGCCCAGGCCCGGGGGCCGACACGGCGCAGAGCACCATCTTGCCGTCGAGGCCGACCGAGAGGATGTACCCGGCGTCGGGATGACGGGCGAGTTGGGTGACCATGCGCCCGTGGGCCCGCCATCGTCCCCGGTCCGCGCCATCGTTTCCGGCCAACGCGACGATCTCGCCGTCGGCCCCAGCGCTCGGCCACCAGGCGACCGCTCTCCCACTCGAAGCGCTGCCCGCGATCGAGCGCGAGGTTGTGGGTATCGAGGTAGCGACCGCAACTCGACCAACTCGCGCCCCAGTGTGTCCGTCCAGCGACATCATCCACGGGCTGCGGTTGTCGGCGTGGAACTCGAACATGGGCACCAGCCCGAGCACCGGCTTGCGAAGATCGCCCGAGCAGCGCACCACCAGTAGCCGCACCTCGTGGGCGCGGGCGAACCACGATCCATCTTCGTGCAGGCGGTTGAGAGGCGACGAGATCGATTCCATCGGACGCCTTCCGCATCGGGCCGGGCGAGGCCGCGGGCAGTCTGCAAAAACTACTCCCGCTTCGGCTGCCTGCGCGCCGGCTGAATTCTTTCGATCGACGGATCGAACCGCAGTCGGATCGCGTCGCGCTTGGGTTCCTGTGAGCGGACACGGCGATGCGGCGGTCACCGGCCCACGGTCGCATCGAACCATAGCGCCAGCTCGAGCCCCGCGACGAGCTCCAGGCCGCCCAGCCGAAGGGTCGAGCGCGTGCCACTCGGGTCCGCGGTCGCGATGTCGACGGTGCGCGCGCCGGCTTGGGGCACGAACGATCCGCCGAGCTCGACCCGGGGGCCGATGCGCATCCACGTCGACGCGCCACGGCCAAGGGGGAACCGCGCGCCGGGGGAGATGCGGGCGAAGGCGCCGAGCAGCGGTCGTCGTGCGGCGTCTGTGGTGCCCAGCTGCAGCGGCGTGGTCACGCCATCCCGTCGCACCCACCATGGCTCGACCGTCACGGACGCCGACGCGAGCAGCTCGAAGCGGCGCCATCGCCAAGCCCAGCCGCCGCCGACATCGATGCGCAGACGCACCATCGAGAGGCCATCCGCGGAGCGGGACGCGAGGCGCAGGCCTCCGCCGATGAGCGCACCTCGGCGGTGACGGGCGTCGAGCCCGAGGCGTCCATGTCCGGCACCGAGCGATCCGGCGGCGAGCGTCGGCGCGAGGCCGAGGATGATCCCACCGTCGATCGATGGACCGAGCTCCCATGTCGGGGGAACGGGAACGGGATCCGCGGGCACGGGCACTTCGGGCACGGGCACTTCGGGCACGGGTACTTCGGGTACGGGCACTTCGGGCACGGACGCTTCGGGCACGGACGCTTCGGGCGCGGGCACGGGTTGCGGTACATCGATGCGATCGGGCTCGATCGTGCCGGCCTCGATCGCGAAGGTGAGATTCGCGATCGCCGAGGCGAGAGCGCGCACCGTATCGGCGTCGGCCGGCATGTCGCGGTCGTACGCCCGGCCCTCGGCGGTGATGAGCGTGTAGCTCACGGTGCCGTCGTCGCGGGCGATCACGTCGACGAAATCGGAAGGAGCTGGCCTGGGCGCCGCGGGGTCGATGAGATCGCGCTCGGGCAGGCGCAGGTGCAGGGCGCTGCGCAGATCGGCGATCGACAGCCCAGACGCCGCGATCACCAGCGGCCGCGCGCCCTGGGGCACCGGCTCGGCGATCCCGGGCGCTGCGACGCTCGGCTCGGCGCTCACCGGCGCGCGGGGGACCTGCGCCGCCGGATCGACAGGCGCGGCCAGCAGCCACGCCACCATGATGGAGGTCGCGCTCATCCCGTGGGGCTCGTGCAGCTGCCCGCGACGCAGGACTGCGACGGGTGGCACTCGCGCTCGCACCCGCCACAGTGCAGCGGATCGGCGTCGGAATCGACGCAGGATTCATCGCAGGCCTGCAGCCCTCCGCACGACGCGATGCACTCGCCACCGCCGCAGAACGTGTCGTCGCACTCCACGTCGCACCCGCCGCAGTAGTCGACGTCGGTCAGGGGGTCGACGCACTCGTCGTCGCAACGGATCATGCCGCTGCGGCACTCGCAGGTGCCGCCGACGCACAGCTCGGTGTCGCTGTCGCACGAGTCGGAGCACGCCACGACGCAGACACTGTCGGTGCACACGGCGCTGCTGTCACACTGCCGCCCGCAGGCGCCGCAGTGGGCGGGATCGATGGTCGTGTCGATGCACTCGGTGCCGCAGACCTCGAGGGCGCAGGGGGCCGTGCACGCGCCGTCGATGCATGCCTCGCCCGCATCGCAGCCGATCGAACACGCGCCACAGTGCTCGGGGTCATCGTCCACATCGGTGCAGACGCCGTCGCACGAGGTCTCGTCCGGCGGGCACATTCCGCCGGTGTCGTCGCCGGGCACGACATACTGCAGCGCGCAGCCGCAGCCCAGCGCAAGCGCGATGAGTATGGTTCGCGTAATGGTTCGAAAGGGGATCATGGTGCGGTGGCGATCCAGCGCTTGGCTTCACTGGCGTGCGTGCCGGAGGGATGATGGCGCAGGTAGTCTTCCCAGCACGTCCGGGCGGCATCGGGTTCGTCGGCGCGGCGACAAAGGCCACCGCGCGCGTCGTCGGCGAAACGGCCGCCGGGATACCGGCGCAGGTAGTCGCGCCACATCGCGACTTGGCCTGCGGCGCCGCGACGTTGCCTCGCGACCGCGAACAGATCACCATAGGCGAGCTCGGCGCGACCCGAGCGCGCGCCTCGGGCGAGGCGCAGCAGCAGGCGCTCGGCGGTGGCGAGATCGCCACGCTGCCAGGCCGCGAGGGCCTCGGCCTCGAGCGCGTCGAGCGACGGCGGCTTGCGGGTCTGCGGACTCGCGGCGTCGGTGTCGGTGTCGGTGTCGGTTCCGACCTCGTCGTCGGGCCCGACGGTGGTGGCATCGACGGCGGGTTCTGGGATCGGCGCAGGCGCAGGCGGTGCGGGCGCGCGGGTGCTCCACGGCTCGCTGCCCTCGGTGGGCGCGACCGTCTGTGCTGCGGACGACTCCCGCTGCTCGTTCTCCATCCGGTCGAGCAGCTGCGGCGCGCCCAGCCAGGCGATGAGCGCTGCGGCGGCCAGCGACATCGCCGCGACGATCGGCCAGCGCCGCCGCCGCTGCGGAGCCAGCGGGATCGCCGACATTTGACGCTCGCGCAGCCCGGTCTCGATCTCGCCCCGCAGCGCCGACGCGAACATCGCCACCTTGGGATCGGGCACGTCCCGCTGCAGCGCCCGCGCCTGGGCGAGGGGCACGACGCCATCGTCGGTGGCGAGCAGTTCGTCCCACTCGTCAGGCACGGCGCCGGGATCGACGGCGCGCGCCCGCGCCAGCACGTCGGCGAGATCGGGCACCGCAGCGTAGCGCACGATGTCGCGCTCGATCGCGGCCGCGGTGGCATCGGTCCAGTCGGGGAGCCAGGCCGAGTCGTCGTGCGTGTCGTTCACGTCGGACCTCCCGCTTCGCCAGGACGATCGAGCCAGCCCAAACGCTCGAGCTCGCTGCGGATCAGCGCCCGCGCCCGCGACGCCCGCACGCGGGTGTTGCCCTCGGAGATGCCAAGGCGCGCCGCGGCGTCGGCGGCCGACAGCCCCTGGACGTCGCACAGAACGAACGCCTCACGCATCGCCTCGGGGAGCGTCTCGAGGACGGTGCGCAGCACCGCGGCGCGGGTCTTCTGCACGTGGGCCTGCTCGGGATCCTCGCGGGGCGCGACCATCTGATCGGGCGTCATCTGCTCCAGGCGATCATACGCGCGCCCGCGCCGATACTGGGTGCGCCACTGCCTTCGCACGAGGTTGTGGGCGATGCCGCGCAGCCAGGTCTCGAAGCTGGCGCGGCCGTCGAAGCGGCGCAGACCGACGAGCGCGGCGGCGAAGGTCTCCTGGACGATCTCTTCGGCCTGGGGCGACGCGCCGATGAGGTAGGCGACGTCGCGGAACACCCGATCGAAGTGGAGCTGGTACAGCCGCGCCCAGGCCCGACCGTCGCCACCCTTCGCACGCTCGACCAGGACGTCCGCCGCCGGGGGTCGCTCCGTGTCCACGACAACCGGGTTGGGCCCGGGGCGGAGCGGCGTGGGCGCGGTCGTCTCGTCCATCCAAGGAGGAAGGTGCCCGATCGTTTCTGATCGTTACAAGGAATCGGGCGGGGCCAGCGCGCGCCGCGAACGGATTTTTCTCCGTAACGCCCGGCGGGGATGGGGCACGAGGGTGCAGACCAAGCGACGGAACTTCCCATGACCAAGCACAACATCCTCCGAGTCCTCTGCATCTCCATGTTCGCCACGCTGGGCGCGTGCGACACAGGCAATGATTCCGCGCAGGTCCTGCGCGACAAGCTCGTCCAGGGCCTGGATCAGGCCACGGTCCCGCTCGCGGCGGCGATCGCCACCGCCGAGGCCGAGGGCGCCGGCGTCGCGATCGAGGCCGAACTCGAGGTCGAGTACGGCGCGCTCGTCTACAGCATCGACGTGATCGGCAACGGCACCGAGACCAGCATCGACATCGATCCGCAAAGCGGCGCGGTCGTCCGCAGCGAGGCCGAGGGCAGCACCGACGCCGACGACCTGCAGGCCGCCACCTTCGCCACCGGTGCCGACTGGGCCGGCCTCATCGCCACCGCCGAGGCCCACGTGGGCGGCGACGCGTTCGAGATCGAGGTCGACGGCGAGGATGGGGGCATCTTCGAGGTCAAGGTTCTCGTGGGCAACAGCACCTGGGAGGTCTATCTCTCGGCAAGCGGCGCCGTGGTGAAGTCGGAGCGCGACGACGACTACGACGGCGACGATGACGGCGGCTACGACGACGACAGCGACGACGACAGCGACAGCAGCGACGACGACAGCGGCAGCAGCGACGACGACTGAGCGAATCGTGAGCGACCCCCGCGTCGACGCGCGGCATCGGCGGGCGGGGTGACACCCTGCCCGCCGAGGTCGCTTGCGCCGATCAGCCCAAGAACTCGAGGCGCCTGGCCTCCAGCACACGCACCCGATCACGGATCTGCGCGGCATCTTCGAACCGCAGCTCCTTCGCGAGCGCAGCCATCTGCTGGCGCAGCTCGGCCAGGCGCGCGTCGATCTCGGCCGGCAGCAGGTCGGAGTCGCGGAGCTCGGCGATGCCCACCGGCAGCTGCTTGGCGCCGCTGGGTGCCGAGGGAGTCTTGCCCGCCGTCTTCTTCTCGACGGTGCGCTTCTCGTTCTCGAGCGGATCGACGCCGCGCCGGGTGGTGCGCGGCACGATTCCGTGGACCACGTTGTAGTCGGCCTGGACCTTGCGCCGCCTGTCGGTCTCGTCGATCGCGGTGCGCATGCTGTCGGTCACGCGATCCGCATACATGATGACGCGGCCCTCGACGTTGCGCGCCGCCCGACCCACCGTCTGGATGAGCGCCCGCGTCGAGCGCAGAAAGCCCTCCTTGTCGGCGTCGAGGATGGCGACGAGGGTGACCTCGGGGATGTCGAGGCCCTCGCGTAGCAAGTTGATACCGATGAGCACGTCGAACTCGCCGGTGCGCAGGCCCCGGATCAGCTCGACGCGCTCGAGCGTCTCGATGTCCGAGTGCAGGTAGCGGACCTTGATGCCGAGATCCGCGAGGTATTCGGTGAGATCCTCGGACATGCGCTTGGTCAACGTGGTGACCAGCACACGCTCTTGCTTGACGACCCGGATCCGGATCTCGTCGAGGAGATCGTCGACCTGGCCAGCGATCGGTCGGACCTCGATCGGTGGATCGAGCAGGCCGGTGGGGCGAATGATCTGCTCGACGACCACGCCGTGGGTGCGCTGCACCTCGTAGTCGCCCGGGGTCGCCGACAAGAAGATGGCCTGGCCGACGCGCTGCTCCCACTCCTCGAACTTGAGCGGGCGGTTGTCGAGCGCCGACGGCAGGCGGAACCCGTGGTCGACCAGCGTCTCTTTGCGGCTGCGATCGCCGCGGTACATCGCGCCGATCTGCGAGACGGTCTGGTGCGACTCGTCGACGACCATCAGGTAGTCGTCGGGAAAGTAGTCGAGCAGTGTCGGCGGGGGCTCGCCGGGGGCGCGGCCGGTGAGGTGCCGCGAGTAATTCTCGATTCCCGAGCAGTGCCCCATTTCCTGCAGCATCTCGAGGTCGAACATCGTGCGCTGCTCGAGCCGTTGGGCCTCGAGCATCTTGATCTTGTCGTTCAGCTCGGCCAGCCGCAGCTGGACCTCGACCTTGATGCCCTCGATGGCGCGCCGTAGCTGGCTCTTGGGCGTCACATAGTGGCTGGCCGGGAAGATGCTGACGCGCGGCAGCGTGTTGCGGGGCTGGCCGCGCAGCGGATCGACCTCGCGGATCGCCTCGACCTCGTCGCCGAAGAACTCGATGCGGATCGCGGTGTCGTCCTCGTAGGCGGGGAACACCTCGACGACGTCGCCGCGCACGCGGAAGCAGCCGCGGTGGAAGTCGATGTCGTTGCGCTCGTACTGGATCTCTACCAGCTTGCGCAGCAACTTGTCGCGATCGAGCTCCTGGCCGACCTCGACCTGCACGACCATGCCGAGGTAGGCCTCGGCCGCGCCGATGCCATAGATGCACGACACGCTGGAGATGATGATCACGTCGCGGCGGCTGAGCAGCGAGTACGTCGCCGAGTGCCGCATGCGATCGAGCTGCTCGTTGATCGTCGAGTCCTTCTCGATGAAGGTGTCGGTCGACGGGACGTAGGCCTCGGGCTGGTAGTAGTCGTAGTACGAAACGAAGTATTCGACCGCGTTATTGGGGAACAGCGCCTTGAACTCGGAGTAGAGCTGGGCGGCGAGGGTCTTGTTGTGGGCGAGGATGATCGTGGGCCGCTGCACGCGGGCGATCACGTTGGCGATGGTGAAGGTCTTACCGCTGCCGGTGATGCCCAGCAGCACCTGCGCGGACTCGCCGGCCTCGAGGCCGCGCACCAGGGCTTCGATCGCCTGCGGCTGGGCGCCGGCGGGCTCGAACGAGGTGACCAGTTCGAACGGGCGATCGAGCGTGGGGCGTGGGATGACCACCTTGCTGGGGTCCCACTCCTCGCCGTCGTCCATGCGCGGTTCGGCGGCGGGGCGCCGAACGGTCGCGACGGTACCCGGCGCGGCGGCGGCTGCGGACGGTTGGTTCTTGGCGCGGCGTCGCGGGGGCATGGGCGCGGCAGACTAGCACCGCGCGTGGGCGCAGACGCGATCGGGGGCGGTGCACTACCATGCGCGCCACGTGAGCGACGCGGATCCGACGCCGGCCGAAGCCGAGGCCGAGGCGGCGCGCCAGGCGACGGCGGGCATGGTGTACGGGCTCGCTGCGTTCGTCACGTGGGGGCTGTTGCCGCTGTACTTCCACGCGCTGCGTGCGGTGCCTGCGACCCAGACGCTGGCGCACCGCATCGTGTGGGCGGCGTTCGTGCTGGCGGTGATCCTCACGGTGCGTCGGGGTTGGCGTGGCGGTGTGGCGGCGATCGGGCGCGGCGAGCTGCGGGTGTTCGCGCTGACCACCGTGCTGTTGTCGACGAACTGGCTGGTCTACATCATCTCGGTCAACACCGATCGCGTGCTCGAGGCGAGCCTGGGCTACTTCGTGACGCCGCTGGTCAACGTCGCGTTGGGCATCGTGGTGCTCGGCGAGCGGCTGTCTCGGCTGCAGGGGGTCGCGATCGCGGTGGCGGCCAGCGGTGTGCTGACGTTGATGATCGGCACGGGGAGCGCGCCGTGGATCCCGATGACGCTTGCGCTGTCGTTCGGGACGTACGGGCTGTTGCGCAAGCGGTTGGCGGTGCCGCCGATGATGGCGTTGTTCGTGGAGACGATCGTGATGCTGCCGGTGGCGGTCGGGTATCTGGTGGTCCTGGGCGTGCAGGGCGAGGCTGCGTTCGGTCGTGCTCCGATGGACGACGCGATGTTGCTCGGGACCGGGTTGGTCACCGCGTTCCCGCTGGTGTGGTTCGCGCACGCGGCGAGGCGGCTGCGGCTGGCGACGCTGGGCACGCTGCAGTACGTCTCGCCGATCCTGGGGCTGGTGATCGCGGTGTGGGTGTTCGGCGAGCCGTTCGGACGCTGGCACGCGGTGGCGTTCGGCGCGATCTGGGTGTCGCTCGCGATCTACGGG
The DNA here is from genome assembly GCA_038325765.1 of Nannocystales bacterium. Lineage (GTDB taxonomy): Bacteria > Myxococcota_A > Polyangia > Nannocystales > Nannocystaceae > Xiheibacterium. The sequence continues at coordinate 39,307 of JBBQJI010000057.1, forward strand.
TACGACGCGGCGAGGCGCGCGCGGGGGCTCGCGGATCGGCTCGCGGATCGGCGATGATGGCGGCGCGGATGTTTGGCCTGTACGCGATCCTGGATCTTCCCCATGCCCATGGACTCGTGGCGTCGCAGTGGTTCGCGGCGGTGTGCGGGGGTGGCGAGGCGATCGCGGCGTGTCAGTTGCGGTGGAAGGGCGCGGACACGGCGGCGCGGCTCGAGGTGTTGGCGGTGCTCGGGCCGCTCTGCGCGGCGGTGGGCGTGCCGCTGTATGTGAACGACGATCTCGACGCGGCGCTCGCGGGCGTGCCGGGGGTGGTGGGCGTGCACCTCGGGCAAGGGGATGCGGGGGTCGACGATGTCGTGGGTGTGCGCCGCCGGGCTGTCGCGGCTGGGCGGACGGAGTTCCGCGTCGGATTGTCGACGCATACGCCGGCGCAGCTCCGCGCCGCGATCGCGGGCGGTCCCGACTACGTGGCGTATGGTCCGGTCGCGAAGACGCGGTCCAAGGCGGATCCGGATCCGGTGGTGGGATTCGAGGGGCTCGCCGATGCGTGTCGGATCTCGAATGTGCCGGTGGTCGCGATCGGGGGGCTCGATGTGGCTGGCGCGGCGCGGGCGATCGGCGTGGGGGCGGCGATGGTCGCGGTGATCGGGGGGCTCGTGGCGGCGTCAGCGGAGGGGACCTCCGTGGCGGCGAGAGACTATCGACAGGCGATCGGTGCCGCCGCCGAGCCGCTGGGCGTCGCCGAGGTCCACGCACGAATCCCGGTGATCTCGGTGGAGACGCTCGAGTTGGTGGCGCGTTGGGCCGACGACCTCTCGGTGCTCGCGGGGCTGCGACTGCCGGCCCGCTTTCGGCCGAGCGTGGAGGGTGGAGTGGTGAGGTATCGGCCCAGCGATGTTTGCGATCTGCTCACGGCGATCGGCAAGCGCGACGGCGAGAGCTGGGCGGATTGGAATGCGCGGGGGGATCTGGGGGATCCGAGCGTGGTGCCGCTGCGGCTGTCTCGGTGACTCGGGGCTGTCTCGGGGGCTCGGGGGGCTCGGGGCTGGGAGGGCTGGGAGGGGAACGGATTTCACGATCGAATGGCCGAATCGGCGCTGCAGGCGCGGAGGAGCCCTTCCGAGAAGCCTCTCGAGGTGACATCTTCTCTGCGGGGGTTGACAGAAAGACGTCGGCCCTTCAGCGTGGTCAGCACGGATCGACGCCAGGGTGTCTGGGTTGGCCCTTGTTCCGCACTGCGCCGGAGGCTAGGAATGTTCTCGTCTCGTCTCGTCTCGTTGACGCTGGCGGGAGTTCTCGCGTCCGCCTGCAATTCGGATGAGGCCAACGGAGGAGGTACGGGCGGGAGCGAGACCGGCTTCACGGATGGCGGAGGCGGGGATGCCACGGGCGGAGGCGCGGACACGACCGGCGGCGACGACCCGGTCGCGGGGATGTGCATCGACGAGTCGGGTGCCTTCGGCCAGACGCTGTTCTGGGGCGAGTTCGACTACAACGTAGCGGTGGGATTCGTGCCTACCCACGCCGTGCACATGCCACCGGCTCCGGGGAACGGACTCGACCGAGATCCGCTGACCGCGCGCCTACTCCTGATGGGCGGCGCTCAGGACCAGCACCTGCTCAATCCCTGGGATGGTGAATTCTTCACGGACCAAACTGTCCAGATCGCCGGCCCTAACCTCTTCTGCGCGGGGCACACCGTGAACCCGCACGGCGACGTCATGTTCGCGGGTGGAGGCGGCGGCAACGCGGGGCTCGCGCTTCGCGAGACCTTCAGCTTCGCGTTGAATGAACCCGACGGGACGATCGAGGACAACGAGCGACGGTGGCGCACCGACGTAGGAGGGATGAACTATCCGCGCTGGTACCCGACGCTCACGACGCTGTCGGACGGAAGGGTGCTCGTGTTCGGTGGAACCGTGAATCAGGCCGGATGTGCTGAGATTGACGAAGAGCCGGCCTGCCTCGAGGAGGAGACCTGCCTCTGGTCGAACGGCGACTGTCTCATCGACTACGATTTCCTGCAGGACACGGTCCGCACGCCCGAGATCTACGATCCGTCCGACAACGAGTGGGACCTCCTGGGGCCCCTGGCGGTGGCGGATTTTGATCCGCCTTGGTACCCGTTCATGTTCGTGCTGCCGGATGGGAACGTGTTCTACGCGGGTGGTGAGGGTTCGGACACTGAGGAAAACTTGATCGAAGGCCGGGTTCTCATCCTCGACGATGGCGACTATCGATGGTCACCGAACATCTTCGAGGCACCGATCGGTGGCGGATCTGCCGTGATGTACGGCCCAGGGAAGATCATGAAGTCGGGCGGCACGGCCGCGCCGACGTCGCGCACGGTCTTCATCGAACTCGACATGGAAGACGACGATGAAGACGGTGTGCTGAACTACCTCGAGGCGGGGGGTGGACAGCCGTGGCTCGAGGTCGATGGCTACGACGGCGACATGGTCGAGCCTCGGCACTATCATCAGCTCACTCTGCTCCCCGACGGGCGCGTAGCCGCCACGGGCGGGAACTGGCATGGTAACTCGAATCAAACTGATGATTCGCCCTTCAACTCCTGCACGACGAACGAGGTCTGCGACCCAGCTGGTCCACGAGATATCGTCCGCATCCTTTGCGATGACGACTCTGACTGCCCGTGTGACCTCACCTGCTCTTCGCTCGCTGGAGACCACGACAGTGAGCAGATGACGCCGCCCGAGAACACCTGTAATCCGAGGAATAATGCTTGCCACGCCGTGAAAAGCGCCGAGATCTGGGACCCATCCACGCGTGTCTGGTCACCCTGCGATGGCACGGCGCCGGCGGAGGAGATCTATCCGCGACTGTATCATTCGAGCGCGCTGCTCCTCCGAGACGGCTCGTTGCTGTCGATGGGCGGCGGGGCTCGCGGCGGACTCACAAACCAGACCAACGCGCAGGTCTTTCATCCCCCGTACGGTACCGGCGCGGCGCCCGAAATCGAGGTCATGACCCAATCCGTGGCCTACGGCTCGGTGTTCCAAGTGGAGCACATCAATCCAGGCGCGGTCGACATCGAGTCTTTCAGCCTGCTTCGCCTCGGCTCGGTGACCCACAGCTTCGACATGGACCAGCGCTTCGTGCCGCTCACGCCGATGCCGCCAGCAGGAGACCTCTGGCCGGTCTGGACGCCCGACTCGCCCGGCATCGCGCCGCCGGGCTGGTACATGCTATTCGCGATCGGTGACAACGGTGTGCCGTCCATGGGCCAGTACATCCAGCTCTTGGAGGCAGAAACCGAGGAGTGGGTGTGCCCGAGCGGCCCTGGGCTGGTGGTGAACGAGCGGGGCTGTCTACCGAGCGCCGGCCCCTCGTGTGGTACGAACGGAGTCAACGTGCCGCTGCTCGCGCCGAGCCTCGGGGGCAGCCTCCGCGGCTGGGCGGTGCACATGCCGCCAGGCCGCGTCCTCGACCCGACGCAGCCGACAGCGTCCGATCTCACCGCCGTCCGCGGTCAATGCCAG
>JBBQJI010000058.1:0-40838 GCA_038325765.1 Nannocystales bacterium
ACCTCGTTCGGCATCGTCCTCATCAGCTCTGCGGTCGGCGTCGCCAACGTGCAGATCCTCCGCGGCGCAGGCGGCCCGGGTGGCAACGGTGGCCAAGGTGGCGACGGCGGTCAGGGGGCCTCGGTTGGCGCGGGCGCACCGAACCCGGGAACCGGCGAGTCCAGCGAAGGCGGCATCGGTGTCGATGGGGCCGCGGGAGGCAACGGCGGTGGTGGTGCCGGCGGTGCCGGCGGATGTGGCGGCTCCGCGGTCGGCATCGCCCGCGTCGGCGGTGCCACGGCTGCGCTCGACGGCGTGACGTACTCCGGCGGAAGCCCAGGCGCTCCGGGAACCGGGGGCAATGGCGGCGCCTCGGCGAACTTCGGCACCGCGCCAGGCGGACCGGCAGGCTGCGTCGGGCAGGTCGCGGACGTCGCGGACTACACGGTGCAGTAGGCGGCTTCGGGGGGCTGCGGGAGCGCGCTACCCTGGGCGCCGATGTCCGACGGCTCGCTCTCCTCCTCCCTCGCCGAGGCCGACGCCGCGCTGGCCGAAGGCGACGCCCGCACCGCCTTCACCGCCATGCGCGGCGTGCTCGACTACCCTGCGCCGGCGCTCGACGACGCAGCGGCGGTGGGCCGCGCATACGCGATGTTCTCGCGGATCGCGGCGGCGATCGCAGGGCCGCAGCTGGGCGAGATCATGGATCGCGTGGCGGCCTCGCCGAACGACATCGACGCGCTGTACGACGCCGGCTTCGCCCTGTACGAGCAGCGCCTGTTCGCCATGGCGGCGACGCTGCTCGAGCGGGCCGATCGCCTGGCGCCCGGGCGCCCCAAGATCGTGGCCGAGCTCTCGTCGGCTTTGGAGGGCGCGATGTTCTACGGCGCCGCGGCACTCACGGTCGACCGCTCCGGGCTTGCCGATCAGGATCCCATGCTCGCCTACCTGAGCGGCTTCAACTGGCTGATGGTCGGCAGCGTCGAGCGGGCTGCGAACCGCGTCGAGCAGCTACCGGCCACGGAGGATCCCACGCTCGCGCACGTCTTCGACGCGCTCGGCGGCATGGTCCGCCGCGCGCAGGCGTTGGCGGCCGCGGGCATCGACGTGGGGGAGCATGCGCTCACCGCCTGGCACGCGATCCTGAACGGGACGCTGCTCACCCACGAGTCGCCGTTTGGCCACGACGAGCCGATGCGCGGGCGCTACGCCATGGTCGCGGACTCGCCCGGGCTCATGCGCGAGGGGATCGATCGGCTCGCGCGCATCGTCGCCGCGACCGCGCTGCGCCCCCAGCAGGTGGTGGCGGCGCCCGATCGTTCGAGCCAGCTCCTCGCGATGGCGGTCGCGCGGGTACTCGAGCTGCCCCTGGTGCATTGGCGCGACGGCGAGCCGACCGGGATCGTCGTCGCGTGGAACCTCGACACCGTGGGCGACGACGCCTTCCTCGCAGCGCACCAGGCCCACCGTCCCGGCACGCTGCTGTTCGCCCACGCCTCCGATTGGGTCGAGCCGTTTCCCTACGCGCCGGACGTGACCACGTTCCTCGGCCAGACCATCATGCACCCCTACTCCGGCGGTGCGCTGCGGGTCGATCCCGTCACAGGACAGGTCGGACCCGCCGAGCCCGACCAGCGCGACGACGCCGCCTTGGTGGAGGAGATCGTGGCGGCCGGGATCAACTCGCCCAGCGAGACGCCCGTCGACGACGTGTTGGCGATCGACCGCGCGCTCGCAGGCCTGCCCGAGGTCGACCGACTCGGCGTTCGATGCACGCGAGGCCGACGACCGCGTCAGCGCACCGGATCACCCGTGCAGAGCAACCGCTTCGTGTGAGCCACGAGCACGCACCGCGCGCTCAACCCACCGGCGTCACGTCCTCACACGTCTGTGCGATCGTCGCAGCCAGCACGGTCCCCACCAGCTCGTCGTACGCGGGGATGTCCGTGATGTCGCCCCACCGCACCTCGTCCGCACTCTCGCCGAACGAGGTCATGAACTGCCAGAGCTTCTGGTTGACGGCGATGGTGCAGGTGGGGATGAAGCCCGCCGTGACCACGCAGGTGTCGTCGGGCTGGTCGCCGCCGCAGCCCGCCTTGGCGGCGAGCACCCGGTCGCGGTGGATCGCGACCGACTCGGGCGACTTGTCGGGCTCGTCGGTCAAGAAGAACAGCACCAACACGGTGCCCTCATTGCGGATGAAGCCGTCGTTGGTGGCGAGGACGCCGCCCGTGTTGGGCGGCGTGAACGCCCAGCCCGCCGCTGCCACCGGCATCTAGAACGTGCACCCGTTCTCTCCCGCCGCCGTCGCAGCGCCGGAGAACCAGGTGACGAGTTCGGCGCTGTCGCCGTTGGTGTTGGCCTCGAAGAAGTTGCGGTCATCCCAACGGAACAAGCGGCCCTGGGAGCCGTTCACCTCGGTGGGGGCGTTCACCGGCGTGTCGTAGTGCATCGTGATGTCGGACGCCGACGCGGTACTCTGGCAATTGTTCGTCGACTCGGTCGCGTTGATGCAGCCTGGCGAGCCGAAGTCGGTGGTGGTGACGCCGAGGTGGACGCTGGTGTCCGGCGGCAACGATTCCCACAGCGCATCGATGAACGACGGGAACGCGGCGGTGAGCGCCGCTTGGTAGGTGTTCATGCTGGCGGAGTTGTCGACGACGAACAAGATGTCGATCGCGTTGCAACCGGCGCTCACGCTGCCGACATCGAGCTTCCCGCCCGTGGTGCTGTTCGCTCCCGAGCCTGCGCTCGAGCTGTCGGCCCCCGCGCTCGCCATCGTGGTGTCGTCGTCCGCCGTCGTGACGCCCGGACCCGTGGTGGCGACGGTGGTACTCGCCGTGATCACCTGGTTCGAGGTGTTCGACGACGGCTCGACCGTGCAGGCAGCCACCACCGAGCACGGGGACACCACGCGCGCTGTCGACCGCATTGCAGCCGAGGGTAGCAGGCGCGGGTGGCCGGCGGTCTGCGCTTCGTCCCGCTGTGCCCGCCGCCTGCCCGTCACTCCTCGACCAGCAGCGCGACCGGTAGATCCGCGAAGATCTCCGCGAGGGCCAGCACGCCGCCCTCCGCGTGCAGGATCGCGCCGGTCCAGCCGTCCCGCCAGCGCCGCGGCATGTCGGCCGGCAGGCGCAACACGCCGGATTTCCAGGTGGCGCCGATGGGCCAGCCCGGAGCGCCGACGAGGCGGGTGGTGAGTCGCGCCACCGCGGCGATGATCCGCGGCGCATGGGGCTCACCGTGCCGCAGCAGCGCGCACACGGAGTCCGGCGGCGCATCGTCGGGGCAAAGCGGAGCGACGTCGGCGTGGATGAAGGCGCGGGGGTTGGCGCGGCGCAGCTGTAGGCCCCGCCAGGTGACGAACGCCTTGATGTGACCATCGGTCCAGCGTCCGCGCAGATCGGCGATGAGCGCCCTTGGATCGCTCGCGTGGGCCTGGGTCTGCGCGGCGAGCAGGCTCGCCCGCGCGGGGAAATCCACCGCGCGGCGGTTGTCGGGATCCACGAGCGAGAGATCCCACAGCTCGGTGCCTTGGTAGATGTCGGGCACACCCGGCGCGCCGAGCTTGAGCACGAGCTGGGCCAACGAATCGTGCGCGCCATAGAACGCGATCTGTTGCTGCAGCGCGGCCAGGCGCCGCCCCCACGGCGTGGTGTCGAGCCCCGCGAGCAGCGCGTCGATGCGCGCGTGCACCGAGGCCTCGTAGGCGACATCGGGGCTGAGCCAGCCGGTGCGTCGCTTGGCCTCGCGCATGGCCTTGGTCGCGTACTCGCGCATGCGCGGGCCGAAGCTGACGGGATCAGCACCCTGCGCCGGCCACGCGCAGACGAAGCCCTGCAAGAGCAGCTCGAGCTCGTCGCGATCACCGACGACACCGCCCGTCCGAGCCAGCGCAGCGGCAGCCTCATCGGCGCAGGTCATCCACGCGTCGGCGAGCTGCGAGAGCACGCCGAGCCGCGCACGCGAGTCCTCGCCGTGCTTGGTGTCGTGGGTCGCCGTGGTCACCAGCGGCGCGCGCTGGGTGCGACAGCGGCGATGCAGTCCGCGGTGCAGCTCGCCACAGGGATCGGTCGGCACCGACAACGGCGCACCCACCTCGGCGAGGGCGCCGATCGCCGTCCATCGATACAGCAGCGTGTCTTCGACGCCCTTGGCCGCGAGCGGGGCGGTGAGCTGCTGCCACCTGCGCACGAAGGCGGCGACCTCGACCGCGCGATCACCCGTCCAGTCCGGCTCACACCGCAGCACGCGGTCGACGAACTCGAGCGCGAGGTGGTGCTCGGGGGACAGGTGCGCCCGCGCCCGCAGGACGGCGGCCGCCAAGAGATCGCGGTCGCGGCCGCTGGTCTCGTCGTCGCCGAGGTACGTGCGGTAGACCGCCAACGACGCGGTGAGCTCGCGCAGCACGGTCTCGAGCTCGGGCAGCGACACGTCGCGGGCGCGCCGATCCGAGCGGGTCAGCCGCCGCAAGTCCTGACCGAGGCGGCGGAAGATGCTGCCGAACGCGTCGTCGAGCACCTGCAGCTTGGCGATGCGCGCGCCCTCCTCGAGGTCGGGCTCGTCCTGGCGAGCACACCATGCGGCGTGCAGCACGGCCGCGCCATCGGGCTCGATCAGGCTGCGGGTGATCCAAGCCGCGGTCTCGTAGCCGGTGGTCCCGTCGGCCGCCCAGTCGCCGCGCATCACCTCGTCTTCGCCGAGGATCTTCTCGATCACGAGCCACCTTGCACCGAGCTCGCGGAGCCGGCGGATGTAGCCGCGCGGATCGGCGAGGCCATCGACGTGATCGACCCGCAGACCGACCGGGACGTCGCCCCGCAGCAGTTCGGCCACCAAGGCGTGGGTCGCCGTGAACACCGCGTCGTCCTCGCTGCGCACCGCGACCAGATCGGCGATGTCGAAGAAGCGCCGGTAGTTGATCTCGCCCAGACCCGAGCGCCAATACGCCAGCCGCCACGGCTGCGCGTCGAGCAGATCGTGCAGCGCCGCCGAGCTGTCCGCGTCGCCCGGCACCCCGGCGAGGTCGACGAGCACCGCGTCGACGGCCTCCGCGAGCGCGGGCTGCTTCATCAGCGTGCGCAGCTCGGCCGCCACCGTGCCTGCCGCGCTCGCCCGCGCTTCACGGGCCTCGGCGACGCACGCCGGGAGCGCCGCACAGGCACTCGACAACGACCGCAGCGCCTTGCCGTCGTCGAGCCGCGCCGCCGCGCGCTCGAGGATCACCGGCCAGGTCTGCGGATCGAACGGCGCCACGAGATCGTGGTAGCGCACCACGAACCCCTGCTCGTCGCGTCCACACACCAGCTCGCCGCGGTCGAGGACCTCGGCATAGTGGTCGCCGAGCACGGGCAGCACCAATCGCCGCTCGAGGTCGTCACCCCACCGCAGATCGAAGAACGACGCGAACCGCGAGGCGACGCCGTGGGTGAGCACGTCGCGCCACCACGGGTTCTCGGCGTGGGCACGCATGTGATTGGGGACGATGTCGAGCAGCAACCCGAGTCCGGCGCGACCGAGCGCGGCGAGCAAACGGTCGAAGGCCTCGCGTCCACCGAGCTCGGGGTCGATGCGATTGGGGTCGACCACGTCGTAGCCGTGGGTGCTGCCGGGGAACGCGGCGAACACAGGCGACAGGTACAGGTGACCGATCCCGAGCTCGGCCAGATACGGGACCAGCGCCGCGGCCCGATCGAGATCGACGCCCTGGCGGAGCTGCAGGCGGTAGGTCGCGGTCGGAACATGGGCGTCGGCGTCGGCATCGATGGTCATGCGTCACTCCGCTGCAGCACTGCGAACCACCACTTCGGTACATCATCGAGTTGCAGTCGCCCGCCTGTGACTCCGCCCGAACCGGACGTATCGACCGCACCGCCGCTCACCACCACCTGCCACGGGCCCGGCGGCAGCGGGATGTCGATGGCGGCGTTGCCGCCGTGCTCGATCATGAACAACCCCAGAGGTCCGTCCTCGCCGAACGCGAGCTGCAGCACCCTGCCATCGGCCACCCGCATACACACGCACTCGCTGCGGTGGCGGATCCACCCCGACGACCGCCGCACCTCGAGCATCGTGCGCACCAGGGCCTCGCGCGCCCGGTGAGCCGGCTGTTCGCGCAGGCGCGCATCGATCACGCTCTTGGCCATCGTCTCGGGCGCCTGGGGATCGGGCGGCTCACCGTCGCCGAAGTGCTCGGCCAGCCGGCCTGCCCGCGTCGCCTCGATGATGTGCGGATCGCCGTGGTCGGTGAAGAACAGAAACGGCGCCGGCTCGCCGTACTCCTCGCCCATGAAGAGCAGCGGCGTGGGCGGACTCAGCAGCAGCAGCGCCATCCCCATCGCCGCGGCCTCGGGCTCGACCAGCGCCACCAGCCGCTCGCCGCCCCTGCGATTGCCGACTTGATCATGGTTCTGCACGCAGATCACGAAGGCCTCGGGCGGGATGCCGTCCGGTGGGGCGCCGTGACGTCGGCGGCGGAACCCGGAGTACTGGCCGCGGTAGGCGAAGCCGTCCTCGATCGCCGCTGTGAGCAGCTCGGGATCGTCGTAGTCCGCGTACCACCCGTGGCGCTCACCTGTGAGCAGGCGATGCACCGCGTGGTGGAAATCGTCGGCCCACACGCCATCCAGGCCGATTCCGCCGAGTGCCGCCGGTCGTACCAGCCGCGGATCGTTGGCGTCGCTCTCGGCGATGAGCCAGCGCGGCCAGCTCTCGGCCCCGATCGTGGCACCGAGCTCCGCGAGCTCGGCGAGAAACGGGATCGGCGCGTGATCGACGATGCCATGCACCGCATCGAGGCGCAGGCCGTCGATGTGATACAGCCGCAACCACATCGCGGCATTGGCCAGGAAGAACCGGCGCACCTCGTCACTACCCGGGCCGTCGAAGTTGATCGCGCGACCCCACGGCGTGCTCCAGTCGTCGCGAAAGTACGGCCCGAGCTGCGGCGCGGTGACCCCCTCGGGGCCGAAATGGTTGTAGACGACGTCGAGGACCACCGCGAGGCCGCGGAGATGGCAGCCATCGACGAAGCGGCGCAGGCCGTCGGGACCGCCATAGGCGCGGGCGACCGCGAACAAGAACGCGCCGTCGTAGCCCCAGTTGCGATCGCCCGGGCACTGGGCCACCGGCATGAGCTCGATCGCCGTGATGCCCAGGGCCACGAGCCGGTCGAGCTCGTGCACCGCGGCATCGAAGGTGCCCTGCTGCGTGAAGGTGCCGACGTGCAGCTCGTAGATCACCGCCTCGGCCAAGGACCGGCCGCGCCAGGCCTGGTCGGTCCAGGCGAAGTTCGGATCGACGATCTCGGACGAGCCGTGCACGCCGCTTGGCTGGTGACGCGACGCCGGATCCGCCCACCGCTGCTCGCCGCTGGCGAAGACGTAGCGGGCACCGGGCTGCACCGCTTCGAGCGCGGCGCGATGGACCCCGAGCGCGTCACGGACCATCGGCACGCGCCGCGGAGTGGGCGTCACGATCTCCACGTCGACCGCATCGAGCGCCGGCGCCCATAGCTCGAAACTGCAACTGCCGTCGGGTTGGGCGGATGCTCCGCATGAAGTCCACATTGCGCAGCACCGGTGTGCACTGTGGCGCCGGAGTTGCCACCCACGAACGAATGCGGGTGGTGCGCCCTTGCACGGCGGCTGCGCAGGTGACACTTCGAGTCCCGTGACCGGCCCCACCGCCAACGATCCCGCGCGCGCTTCGACCGAGACGCTGCAGAGCTGGCCGGGGGAGGCCCACGTGCTCGGGGCCAGCTACGACGGCGCGGGCACCAACTTCGCCGTGCACGCCGAGAACGCCGACCGCGTCGAGCTGTGCCTGTTCGACGCCGACGGTGGCGAGCGCAAGGTGAACCTGCCCGAGTGCGCCGGCTATGTATGGCACGGCTATCTGCCGGGCATCGGCCCGGGGCAGCGCTACGGGTATCGCGTCCACGGCCCCTATGATCCCGAAAAGGGCCACCGCTGCAATCCCGCCAAGGTCCTGCTCGATCCCTACGCCAAGGCGATCGCGGGCGAGCTCAGCTGGAACGAGGCCGTGTTCGGCTATCGCTTCGGCGATCCCGACGGCCCACCCAGCGACACCGATAGCGGGCCGTTCGTCCCCCACGCGATCGTGGTCAACCCATGGTTCGACTGGGGCGACGACCGTCACCCGCGAACGGCGTGGCACGAGACCGTCATCTACGAGGCCCACGTGCGCGGGCTGACGCAACGGCACCCCGACGTGCCGGCCCACATGCGGGGCACATACGCCGCCATCGCGTGGCCGCCGGTCGTGGAGTACCTGCAGCGGCTCGGCATCACGGCGATCGAGCTGCAGCCGGTCCACCACTTCTTGCACGAGCACGGGCTGGTCGAGCGCGGCCTCCGCAACTACTGGGGCTACAACTCGATCGGGTTTCTCGCGCCGCACGCCGGCTACTCGGCCTCCGGTCAGCTCGGTGAGCAGGTGCTCGAGTTCAAGCAGATGGTCAAGGTGCTGCACGCTGCGGGCATCGAGGTCATCCTCGACGTCGTCTACAACCACACCGCGGAGGGCAGCCATCTGGGCCCCACGCTCAGCTTCCGCGGCCTCGACAACGCCGGCTATTACCGGCTCAGCGGCGAAGATCGCCGCTACTGCATGGACTTCACCGGCTGCGGCAACTCCTTCAACATGCGCTCGCCCCAAGTGTTGCGCCTGCTGATGGACTCGCTGCGCTACTGGATCGAGGAGATGCACGTCGACGGATTCCGCTTCGATCTCGCCTCGGCGCTCGCCCGCGAGCTCCACGACGTCGACCGCCTCGCGGCCTTCATGAACCTGATCCAGCAAGACCCGGTGGTGAGCCGCGCCAAGCTCATCGCCGAGCCCTGGGACGTCGGCGAGGGCGGCTACCAGGTCGGGAACTTCCCGCCGCTGTGGTCGGAGTGGAACGGCAAGTTCCGCGACTGCGTGCGGGACTTCGTCGGCGGTCGCGAACGCTCGCTGGCCGAGTTCGCATCGCGACTCACGGGCAGCTCGGATCTCTACGAGTCCACCGGGCGGCGGCCCTTCGCCAGCATCAATTTCGTCACCGCCCACGACGGATTCACGATGCGCGATCTGGTCTCGTACGACGACAAGCACAACGAGGCCAACGGCGAGGACAACCGTGACGGCGAGTCGGACAACCGCTCGTGGAACTGCGGGGCCGAGGGCGACACCGACGACGCCCAGGTGTTGGCGCTCCGCGCCCGCCAGCACCGCAACTTCCTCTCGGTGCTGTTCTTGTCCCAGGGCGTGCCGATGCTGGTGGCCGGCGACGAGCTCGGGCGCACCCAGGGCGGCAACAACAACGGCTACTGCCAGGACAACGAGATCTCGTGGATCGACTGGCAGTCGATGGACCATGCGCTGCTGCAGTTCACCGCGGGGCTCATCGCTCTGCGCCGCGAGCACCCTGTGTTCCGGCGCCGCCGCTGGTTCCAGGGCCTGTCGATCCGCGGCGCCGATCTGGCCGACATCGGGTGGTTCAAGCCCGACGGCGTGCAGATGACCGAGGGCGACTGGGGCTCTTTGTTCGCCAAGAGCATCGCCGTGTTCCTCAACGGTGAGGGCATCGCCACCCCCGATCGCTGGGGCCGGCACGTCGTCGACGACGACTTCTACCTGATGTTCAACCAGCACCACGACACGCTCGAGTTCAGCTTGCCGGGCGAGCTGCGAGAGCGCGGGGCGTGGCGGTTCGTGCTCGACACCGCCGGTGGTCAGGTGGGCCCCGAGGGCGAGCGGGGTGCACTGGTCTCCGCGAGCTTCGCCCTGCCGGGCTACTCGATCTGCATGCTGCAGCGGCCCCGCAACGGCACGTGAGGCCGATCCGTTCGGGATCGCACGCCGACCGAACGAATGACCATGGCATCGCGCGCCCGCGCCCGGCATCATGGCCGCCGATGGGAAGACCCGGCCTGCCCCAAGTTCTCGGCGCTGCACGACGGTGTACCGCGGCCACTGATGACGTCGCGGCGTTCGGGGCCTGAGCGCAGGCATGGTCGACATCCGCCTCCGCGCCGTCGGCAAACGCTTCGGGGACACCGTCGTGCTCGACGGCGTCGACGCGACGTTCGCCGACCGAGCGTTCGTGGTCTTGGTGGGCAGGAGCGGCTGCGGCAAGTCGACGCTGCTGCGCTGCATCGCCGGTCTCGAGGAGGTGAGCGAGGGCGGCATCGAGTTCGGCGGCAAGGACGTCACCCACCTCGCGCCGCGCGACCGCGACGTGGCGATGGTGTTCCAGTCGTACGCGCTGTACCCCCACATGACGGTCCGCCGAAACCTCGCGTTCGGGCTCGAGCTCCGCAAGGAGAAGCGCGAGGTCATCGACGCGCGCATCGCCGAGGTCGCCAAGACCCTCGAGCTCGAGGCGCTGCTCGATCGCCACCCACGGGCGCTGTCGGGCGGTCAGCGCCAGCGGGTGGCGATGGGCCGGGCGATCGTACGGCGCCCCGCGGTGTTCATGTTCGACGAGCCGCTGTCGAACTTGGATCCCGCGCTGCGCAATCAGGTGCGCGTCGACATCCGCCGGCTGCACGACGAGCTCGGCGCGACGTCGATCTACGTCACGCACGACCAGGTCGAGGCGATGACGCTGGCCGACGTGTTGGTGGTGCTCGATCGCGGCGTTGTCCAGCAGATCGGCCCGCCGATCGAGCTATATCGCCGGCCGGACAATCGTTTCGTCGCCGGCTTCGTGGGCAGTCCGGCGATGAACTTCCTGCCCGGCCGCATCGCCGAGGGCGCGGCCGTGGCGAGCGTCGAGCTGAGCTGTGGCATCCGGGTGCCGATCCCGCCCGGCGACATCCCGGCCACGCCGCTTCCGCCCGGCACCGCGGTGACGGTCGGCATCCGGCCCCACGATCTGCACCGTGACGACGCGGGCCCCGTGCCGCTGACCGTCGAGCTGCTCGAAACCCTGGGCTCGCACGTGCACGTGCACGGGAGCATCGGCGGTGTGCCGTTCGTCGTCGCGCTGGAGGGCCTCGGCGGCCCGGGCAAGGGCGAGACGATCACGCTGTCGGTCGGTGCACTGCACCTGTTCGATGTCGACCGCGGGGTCGCGCTGCGATGATCGTGTGGGTCCGGATCATCCGGATGATCCGGCACTCGAGCTGGCTGCTGTGCACCCTGGTGGTGCTGCTCGGCAGCGCCCGGCCGCTGCACGCCGCGGATCCCGAGCGCATCCGCCTGTGGCACGCGTGGCGCGGCAACGAAGAGGCGGCGCTCACCGAGCTGCTCGCGGACTGGGACGGCGCGCCCATCGAGGTGCTCGCGGTGCCGTACGACGCGCTGTCGTCGAAGCTCGGCAGCGCCATCCCGTTCGGCGAGGGGCCCGATGTGTTCGTCGATTCTCACGAGCGACTGGGCGAGTACCACCGTCGCCGCCTGGTGACAGCGGTGGGCGACGCCTACGAAGCGGGTGCGTTCGTCGGCGAGGCCGAGGTCGCGGTCACGGTGGACGGCGAGCGCCTCGCAGTGCCGCTGTCGTTGAAGTCGCTCGCGCTGTACGTCAACGACGGGCTGGTGCCGCGGGTGCCCGCCGATCTCGAGGGCATCGCGGCGCTGCAGCCGAGCTTGCCGCCTGGCACGTTCGCCCTCGCCTACGAGGCCAACAACGCCTACGCCCACGCGGCGATCCTGCATGCGTTCGGCGGCCAGTTGCTCGCCGAGGGCGATCGCTTCGGCCTGGTCGGCCCCGCCGCCGAGGCGTCGATCGAGCTCGTGCTCGGCCTGCTCGACGCCGGCGTCGTGCCGCGCGAGGCCGACGGCGCCCTGGTCACCAACCTGTTCCGCAGCGGGCAGGCTGCGTTCGCCATGAGCGGCCCATGGTTGGCCGCCGATCTGCCGGCGACGATGCGCTATCACGTCGAGCCGCTGCCGATGCTCTTGCAGGCCGGCGCTCGGCTGCGGCCGCTGCTCACGGTCGAGGCGGTGATGCTCTCGCCCGGCGGCGCCGCCCGTCCCGAGGCGCGGGCGTTCGCGCGGTGGTTGGCGTCGGCAAACGCCGCGCAGCTGCGGGCCGAGCGGGCACGGGCGGTCACGGCCCGCGTCGATGTGAGCTCCGACGATCCCATCGTGCGCGCCTTCGCGGTGCAGGCCCGCGACGCGGTGCCCATGACGACGTCGACGGCGATGCGCGCGGCGTGGGAGCCCGCCAACAAGGCGCTGCGCAAGATCCTCCGCGGCGACGCGGGCGTGTCCGATGCGCTTGCGGAAGCCGAGCACCGCTATGCCCTGGTGATGCGCCCTCCCCCGCCGGCGCGCTCACCCACTGCGCTCTTGGTACTGCTCGGCGCGCTGGCGCTGGTCGGCAGCTTCGTGCTGGTGCAGCGGGCGCGGACTGCCGCGTTCCGCACCCGCGTGCGGCGCTCGCTGTCGGCGTGGCTGTGGCTCGTCCACGCGGTCATCGCCGTCGGCGTGCTGGTGGTGTTGCCGCTGGTGGTCGGCGCGGCGACCTCGCTGTTCGCTGGCCCGCCTGGCGACGTCCACTATGTCGGCGCCGCGAACTTCGTCGACATCCTGAGCGCCCGCGGCGGCCCGCTGCTCGCGAGCGGATCGTTCTGGCTGACGTTGCTGGTGACGGTGGCGTGGACCGTCGTCAACGTGCTGCTGCACGTCGGCCTGGGTCTGGGGTTCGGTATCCTCTTGGCGCGGCCGGTGCTCCGGATGCGCGCGGCCTATCGCGTGTTGCTGATCATCCCGTGGGCGGTGCCGAACTATGTGACGGCGCTGGCGTGGAAGGGCATGTTCCACCGTCAATTCGGCGCGGTCACCGGGCTCACGTTGGCGCTCGGCGACTGGCTGGGCGTCGCGCTCGAGCCGATCTCGTGGTTCTCGCGGTTCTCGACGGCGTTCACCGCCAACGTCGCCACCAACGCGTGGCTGGGCTTTCCGTTCATGATGGTGGTCACCGTCGCCGCCTTGGGGGCGGTGCCCAAGGACGTGCTCGAGGCCGCCGAGGTCGACGGCGCCACGCGCTGGCAGCGGTTCCGCCACGTGACGCTGCCGATGATCGGGCCGTCGCTGGTGCCCGCAGTGGTGCTCGGTGCGATCTGGACCTTCAACATGTTCAACGTGGTGTTCCTGGTCTCGGGCGGAGATCCCGACGGCACCACCGACATCCTGGTGTCCGAGGCGTATCGCTGGGCGTTCACCCGCGACGCGCAGTACGGCTACGCCGCTGCGTATGCGGTGCTCATCTTCGTCCTGCTGTCCGGCATCACCCGCGGACTCGATCGCATCGCCGCGCGGGCCCGAGATCGGGGGGCCATGTGAGCGTGCGGCCGCGATCGGGTCGCGCCGTGCTCGGCGCCTTCGCGGTGCACGGCGTGCTGCTTCTGGGCGTCGCCTTCGCGCTGTATCCGGTGCTGTGGGTCGCTGCGCTGGCGTTCTCGGGCAGCGCCACGCCCGAGCCGCGGGTGATCCCTTGGCCGCAGGACCCGACCCTGCGCCACCTGCAGGACGTCGTGGGTGCCACCGCCGACGATGGCGGCGAGACCATCTGGATCTTCGGCCGCCAATTCCTCAACTCGATCGTCGTCGGCACCGCGACCGCCACCGTGGGTGTGCTCATCGCGATCCCCACCGCCTACGCGCTCGCGCGATTCGAGTTCCTCGGCAAACGCAGCGGCATGGGCGTGTTGCTGGCGACTCAGATGTTCCCGGCGGTGGCGAGCGCCATTCCGCTCTATCTCATCCTCGAGGCCACCGGCCTGCTCAACACGCGATCGGGGTTGGTGCTCTGTTACGCGAGCACCGCGGTGCCGTTCGCGATCTTCCAGTTGCGCGCGGCGTTCGAGGCGATCCCGGTGGACCTCGAAGAGGCCGCGATGGTCGACGGCGCCACGCGGCTCGGCGCCTTCGTGCGGGTGGTGCTGCCGATCGCACGGCCGGCGATCGCGGTCACCTCGCTATTCGCGTTCATGAGCGCGTACAACGAGTTCATCCTAGCGGCGACCTTGTTGGACGACAGTAAGATGTTCACGCTGCCGGTGATGTTGCAGCGGTTCGTGGGGGAGTATGACGCCCGGTGGGAGGCGTTTGCGGCGGGGGCGTTGGTGGTGTCGCTGCCGGTGATGGGGTTGTTCTACGTCGCGCAGCGGCACCTGGTGGCGGGGCTGGCGGCCGGGGGGGTGAAGGGGTGAAGGGTGGCGGCGGACGCCTGATGGAAGACAGGTAACCGTTCAGGGCTGTGGTTGAGCGGCAGATCGCGGCATGCGAATCGACGTGCATGACGACGACACACAGCATCGAGAACCTGGGCCAGCGGATCGAGCAGTCGGTGGCGGAGCATCTGGCAGCAAGTCGCGCATCGGCGGCCGCCGCAGTGCACCGAGCGTTCGGCGCGAACGTGCAAGGGCCACCGAAGGTGCGCGCACTGAAGTCACCGAAGAATGCGAAGCGGCGGACCGCGTCCGAATTGGCGGCCCTCGCCGAGCAGCTGCACGAGACGGTGTGTGCGAGTCCGGGCCAATCGATGGATGTGCTCGCGGCGAAGATCGGCGCGTCGGCGCGCGAGCTTCATCGATCGATGACGATGCTGAAGCGATCCGGGCGCGTGCGCACGGTCGGGCAGCGTCACTTGACGCGGTATTTTCCGGCGATGAGTGGCAAGGCGGGCGGTTCGGCCGCTTGAAGATCAGGGAGGTCGGTGTGCGGGCATGAGGCCGAACAGAGACGGCGGCGTCGTGCCGCGCACGCACGCCGTGCAGCAGGCGACGAGGAAGTCGAGCACGCTCTTGCCGGTCTTGCGGGCGGTGTGCACGACGGTCATTACGCGCTCTGCGAACCGCTCGCCGCGGTCGCTCTGGGTCCCGAACGAGCGCCGTCTCCACAGGACGAAGGCTCGCAGTTCTCGCTCAGCGCGATTGTTGGTCGGGTCCACGCCCTCGACCGTCACGAACGTCCACAGCGCACTCTTGCGCGCGAGGATGTTCGCGCACGACCCCGACACTCCCGCAGTGTCGGCAAGGGCCGCGCGCTCGAGGATGGCTTCGAGCTGCTGCTCGACCGGCCGCATCCACACCGCGAGCTCGTCGCGGCTGAGCCGGCCATCCTTGAATCCGTGCCCATACTCGAAGACCAGCGCGGCGCAGTCGAGCAACGCGCGCCCGATGATGCCGGCCTTCCCGCTTCGCTCCGAGAACGCGATCCAGCGGCGGACGATGTGAGCCCAACAGACTTGCCGCAGATCGATCGACCAGAAGTCGAACACCGTGGCCCAGTCGCTCACGAGAATGCCCTTTTGGCGAGGACCACCTCCGACTCGGCGACCCGCGCGTCGCGGACCACCAGCAGCGCCTCGAACCCGGGCATGCCGTTCAGCTCGAACCCACCGCGCTCGTCGGTTTGCTCGCCCCACGCCGAGGTCTGCTGGGCGCGGGCTGCGGTGCCCACCGGACGCGCGCCGACCTGCGCGCGCGCGATCGGCTTGCCGTCTTGATCGACGACCACACCGCGCACCGCGAGCCCGGGCTTCACCGTCCACGACTGCGCTTCACCGCTGAGCTCGCCGACCACGATCTCGGGATACTTCGGCTCGGCGACGAAGCCGGTGCAGTGGACCTCGACCGAGTAGGTATCGGGCGGGAGCGCGGCCAGCTCGATCGCACCCACGCCGTCGGGCTCGTCGCGCGCGTGGTGTTTCGAGACCAACCCGGTCAGGCTCACGGAGCCTTCATCACACGGCTTCGGGGTCTCGCCCGCGATCATCACGTGTCCACGCACGGCGGCCGTGGGGTGCAGCTCGATCTCGATGCCGTCGACCGCTTGGCCGAGCCCGAGCAGAATGCTCTCGGCGATCTGCCCATAGCCCTCGGCGGTCTTGGCGATCGGCTTGTAGCGACCGGGCTCGAGCCGATCGAGACGGAAGTAGCCCTCGGCATCGGTGTACGCCGAGTGCGCCGACCAGAACCACTGCTCGATCGCGACCTGGGCGTCGGCGATCGGCCTGCCGTCGGCGGCCGCGACCACCCGGCCGCTCAGCACGGATTCCGGCGTCATCAAGATCTCGAAGGCGAAGTCGGGCGCGACGCCGCTCTTGCTGCCCTGCGCGTAGCCCTCGGCGTCGGCCTGCACCTGGAGATCGCCGGGCTCGTCGGCATCGCCGACCGGCTTGCCCTGCTCGTCGGTGATGTGCCCGGAGATCGACGTGCCCGGACGATTCCACGGCAGCAGCGAACGGCGCTCGTCCTCGCCGTCGGCAGCGATCGGCTTGGCGCCGCGCCGCGGCTTCGCTTCATCGCCGAGATCGGCGATCTCGCCGGTTGCTGCGCGATCGTCCTGAGCGCGGCCGCGCCACCACAGCAACAGCGCGACGAGGACCGCGAGCACGAGCGCGATCATCAAGGGACGTCGAGACTTCGTCATCACGGGAGCTCCCACGACCTGTGAGTATGCCGTGGATCTGCCGCGATCGACGTCGCGGAGGTGGTACAGCGGTTCGAGCCGCGAACCGGTGGAGTGGAGTGAGCCTCGGCCGCGGTCGGGAGCCGTCGGGGTGAGCGGGCAGACCATCACGCAGAGCCGTGCTCCCGCGCACGTTGATCCGTGACCCGATCCCGATCAATCCTTTGAAACCACGGATCGGCGCGTGACGTTGCCCATGCCTATGAAGCTCTATCTACTCACCGGCTGCCCCTTCGCCCATCGTGCCAGCATCGCGCTGCGCGAGAAGAATCTCGCCTTCGATCCGGTATTCTTCGAGGCCAAGAATCGACCCGCCGAGCTCGACGCGCTCGGTCCGCACGCCAAGTCGCCGACCATCATCGACGACGGCGTGGGCGTCTGGGACTCGCAGATCGTGCTCGAGTACCTCGATGATCGCTATCCCTCGCCGGCGCTGCTGGGCGACGACGGGCAGAGCCGCGCCGAGGCGCGCATGCTGGCGGCGCGCGCCGACCGTGGGCTCGGCGCGAAGCAGGGCATCTTGGTGATGGAGCTCCTGCTCCAGCCCAAGGAGCAGCGCGACCAGGCGAAGGTCGACGCGGCGAAGCGCGACGCGCTGGCGATGCTGGGGGAGTGGGACGAGCGGCTCGCCACGCGGCCGTTCCTGCTCGGCGAGCAGCTCGGCTTCGCCGACGTGACGCTCTACACGATCATCGCCGCGCTCGAGCGCAACGCCGGGGTGACGATCCCCGCGGAGCTCCCACGGCTGACGCGGTGGTACGAGCGGATCGCGGCGCGGCCCTCGGCGCCGGTGCTGTGATCCATGCGCGTCGGGACGTGCGCGTCGGGCCTGGGCGTCGGGCGTCGACGCGTGGCTGGCGATGCACCGCTGATCTCGCGAAGCACGCGCTGACGTTCGACACCGATGCGGGCGAAGCCAGCCGACCCGCGTCGGCGCCGGGCTGAATCCGGACGCGGCGGCGCCCGGGCTCGGCGCGAACCCGAGGTCCCCGGGCGTGGTTGGTGGTGGTGACCCGCCCCATGCCGGGGCGGGCTCGGGACGTGGGCGACTACTCGCCGACAGCGGTGAGTCGGGCCGCGTCGCTGCGGCCGACCGCGCTGCGCAGCCGGGCCGCGAGCGCGACCAGCGCACGTGGCAGCAGCATCCCGACGTAGAGCCGCGATGCGTCGACGACGGGGCACTCGGTGACCGCCCCGTGGAAGATGCAGTCGCAGACCTCGAGCACCGGATCGTCGGGCGAGAACGTCACGACGCGACGACACATGAAGTCCCCGACGACGCGGTCGTGGACCGACCATCCGAGGAGGATCGGCATGACGTCGCGCTCGCGCAGGAGGCCGACGAATCGGCCGTCCGGAGTGACGACGGGGAGCGAGCTGACCGCGGCGGCCGCCAGCGCTTCGACTCCGTGGACGATCGGGAGATCGGGCGGAAGCAGCGGGAGCGACGTATTCATGAGCTGTGAAACCTTGGTCATGAGTGCCTCAAAGGAAGGTCAGTTCTCCGCAGTCGGCGAGATCGAGCGGGGGCTCGTCCTCGACCGACGCTGATGCGCCAGCGTCCTCGAACGGCGGCGATTGTGGACTCTCGGGCAGGAGGATTCGGAACGTCGAGCCCGCACCCAGCGTCGAGTGGAGTTCGACCCGACCTCCGACGCCCTCGATCTCCTTGCGCACGACGTCGAGTCCGACGCCGCGTCCCGAGATGTCGGTGGTCTTCTCCGCGGTCGAGAACCCGGGGGCCATGAGCAGCCCGAGCACATCTTGCTGCGACAGCTCGGCGTCGGCGGCGATCAGCCCCAGACGCTCG
Organism: Nannocystales bacterium; assembly: GCA_038325765.1. Classification (GTDB taxonomy): domain Bacteria; phylum Myxococcota_A; class Polyangia; order Nannocystales; family Nannocystaceae; genus Xiheibacterium. The sequence goes on from JBBQJI010000058.1 coordinate 18,218, forward strand.
GCCTTGGACCGCACGCGCTCGGGGTCGACACCGCGACCGTCGTCACCGATCTCGACGAGCAGCCAGGCGCCGTGCCACGACGCGCGACACTCGATCGTCGCGAGCAGAGGCTTGCCGGTCTGTCGGCGCTCCTCGGGATCCTCGATCCCGTGGTCGATGGCGTTGCGGGCGAGGTGCACGAGCGGACCGCTGAGGGCGGTCGTCAGGTGGCGCGGCGCATCGAGTTCGTCGCCCAACACGTTCACCTGGGCGAGCTTGCCGAGGTGCTCTGCGGTCTCCGCGCACAGCCGACGCACCTTGCCGAAGAGGCGATCGAGCCCGACGCGCCGCAACGAACGGCAGGCGTCGGCGAGACGCCCGTGCAGATCTACCAGGTCAGCACGAGCGGACTCCAACTCGGTGCCATCTCCGCTCTCCGGCGTGGCCGACGTCGCAGGCGCGAGGGCCATGAGCGCCGCGAAGTCGGATTCGATGCGCTCGAGCGCCTCGAGGTGTGTGCTCGCGACGCGGACCATCTCGATATCGCGACGACCGGCGGCCGCTGGCGCCGCAGCTTCGTCCATCACCGGCGAGATACCGCTGGCGACCGCAGTGTCGAGCAGCGCACGATGCAGATCGAGCGCACGCTGGTACGGGACCATGCCGCCGGACTCGAGCTTCTCGGCGGTCCGTTCGACGAAGTCACCGATCAGCGCGATGCTGCGGCCCGCCGCACGGACTTGTCCATCGTCGAGTGGTGTCGCGCGATCGCGGGCCTGGGCGAGCATGTTCTCGGTTGAGTGGGCCAGCCGCTGCACCTGCTCGAGCCCGAAGAACCCGGCGTTGCCCTTGATGGTGTGCATCGCCCGGAAGAGCCCCTGCGCCGCGATCGGTCCGCCGCTCTCGAGTTCCTTGCGCGAGCTCTCGAGCAGGCCCCGGGCCTCCTCGACGAACTCGGCGATGAGACCGACGAGGTCGGCCTCCGTCGGGATCTCGAAGTCGTGTCGTCGGCAGGCCTTGATCACCTGCTCGCGCAGGGTTCGGAGCGCCGAGGTGATGTGCGAGCGATCGCGTGCGGCACCGTTGATCAGCGCGCCGAGTTGTTCGGAGGACCACGACAACACGTGTTCGGCACTCACGCGGAGCTCGCCGATCAGATGCTCGCGGACGTCGGCCAACGCCGCCTGTCCACGGAGGAGCGTCGCGACGTCGTCGCCCGCCGCCTCGAGCAGCCCGAGGACCTCGTCGAGGGCACAGGTCGCGGGATCCTGACGCTCGCCGGCAACCACCTGCAGACCGCGTTGCCACGGCTCGGAGCTCGCAGTGGTGCGGGTGGCATCGCGGTGGGTCGCGAAGTAGAGCGCGCAGCCATCGGCATTCAACAGCTTCGGGGTCCCGAGCAGAGGCTCGGTGCCGTAGCGCTGGATCCAGACCTCCTTGATCCGGCCGACCAGCTGGTTGAGCGTCTCGCCGATCCCGTCGAGGACGGCGACATCGTTGAGGGCGTGCGCGGCCTTGAAGCCGTAGAGCCACCGCACGAAGGTCTCGGCGTTCTCGCGCGAGGCGAACAACGCGTAGTCCTGCACCATGCCGTCGTCGCACGCCAGTCGCAGCGAGGCGCCAAAGCACCACTGGTGCTCGTCGCTCTCGTCGACGGCCTCGAACTTGATATCGGTCGCGCCGCGGCGCTGGAGCACCGACTCGAGCGCGACCTCGAGCGCCGAGCGCTCTCGCACCACACAGAGCTGCACTGCCGGTTCGGGGACGGGCAGAAGTTGGGCCGAAGCGGTGGCTGTCACGTCCGCCTCACGCCGCCTTCGAGAGGATGTGGGCCACACCCTTGAGCAGGATCTCGGGGCGGAACGGCTTGACGATCCAAGCCGTCGCGCCGCACTTCTTCCCGCGGGCGACCATGTCCTTCGACGACTCGGTCGTCAGGACGAAAGCCGGGACGTTGACGCGCTCCGGGACCTCGCGAAGTCCCTCGAGCATCTCGAGCCCGTTCATCACGGGCATGTTGACGTCCACGATGATCATCGCGAACAGCTCGGCTTTCGCGGCCTGGAGACCAAACGCGCCGTTTTCGGCCTCTGCGACCTCGTAGCCGGCGCTTTCCAGGGTGTCGCGGAGTTGGTGCCGCACGGTGGCGGAGTCGTCGACGATGAGGATGCGGTGAGACATGGCTGAGTTTCTCCTGATTAGCTGGACGACGTTCAAGCCGCGACGAGAAACGCGCGGGGATTGGTCGTGTACTGCGAGACGGGGAAGTGGAACGCGAATGTGCTGCCCTGACCGGGCTCCGACGTGATCTGCATGCGGCCGCCGTGGTTGGCGCATGCGGCCATCACCGCACCCACGCCCACGCCGCGTCCGGAGAACTCGGTGACGCCGCCGGCGGTCGAGAGTCCATCGTGGGTCAAGGCGCGCTCGAGATCCGCGTGGGTCTCGGACGGCAGACCGAGCGAGAGAGCCCGTTCGCGTACGGCCTCCCAGTCGATGCCACGACCGTCGTCGGCGATGCGGACCACGAACTCACCCGCCTCGATCACGGTGGAAAGTCGCAGATGGCCCTCGCGGGTCTTGCCCGCGGCCTCGCGGTCGTCGGGACGCTCGAGTCCGTGGTCGATCGCGTTGCGCACGATGTGCACGAACGCCGACCAGAAGCCCGCCCAGCGCTCGGGGTCGAGCCGAAGGCCGTTGTCGACGCAGTCGACGACGATGTCTCCACGCCCGAGCCGCCGTGCCAGCCGCTGCGACTGCTCTGCGACCCGGCGCAGTCGTGCCGCGGTGGGCTCGAGCTTGAGCTCGGCGATCATTTCGGCGAGTCGCGCCGGGTTGGTGCCCGACACCGCGGCGCCGAGCAGCGTGGTGAACGCTTCGGGCCCGACCGAGATCACGCCGTTGTCGGCGTCGATGATCGCCGAGAGCTTCTGCTTCAGCGTATTCCAGTGCAGCGCCATGGCCTCGCGCTCCGAGGCCAGCGGTCGGCGGTGGTCCTCGACGATTCCGGTCTCCATCGTGTGGCAGAGTTCCGCCATCGACTGCACCCCGAATAGCATCGCGTTGCCCTTCAGCGTGTGGATGGCGCGCTTGAGCGCGGCCATGTCGTCGACCACGTCTCCGACGATCGAGGTGACGAGGTCGTCGGCCTCCTCGAAGAACTCGACGAAGCCAATGCGATCGGTGAGCACGCGGTCGACGATGCTCATCAACTCGCGCTGGTCGCGCTCGAGCCGCTCGCGTTCGTGCGCGGCGGTGACGTCGGAGATCATCACCAGCAGCTGGGGCCGCTCGTCGCCGGTACCGACGATCGGCGTGTAGCCCAGCCCGAAGTGTCGCTCGGCGATCGACATGCGCGTGGGCAGTTGGTCGATTGCGACATCGGGCGGCAGCATGTCCGCGGTGAGCTGGTCGTAAGCGACCTCGAACGCCAGCGCAGTGCTGGGCACGGAGTGTTCGAGGTAGCTGACGAACGTCTCGTGCCCCTTGGCAGCGCCCAGCCAGCGCTCGAGGATCGCCGAGCGTTCGGTCGACATCGCGCCGTCGGCATCGAGGGTGACGAGGCCTTGCTCGACGTTGTCGAGCACCACTCGCATGTCCCGGTTACGCCGGTCGAGTTGCGCGGTGCGTTCGTTGACGATCTTCTCGAGCCCGATGACGTTGTCGAAGAAGCTCCGCGCGATGTAGATCGCGGCGACCGACTCGAGCACCACGAACGCGGCGTGGATCGCCACCACCCAGATCGGCGCCTCGTAGTTGAAGATGCTCACGGGGAGCACCATCCACACGAGCAGGTGGTGGACTGCCGCGGTCACCGCAGCGACGACCACCACCATCGGATTGCCGAAGATGACCAGCATCGCCAATAGGGCGAAGAAGTAGAAGTGCATCTCGATCTGCACGGGCCCCTGACCGAAGTGGGCGAGCAGGCCGCCCATCAGCATCGCGGAGAACCCGAAGATCTCCGACACCCGCCGCGGGTTGCTCAGGGTCTTGGATGCGATGACCGGGCCCGCCATCACCCCGAGCGTGAGCGCCAGCGCGAGCAGTGGGCCGGTGTCGTTGAACCACGCCACCAGTACGAACACGGGGATGTGGAGCGCGAAGAACCACAGCCCCACGCGGTTCATTCGGGCGAGGTAGCTGTGCTCGAACTCGCTGAGCTCGGAAGGGAGCTGAATTGCCGCGCGAATTGCCTTCAGAATCGTCATATCTTGTCCTTCACTCGTACTTCAGACCCATGGGGTCGAGGACCGCCTGGAGTTCCATGCTCACGCCGCAGCCGTACAACGGCAGTTCGGACGCAGCGACGCCCGACATGAGACCGAGCATGATCTCGACGTCCAGGGCCTCGTAGCCCTGCTTCCGCTCCGAGTAGCCCCCGGCATACCGAATGTGGCCGTCCGGATCCAACACCAGCAACAGCGGTGCTGCCTCGATGTGGAACTCGGTCGCGAGCGCTTGCGGCGTGACCGCGACCAGGTCGAAGCCAGCGGCGCTCGCCCGTGCGGCGACGCTCGGATCATCGCCGACCAACAGGATCGTCTCGCGGTACTCGGACGGCCGCGCCGACTCGAAGAGATGATCGAAGATGCGCTGCGAACAGCGGCACGCGGCGTAGAGCACGTGCACCGCGTGCCAGTGTCCAGTCGCGGCGTCGGGGCCCGCTGCGGCCTGCAGCGCCTGCAGGCGCCCCAGCAGGACCGGATCGCCGACCGCCGGCTCGGGCAGCGCATAGAGGTGACCGGCCATGAGCGTGCTACCGCCGACGATCCCGATCGTCGCCCACATCGTGAGCGCGAGCGGGGCGAGAAGGCGAACGATCGTTCGACGGTATGGTCGGGGCATGAACACTTCCTCGATTGTCCGGTCCCGCCATCGGCGCGCCCAAGGTGGAGTACAGGGTCGATTCGGGCCGATCGCGCCGGCGCCAGGCGCCCTCAAGGTGTTCCGATGCGCCGCCGATGTGGGCCACGATGCAAGATGTAGCTGCCGTCTCTTCGGATCACGAGACCCCCTCGCCACCGGAGATCGGTGCGCGCGAGCGCATCGTCGAGCAGTTGAGTGAAGCGCTGTCGGCCTTGATGTCGCACTACGGGGTCGAGCTCGAGGAGATCGGCATCTGTGCCGCCCCCGCTGCCGAGACCAGCACGGCGCGGCAGGTCGCGGCCGTGATCGGCTTCGCCGGCGCGCACGTCGGTGGCACGCTGGTGCTCCAGGCACCGTGCGAGATCATCGCCGCCTGTCTCCCCCTCAGCGACCTGCAACGACGCGGAGACGCGGCGATCGGCGACTGGATGGGCGAGCTGTCGAACCAGCTCCTGGGGCGGCTCAAGAGCAAGGTCGGTCGTTTCGGCGTCGACTTCTTGCTGACTCCCCCGACACACCTCATGGGAAATGCACTACAGGTCTGGCCCTTCGCCATCGAGCGCACGGTGTGGCTGTCGGCCCGCACCCCGGAAGGCGGAGCGCTCGTCGGGATGTTCGACCTGCAGCTCGGACCCGGTCTCGTCCTCACCGAGCCCGCGCCCGAGGACGAGGACGACGCCTTCGGCGAAGGCGACATGATGCTGCTGCTGTGAACGCGGCGAGCGTCGCGGCGACGAGCACCCCGTCGCCCACGCGTCCGGGTCGATCGTCGTCGCGGTAGCTGAGGAGGAGCGCGAATCTGGCGAGGTCGAGGATCGCGAGGCAATCACGCTCGTCTCCCCGGCTCGTCAGTCGCCTTCGCCGCGGGGCACCGCGAGCAGCCAGCTGACCGCCGCGAGCAGCCCCGCGGGCAGGAAGGCCTTCTGCAGGAACGCGACGCCCGGCGGGAGCACGCCGTCGGCGTCGCCGAGCGCCGCGTCGGTGTAGCCCGAGATCAACAGCGTGGGCGCCGGGACGCTCGCGGCGAGCAGGGTCGCGAGCTGCTGACCGGTCATCTCCGGGAGCATCAGGTCGCTCACCAGCAGTTCGTACGTGAGCCCGCCGTCGACCATGGTGATCGCCCCGGCGGGCGACGACGCCGTGGTGACGCGATAGCCACCGCGCGAGAGCGTGCGATCGATGACTCGGCGCACCAGGGGCTCGTCCTGCACGACCAGCACGGCACCGCCGTCGACCGATCCGGCGCTCGGGCCCGATCGCTCGATCACGGTTGGCTCGGCGTCGACCGCAGGCAGGTAGATCTCGAAGCTCGAGCCCGCCCCGGGCTCGCTGCGCACCGCGATGTATCCACCGGCCTGCACGACGATGCCATGGCAGGTCGCCAGCCCCAGACCCGTGCCCCCCTCGCGGGTCGAGGAGAACGGCTCGAAGAGGTGCACCAGCGCCTCGGGCGGGATGCCGGGGCCGCTGTCGCGTAAGCAGAGCGTCACGTAGCGCCCCGCCGCGAGCTCGGGCGGCTGCGGACCCGCGCCGGCGCCGATCTCGAGGTCAGCCGTCGTGATCGTCAGCTCGCCGCCGTCGGCCATCGCGTCGCGGGCGTTGGTCGCGAGGTCGAGCAGCACCTGCTCGAGCTGGGTCGGGTCGACACGCACGTGTCTTGTCGCGTGCAGCATCGACGCCAGGCGAACGCGGGGCCCGAGCACGCGGCGCAGCATCGCGTCGAGGCGAGCGACCATGGCGTTGGGATCGACGACGTTGGGCTCGATCACCTTCGCCGCGCGAAGGAGTGCGAGCCAGAGCGAGCCAGAGCGAGCCCGTGCGAGCCCGTGCGAGCCCGTGCGAGCCCATGCGAGCCCGTGCGAGCCCGTGCGAGCCCGTGCGAGCCCGAGAACAGGCGGATTCGTCGGCGACCGAAATCCCCGACCGTCGGTGACCCAGCGCCGCGCGATGAAGTCGCGGGGGACGGGCGCGGATCTGTCGCACGACCGAGAGGGATCCCGTGATGGGCCGGGCCGTGGACGCCGAACTCGTCGGCCATCGCTGAGCTCGGAGCACAGCGGCCCTCCGCCACGTCGCCGTACTGCCCGTCGATCAGCCCCGTGCCCAGCGCAGCTGGAACTCGAGCTCTTCGTCGCCGTCCGCCGCTTCGTGCTCGATCGACAGCTTCGCGCCGGCGGGCACCACGAAGCGCTTGCCCGCGACTTGGATCCGGAAGGCCTCGCCCGTCTCGAGGGCGTCGGCGAGGCGACGCAGGCTGTCGACGAAGGTAGCAGTGGTGCAGTCGCGCTCGACGTCACGGTCGGACATGACGGCAAGCGTACCGCGATGGGGGCTTGCCGTTCAACTGGCCTCGATCGCCCCGGGTGCGATGCCCTCGCTGCCTGTCAGAGGTACCCGCGAGCGTCGTCGACGTGGCCGTGTCGAACGAACGCGCGTTCACGGTCGCCGAGGCCGAGATCGATGGCGGACCAGCACATCATCCACGGCCGCTCCGCCGAGCCACCCCGGCTGACGATGACCGGCGATGCCCTCGTCGTCGAGCCCGACGGCGCCTGGCCCGAGGACGTGCTGTGCCTACGCGCGTGGTCCCGGGGCGAATCGACGCTCGAACTGCACTGGGGTGCGGTCACGCAGACCTACGCTTGGTTGGTGGAGTAGGCGCGCCCACGTCGCTTTCGAGCTCGTGCCCGAACGCCTGCCCCGCCGCACGCGATGCCGCGGCGCTCGTCGACGGGGACCCCCCGATGCTAACCGTTCGATCCACCCGCGACCCTCGTCCATCATCGCTCCTCGCCGAGGATCCCAGGCAGCATGGTCGACGATGACGGCACGCCCGCGCAGAACGCTTTCGGGAGCACGCCGGCGTCGGACGACGGGCCCGAGGGCTTCGAGACCGGGCACGTCCGCCGCCTGGTGAACACGCGCCTGTTCGACGTGGCGACCGCGCCGACCCGCGTCGGTCGGTACACCGTGCTACGCGGAGGCCGAGCTCACCGCGCGCACGGGCTACGCCGAGGCCCTCGCGGTCGTGGACGGCGAACTCGCATATCGGCTCGCGGTGCAGTTGGTGTTCGTCGTCGGAGCGAGGCTCGGGCGGCACACCGAGGGTCTCGAATGGGCGGTGCATGCCCGCGCCGAGCTCACGCGCAGCGGCACGTCCGCGCGGCTCGAGTTCCAGCTGCTCGGTGCGCTCGGCAATCTCCACGAGCTGCGCGGCGACTACGATCAGGCCTTGGCCGAACACCGACGTGTGCTGACGCTGCAGGAGCAGGTGCTCCCGCCCGATCACCCGGATCTGGCCCACAGTATCAACAACACCGGATTGGTCGAGGCCCGTCGCGGCGAGCTGGGGCCGGCGATCACCGATCTCGAGAGGGCGCTCGAGCACTACGAACGATCATTCGGACCCCAGCATCCGGAGCTCGCCGACACGCTCAACAACCTCGGCATCGTGTATCAGCAGGCTGGTCGCTACGACGACTCGTTGCGCGTGCACCAGCGGGCATTGGCGATCCGCGAGCGTACCTTCGGACCCGACCACCCCGAGGTCGCGGTGTCGCTCAACAACCTCGGCACGTTGCCTCTGCAACTCGCTGGGTCTGGGCTGCTCTGCAGGCAGGGTCCGGTACTACGGTCTCCTCTCCTGCTCAGGCAACGGTGGCGGCTACGAGAGCCGATACGAGTCCGTCGGGTGCAACGAGATTCCCGAGCCGGAACACATGGGGATCAGCGGCAACGGCTGCACGTACTTCGGTACGGCCAGCGAGCTCGAGTGTTGGTGCCTGCAGCCCTGAAAGGTGGGGCTGGCCGTCTCCCCCTCTGTCAGGGTAGTTGCAGCCTCGCCGCGTGACCGCAGCGCCGCGGACCCGCTCGACTTGGGCACTCCGCGCGGCGGCAGCGATGCCCGTGCTGAGCAGACGGCGACGTGAGTGAGTCGGCGCGGGCGCAAATGCTCGACCGGCGCCGCGGGCCGGCGGTCGACGTCGCGTCAATCCGCGGCCGGGCCGGGAGAGACCAGCGTCTCCAGCACGGCCCGGGTCGCCGCCTTGCGTCGTCCGAGTTCGAGCTGCACTGCATCCTGCTCGACGCGCAGCCGCGTGAGCTCGTCCTCGCCGGCGAGCAGGCGCGCGACCAGCGGGTTCTTCTCGCCGCCGTCGCCCATCGCCCGCAGGTGGCCGCGCAGCCGCTCGATGTCGGCGGTCGCGGTGGCGATCTCGGTGTCGAGTGCCGCGAACTCGGCCTCGGACTCCGCCTGTGCGCGCCGGCGGGTGAGCGCTTCGTCGGCGACCTTGCGCGCGGCCGCCGGCAAGGTGGTGGCCAGCGCCAGGCGCTCGAGCGCGGCGACGTCGATCCCGTCGAACGCGACGGCACGCGAGATGCCCTCCCGCACGACGACACGGCGCGGCTTGCCCTCGCTCGCCGGTGCGACCGCGAAGATCGCGAGCGGCTTGCCACGGTCGAGATCGAAGTCGACACGATCGGCGCCCTGCACCTCCGTGTTGCTGCCGGCGGGCACGAGCACGTGCAGCGAGCGCGCCTGCCCGCTGCGATTGCGCCACGACAGCTCGACGCTGGTGATGCGCACGAGATGCTCGACGAGCGCGTCGCGCTCGAACGCCAGCAGCTGCGGCTCGTCCCGCTGCTCGGTGCTGGCAATCTCGAGCTCGAGGTCCGGATCGTCGCCGATCTCGAGGAAGCGACGCTCGCTGGGCTTGAGCCGCGGCAGCATCGCCTCACCCGCGAAGCCGCCACCTTCGTAGACCGCGACGGTGCCCTCGGGCAGGGTCTGCGCGGTGGTGTTGTCGACGCGGATGCCGTGGCGCGCGGTGCCGGCGGTGAAGCCGTCGATCCAGGTGATCATGGCGGCCTGTATCGGTGCGTCGAGCAGCGGCACCATCGCGGATCGGCCGGCGGCGAGGTCGAGGTGCGCGGCAGCTGCGTACGCGAACACGGTGCGCGACTCCTTGCCGTCGCCAGCGGCGAGCGCCGCCAGATGGCCGATCTCGACCAGGCCGCTGCTCGAGGTGCGCAACCGAGAGCCGGTCGAGCTGCTGCCAGATCCGTAGCCCGCACCCGAGCCCCTGCCACCGCCGTGCCCGATCGTGCCGATGTTGCCGAGCGCGATCGTACCGTCGTCGACGAAGTCACCCCACATCGCATCGGGTGTGGTCGACAGCAGCTGCGGCACGCTCGAAAGCTCGCGCTCGGGCACGACCAGCTCTCGACGGTCGTAGCGCGGCGCGGCCATCGGGAAGAGGAACGAGTCGGGACGACCGTTGACGAGTTCGAGCGCGACGTTTTTCCAGTCCTCCTCGGTGTCGTTGTGGATGAGCGCCCAGCCCTGCAGCGCAGCCGCACCGTGTTCATCCACGACCAGTCGATAACTCGCGCGCCACACTGGCGTCTCGGCGAGATAGCCGATGCGCACCGGGCCGCCACCGCCGTCGATGTCGAGCAGGCCGCGTGCGTTGCTGCGCAGCGCGACGGTGGCATCCAGCGCGCTGCCGAAGCGCGCGCGCAGCTGCGGATCGACCGGCTGCACGTCGCCGACGGTGGCCACGTCGACGCGGCGGAAGCGACCGCTGCGGGTGAGCAGCAACAAGAAGGTCTTGCCGACCGTGGTGCCGGCCTGCTCGGCATCGGCGGTGGTGCTGGGCTCGCCATCCTCGGTCGCCACGGCGTCGTGGTCCGGCACGCCGATCACGTCGACGATGCGCCCGCGGAAGCGCTTGCCGCCGCCGCGCACGACCACGTCGTGCCCGCGCAGCCCCAGCAGCACGTCGTGCAGACGCACGGCCGTGTTGGTCTCGGCGGGCAGACCCGCACGCGCCCGCGCCACCGCAGGGCTCTCCCGGCTGTCGAACGCGATCGACTCGACCGTGCCGTCCTTGCCGAGCACCACCAAGCTCTCCAGCGCATCGTCGAGGTGACCCGACGGCACCGGCACCGCCGCGCCACGCGGCCCGCCGAGTTCACCGGCGCGCTCGAAGTAGCCGACGCCCGTCTCGTACAGCCGCAGGCGGTCGAGCGGGAGCGCCCGCGCATCGCGCTGGGCATGGCCGCATGCGCACAGAACGAGCGAAGACAGGGATACGGAGGCGAAGGCGGAGGCGAAGGCGAAGGCGAAGCGATGGAGCATGGGCGCGACGTGGACAGGGGCGCGGCGCCGCGGTTCCGCGTACCCAGCGATTTGCCGCAGGCCGGGCCGAGATGGTCTCTTCGATCGGGCGGTCGGGTCGACGCGCGCCGGTTCGTTCCTTCGCGTACCCTCGCCCCGTGTCCTCGCTGCGCACGCGCGCCGAAGCCACGCACTACCGCGAGACCTCGCTCCACGCCGACGTGATGGCGTTCCTCGCCGGGCTGCAGGCGAACGGCGACGCGACCTTCGTGGTGTCCGACTTCGGAACGAGCGTGCAAGGCCGCGCGCTGCCGCTGCTCGTGCTCTCCGAGGGCGGCGTGACGACGCCCGAGCAGGCGCGGGCGCTCGGGCGTCCGAACGTGCTGATGCCGGACGGCATCCACCCCGGCGAGGTCGAGGGCAAAGCGGCGAAGTCCTCCGCCGGCAGTCGGCGCAGACACTCGGCCGCGTCGCCCATGCGGCGACGACGGGGTCGGTGCAGCAGACGGCGCGGCTACGGGCAGCGGCGGCACGCCCTCGACCCTCGGCGACGGCACCGACGATCCGGCGAATCCGTCGAGCACCGCGGGCTCCGCCGACGGCACCGACACCGCCGGTGGCACCGAGACCACCGACGCTCCGCCGTCCGGTGAGCCGTGCGGATCCTTCACCGCGGGCGATGCGTTCACCGTGTGCGCTGCGACGTACCTCGACGATGCGGGCGACGATGCGGCCGGCGGCGTGGCGATCGCCGACGATGGCACGATCTGGTACGCGGGCTCGCGCAGCGGCGACGATCTCGGCGCGACGCCCACGGCGATCATGGGCCGTGGCGACGGCGTGGTGCTGCATCCATCGGGCGACGGCCGCGCGCTGCTTTCGATCACGCGCATCGGAAGTCACGTCGACGACGTGGCGGTGATCCCCGGCGGCGATGCGATCGCGGTGGTGGGCGACTTCGGCGTGGCGGTGCTCGAGGACGGCGCGACGACGCTGGCCTGGAGCGCGCAGACGTCCGGCGATGCCTCGGGCGTGGCCGCGGCGGCGGACGGGCGCGTGGCGGTGGTGCACGACCAGTCACTGGCGCGGTTCGACGCTTCAGGCGCACTCGTGGCCGATGCGTCGGTGGGCGGCGCGGCGGTCAACGACGTCGTCGTGCACCGGCAACGGCGAGACGGCCGTGTCGCTGGCGGCGGGCGCAAACGTGGCGGTCGCGTTCCACCAATCGCTCGACGACGCGACGACGAGCGAGCAGCCGATGCTCACGTTCGACGCGATCCAGGCGTCGGCGGGCGGCGGCGCGGCGGACGGCTGGCTCGCGGTGTTCCCCGCGCCATGACGCGCCGCTACGGGCACTGCGCGTCGTCGACGGGCGCGCAGTCGGTCACCCAGTCGAGCGCGCTCTTGCAGTCGTTGGTGCTCCACGGCTGCCCCTGACACGCCTCGAGGTCGAGGGCTGCGTTCGGCGTGCAACGCTCGACCTGCTCGAAGATGGTGACGTCCGTGGTCGACGAGCCCTGGAGGTAGGCGGTGCCGTCTCCCAGCAGGATCAGATCGGTGCCCCAGCAGCCGATGTCGCAGAACGACCAGCGCAGCTCGAGCGCGGCGCCGTTCGCGATGGAGTCGATCGCCTGCTCGAGCGCACACTCGAGCGCAGGGTGCACCACATCCTCGCTCGACCCCGGGTCGCGCGAGATCGAATCGCACGGCGAGGGGGCGTCGCATTGCTCGAGCACCGAGGCTCGCGGAGGATCTCCCGTCGAGGTGTCGGCGGCGGTGCTCGAGCCGTCGCTGGACGAGGCGCCGGTCTCCGATGCGGCATCGTCGGCCGCGCATCCGAGGACGAGCGCGAGCAAGAGGGCGCGGAAGACGCTTCGATGCGGATTCGATGACGACAGATTCATGGGCTACGGGACACAGAATGCCCGGAGCACCGAGGGTTTCGTGGTGACACGCGGGGATTTCGTCTCCCCGGATCGTGCGACCGGCGCGGCGCGCGACCACGGCAGCGATGGCGGCGCGGGTGATCCGCACGACTCCTTGCCGAGAACGAACAGTCCACCGCGATCGGCACCGCAGTGCCGTCGCCTCCGTCGTTCGTCGAATTGGCCTGCCCGTCGCATCCCGGGACGTCCGCGTTGGCATCTCCGGCGTCGCATGCCGCGACGCATGCCGCGAGCGCGAGCGACGAGCAGCGGGAGGTGCCCAGTTCGTTGCCGGATCTGCGGAGCGCCATGAGAGGAAAATGGCACGCCGTGACCGAGCTCGGCCGGTCGTTCGCCGCACCGTGCCGTGCGGCATCACGCTGGCGGGCGCCTACGTACCGCCTTGGGGCTGATACGCTCGAGTGCCGAGGCCCGCATGCTCCGAGAAATGCACGCTCCGACGATCGAACTCGAAGGCGCGCGGCTGCGACCGCTGCGAGCGAGCGACGCCGTCGCCCTCCACGACTACCTACAGGACCCCGCGGTGACCGAGCGGACGAGCTACCCCACGATCTCGATGCCGTTGGTGGAGTCGATGATCGAGCGCTCGGTGAATCGCTGGGCGAACGGTGAGCTGGCGAAGTGGGGTCTCGCGCGCGGAGACGATCGGTTGATCGGGACGTGTGGCTTCAACGACCACTCGGCGGCGCACCGCTGGGCGGAGCTCGCCTATGATCTGGCGCCGGCGTGCTGGGGCACCGGGCTGATGTGTCGTGCGGTGGACGCGGTGCTGCAGTGGGGCTTCGCGCAGGATCGGATCGATCGCGCGCACGCGTATGTGCGCGTCGACAACGATCCGTCCATCGGGCTGCTCCAGCGGATCGGCTTCGCGCGGGAGGGGCGGCTGCGGAGCTATCGTGTGTGCCGCGGAGTGCGGCACGACTTTTTCGTCTACGGATTGCTGAGGGCGGAGTGGGCGAACGACTCTGCTTGACGTGCCGGACCCCGTGAACCCCGCTCAGCCGCCGCGCAATCGCTTCGACAGGAACAGCCGGGGCGACGCAACGAACCCCGTGCGCCGGTACAGCCGCTGCGCGGGGTTCTCGGCGCGCACCTGTGGTCACGCCCGGCGAGCACCTTCATCACGACGAGATCCTCGGCGATCGGGACGTGAACGGGCACCCCTTCGTGCTCGATCGACTCGGCGCGAGCGAGAAAGTACGGCTCCAGCCCAGGCCCTCCGAGGACCGCATCCACGGGGATGGAGGTCCGGTCGTGGATGAGCGGGAGGACGCGGGTGGTGCGCACAAAGGCTTCGAGATCGGGTACGCGCAGGGAGAACGAGTCGGCGAGTGCCGCGACCACCACTGAGGCGTCATTCGACTGGGCGAACACGGTGATGTCGACGTCGACGGTCGCGCGGCGGAGGCCGCGGAGCTGCGCCGCTCGAGCACCGAAGAGGTACCACTCGAGGCCCGCGGCAGCGAGACCGGTCTGCAGGTCAGCGAGTACGCGTGCGAGTGAGGAGCGCGGGCGCGGCGGCATCGATCCTCCGCTTCAAGAGGATGTGGTGATCGAGGTCGCGGGCGCGGGCCTCGGGGGTCGGCCAGTTCGGATCGATCGATCGGAGATCCTCGAGCATCGCGTCCCCGAGGTGCCAGATCGCGCTCGCGCCGCCGCGCTCGAGGACCCTCCGCCAGTGCTCGCGGTCGGCTTCGCCCCCGGTGACGCGATCGCGGGTCATGAACTCGCGGAGCTGCTCCGGGGTTGCGCGTAGACGCGCGCGGAGAACGTCAGCCGCCGCATGTCCGAGCTCATCGCCCACGCACTGCGCTGCGACATCACGCGCGTCGCCTCCGTCAGCGTCCCCGGCCTGGCCGGCGAGACGCCCTACCCCGAGGCCGGCGTCACTCCGGGCCGCGGACCAGCGAGCGGCGTATGATCCCGTCCGCATGACACGCGTGCCTCCGATCCACTGGTCCTGCGCCGCACTGCTCACCCTCGCGAGCGCGTGCAGCGATGACGGGGTGCCCGCCGCCGAGTCGGTCGACGACACCTCCGGGGCGGGCGAGTCCGACACGATCGACAGCACGATCACGATCACCGCGACCACGAACACCGCGACCACGGACCCGGGCACCACCGAAGGCGGCTCGGAGTCGAGCGCCGGTGACACGACCGGTCCCGATGCGAGCTGCGGCGACGACGTCATCGGCGGCGACGAGGCCTGCGACGGCGCCGCGCTGGGCGGGGAGAGCTGCGAGAGCCAGGGCTTTGGCGGCGGCGCGCTCGTGTGCGCGGCCGACTGCACCTTCGACACCACGGGCTGCACGCCCGCGGCCGAGTGCGGCAACGCTCTGCTCGAGGACGGCGAGGACTGTGACGGCACCGACCTCGCCGACGCGACGTGCAGGGCGGAGGGATTCGGCGACGGCGAGGTCAGGTGCACCGAGCGCTGCCAGCTCGACTTCACCGGCTGCTGCGGCGACGGCACGCAGGGCGGCGACGAGGTCTGCGACGGCGAGGACTTCGGCGGCCTGACCTGCGCCGACTACGGGCCGTTGCAGGGATCGCTCGGCTGCAGCGCGACCTGCGACGCCATCGACACGGACACCTGCACGTCGTGTGGCGACGGCGTGATCGAGGGCGCCGAGGTGTGCGAGGGCGAGGATCTACAGGGCAACGACTGCACCACGATCCCCGGCGCGTTCCTGGGCGGCACGCTGTCCTGCGACGCGGGCTGCGGCTTCGACACCTCGCAGTGCCTCGGGTGCGGCAACGGCATCGTCAATGACGCCGAGGACTGCGACGGCGAGGCGACGGGCGGCGCGACCTGCCTGGATTTGGGCTTCACCGGCGGCGTGCTCGGTTGCACGGCGCAGTGCAGCTTCGACGACGCGGCGTGCTCGGATCTTCCGGCCTACGACGTCGAGTTCTGCCGCGTGCAGTTCCCGGTCGAGATCGTCGAGGCGCCCGGCACCGAGGTCACCGTCTACGCCCGGCTCTACATCGGCGGCCTGACCGACCTCACGGGCGTCAACGACCCCGCACCGGCGGTCTTCGGCGAGGTCGGCTACGGCCCCGACGGCACCGATCCCGCGGTGACGGGCGGCTGGGTGTGGACCACCGCCGTGCCCAACGACGGGTACGGCCCCAGCGCGCCGGGCTACGAGATGAACAACGACGAGGCCATGGGTGCGCTCGTCGTACCGGAGCCCGGCGTCTACGACTTCGCGTATCGCTTCACGGGCAACGACGGCGCGACGTGGCTGTACTGCGACGGCGGCGACGCGGGATCGTCGGATGGCTACGCGCCCGCGGATGCGGGGCAGCTGACGAGCGAATAGCGTGGGGGGTGGTCGGGATGCGCCTCCGTCGGCCGCCAAGTCGTTGTTCTGACGCACTCCCGATCCTGGCACGCAGATCGCCTACGTGGCGCCGATGCCCCGCGCTCGCCCGTCCTCGCTGATCGCAATGGTCACCCTCGCGCTGGTCGGCTGCGCGATCGATGGGCCGGGCGCCGAGGTCGACGACATCGACGAGAGGCCGTGCAGCGACAGCGCGATCGGGAGTGCGGTGGCGGCCGCGTCTCGTCGCGCGCGGTCGAACCGAAGTCCGGGTCGCTGGCGACACACGGGCCCGAACGCCGCCGACTCACCCGTCGTCGTCGTCGCCGAACAAGGCACCGACGAACAGCTCGATCGCGTCGAACGGTTCCGCGTGCACGCGCTCCGAGCGTTCGGCCGTCAGCACCAGCAAGAAGCCGTCGGCGGTCCATCGGTAGACGGTGAGCGTCTCGACCTGCGGGTCCACCACCCAATGGTGGGGGAGCCCAGCCCGCTGGTACGCGCGCACCTTCTTGACCAGGTCGTTGCGGGCGTTGGACGCGGAGAGCACCTCGCAGACCCAGTCGGGTCGCACGGTGATCGGCGTCGTGTCGGGGAGCGCGGGGAGTCGCTCGCGTCGCCAGCCCGCGACATCGGGGCGGTAGACCTCGTGATCCTCGAGCTCCACCTCGACCCCGGTCACCAGCCACCACCCTCCCGGGAGAGGGCCGCCCGGTCGCCGATCGAACGGGCCCCCGATGCGCGACGCGATGCGCGACTGCGCCAGGCCGTGCGGACCGCTGGGCGCCGCCTTGCGCACGAGCTCCCCGTCGATCACCTCGTGGAAGCGCTCGGCCTCGGGGATCGCGAGTAGATCGATCCGCGTCGCCGTGCGCGCTTGGTTGGCCGCGGACGCCATGCTCGACGGTAGCGCGAACGCAGGGGAGCTGCACGCTGTGTGGCGCTCGGTGGGGCTCGGAGTTGGAGGTGCCGGCGCCACGTAGTTCGGGGGTGGGCGGCGGTCGCGGACGCACCTCCGCTGGCGAGAGCGGACGCGTGGGCGTTGGTTGGGCTGGGGTGAGCTCGCTCGAGGTTGCCCGCCGGGGCGCTGTGGGCGGCGGGCTCCCGCGAGACCTGATGTGGTCGGCGGACACCGCGTGCTCGGCGGTTGCGCCGACGGATCCCGTGCGCATCGATGCCCTCGAGCAGCATCGCGACCTCATCGGGATCGATCTAGACGTGGTCGACGCCGGTGTCCGAAATGACGCGGCGGAACGTGCCAGCGTCGAGCCGCTTATCGGAGCGAGTGTGCCCACGCCACTGGGCGACGCGAACCAGGTGGGGCTCGCCACTCTGGCAGACCCTGGGTGACCCGGCGGACGGCGCCGCGCCCACCCAACCTGCTGCGAGACTACCCGTCCGGCGTGGGCCGGCGTCGAGGCGCCGATGAGGACCCACGCACTTGTGCGCGCCGACGTGGGCGGCATGCTGCAGGGCGGTCCGCCGGCTGTTGTCGGCACAGTGCACGTCCGCGCCCATCTCGAAGAGCCGCTTCACCGTCGCATCGGAGCCAGGTCGAGTTCCTCGCCGCGCAGGTCGTCGAGCAGCCCCGGGAGGTCCGGGAGACCGAGGTTCGAGAGCACCAGCCCGGGCAACGGGACGCCGACTCTACCCGATTGGACCGGGGCCGAGCTATCGCACTCGGTCGCGCCAGTACCCGGGCTGGCGGCTCGTGTGGGCGACCGCTACGACGAGCCGTTCGTCTCGCACGACGGCGGTGACGACGATGTTGCGGAAGCGCCTGACGAGGTGCTGGCGGACGTCGTAGTGCTCGGCGATCCCCGCCACCGGGCACCGCTCCGCGGCCATCGAGCGGCCTCGCCGATCCGGCGGGCGACCTCATCGAAGAGCAGCGCGCCAAAACCATGGCGCTGTTCCTCCACGTAGGCCACGGCCTCATCCAGCTCCACGAGCGCCGCAGGATGCAGACGCAATCGCATCAGCGTTGGGCCAGCGTCGCTCGGATCTTTGCCTCGAGCTGATCCCACTCCACAGGCTCGACCTCGCCTCGTTCCAACTGTCCGATGCGATCCTCGAGCTCGGCCTTCCACTCGGGTGAAAGCTCGGTCGCCGGCGGCTCGAAGCTGTCGCTGAGCACCGACATCAATTCCACACGCTCGTCGTCGGTGAGGGCGAGCGCCTCCTCGAGAACTTTCTTGGCGGTGTTGGTCACCACGCGATCCTACGCCACACCATCGCGGCCGGCCACGCTGTCCGCAGCCTGCTCGAGCGCAGTACCGGAGCTGGAGGGGCTAGCGACTTCGGGGCCGGTCGACATCCGAGGAGTCGAGGTCCGCGACGCCCGCGACGACCTCGCCGGGTGACGCGCGAGCCCCGGGCCCTGATCACCCAAGAGCAGCTGCTCGTCAGTTCGTGTGCCGAGCCTGCTCGGCCGTGTGCCCCGTCCAACCATGGAACGCGCGAAAGAACGAGTTCGGGTCGCGAAAGCCGAGCAGATACGAGATCTCAGCGCCCGACAGCTTGGTCTTTTGCAGGTAATGCAGCGCGAGCTCCTCGCGTACCGCATCGAGCACGGCCTGGAAGCTGGTGCCCTCGTCGTGCAAGCGACGCTGCAGTGTTCGGGTGCTGACGCCGAGCTGGGCCGCCGTCGTGGCCATCGAACTCGCGCCCGCCGGGAGCCCCTCGAGCAACGCGGCCCGCAGCCTGTCTTCGCAGCTCGCCGAGGCGTCGAGATCGGCCAGCCGGCGGCGAAGCGCGGGCTCGAACACCCGCCACATCCCCTCGTTCGCGGTCAGGAACGGACGGTACGCGTCAGCGCGCGAGAAGCTCACGCCATGGACCTCCGAGGCTTGGGGCCGGACCCCAAAGAACTGCTTGTAGTCCAACGCCGGGGTCAGGGCGACCCGAGTTTGGACCCGCTGCGGTCGAACCTGTTCGCGCGTCGCCCTGCGAATCAGTTGCACGAAGAACACCAGCTCGAACGCGACCAACGACGGGGGAGGGGTCGCCTTGGTGTCGATCCACTCGAACGCGATCGACAGCGAGCTCGAGTCTTCCGAGACCTGCAGCTCCATCGGGCAGACCAGCCGCTTGTATTGGGCGATGCGGCGCGCGGCCGTAGCGAAGTCCTTGCTGCACAGCGCCGCGAACAACACCGGATGAAACGACTCGCTCTCGAGCTGTTCGCCCAGCAAGATCGAAAACGTCGCGCTGCCGACCTCGGCCTCGACCGCCACCCAAAACCGGAAGTACTCCTCGGTGCTGAGGCTCGCGTTGTCCCGCGACAACAGGTCTTCGGGCAGCGCTGCGCGACGGAGCACCGCACGCGCCTCCACGCCCAAGTCACGGAGGATCGTCGGCCAAATGCCCTCCATCGGAAATGCCTTGGGTCGTGCGCTTGCCATTGCGGAGCTCCTCGTCCTCACCGAGGCTACCTCCTCGAGGGGCGGGGACACTAGCCGATCGCGCCAACGCCCCATCCGATCCCGCCACCGCCTGGCGGCGCGTTTGGTTGGCTGTCTGGCGGGATTCGCGAGTGGCGTGGCCCGCGGCGCGTCCTAGTTTGCCGGCACCATGGACGCCCTGAAAATCCCGACCGATGCCCCCGTCCTCGTGACCGGCGCAACTGGCTACGTCGCAGGCCGTGTGATCGAGCGACTGCTCCGCGAGGGCCTGCGCGTCCGCGCCACGGTCCGCGACGCCTCGAAGCGCGATCGACTTCAGTACCTCATCGACCTCGCCGACGCCGGCCCGGGAACCCTCGAGTTCTTCTCCGCCGACCTGCTCACGCCCGGCGCCTTCGCAGAGGCGATGGCCGGCTGCCGCGTGGTCTTCCACGTCGCCTCGCCCTTCGTCCTCGCCGTCACCGATCCTCGAAAACAGCTGATCGAGCCCGCCGTCGAGGGCACCCGCAACGTGCTCGAGCAGGCCAACGCAGAGCCCTCCGTCCAGCGTGTCGTGCTGACCAGCTCGTGCGCCGCGATCTACGGAGACAGCATCGACCTCGAGCAGACCCCACGCGGTGTCTTCGACGAGGAGGTCTGGAACACCAGCTCGCGCCTCGACCACCAGCCCTACTCCCTGTCCAAGACCCTGGCCGAAAAGCAGGCGTGGGCGATCGCCGACGCCCAGGATCGCTGGCGCCTCGTCGTCATGAACCCCGCCATGGTCATGGGGCCCGGCCTGCGTGTCCACGACGGCTCCGAGAGCCTCAACCTCATGAAGCAGATCATCGACGGGACCATGTCGTCCGGCATGCCCGACCTGCGCATTGGTGTGGTCGACGTCAGGGACCTGGCCGAAGCCCACCTCCGCGCCGGCTTCCTGGCCGACGCCGAAGGCCGGCACGTGCTCGTAGGCACCAACGCGTCATTGCTGATGCTCGTCGACACCCTCCGCGACCCCAAGTGGAGTTCGCTCAAGCTGCCCAAGCGAATCATGCCGCGATGGGTGCTGTGGATGGTCGGCCCCATGGTCGGCTTGAGCCGCGAAGTGGTGAAGAAGAACGTCGGCCTGCCCTGGAAGGCAGACAACGCCAAGAGCATCGAAAAGCTCGGCCTCCACTACCGGCCCCTCGCCGAGACCATCCAGGACTTCGTCCAGCAGATCCTCGACCAAGGTCAGCCCGCCTGATGCGACGCCGAGGAAGCACCAACTCGATTAGTTTGGTCGATCTGGAATGGGGCATGTTCCAAACAATGAAAAGTGGCCTCGGGCTCAGCTCCGCAGAGGACACCTTCCGTAGTCCCATAGATGGGCTCAGCTTCCTCGTAGGCGACGAACGCCTCGCAGGTCAGCGTCCCAACGCAGTGGCACTCCAAGATCTGACGACTGCCGCACTGGTTCTCCTCCTGCAATTTAGGAATTAGTGTCATGCACCGAACGACGCAAATCTCAGGCTGCTCCCCCGCAAACCGTTCAGGATCGCGCGCATCGATCGTGCCACAAACTTGCTCGCATGCGTCTTCGCGGAGGGCCTCGTCGTCGTAGTCACCAGGCTCGTCGGCCAGATCGAGTGCCGCTTTGCATTGGAATCGTCGCGATATGCCGGCGCGCCGATGTAGTTCGCCAACTCAGTGGCCGGCCGTGAGCAGACCAGTTCACACGCCGGTCAACTCGTTTGCCGCCTGGCTCAACCTGCCGGCCGATGCAGCGCAGCGCAGCGCAGCAATGGAGCGCAGCGCAGCGCAGCAATGGAGCGCAGCACAGTGCAGCAATGGAGCGCAGCACAGTGCAGCGTTCGCCCTTCGAGTCGCCGAGCCGGCTCGAAGCCTCCAAATCCATCGCCCATCGCTCGACCCTCACCCTGGGGCGGCAACAAGCTGTCCGACGCGCGTCGCCGTCAGCTCAGTCGTTCGCCTCGCCGCGCATAATTCGCAGATCCTCGGCCGTGAGGTGCGAGAGCAGGTCGTACCCGGCCAACGCCTCGGCCAGCGCCGGCTTGTGCGGCTGCGAGCGCCCGTCGAGCTCGAACGCCTGGGCCAGCGCATACAGCCGCTCCTTGGGCAGCTCGATCAGCTTGCTCAGCTCGACCGGCTGCTCGACCGGCTGCTCGACCGGCTGCTCGACCGACGAGGCTGACGGGGCCGAGCCCTGCGTGCCCACATCTCGTGAGACACCACGACCCTCGCTTTTAGTGTAGCGCAGGGCGAGAATCCGAAGTCAGAAATGCCGATGTCGAAGTCCCAGAAGCCCGGGTCATCCTCGGGGAGTGCATCTTCCAGTGAGGTCGTGCCACCGAAGAGGCGCAGGGTAGCTCCGCGCCGCCCAGAAGGAGCTCGAGATCCGCGAGGCCCTGATCGAACTCCAAAAAAAAAGTCTCGGAGATCCTCGGGATCAAGCTTCCCCATCCGGAGGCTTCGTGATGGCACGCCTGTCCTCACTCCCCGACGCCGTACCGCTTCGACGCGCCTGCGAGGCCGTCGGCTTCTCCCGAGCGACGCTCTATCGCCGACCGCCCCAGCGACGAAGCCTCGTGCCAAGCGTGGACCACGGAGATCTCCACGAGCCCTGGAGCCCGACGAGCGCGCGAAGGTGATCGCCGTCCTTCATGCGCCGGAGTTCGCCGACCAGCCGCCCCGCGAGATCTACGGCGCCCTGCTCTCGCTCGGGATCTTCCTGTGCTCGCCGCGCACGATGTACCGCATTCTCGCGAGCCTCCGCTCGCCGTGCCCGACGAGACCGTCATCGAGCAGTTCTCGATGGTCGCGGGCACCATGGCCGAGCAGGTCGAGGCTGCGGATACCGACGACGAGGCGTACGCGATGCTCGACCTCATCCCGCTGTCGACGTGGCTCGACGACAACGTGCCGCCGTTGATGTACCCGGAGCTGCACGCAATCCTCGCTTCGGCGTACCGCGGCGAGTACGGACTCGAGAACGAC
>JBBQJI010000059.1:0-39414 GCA_038325765.1 Nannocystales bacterium
CCGACCGGCAAGTCGAAGAAGGCGCGCCGGCGTTGAGGACCGGCGCGCGTCGACGAGCCCGGTTCACGCGCGGATGCGGGCGGCGAAGGCATCGAGCTCGGTGAGCTTCTCGGTGTCATCGATCTCGACGAAGGTGGCGCGGGCCTTCGCGAGCAGCGGCGCGACCTCGGCCCGGCGCTCTGGCACCTCCCACAACGCCATCGCCAGCGAGAGCCGGGCGGACGCCCCCTCCTCTGGCGCCGCGGACATGGCGTCGAGGTCGGCGGTGGCGCGCTCGAGCAGCGGGATCGCCTCGGCCACGCGGCCGCGCATCCGCTGGATGTTCCCGACCTGGTAGCGAGCAAGCGGCGTGAAGACCGGATGGCCCTCGGGCCCGTGACGCAGGCAGATCGCCAGGGCGTTCTCGTAGGCCTGCTGCGCGCCGGCGAGATCACCCTGGTCGCGGAGGGCGTCGCCGAGGTCCGAGTGCGTCACGGCGAGATCGGTGTCGTCCGGCGACAGCACGCGGGTCTGCACCGCGAGCGCGCGCTGGATGAGTTCGATGCCCGCGTCGAGATTGCCCAGGCGCAACTCGATCTTGCCGAGCGTGGCTTCGGTGGTCGCGACTGCGCGGTGCTCGGGTCCCAGGACGTCGACCAGGATGTCGCGTGCGCGTCGCAACGCATCGCGGGCACCCGCGAAGTCGCGGGCCATGTGCAGTACGGTGCCGAGGTTGGCGAGCGCGCGCGCGACCTCGGGGTGCCGCGGGCCGCGCTCGGCGATCTGGATCGCGATCGCGCGCTCCATCGTCCGCTGCGCCGCCGTGTAGTCACCGCGGCGGAACTCGACCTGGGCGAGGTTCGACAGCACGACGCCGACATCCGGGTGCACCTTGCCCAGCGCGCCCTCGAAGATCGCCAGCGCGGATTGCCAGGTCTGCGCGGCCGCGTCGACGCCGTCTGTGTGGAGCTGCACGGTGCCCAAGGAGTTGAGCGTCAGCGCGACCTCGGGGTTGTCCGCGCCCAGCCGCGCGCGCTTGATCTCGACCGCGCGCCCCAGGTGCACGGCGGCCTCGTCGTAGCGCTGGCGCGAGGACTCGACCATGCCGGTGCGCTCGTCGAGCCCCGCCCCGACGAGGGTCTGCTCGAGCCGCAGGCGGACGACCAGACCGCGTGCCCAGCGGATCCACAGCTCGGCGTCGTCGGGCCGACCCTGGCGATAGCCGATCACCCACACCAGCTCGGTCGCTGCGCCAGCCGCAGTCATGTCGTCGCCGGCGGCGGTCGCCGCGAAGACCGCGTCGACGAGGAGCGTCTCCGCAGCCGGATAGTCACCGCGCAGCTCCGCGACGCGCCCCTGGACCAGCTTGGCCTCGGCGCGCCAGGGATCGGGATCGGAGTCGGTCGACGTCGCGAGGATCGCCGCGAGCGCGGCGTCGGCCTCGTCGAGGCGGCGGAGTGCGAGCAGCTGTCGGGCGTCGCGGAGGCTCGCGCGCGTCGCCGCCACCGCCTCGGCAGCGTCGGGTTGCACCCGCAGCCCGCGCAGGGCCAGGGCAGCGTCGTCGTCGCAATCGCCGACCGCCGCCAGCGACGACACCAGCGCGACCGTGTAGCGAATGCTGTCACGATCGACCGTCGACAGCGCTGCGACGACGCCCTCGAGCTCGGCGCGGCGGTCGTCGAGGCACGCGAGCACCGCCCGCGGGCGGTGCTGGTCGTGCTCGAGGGCCGCCAAGCAGGCCCCCCGTGTGAGCTCGGTCCACGCCGCCACGAACTCGTCGAGCGACTGGGTGACCGTCGACGCGGTCGCCTCGGCATACGCGGCGCCGGTGCTCCCGATGCGCGTGGTCACCTCGTCGCGGGCGTGGTTGCTCCACACCGTCGCGGCGGCATCGGCCGCGACGTCGCAGCCGGCGAGCTCGCGCTGGCGCTCGACCTGCCACCCCACCCCGCCGGCGACGAGCACCGCTGCCGTCCCCGCCATCGCGAACCGTCGTCTGCGGGTGCGCACGGGGTCGCTGAGCAGCGCCGCGACCAGCGCGTCCATCGACGGCCATCGCGCGCCCGGATCGACCGCGAGCCCGGTGGACACGATGCGGCGGATCGCCTGAGGTACCTCGTGATCGGTCGGCGGCTCGTTGCGCGTACCCTCGTTGATCGCGACCGCGAAGCTGGCGGGCGAACTCCCGACGAACGGGCGCGTGCCATGGAGCGCCTCCCACAGCGTCACGCAGAAGCTGAACTGATCGGAGCGGCCGTCGAGGGGCCGCCCGGCGTGCTGCTCGGGCGACATGTACGCCGGCGTGCCCATGGCGGTGCCACCACGTGTCAGTTCGAGCGCGAGCGCGTCGGTGGTCGGGCGCAGTGCGCCGTTGTCGTCGTGGCGGTGGTGGTCGTGGTCTTGGTCGTGGTCGTCGCCGGTGCCGAGCCCATGGCGCACCAGGCCGAAGTCCATCACGCGGACGCGACCGTCGTCGCCGATCATGACGTTGTCGGGCTTGAAGTCGCGGTGGACCAGGGCGCTGGCGTGAGCGGCGGCCAGCCCCGCGCCGGCCTGGGCCATCACCTCGACCACCTCCCGCCACGATCGACGCTGCTGCGCCGACCACTGCCGCAGGGTCTGGCCGCGCACGAACTCCATCGCGACGAAGACCCGTCGGCCGTGCTGACCCACGTCGTGGACCGTGACCACCGACGGATGATTGATGCGCGCCGCGGCCTGGGCCTCGCGGATCAGCCGTTGCTGATCGCGACCGAGCTCCGCGGATTGCTCCGCCGCCGCTGGTTCGTCGCCGAACAGCGCGTTCATCACCTTGCCCAACGCCTGCTGCATGGGCCGGGTGCTGCCGGGGCTCGCGTCGTGCAGGAGCTTGATCGCGACCTTGCGATCGAGCTCGGGATCGTAGGCCGCATAGACCACGCCCATGCCACCTCGTCCGAGCTGATCGATCACGAGGTAGCGACCGATCCGATCGCCTGGCGCGATCGTCGTGGACTCGGCGCCTGCGACCGCGGGGGAGGACGCTTCGGTGGGATCGTGCGGTGACACGGCCGGTTTCCAGGGACTAGCCGGGGGTGGCTCCGCGTGCAGTGGCGTGGTCGAAGTGCGCGCGGATCGACGCGACCCAGCCCGGGATCCCTGCGGTGGTAGACTCCGCC
Organism: Nannocystales bacterium; assembly: GCA_038325765.1. Classification (GTDB taxonomy): domain Bacteria; phylum Myxococcota_A; class Polyangia; order Nannocystales; family Nannocystaceae; genus Xiheibacterium. The sequence continues at coordinate 3,138 of JBBQJI010000059.1, forward strand.
ACCGCACTCGATTCGCCGAGCGCGACGATGGCGTCGCCGAGCAGCGCGCGTGCCTTGCGGAGGCGACTCTTGAGCGTGCCGACCGGCATGTCGAGGATCTCGGCGACCTCGCGATCGGTCATGCCTTCGAAGTAGGCGAGCTCGATCGCGATCTGCAGGTCGAGCGGGAGACGCCGCAGCGAACGCAACAGCAGACGCTCTTGTTGGCGCTGCACCATCGCCTCGGCGACGCTGAGCAGCGAGGCCTGCAGGTCGCTCACGCTGGTATCGCCCTCGAAGCGCCCGCGCTCACGGAGGTGACGCATCAAGCGGTTGCGCGCGACGCCGAACAGGTACGCGCGGAAGCCCGCGGGGTCGCGCACACGATCGCGGCCCTCGACCACCGCCAAGAAGGTCTGCTGCACGAGATCGTCGGCGTCGGCGCCGAGCTTGTTCGCGAAGAACCGATACACCGCGGGAAAGTGCCGCGCGACCAGGGCGCGGCCCGCGGTCGCGTCCCCGGCCCGCCAGGCGACAAGCAGTGAGGCATCGTCGTCCACGTCGCCACGGAGGATATCGGATCGTGGGCGCAAGGGGCTAGTCGAGCCCGGTCTCGGGACGGCGCGAGGCGAGACGCGACGCGACGCCCGAGGGCTTCGCGGTCGCCGGCGCGGCGCGAACGTCAGGTAAGCGCGAACAGTCAGGCCAGCACGAACGTCACGCGCAAGAGCGATGCGACCCGCGCCGCAGTTCCCGGCCGTGGCCGCGGCGTGATCCGATCGTGGCTCCCGATCATCCGAGGTCGATCGCTCTGAGCATGCGCAGCTCGTCCGGCGCACGCAGCCGAGCGACTCCCCCGTCGAAGCGCTCGAAGCCGAGTCGCGTGCTCCACCACGTCAAGCGCCAGCGAGTCCGCGCGGTCGGATTTCGCCCAGTCGGCGAGGGCACGGATCCACGTCGAGCCGACGTCGCGTCGCCGCGCGTTCGGGAGGCACCCACCTCCAGACTCCATGCTGGAGCCTGACGCCTAGTCGAGCCCGGTCTTGCCCGGCGCCCAGTAGGCGCGGGTGGCCAACTGCCGCCGACCCAGCCCGCGCACGAGCCGTTTGCGCAGCCGCGCGATCGAACTCGACTTGCCCGACAGCACCGCGTGCACCAGCGAGCTGTCGCCCAGACGCGCGTCGAGCAGCGCGTCGATCGTGGCGAGGTGCCCATCGTCCGCCGCGCGGCGCACGAGCGTCGTATCGGTGATCTCCAGGGCGTCGAGCACGGCCTGCACTGCCGTGACGTCGCCGACCTCGAGCACCACCGTGACCCCAGCGCTGCCGGCCTTGGTGTGGCGCAGCGCGGCCGCCAGCCCGATCGACGTCTCGTCGCCGAATAGCAGACCGGGTCGCGCGAGCGCCTCGAGATCCAGCGACGCGCGAGGCCCGAGGTACGTGCAACTGGTGCCGACCTCGAGCCCCCGGGCCCAGTGCGCCGCCGGATGCGACGCGTTGAGGTGCGCGAGGAATTGCGTTCTGCCGCGCCGCGGATCCCACGACATCGGCGTGTACGTGCGCATCGTCCAGCCGCCCAGCGCGACCTGCAGCTTCTCCCCTGGCACCCACGCGGCGTCGCGGAGCGACTCGCCCTCGAGCGTGATCCGCCGGAACGCCTCGCCTATCGCCTCGACCTCGGTCACCTGCCCCTGCTTCGTGAACAGCTTGTAGACCGCCGCCTCGAGGCGGCTCGGGGCACGATCCGAGGACGAGGGGGCCGTGGGCATCGGTCGCGAGTGAACCGGATTTTCGGCCTCACGCAAAGGACGGGGGCCGCAGCGCGACCGGCGGCGCTGGGGACGGATTCAGATGGCCTGCGAGCGCAGCGCGTTCACCCCGCGCGTTCACCCTAACCGCGCGCGCTCGCGGGGGAGCACGAGTGTCGCGTCACCGAACTCGTGGACCAAGAACCCGCGCAGGGCCGCATGCTGGTGCGCCGCTTCGAGCAGCGCGGCCGGGGCGAACGCGCGGACCACCGCGTGGTGACTGGTGCCGGGCTCGTGCACGCCCGAGAGCAGGCCCGAGGCGATGCGGGGCACGAAGCCGGGACCGATCACGAGCGCGGTGGTGCCCTCGCCGCTGCGCAGGCGACCGCCGTGCGTGGCAGCGTTGCCCTCGAGCGCGCGCACCACCGTGGTGCCGACCGCGAGCACTCGCGCGCCGCCGGCGTGGGCCCTCTCGATCGCGGCCACGGTGCGCGCGGGCAGATCGTAGCGTTCGGGCAGCGGTAGCTGGGCGTCGAGCGCATCGTCGCCGGTCGCGGACAGGCCCGCCGCGTGCGTGAGCGTGGCGAGCTCGACGCCGCGTCCACGCAGCGCACGCAGAGCCGCCCAGTCGAGCGGGCGGCTGGCCGAGGGCATCTCCACTGCCCACGGTCGCACCCCGAACGCGGTCTGCACGTCTTCGATCCGCAGGTCGCCTTTCAGGTAGCTGTACTGGATCGGCCGACCGTGTCCGAAGAGCAGCGCGAGCACGCGCGCGTCGTCGCGGCCCCAGTCGATCCGGAGCAAGCGTGGTGATCGTGGCGAGCGCTCGAGCACGTGGGCGTGCGTGCCGTCGGGCAACGCGATCGCGTCGTCGACGTCGAGCATCTCGGGCAGGGGTCGGCGCTCCGTCGGCGTGCGCCAGTCGCCTTCGCCGAGCAGCACCACCCACCACCCGGTGGGTCCGCCGGGCGTCGCCACGCGCAACTCGTGCATGCGGCCGCTGCCCGTGCACACGCGCAGCGATGCGGGCAGCGTGGCGGCGTCGTTGACGACCACCAGATCCCGCGCCCGCAGCAACTCGGGCAGCGCGCGGGCACGGGTCTCGAACGCCATCTCGGCCGTCGGATCCACCACGAGCAGCCGCTGCTGCGCCACGCCGCGTGGGCCGTCGGCGGCCGTCCATGGCCCGCTCATGCCGTCACCTCACCGTCGGCAGACCACTGCGCCGCGATCAGTCGCGCTCCGCTCGGCGCGCCGACGGAGTCCTCCAGCAGCGCGAGGATCCGCCGCGCAACTACGTCGGGATCCGCGAGCGCCCAGCGGTCCGCGTCGGGCACCGCATCGGCGTGCATGCGCGTGTCCATCTCCCCCGGATCGACGCTGAGCACCCGAACCCCCGCCTCGCCCAGCTCGGCCGCCCACACGCGCGAGAGGTGATCGAGCGCGGCCTTGCTGACCGCGTATGCACCCCACCCGGGGTAGGCCTCCACCGCGGCATCGGAGCTGATGTGCACGATCGTTCCGCCCTGGCCGAGCGCCAACCCACCGAGCAGCGCGCGGGTGAGCCGGAACGGCCCCAGAAGGTTCACCTCGAGCACCGCCAGCAAATCTTCGGGTCGCGTGTCGGCGAGCGCAGGCATGGGCAGCGGGCCCAGGCTGCTGGCGTTGTGCACCAAGAGCCCCACGCGGCCCACGAGCGCCGTAGCCTGCGCCGCGATCGAGCGCGCGTCATCGGGACGCCCGAGGTCGCCCACCACCGCGTGCGCCAGGCGGCCACCTCGGGCGCGGATGCGGGTCACGACATCCTGCAACGGTTCGTCTGCTCTCGCGACGAGGACGACAGGGTGGCCGCGCTCGGCGAGGCGAAGGGCGAGGGCCTGGCCCAGGCCGCGGGAGGCACCGGTGACGAGGGCTGCGGGTCGGTCGTTCATGATCCCTACCCTGTGCCCGTGATGATGCGTTGTCATTCACGATGACAAGACATCAACCGTCGGACATTGTATCGACATGCCCGACGACCCGGCGCAGAACCTCGCACTCAACATCAAGCAGCTCCGCGAGTCGCGGGGACTCACGCAGCATCAGATCGCGCGGGTGGCCCAACTGCCGCGCCCCACGTGGGCCAATCTCGAGTCCGGGGCCGCGAACCCCACGTTGACGGTCTTGATGAAGGTGGCGGGTGCGCTGCAGGTGACGCTCGAGGAGCTGGTGGGCCCGCCGCGGGCGGTGGCGCGGCTGTATCGCGCGCACGAGCTGCCGCTGCGGCGACGGGGCAAGGTGTCGGTGCGGCGGCTGTTGCCCGATCCGATCGCGGGCATGGAGCTCGAGCGCATGGAGCTCCCGGGCGGGGCGTCGATGGTCGGTGTTCCGCACACGCCCGGCACCCGCGAGTACCTCACGTGCGAGTCCGGCTCGCTCGAGCTGAGCGCATCGGGCGAGCGATGGACGCTCGAGCCCGGCGACGTGGTGGTGTTCCGTGGCGACCAGAACCACGGGTATCGCAACCCCGGTCGGTGGGCTGCGGTGGCGTACAGCGTGGTGACGCTGGCGCGCGCGCTGCCGGCCCCGGGGCTCGGGCAGTCCGCAGTCATCGAGTGCGCATCAACTGCGGCGCTGCGGCGTGCTTGACCAGCGCGTGGTCCGGCCCACCCGCTCGAAGTCGAGGATCTCGGGCAGCGATGCTTGCTGCCCGTGACACCCGCGACACGCAGAGTACTGAGATTTGCAAACCGATCCCCCACGGGGACGTGCGTTGGTGACGCCTCCGTGCCCGCCACGTCCAACCGTGTCGCACCCGCGCGCACGCGCTCGGTGCACAATGCGGTGCCCCGATGCAAGACGCCCTCGCAGCCCTGGCCGGCGATCTCGCGCAGCCGCTCCAGTTCGACGAGATGCTCGCGGCCGTGACGCGCCGCGCGGCGGAGGCACTCGGCTGCGAGCGCGCCAGCATCCGGCTCTTCGATTCGAATCGGGCGCGGCTGCTCGCGGCGGCGCGCCACGGCTCGCCGATGCATGTCGGTGACGACGTGGAATTCCGGCTCGGCGAGGGCCTCATCGGTTGGATCGCCGAGCACGGAAAGATACTGCGCACCGACGACGCCGAGCACGATGAGCGCTTCGCCCCGCGTGCCGGGGTGCGCGGGCCCGTCGGGTCGTTCCTCGGTGTGCCGCTGCTCTCGCGCGGCGAGTGCATCGGCGTGCTGAGCGTAGTGCACCCGGATCGCAGCCACTTCGATGCGAGCCACGAGTCGACGCTCTTGCTGGTCGCCGCGCTCTGTGCACCGCGCATCGAGATCGCGCGGCTCGAGCGGCTGGCGACGATCGACCCGCTCACGGGCGCGTTGAACCGCCGCGGACTCGACATGCACCTCGCCTCCGAACCGCCCGCGACGCAGACGCCACTCGCCGCGCTCATGGTCGACATCGACTTCTTCAAGCGGGTGAACGACGAGCACGGGCACGCGGTCGGCGACGAGGTGCTTCGGCGCGTCGCGGCGGTGCTCGGCTCGTCGCTGCGCATCGGCGACGCGGTCGCGCGCTGGGGTGGCGAGGAGTTCCTCCTCCTGCTCGCGCACGTCGACGAGGCCGCCGCGCGCAGCATCGCCGAGCGGGCCCGGCACGCCGTCGAGTCGACTCCGGCCGTCACGAGCCGCGGCGAGATCGCGGTGACCGTCTCCATCGGCCTCGCGCTGCGCCGCCCGGGGGAGTCGCGACAGCACGTCATCGACCGCGCCGACGAGGCGCTCTACGACGCGAAGGAGCGAGGCCGCAACCGCGTCGAGGTCCGCCGCGCGCCATCTGCGTGAGCGCGCTCGGTCCGCGCGCAACGTGTTGTTCGACGGCGTGATGCGCCGCCGCGTCTTGCACGGCTAGCGATCGCACGGCACCGGCTCGATCGCATCCAGGCTCGCAAGCACCAGTCCCGGCTCGAGCTGGGTGCGGTAGTCGGCGCGCACCCACGCAGCCGACAGCGGCACCTGTGACACGCGCACCTCGTCGATCATACCCGGCAGCGTGCCCAGCTCGCCGTGGCCGATCTCGAACGGGTAGCCCTGGGCGGGCAGCGAGGCGCCGATCGGATCGGTGGTCTCGTTGACCTCCTCGCCGTCGATGTACAGCCGATGGGTAGCAGCATCGGCGTCGCGCACCATCACCAGGTGCAGCAGCTGGTCGACCTCCTGGCCCAGACCGCTGCCGAGCCCGGTGACGTCGCCGTCGACGATGTACTGGCAGAACACCGAGCCTGCCGCCTGCCGCCAGCACCGCGGGTAGAAGAAGTCGCCGTTGAGTCGCTGGAAGTAGTCACCGGGAGCGTCGTCGGGACCGTCGAAACGGATCCACATCGAGATCGCGTAGGAGTCGAGGGCGCCCACGAACGCGGCGTCGACCGTGACGATGTCGTCGATGCCGTCGAACGCCAGGCCGCGGCCGATGACGCCGGCGACGTTCTGCGCGGGCAACATGCCACCGACGCTGCGACCGGCCTCGGACGGCACGGCGCTGTTGCGGATCGCGTCGCCGTCGACCCCCGACAGCGCGTCGTCCATGTGCCACACCCCGGCGTAGCGTCCGGCCCACACCTGGGTTGGATCGGTGTCCGGCGGCGCGGCGCCGAAGCGCAACTCGAGCGCCACCTCCTCGTCGAGCTCGTAGCTCGGCATGCGGACCCACAGCAACAAGCCGGAGTCGGCGTCGAGTCGCTCGACCTCGTGGGGAACGGGCGCGCCGGTGGTGTCGGTCACCCAGGGATCGACGCCGCCGTCGAGGATCGCGGCGATGAGCTCGGGCGCGTCGATCCGCACCGCGGCGGGATAGCCCTCGAGCACCTCGGCGGCGCCGAAGAACGCGGTGTCGATGGCGAACTGGATCCGCGCGCCGCAGCTCGGGATCGGCCCGGTGTCGCTGGTGCCCGGGGCGCTGCTGGTCCCGGAATCGCTGGTCGTCGAGGCCGCGGTGACGCGGCCGCCCGATGAGCTGACGCCGCCACCGTCGACGCAGACGCCGGGCTGCACGGCCGCGTTGGGCGAGCGCACCCAGCCGCTGTCGCACGCGCCGTCGGGATAGGCGCACGCGCCGTCGCCGAGGCACCGGCCCTGTGCGCCGCCGCGATCGCACGACGCGTCGTCGTCGCAGACATACGGCGGCAACGTCGGGCAACCCGCGCCGAGCCCGAGGGCGAACCCGGCGACCGCGAACGAACCGCGCCGCACGGACTCGACGCTATCACGACCCCTCACACAGCTGCCGCAGGACCGAGAAGACGCCGCACATCCCGAGCCGCGCGTCGCCGCCCTCCGGCGATGGATCAGCCGGCGACGAGGCCGGCTCCCCGGGCGCAGCGCGGCGGCGCGCTGCGCCAAAATCCCATGGTCCCGAGCGGTTGCATGGCCACCGACCGACGCTCGACGTGCGCAGTTATCCTACCCACAACTACCCCGAGGTCACCCATGCGCCGCCTGATTCTGTGCTCATCGCTCCTGTCCCTCGCCTGTGGCGACTCCGCCTCTTCTTCGTCGGACGACGACGCCCCGTGCGAGGGCGCCAAGTGTGATGGCCTCGACGACGACGGCGACGAAGCGTCGCGCATGTGTGTCGGCGTTCGCGGCAATGGCCAGCTCATCTTCGCCCACTTCGCCTCGCTCGCGCGCATCGTCGAGCACTACGGTCCGGTGTGGGGCGCGGCCGGTGGCAGCTCGGGCAGCATCACGATGTTCGTGCTCGAGAGCATGCAGATGAACCCGGCGCTCGGGTCCTGCGGCAAGGGCGAGTGCAGCCGCGCCGAGCAGGGACAACGGTTGGCGCTGCTGCTCAAGTCGATGAACGGCTACGCGGCGGTCCTCGGTCAGACCCCCGAGGCCGCCGCGATCGGTCAGCTCGGGCCGCTGGGCCAGCGCTTCGCAGACTCGGGCATCGCCGCGCTGGCCGAGTCCGATCCCGCCGCTGCCCAGCAGTCGCTGCTCGATCTGCTGCAGTCCGACGACCTGCGCGATCTGATCAACCCCGAGATCGTCGAGACCGTGGCGAGCTCGCCCGACCCGGCGTTCCACGTCCGCGATCTGGCGACGGCGCTGGCGAGTCTCGGCTCGTTCGACGTCGGCTGCACCCCCGAGCAAGCCGCGAATGGCTGCAACCCCAAGGCGATCTTCGTGCGGCCGGGCCTGCTCGACTTCCCCGCGCTCGTCGAGAAGATTGGCCGCATCGGCGACTTCTATGCCGGGCTCGGCCCGCAGGACGCCTCGCGCTGGCAGGCGTGGCTCGATGGCTGCGCGCCGGGGGCCGTCGGAGCCCCGTGGCCGCAGATCGCCGCGACGCCCCTGGGCGCGGCGACGTGCGGCGCCGAGTACACGGCGATGCTCGAGGACTACCGCACCGCCGTCCTCGTCCAAGGCGCCCGCCCGACGCGGCTGGACCAGCCCATCGGTGGTCGGCTCGCTGCGCTGGTGTCGACCTCGGTGCTCACGGGCGCCGCGTTCGACGGCTTCGCAGCCGCGCGTGCCGACTACGGCGCGGGCGAGCCGTACGATCTCGAGGTCGCGTTCGACGACGTACGCTTCGGCTACTGGGGCGCCGCCGACGATCTCGCGCGCGTCGAGGCCAACCCCCGTCGCTTCGGCGATCTCAAGACCGAGAAGTTCCTGTCGTTGGGCCCGGCGAACTGGGCCCAGGCCCTGGCCTACTCACCGGCCGAGCCCGGCCTCGCCCGCGCGCTCGAGATCGACGACCGCCATGTGTCGGCGGGCGGCTGGTCGGACCTGCATCCGACGCTCGTTCTCGCCAACCTCGGCTGCGACGAGATCGTGTACGTCACGCGCCGCGGCGACGAGTCGTCGTTCGCGACCGGCGTGGCGTCCGAGCTGGGGATGGACGAAGCCGCCCGGGCCGCGCTGTACGACCTGGACGGCGCCAGCAGCTTCGCCGACTCGCTCGCCGAGGCTGACGCGGTGTGGTGCACCGACTGGAACGCCCAGAGCCCGACCGACTTCGCCGGTGTGTTCGCCGACGGCTACGGCGCGCCGATGGAGACTCGCTCGCCGTACTTCACCGACGCGGCGTCGCCGTACTCCGGCATCCGGGCGGGCTTGGACGTACGCGGCTGCTCGCCGGGTGGCTGAGCGGTCCCCCAGAAGGACTGAGCGACAGCGATCGGGAGGGGGAAGGCGGGCGAGATCCGCCGCCGCGTCGCGCCTCCCACGGCCACCGCTGCGATGCCCACCGCTCCGGGCGCCGCCGCTCCCACCACGAACTCGAGACTGAGCATGCCCATCGCAGTCCATCCTTTCGCCGTGGCGGTCGACGTGCCGCCCGCGTTCGCAGACATGGATGCCGTGGACGGTTCGTAGCGTGCATCGAGTTGGTCGCGCAGGCGATCGAGCCCCACCTCGAGCCGCCAACGCACCGTGCCCGCCGGGATGCCGTGGGCGCGGGCAACCTCGGCGGCGGATCGACCCTCGAAGTAGCGCTCGCGCACGACGAGGCGCACGTCGTCATCGAGGGCGTCGACCCGCCACCCGCACCGAAAACCACCACCCCGCCGCGGCCGTCGCGGAACGCCAGATGACGAGCACTGCGACGCCGTGCCTGACGGTCGAGGAGGAGGCGGCGCTCGAGCGGCCGAAGCGTCAGCGACTCCTCTTGGGCCTACCTAGATGCAATTGTGTTGCAAGTAGAATCAGATCGGGGGATGCTCAGCGTCGCCTCGGGCATGGTGCGCGCGACTCGCCACGCGGTGATCGCGGCGCGACACGGGGGAAACCAGGGAACCGATGCCGCTGCACGTCCTCTTCGTGGTGATGCTTGGGTTGAGCGGGGTCGATGCGGGCGCCGGCGAGCCTGCGTCTCGCGGTACGTCCACGGGTTGGGTCGAGCACGCCGTCGTCCCCCACGAACGGCTCGATGCCATCGCTGGGCGCTACGGGGTCACGCGCGATGAGGTGCTGCGATCGAATCCCGCCGTGAGAAAGGACGGCTGGCTGCGGGCGGGGCAGCGCCTGCGGATCCGTGCCCGCCGCACACCGCCGCCGCGTCGACGGCTCGTGCACGTCGTCGCGCGCGGGCAGACATGGGCCGCGATCGCCGATCAGCACGGGGTCTCGGTGCGTGAGTTGAGACAGTGGAACCAAGAGGTGCCGCAGGCCTTTCGGGCGGGGACTCCGTTGGTGGTGTTCGACGATCGCGCCCCATCCGACTCGACACGCCGGACCGAGGGCCGGGCACCGAAGACGCTGTCGGTCGCGCCGAAGCACGACGCACTGTCCCTCGTCCCACTCCCATCGTCCCACGACTACCGCGTTCGCGAGTCGAGCCGCGCGTTCGGGACGCCGCGGATGATCGCTGAGATCGCGCGAGCAACTGCCCGCTTCCGCATCACCTCCGGCTACCGCGGCGAGCTGGTCATCTGCGATCTCAGCGATCATGACGGCGGGCGGCTCCAGCCGCATCTGTCGCACCGCACCGGGCACGACGTCGACATTCGCCTCCCGATCGACGAAGCAGGCGACATCGACTGGGATGCGACGTGGGCGTTGGTCGCCGCGTTCATCGAGGACGACGAGGTGGAGTACATCTTCCTCGAGCATCCGCTCCAGGCCGAGCTGGCGGCCGCAGCCGAGCGAGCCGGGCTCGACGAGACCGTCCGCGCCGCGGCGATCCAGTGGCCCGACCGACCCGGCACCAACTCCGGAATCGTGCGGCACGAGCCCGGACACACCCGTCACTTGCACATCCGCATCCGCTGCGACGCGAGCCAAGAACGATGCCCATGAATCGTTCCGTCTTCATGGACGTTGGTCACCTGATAGGCGTGTTGACTCCTGGTGAGCGACTCCCAGCGCGGGGGCTCGAACGCCTAGTGCGACCACTGCTCCGCGCAAACCAGTTCGATGCGGCGTGGGTGAGTCACATGTTCACAGTGGCACGGGCTCGATGCGGCTCGATGCGGCTCGATGCGGCTCGACGAGGCTCGACGAGGCTCGACGAGGTGGAGCCGTCGCCCGCGGCGATTCTTCACATGCAATTCGATTGCATTGAGACAGGGAGTCGAGGATACTCCGGCGCATGGTCGATGTCCCTGCTTCGTCCGATTCGTCCGATTCACCTGCGCGGCTCCCGGTAACGGTGCTGTCCGGCTTTCTCGGCGCTGGGAAGACGACCTTGCTCAACCACGTTCTCGCCAACCGCGAGGGCCGAAGGGTTGCTGTCATCGTCAACGACATGAGCGAGGTGAACATCGACGCCCAGCTCATTCGTGACGGCTCAGCGGCGGTGGAGCGGGCCGAAGAGCAGCTGGTCGAGATGACCAACGGCTGCATCTGTTGCACGTTGCGCGACGATCTTCTCCGCGAGGTCGCGAGGCTCGCCAGGGCTGGACGTTTCGACACACTGCTCATCGAGTCTTCGGGGATCTCCGAGCCGATGCCGGTGGCGGCAACGTTCGCGTTCCGCGACGAGCAGGGCTTCTCACTGGCCGATGTCGCACGCCTGGACACGATGGTGACAGTCGTGGACGCGTCGCAGTTCCTGGCCGAATGCGGGTCGACCGACGATCTCGTCGATCGCGGTGTCGCGCTGGGCGAGGACGATCGCCGGAGCCTCTCCGATCTCCTCATCGAGCAGGTCGAGTTCGCGGACGTCCTCGTGCTCGGGAAGACGGATCTGGTGACGACCCACGAGGCTTCGCGGGTGGAGGGCGTACTGCACCACCTCAACCCGCGCGCGAGGATCGTCCGCGGTGCGCATGGGGCAATCCCCATCGACGCGATCCTCGACACGGGCCGATACGACCCCGAGGCGTCAGAGCGTGCGGCCGGCTGGATGCGAGAACTCGCGGGTGTCCACACACCCGAGACCGAGGCATTCGGAATCCGTAGCGTCGTCTTCAAGGCGCGAAGGCCGTTCCACCCCCAGCGCTTCGCCGCATTCGTGGGCGAGGCGCGGCCAGGCGTGCTGCGCTCGAAGGGGTTCTTCTGGCTGGCGAGTCGGATGCAAGAGGTCGGCACCTGGTCTCAGGCGGGCGTGAGCTACCAGAGTGGGCGCGCAGGATACTGGTGGGCCGCCGCGCCGCAGCGGCGGTGGCCGAACGATCGCGATCGGCTCGCGGCGATCGAGGCCGCGTGGACCGCCCCCTGGGGAGACCGACGCCAGGAGTTGGTCTTCATCGGTGTCGAGCTCGACGAGGTCGAGCTCCGTGCGCAGCTGCAGTCGTGTCTGCTCGACGATCGCGAGATGGCGCAGGGCCCGGCGCGCTGGCGCGACTACCCGGATCCTCTCCCGCGTTGGGCGCCGATCGCGGAGTGGGTCGATCCCATCCCCGGCGGGGGTTCGCCGCGGTCACGCAAGCGGGCATCACCTTCCCACAGGGCACGCCGCTGATGAGTACCCGTGCCGCGGAGACTTCGGGCATGCCGGTCCCCACCCACGTGATCGCCGGGCCCCTGCTCGCCAACATCGTCGCATGCCAGCTCGGAGTCCTGAGTATGTCCACTGAATCCGATCCATCGACGACGTACGAGCCCGATCCGGACATCGGTCTGGACGAGCGCGCGCGCGAGGAGCTACGGCAGGAACTCATCGACACCCGGGCGCGGGTCCTGGCTCGGGGCCGTCTGCGCGCCCGGGAGGCGCTCGGTGAGATGACGGCGCTCGCGGACGAAGCCGATCTGGCGGCAACGAGTGCAGCCCAGTTCCATGATCTGCGGCTCGCCGAGAAGGACCGCAAGCTCGTCGGCCTCATCGAGCACGCGCTCGACAAGTTCATGAAGGGCACCTATGGCCTGTGCGAAGGCAGCGAGGAGCCGATTCCCCTGCCGCGTCTGCGTCTGCGTCCCTGGGCGCGCTACTCGATCGAGCACAAGCAGCAACTCGAGCACGAGCGGGCAATGTACGAGGAATCCGACGAATGACCGGCGATCGAGCGAGTCCCCAGGGCGTTGGCGAGGCGCCAGTCCTGCACGCCATGGGGCTCACGCTGGAATATCCCGGTGGCAAGCGAGCGGTCGACGGGCTCGAGTTGGCGATCCCCGCCGGGATGGTGTTCGGCTTGCTCGGGGCGAACGGCGCCGGGAAGACCACCACCATCAAGCTGTTGCTCGGGCTGCTCGCGCCTACCTCGGGCCGGGCGCTGGTCGCGGGTAAGGACGTCGCGCGCTCGCCTGCCGAGGCCCGCCGGCAGTGCGCGTATGTCCCCGAGCTCGTCGCGCTGTACGAGAACTTCTCGGGGCTCGAGAACCTTCGCTACTTCGCGGCGCTCGCCGACCAGCCGATCTCACAGGACGCGGCCATCGAGCAGCTTCGCGGGGTCGGGCTCGGCCCGGACGTCGCGCGGCAGCGGACACGTCGCTATTCGAAGGGGATGCGGCAGAAGGTCGGCCTCGCCATCGCGCTGGCCCGGAATACGCGCGCGCTCCTGCTCGACGAGCCGCTCTCGGGACTCGACCCCAAGGCAGCCCACGACTTCTGCGACACCCTGAGCGCCGTCGTCGAGCGGTGTCGGATGGCGGTTCTCATGGCGACCCACGACATCTTCCGCGCGCGGAGCACCTGCACGCGCGTGGGGATCATGCGCGCTGGTCGGCTGATCGAGGAGGTCCCCGCGGCGGGGCTCGCCGCCGAGGAACTCGAGTCGCTGTATCTGCGAACCGTGGGGGAGGCGAGCGCGTGAACCCGATCACTCGTCACGAGTTCGTCAACCTCTACCGGAGCCGCACCGTGCGCTCCGTCGCGTCGGTGATGACCGTCGTCGTGATGATCGCCGCATTGGCCGGCCTCGTCACGCAGCAGCACCAGGTGCAGGAGCGGGTCGCGGCGTCTGAGTACGCGCGCGAACGCTGGCTTGGCCAGGGAGCGAAGAATCCCCACGGCGCCGCGCATTTTGGCACTTACGTGTTCGCGCCGGTCCGTGCGCTCTCCGGGCTCGCCCCCGGCCTCGACGAGGCCTTCGGCACCGTCGTTCGCGTCGAAGCCCACGTCCGGACCCCCTTGTCCGGACGACCGATGGCGTCGCGACCATCGGTCGGCCCCTTCGGGTGGCCGTCGGCGGTCTCGCTGTGCGAACTCCTGCTGCCGTTGCTGGCGATCGCCCTCGGACACGGGACATTCGCGAGTCACGACGGTGCCGGGCTCCTCGACTCGGTCCGCACCGCTTGCGTGTCGCGGGTGCGGCTCGCCGCGGGCAAGCTCTTCGGTGCCCAGCTCGCGATGCTCGCGTGCGTCGGCCCGATGTTGCTCGGGGCCGCAGGACTCGCGGTCGCGGTCGAGCCGTCCACGACGAACCTCGTGTGCATCCTCGGCATCGTGCTCGGCATCACGGCCTACGCGTGGGCTTGGACGGCCGTCTCGGTCGCGATCTCGGCGGCGACGGAGCGCGCATCGACGAGTCTCGTCCTGGCATCGGGCCTGTGGGCGACGACATGTCTGCTGGCGCCGCAGTTTGCCGCCGCGCACGCAGCCGCCGAGCATCCCATGCGCGATGACATGAGCTTTCAGCGCGCCGTGAGGGACGACCTGGACGCGGGCATGGATGGGCACGACTCCCAAGACGCGCGGCTCGCCGTCCTGCGTGAGCACGTGCTGGCCGAGTACGGGGTTGCACGGGTGGAGGATCTGCCGATCAACTTCGATGGCCTGGCGATGCAGGCCGGCGAGGTGCACGCCGCGGAGGTCTACGCCCATCACTTCGACGCGCAGTGGGACGTCTTGGCCGCCCAAGAGCGCGTCATGGATCGCGCCTCCGTGCTGGCGCCCGGCTTGGCGCTGCAGCGGTGGGCGGGCGCCCTGGCTCAGACCGATCTGGCGCACCATCGACGGCTGGCGGAGTCGGTCGAGGCTTTCCGCCTGGAATGGGTGGCAGCGCTGAACGATGCGTTGGTTCGGGGGTCGCGCACCGGCGACTGGGAGTACCGCGCCGATGTGGAGCTGTGGGCGACGGTGCCCAGCTTCGTCGCGCCGAAACCCGCCGAGATCGGGTCGTTGATGGCGCAGGCCGGGGCGGGCGGCGTCGTGTTGCTGGGCTGGAGCATCGTCGCCGGTGCGCTCGCCCTGGGGCTGGGCGTACGGCGGCTGTCGATTCGAGGTGGCCGATGATGCACGTCATTCGACACGAGTGCGTCGCGCTGCTGCGGACGCGCGCGCTGTGGTTGTACCTCGCGGTCTTCGGCGGCCTGCTGGTCGTCGCGGCGCGCAGCGGAGAGGCATGGCGAGACGGCGTATATGCCGGGCGGGCGGCCGCCGCCGACGCGCAGCACCGATCGCTCGCCGCCGCCGCGAAGCTACCCGAGCAGCCGTGGGCGGTGCCGTGGATGACGCTTGGCCGAGTCCCGGTCACCGCTGAGCTGCCAATGGGTTCCCTGGCACCGGTGGCGATCGACCGCGTCGGTCAGTACCGGTCGAGCGTCGTCCTGGACATCCGGCCACCGGATCCGAGCGACGGCGAGGCTCGGATGCTCTCGCCGTTCTTGCTCGACATCGGCGCGTTCGATCTCGCGATGGTCGTGGTTGTCCTGTTTCCGCTCGGGCTCGTGGCCATGGCCCACGACCTCTGGGTCGCAGAGCGAGTGCGCGGCACGTTGGCCCTCGTCGAGGTCTGCGCGCCGTCGACGACGCGATGGATCCTCGCGACGATCCTCGGTCGGTGGCTGGCCCTGGTCGCGCCGATCGTCGTCGTCGTCGCCGCAGTCATCGCGTGGTGGGGACCGGCCACGACGGAGGCTGCCGTCCTGCTCGGCGCGGTCGCGGTCTACGGCTTGCTCTGGCTCATCATCTGTGCCGGCATCGGGAGCCGGGCTCCGAGCGCCGCATGGTCGGCCACCGCCGCCCTCGCGGTCTGGATCGGGCTGGTCGTCCTCGTCCCAGCGGCCGCTGGAGTCGCGGCGAGCACCCTCGTGAAGGTGCCGTCGGCGGTCGAGCTCGAGGTCGAACTCGAGCGCGACTCACTCGACGCGGAGGAGGCGGGCGAGGCGCTGATGGAGAGCTACCTCGACGAGCACCCCGAACTCCCGCGCCCGACGCGTGACGAGGACCCCAAGGGCTGGGCCAAGCCCTACCTGTTGGTCCTCCAGGCCGAGGCCGCCCGCCGCGGAGCCGTGCTCGACACGCTCGAGCGTCGCTTGGCGACGCAACGCGAAGTCGCCGCGGTCGCGAGCGCCGTGTCGCCGGCGGCGACGATGCAGGCGGTCGTCGCAACGCTGGCGGGGCACGATGAAGAACGGCTGGCCGAGTACCGCGGCGCCGTGGTCGAGCTGAGGCGTCGGCGGCGGGACGCGCTCGTCGAACGCGTCTTGCAGGCCCGCCCGTTCGATGCGAACGATCCAGCGTTGACGACCGCGGCGATGGACATCGCCGTGCCCAGGGGCCTGCACACGACGGTGCCGGGGCTGGTGCTTCTCCTTGGCCAGTGCGTGGTCGCGGCCGCCGTGTCGTGGTGGGCACTACGCGCGCCGGCCTGAGCGCGCCGAATCGACTGCTTGGCGGTGCGCCGCGTGCCGCAAGTCGTCGACGCGAGTTGCCTCGAGGACGCCGATCACGTTCGAGGGCGAGTCAGCGGCGGCACGCGAGCGAGGATGCCCGCGCGTAGCGCGAGCGGCCGCTGTTCCCGTGGAAGAAACCCGTCCTCGGTGCGAAGGAAGAGCGAGGCGACGTCGAGCACCGCAGACTCCGCTCCCAGGGGGGAAATGTCGCCGAACACGTAGGTGTATTTGCCCTCGCAGCTCAGGGCGACGGCACAGGGGCGCGGGCAGACGCTGAGGCACTCGACCTCGCGGAGCTCGACGCTTTCGCGGTCCGCCCACGACTGCCACCGCGCCTGCAGGTTTCGGTACAGTGCCCCCCCAGCACGTTGGCTGCGTGGCTCGCGGTCCTGTCCCGGCGTGCGGCACGACGCGCATACCCAGAGCGCATGGCGAGCTCGCGTCATGATGGCTCGAGGCCGATGCTCGCGGGTTGAACCTGCACGTCACGCTCATCCAGCGGGTCGACGACGATGGAGCGATCGACGAGACGGGCGATTGGGTCACGAACGGAGATGAGCATGGCCTTCACCGCTTCACCCGGGTAGCAGCGCGGCGCTGAAGAACCAACGACCATCGGGACTCATCCCGGCCCGTAGAGCATCGCCACACCGAGCGCGAGGCTGAGCGCGCCCGCGATCACGTCGACGCTTCGCTCGATGCGTCCGCCGCGGCGCGTGGTCCAATGCAGCGGCCACGCCATCGCCAGCGTGAGCGCCACCATGCCCATGATGGTGCCCAGACCGAAGAGGCCGAGGTACGCCGCCGAGATCCACGGCGACGCGAGGCTGGTCGTGGCGAGCAGCACGATCGCGGCGGAACCCGCGAGGCCGTGCACGACGCCGACCGCGAACGACCGCGCCGCGCTACCGGAGGTGCGGTGGCGGGCGGGCGACGCGGGAGCGTTGCTTCGGCTCCGAGCGAGCGTCCACAGGCCGAGGCCGATGAGCAAGGCGGCGACGAGCAGCTCGGCGACGCGCTCGAACAGGGCAGGGAGCCGCACTCCGGCGAGGACGATCAGCAGTCCCACGCCGAGCAGTGACGCAGTGTGACCGGCACCCCACAGCGCCGCGACCCGCACCGACCGCCACGCGCTCGCTTCGTCCCTCGCGAGCGCGGAGACGACCACCACGTGATCGGGGTCGATCGCGTGGCGGAGTCCGAGGCCGAACCCTATCAGTAGGATCGAGGGGTCGATCACGCGGCCCCTGTGCCGACCACGCCACGCTCGAGGAGTACCCGCGCATCGGCACAGGTCAGCTGCGCCGCCGGTTTGGCGAAGCGGGCGACGATCGTCGCGCCGTCGCTGTGGACGCGTACGACCGAGATGTGAGGGGTCTCGCGGGCGTCCATCGCGATCCACTCCACGATCGCCACGTCGGCCCCGACGCCGAGCTCGCGCATCACCGCCTCCGACTCCGGACCCGTCATCCGCCGCCGTCGGGGCCCTCGGCACGGCGGCCTCGCGGTGGCGATGTCCAGCAGTTCGAACCGACGCGAGGGGCTAGCGCCGCTCGGCGTCCGCATGGTGTCGACGCTCATGGCTGCCCCGGTGCGTCGTCGTCGGGCTTCGGGAACGGATCGGGCAGCGACGCCCAGTCGGACGACGGCGCGGAGGCGAGATCCTCGGGCAGCAGACAGGCATCGAGCTTCGCGCGCCATAGGACCTCGTCGATCGCTTGCCCGATGAACACGAGCTCCTGGCGACGGTCGCCGAAGCGCGGATCCCAGTCGGGCTGTGCGTCGGGCCGGCGGTCCGGCTCGGCCGGCCAGCGCTCGCGGGGAACCGCCGCCCACCACCACGCCGATGGCTCGAAGCCCAGAGAACCGCCGGCCACGGCGAGCTGCCACGCGTGGGCTGGCCGGGTGGCGATCCAGAAGAAGCCCTTGGCCCGGAGCACGCCGCTCCAATCGTCGTGGAATGCGGCCCACAGCCGCACGGGGTCGAAGGGCCGACGCGCCCGATACACGAAGCTCGAGAAGCCATAGGTCTCGGTCTCCGGCACGTGCTCGTTGTGCAGCTCGCGCTGCCACCCCGCCGACGCCTCGGCGCGCTCGAAGTCGAAGCGTTCGGTGCCGAGGATCTCAGCCAGCGCAACGCGACCGTGGGTGGCGTGGACGAGCTGGGCACCCGGGTTGAGGCGACGCAACGCCGACTCGACCTCGCGCAGTCCGTCGGGCGTGACCCGGTCGACCTTGTTGATGACGATGACGTTCGCGAACTCGACCTGGTCGATGAGGAGGTCCGCGACCGTGCGCGTGTCGTCCTCGCCCAGGGACTCGCCCCGGTCGGCGAGGAAGTCGGCGCGGCGCACCTCCTCGAAGAACGACCCCGCGTCGACCACCGTGACCATCGTGTCGAGTGTCGCCAGATCCGAAAGGCTCGAGCCGTGTTCGTCGACGAAGGTGAAGGTCTGCGCCACCGGCACCGGCTCCGAGATCCCGGTCGACTCGATGACGAGGTAGTCGAACCGTCCCTCTCGCGCCAGACGGGACACCTCTTGCAGGAGGTCGTCGCGCAAGGTGCAGCAGATGCAGCCGTTGGTCATCTCGACCAGGCGCTGCTCGACATGGGTCACTGCAGGTCCGCCGCGCACGAGCGCCGCGTCGATGTTGACCTCGCTCATGTCGTTGACGATGACCGCGACACGCCGGCCCTCGGCGTTGTGCAGGATGTGGTTCAGCACCGACGTCTTGCCGGCGCCGAGGAAGCCCGAGAGCACGGTGACGGGGAGCCGAGGGGGTTGCACATCACGATACATGCAATTCAATTGCATGTGATGTCAAGTCGAGCGGAGGCCCATGTGCAATTAAGTTGCAAGAGCAGGGATGTCCTGATACTGGTCTCACCGCCCCCTGGGAGAGCGACAGCGAATGGGAGGGGGAAGGTTCCGCCGGGCCTTGCCCGGTGGAAGGGGGGCCGGGCCGGGACGGGGCCGGTCCGCCAGAAGGACTGAGAAGAACGACGCATGGCTGCCGGACAACGCATCAACGTCTCCCTCGCCTGCGAAGTCTGCGGGCGGCGCAACTACGCGACGGAGAAGAACCGCCGCAACACCCCCGAGAAGCTGACGCTGCTGAAGTACTGCCGGCACTGTCGTCGGCACACCATCCACAAGGAAACCAAGTAGGGGGCGGCCGTGCTCGACTGGCTCGTCATCGGCGGCGGGGTCCACGGGACCCTGCTCAGCCGCGTCCTCACGGGTGCACGCGGCGTGGCGCACGACCGCATCGCCGTGCTCGATCCCCACGCCGAGCCGCTCGCGGTGTGGGATCGGTGCGTCGCTGGCTGTCAGATGACGCTGATGCGGTCGCCGTCGGTGCACAACCTCGATCTCGAGCCGTTCTCGCTGCGGCACTTTGCGCAGGCGGTCGGCGCCACCGGGGCGTTCATCGAGCCCTATCACCGGCCGCACCTGGCGTTGTTCCGGGCCCACTGCGACTGGGTGATCGAGAGTCACGGGCTGCGAGCCCTGCGGCAGGGCGCAAGCGCGACGGGCCTGCGTGATCTCGGGGCGAGCGTGCGGGTCGAGACCAGCGCGGGTTCCATCGACGCCGCCCATGTCATCTTGGCGATCGGGGGCTCGGCGCAGCCCCGCTGGCCGTCGTGGGCCGTGGCCGCGCGCAGACTCGGGGCGCGCATCGACCACGTCTTCGACGGCAACGACGATGTGCAAAGCGGCGAGCGCGGGACGGTCGCGATCATCGGCGGCGGGATCTCGGCGGCCCAGCTCGCGGCGCAGCTCGCATCCGCGCTCGACGGGCGCGGCGTCCAGGACGTCGTCGTGATCGCCCGTCACGCGCCACGCATCTCCGCGTTCGACATCGACGCGGGTTGGCTGGGGCCACGGTTTCTCCGCGGCTTCGGGCGGATCGCCGATCGCCGAGCGCGACGCGAGGCGATCGCCGCGGCGCGCACGCGGGGCTCGATGCCGAAGGAGACGTGGACACGTCTGCGGCGAATGATCCGTCGCGGGCAGGTGCGTTGGATCGACGGCGAAGTCCAGCGAGTGACCCCATGCATCCACGGCGGGTTGTCGCTGGAGCTGGTGGGCGGCGAGGCGCTGATCTGCGGGCGCATCGTGCTGGCGACGGGGTTCGAAGAGCGGCGCCCCGGTGGTGCGTGGCTCGACGACGCGATCGATCGACTCGGTCTGCCGTGCTCTGCGTGCGGCTATCCCCTGGTCGATGGTGCGCTTCGGTGGCACCCGCGCATCCACGTGAGCGGGGCGCTCGCGGAGCTCGAGGTCGGGCCCGCGGCGCGCAACATCGCGGGCGCCCGCATGGCGGCGGAGCGTATCGCAGCGGTGGCGTAGTCGCCGGCCCGAGTGCCCGCGCGCCGGGTCACTTGGGCAGCGGCCAGACATTCACGCCGCCGTCGTGGGTGATCGCGGCGAGGTGCCGTTCGTCGGGGGAGAACGCGACCGCCTCGACCGGGGCGCCGAGCTCCGCGTCGACGTCGAGGCTCCCCCGTCCATCGAAGCCGTACACGAGCACCTGACCGTCCCGGCTGCCCGAGGCCAATCGCGGTCGCGTGGCCGAGAACGCGAGCGCATCGACCACGCCGCGGTGTCCGGGCAGCTCGAGCGGCGCTGTGCCCTCGGGTCCACGCCCGCGGAAACCATCCCAGACGGTCACGGCCGGTCCGCCGCCGGTCGCCAGCTTGCGTCCGTCGGGGCTCCACGCGATCGCGAGCGGCTTGGTCGGGTATCCGGACATCATGCCGTCGTCACCCTTGGGCCACCGCCAGAAATGCACCGAGCCGTCCTGACAGCCGCAGGCGAGGTGGCGTCCGCGGGGGTCCCACGCCACGGACAGCATCGATCCCTTCCACGGCAACAGGCGAGGCGCTGCGGCGACCGCACCGGTCCGCCGCGACATGCCGTGTACCCACACGCCGCCGTACCCCGCGCACGCGAGCGCATCGCCATCGGGGCTCCACGCGATCGAGGCCACCGTGCTCGGGTGCTCGAGGTGGCGCGGTGCGAGCGCGTCATCGAGAGCACCGACGACGACGCAACGCCCGCGCGCCGCAGCCAGCCGCCGACCGTCGGGCGCAAACGCGACGTGCTCGACCCACCCGCGAGTCGCCGACGGATCGATCGCCAGCTCGGCGATGGCGCGGTCGTCCTGCCACACGCGGACGCGACCATCGCAGCCCCCGGTGGCCCACCGCGCGCCCCCTACCGCCACGTCCAAGGCGAGCAGGCCCTGGGCATCGACGTCGATCTCGAACCCCGGTCCACCCGCGAGCGGCAGCGCGTGGACGCGGCCCTCGCCGGTGGCCACCAGGAGCTCTTCGGCGGCTCGCCAGCGCACGGCGATCGGCCGCCCCGCCAGCTGTGTGTGCCATCCCGCGCCCGCGAGCGTCAGCACAGGCACGCGCGGAATCCCTCCTGGAGGGCGCGGCGATCGAGGTTGCGCCCGATGAACACGAGTCGGTTCACGCGGGCCTCGCCGGGGTGCCAACGACGGTCCTCGATGCCATCGTGGAGCATATGCACGCCCTGGAACACGTAGCGGCGGTCGCTGTCGGCGAAGTTGAGCACACCCTTGCTGCGGAAGATGTCGTTGCCTCGCTCGCGCAGCAGCGCCGACAGCCAGGCGTTGACGCGCTTCGCGTCGAGCTCGCCCTCGAGCTCGATCCCGACCGATCCGATGGAGTCATCGTGGGTGTGGCCCGCGTCCCACTGTCGCTCCAGCGTGGGCGTGCGAATGCCCGACTCGTCGCGTAGCGCGAGCTCGTACTCGGCAGGGAGATGCTGGGTGAGCAGCGCGAAGCTCCCGGCCTCGGGGATGGCGATCACCACCTCGGTGCGGCCGTCGCCGGCCGGCCGTGGGTGGATGCGCCAGCGCGTCGGCCCCGGCTCGATCGTTGCGCCGTGGCGAACGTCGGTGGCATCGGTGGCGAAGGTCCGGACGGTGCGCTCGGCCAGATCCCGCAGTGCGACGTCGTCGACGCGCACCATGGCCTCGACCACGACGTCGAGGCTCGGATCCGGGCCCGGCTGGATCGCGAGCAGGTGGGGACCGGGGCGCAGCTCGAACACACCCGTCCACTCGAACGGGTACTCCGGGTCGAGGAACGCCGGCCGCTGCTCGAGCGCCCGCTCGAGGCGAAACCCGCCGAGCTCCAGCAACGCGGCGATCGGCACCTCGGCGGCGACCGCCCGCTCGATGCGAGCGAGACCGTTGATCGAGCGCAGCCGGTGCTCGATGGCGGCCAGGCGGCCCTCGTCGACCAGATCGACCTTGTTGAGCACGATGTGGTCTGCGAAGGCGATCTGCTCCGGACACTCGGCGCTGCTGTCGAGGTGGAGCTCGACGTGCTTCGCGTCGACGACCGTCACGATGCCGTCGAGGACGAAGTTCGCGCGGATGTCGTCGTCGACGAAGAACGTCTGCGCGACGGGTCCGGGGTCGGCCAGGCCCGTCGTCTCGAGCAGGATGTGGTCGAAGCGATCCCTGCGCTTGAGCAGGTTGCCGAGGATGCGGATGAGATCGCCACGAACGGTGCAACAGATGCAGCCGTTGTTCATCTCGAAGATCTCCTCGTCGGCGTCGATCACCAGCGCCTGGTCGATGCCGATCTCACCGAACTCGTTCTCGATCACCGCGATGCGCTGGCCGTGGCGTTCGGTGAGGATGCGGTTGAGCAGGGTGGTCTTGCCAGCCCCGAGGAACCCGGTGAGGACGGTGACGTGGATGCGGTCGACCATGGCGGCTCTGGTCGCGCGACTCTACACGCAAGTCACTTGCAGTTGCAACTGGGTTGCCTATACGAACCCGCGATCACTCCACCACCCGCGCCGAGAACCACCACCACGCTACCCCGCCGCGGCCGTCGCGAACCACATACGTGAGATGCGCCACCCCGTCCGGCGGACCGCCGTCGTCGTCCTGATCGGTCGCGTCGAGGCGCTGCCCTCGATCGCGCGGCCGGTGGGCAGGAGCCCGTCGCCCATGTCCACGATCGACGGGAACGTCTCCTTCCACACGTGCCACGCGGCGAGTACGTGCTGCATCTGCCTCGGGGAAGTGATCTTTTCTCGGGACCGGGGTTCGGCGGCGCGGAGTCGCGCTTGCCGCTGCACCGGGGGCGCCTCTGCGGTTCGCCGGCTGACTACCCGGTCGTGCGCAACCCCGCCGCGATCGCGTTCACGGTGCCCAGCAGCGCGAGTCGGAGCGACTCGTCCTCGCTTCCACCCGCCCGCCAGCGCGACAGCAACTCGCACTGCCAGCGATGGATCGGTCGCAGGCTATCTTGCCGCAGGTCCAGCAGACGGGCCACGCGCTGCCGTGCCTGACGCAACGGCGCACCGTACAGCTCGGTGAGCGCCAGTGTGGTGCGTGCGTGCTCGTCCTGGATCTTGCGCATCACCACCGTGCGCGTGGTCTCGTCCTGCACCAAGCCCGCGTAGCCGCGCGCGCTGTCGAGGTCGCTCGACATCACGCTGACGCCCACATTGCTGACGATGTAGCGCGCGATCGGCCAGCCCAGCGCATGCTCGGCGAGCCTGCGGTGGAGCTCGGGATCGTGCTGCGCCAGCGCCGTCATCCCCGCGCCGAAGCCGTACCAACCCGTGAGGGCGAAGCGCGACTGGGCCCAGGCGAACACCCAGGGGATGGCGCGCAGATCCTCGAGCGTGCGCTGGCCGGTGCGTCGGGCCGGACGCGAGCCGATGCCGCTGGTCTCGATCACGTCGATCGGGGTTCCTTCGCGGAAGAAATCGAAGAAGCCCGGCGTGCGCACGAGATCTTCGTATGCCTGCCGCGAGTGCTGTGACACCAGGTCCAACGCGCGCTCGAGCGCCTCGTCGTGGACCGCGGGCTGGCCACCGGCGACGCGCCGCAGCGTGCCGGCCGCGAGCAGCTCGAGGTTGTAGGCGGCCGCGTCGAGCGAGCCGTACTTCTGGAAGATCGTCTCGCCCTGTTCGGTGATGCGCAGGCCGTGCTCGAGCCCGCCTTCGGGCTGCGACGCCAAGAAGCGGTGGGTTGGCCCCGCGCCACGACTGAGCGTGCCACCGCGGCCGTGGAAGAACCGCAGGCCGACGCCGTGCCGGCGCGCGACCTCGATCAACGCCGTCTCGGCGCGGTGGAGTCCCCACAAACTGGCGACGATGCCGCCATCCTTGTTGCTGTCGCTGTAGCCGACCATCACCTCCTGCACGGGCGTGGAGGCCCCGCGCGCGGCTCGGGTCTGCGCGAGGCTGCGCTGGACGATCGGCGTCGACAAGAACGCGTCGAGGATGGCAGGGGCGCGTGCGAGGTCGTCGATGGTCTCGAACAGCGGAACGACCGGAAGCGGGCAGTACGCGCCATCGCTGCCGACGTGCAGCAGGCCGGCTTCGCGCGCGAGCAAGTAGGGCACGAGTAGGTCGGACAGCGAGCGCGTCATGCTGACGACGAGCGCTCCGACGCCGCTGGTGCCGTGCACGTGGGTCCAGTCCGCCAGCACGCGCAGTGCACCCACGACGGTCTCGACCTGCGGCGTCACCGTGGCGGTCGGCAGCGCGAATGGGCGCTGAGTCTCGAGCTCGCGCAGCAGGAACTCGCGGCGCCGCGCTTCGTCCCAGCTGCTGAAGTCGGTCATCGTCTCGCCGCTCACACTCAGGAGACCCTCGACGGCGAGGTCGTGCGCGTGGCTGTTCTGGCGGACGTCGAGCGCGACCAGGTGGAACCCGAAGACACGGACGCTGCGCGCCACGGGCTCGACCTCGAGATCGATCAGGCGCTCGGCTCGGATCTCGCGCAGCGCGAGTGTCAGCACATCGAGGTCGGCCAGGAACTCTGGCGACCCTTCGTAGAACCCGGGTGCCGGGGGTGTCTCGGCGCTCTCGGGGAGTCGCGCGAGCATGAGGTTGGCGTAGGTGCGAAACGGCTCCTCGGGATTGCGCGCCACAGCCGGAGCCGCGCGCTCGCCGAGCTGCGCCTCCATCTGCGCGATGCCGGATCGCAACACCTGTGGCGTGGGGTGCAACAGGCCGGAGAAGCCCAGCCGTGCGCCCAAGGACACGAGCGCGCTGCGCTGCAGGGCGAGCGCGGCGTTGCGATAGCTGACCAGAGCGGCGTGCGTGACCGCGGGCGTGACGAGCGGGTGCCCGTCCCGATCTCCGCCGATCCACGTGCCGAAGCGCATGCGGGGCCCGGGGCCTGTGCGCGGGGGCAGCCCAGCCTCGCGCCACGCGTCGTCGAGGTTCTGGATGAGCAGCGCCAGCGCCTCGGGCATCGAGCGCGTGAGCAGGTTGATCGCGAGCCCCTGCTCGTCGTGCACGCCGGGCTTGCGCACGCGCACCTCGCCGAAGCGGAACAGGCGCTCGAGCACCCCCCGCACGCGTCGCCTTTCGCTCGCGTCGAGCGCCTCGAGGGAGCGGTCGTGATCGAGAAGCTCGGCGAGCTCGCGGTACTGCTCGAGCGTGGAGATGCGACGCGCCTCGGTGGGGTGCGCCGTGAGCACGGGCTGCACGTACACGGAATCGAGCAGGCGCTCGAGCTCCTGTGGATCGTGATCGGCCGTGAGCGGGCCCAGCGTCGAGCGAAACAAACCCGACTCGGTCTCGCCGCGGCGCTCGGCTGCGGCGCGATGCCGGGTGGCCTCACGCTGCTCTACGAGACTCAGCAGGTGGAAGCCCATGCCCAGCGCCAACACGCCACCCGTGCTGTAGGCGGTCTGCTCGCCCGAGGCGCGCAGCGGGAGCGCAGCCGCGGCCTGGCCGTGGCCGATGTGCTCGAGCACCTCGGCGAACATCCCCAGCAACGCGCGCGCGCCCTGGGCCACCGCCTCCACGTCGACTCTCGATCGATTCGTCACGTCGTGCATCGTCACTCCCGCTGATGATTCGACCGCGAGCATACCGCGCAGAGGCCCTCATCCCCGAGGATGGCCGGTGCGGGGGCGGGCGCGAGCGCCGCGAGCGCCGAGGACCCACACCTCCGTGCGGGGCTGCGACCCTTCGCGGGTCCCATCCGCAGCGTCGCCGCGATCGACTCCCCGAGCTACCGCGGACGGTACCGAGCACCGTGCGCCCCGACTGGGTGTGCGAGGTATTGTCGGAGTCGAACGCGCACGACGATCTCGTGAAGAAGATGCGCGGCTACCACCGCGCCGAGGTGCCGCACTACTGGGTGGTGGATCCGGTGGCAGAGACGCTGACGGTCTACCGGCGGACTGCGGATGGATTCTTGTCGGCGCTCGCGGCGGAGCGATCGGAACGCGCGCGTGCAGAACCGTTCGGGGAGATCGAACTCGCCGTCGGGGTGTTGTTCGGGGACGATGACGAGTAGGTGCCCGCAGGCCGCTCGCAGGGCGACCCGGTTGCGCCTGGCCCCGAAGACCTCCGGCGCGAGCTGGCGCAGGATTTGCTCGCGCAACGCGTGACGAGGCGGGCCGCCGAGGTGGTGTACTCCACACGGTGCGCGACCAAACCCTCGAGGATCTCTGGCGTGAAGCGCCGACATCGACCGCGCGCTTCGATCCCACCCGCCTCGACGACCTGCCGCCTTCGGCGCAGCGCTACTTCCGGCACACGCTCGCACCCGGCGTCCGGTGCTCTGCGAGCGCGCGGCTCGAGATGCACGGCACGATCAAGCTCGCCGATGTCTGGCAGCCGTTCACCGCCACCCAGGTCCTGCGGTGGGATCGCGGCTTCGTGTGGCATGCCCACACGCGCATCAAGGGGTTGCCGGTCTCCGGCGCCGATGTCGAGATCGACGGGGAGGGCGCCATGCGCTGGAAGCTCCTCGGGATCATTCCGGTCATGCACGCCGAAGGCCCCGAGATCTCGCGCAGCGCGATCGGTCGCCTCCACGCCGAGGCGATCTGGCTGCCCGCGGCGCTCCTCGACCCCGAGGTCCGGTGGTCCGAAGGCCCGCGCGGCCCGGCTTTCACCGTCGACGCGCACGGTGAGCAGACCGATGTCGAGCTCGACACTGACGCCGAGGGGCGCCTACGCGCGATGAAGCTCGCGCGCTGGGGCGATGTCGGCACCGGCGAGTTCCGCTACGTCGATTTCGGCGGCTCGTGCACCGCCGATCGCGAGTTCGAGGGCATCACGATCCCGACCGAGTACCGGATCGGCTGGTACTTCGGCTCCGACCGCTTCGAGTCCGAGGGCGAGTTCTTCCGCTGCACGATCGACAGCTTCATGCATAGGTGACACGCGCCCGGCCGCGCGATCCTGCGGAGCACAGCACGCCGCGCGGACGCATCAGCGCTCGATCCGCGAGCACGCGTGCTGCGCTCGTCCCGCGGTGGCGCTCACGTGGCACTTCGAGGACGACCGCGTCGTGCACCGCGGCCGACTTCACGCGCGACGCCACGCTGTTCGCGACGGCGTGCGCCCATGTGGTGGTGATCCCGCCGGCGATCGACGTCATGGTCGAGGCCGTGTGCCGGCGACTGTATGGCGAGGACGCGGCAGCGGCGGGCTGAGAGAGCGACAGCGATTGGGAGGGGGAAGGTTCCGCCGGGCTTTGCTCGGTGGAAGGGGGACCGGGACGGTCCCCCAGGAGGGCTGAGACCCCTCGTGGGCCGCGTGACCGGCATCGGTTGCGACTTGCCGCTGGACGAGGTCTACCTGAAGCTCCCGCAGGTCGCAGACGAAGGTGGCGAGCGGCTAGATCGTGACGTAGTCGAGCTGCTCGGCGCCTCGCCGGGTAGCAATATGCCGACGACTACTTGCTGCACACACCGAGGATCCAGCTCGTCGTCGGCGCGTCGCTGATGCACTCACCGCGCGAGTGCACCAGCGGCGCGAGGCAGCTCGACGTGAGCCGCTAACCACTCGTCGATCGCGGCGACACCGTCAGCCCGCACTGCGCCGTACGATGCGAGCTTGTTCCGTGCTGCCTGCGCGAGGGTCCGCGCGCGTTCGCGTTCTTCGCCCTCGTCCCACAATGCCTGCGCGAGGAGGAACTGCGTCTCGCTGGGCTCGTACGAGTTCACCCCGGCGTTCTCGCGCAGGGTCAGCGCGCGCTCGAGCTCGAGGATCGCGACGTCGCGATGCCCTTGCGCCAGGTGAATGTTCGCAATGAGAGTGAGCGGAGTCGCGAGGTCGGGATGCTCGGGGTTGGTCATCTCCATCAGCGTCTTCGCCCGCTCGAGCAGGACGAGGGCCTCGTCCAGCCGCCCCGCCTCGAAGAGGGCCGCCGCGATGTTGTGCAGCATGCCCGCGAGGTCGCTGTGATCGGGGCCGAGCGCCTCCTCTAGGATCGCGAGCGCACGCCGCATCATCGCCACCCCCTCGTCCACGCGGCCGAGCTCGGTCATCGCGCTGCCCTCGCTCTCGAGCGCCTTCGCGAAATTCGGGTGGCTCGTGCCCAGCGCGACCTCGAAGACCTCGCGTGCGCGCCGGTAGTCCGCGAGCGCCTCTTCGTTGCGCCCGTATTGGTGGTGAAGGTTGCCGAGGCCGATCATCGTGCTGCCGATGCTCGCGTGGGTCGGACCCAACGAACGCTCCTTGATCGCGAGCGAACGCTGCAACACCGCCGCGGCCGCGTCGTACTCGCCGCGCTGCGTGTGCAGGTTGCCGAGGCTGTTGAGCGTGCCGGCGACGTTGGGGTGATCCGGCCCGAGTGCGGCCTCGTCGAGGGCGATCGAGCGCTGGAAGTCCAGCATCGCCAAATCGAGATCGCCGCGGTCGGCGTACATCGTGCCGCGGTTGAACAGGCTGCCGGCGACGTCGGGATGATCCTCGCCCAGTACACGCTCGCGGATCGCCAGCGCACGGCCGTGGGCAGCGATCGAGGCGTCGTAGTCACCCGCGACCGACTGCAGCAGCCCCAGCTGGTTGTCGATTGCCGCGATCTCGGGGTGATCGCCCATCTGGAGCCGAGCGACGAGCATCGCCGCGAGCGCGTGCCAGCGTAGCCCCTGAGCGACGTCGGCCTGGCGGTATCCAACGTTGTCGATCAGCGCACGCGCGGCCTGGAGCATGGTCTCGTCGGCACCGAGGGCACCGGCGGCGTAGAAGCTGCGCTCGAGCGCAGCCTGGGCGTCGGCATAGTGACCGGCTCGGTTCGACGCCAAGCCGAGCGCCAGATCGATCTCGGGCAACGCCGCGACCGCACCCGCGGCCTCGGTGTCGGCGCGCAGTCGCTTGGCGGCCTCGAGCGCCTGGTCGTAGCGGCCGGTCGCGTGCAGCGCCGAGATGCTGGCGAGCTCGGCGGTGGTTGCCGCGGGGATGCGTTCGTCGTGTCGTGGTCCCCAGGGATCGGCGCACGCCGCCGGCGAGGGCAGGGCCGCGATCGAGGAGATCGTGCGCAACACGATGCCGGCGTCGGGCGCCTCGAGCTGGCCGAGCAACGCGGCGAAGTGCGAGCGCCGTTCGGCGAAGCAGGCGTCGGTGCGCGAGATGTCGCTCGCCGGCCGTGGGGTGTCGAGATCGGCGACACACGTCGTGCCGCGGGCATCCGACCACGACGCGACGAAGGCGTCGAGTCGCGGGCGGGCACGCGACCACGTGTCGGCGCCATACGTGATGCCGCTGTCGACGAACGCGGCCGCGAGCGCGTCGGTGCGCTCGCCGTTCCACAGCTCCGAGAGCGCTCCGGCCGCGGTCGCGCAGGCCTGCTCCGCGCGGCGGCGATCGAACCCACGCCAGCCGAGCACCCCGGCCGCAATCGCCACCACCGTGAGCCCCAGGCCGATGCGGCGGCGCGCCACCGTGGGATCGCGCTGCAAGCAGTCGAGGACCGCGCCCATCGACGCGTGGCGATCGGCCGGCGACGCCGCGAGTCCCCGGCGCAGCACGAGCGCGATCCACCCCGGGATCGTGCCCGCGGGCGCCGGAGTGATCCGGCCGTGGGTGGTCGCGTCGAGGAGATCGCCGAGCGAACGACCCGCGAACGGAGGCGCGCCCGCGAGCGCCTCCCACAACGCCACGCAGTATGAGAACTGATCGGCGCGCGCATCGACGGGCTCGCCGCGTACCTGCTCCGGGGCCATGTACGCCGGCGTGCCGCCGACCGCACCCGGTCGGGTCTTCGTTCTCGGACTCGAGCCAGGCGGCGACGACAGCGTGCCGAGATCGTCGTCGCTCGCCCGATCCTCTGGCCCGTCGATGCGGGCGAGTCCGAAGTCGATCACGCGCGCGCGCTCGTCGTCGTCGCCGACGACCACGTTGTCGGGCTTGAAGTCGCGGTGCACGATGCCGGCGGCGTGCGCAGCCGCGAGCCCGCGTCCGGCCTGGACGAACATCGCCATGACGTCCCGCCACGGCCGCGGCCGCTCGCGGATCCACACCCTCAGGGTACGCCCACGGACATGCTCCATCGCCACATACGTGTGCTCGCCGTGATGACCGACCTCGTAGACGTGCGCGACGTTGGGGTGGGCGAGCATCGCCATCGCCCGGGCCTCGCGCACGATCCGACCCTGCTCGGAGTCGTCGTGGGATCCGAGCAACAGCTTGATCGCGACCCGGCGATCGAGCTCGCCGTCGAACGCCGCATACACCACGCCCATGCCACCGGCACCGATGCGCTCGAGCACCGTGTACCGCCCCACGCGATACGGGGCGACGTCGTCGAACAGTCGCGCGCGCACGATCGCCGCGAGCGCGTGGGTGTCGACGCCATCGGCGGCTGGCGGATCGTCGTAGTGGCTGTTCATCCGTCGCTTCGATGCGCTGCGCCGATGCCTCCGCGCGAGGTCTAGAACCGTCCGGCGACGCCCACGCCGCCGCCGCGTCGCAGGCTCACGGGGAACACCGCGACCGATGGCGAAGGCTGAGCCTTTGCCGTGTCGGCAGCCGCCGCTTTTTCGGCGGACCGCGCGACGCTCCTGCTGTCGAGGATGCCCAGGACCGCCGAGGAGACGGTGAGTGCAGCGCTCAGCAGGTACAACGATGGGGGTGCGCCGCGGGTCCGCGTGATCCACCGACAGCCGGTAGACGTCTCCCCGTCTGCATCGCACACCTGCTGTGCCCGCGCGAGTTGGGTCCACGACACCGCTTGATTCGCAGTGAGGCTGGCCAGTCCTGCACCCCACAGCGCCCACCCGGTGATGTGGCGCTTGCGCCCTTCACGGTAGCCGGTGCGAGTGCGCAGGACGGTCGACGGCACGAGCGTGAGCAGACCTCCGAAGTGGAGCGGTAGCGCGACGGTGCTCGCGGCGGTGAACCCCGCGATGTTCTCGTAGTACGCGTACGGAGCGAAGCGATTCTCCCCGCTACCGTCGGTCCAACCACAGAGTTCGCCGCCGGTGTACCCGTAGTAGGATTCGCCGCACGATCGGGAGCTCAATGACCAGCGTCGGATGTTGAAGCCCTCGGCGACGATGGACGCGGCCGCGGAGAGCGATGCGATCACGCCGCCCGCGATCGCTGATGCGTTCACGATTCGAGCGATCCGCTGATGCTGCAAGCGCTCCACGCGGGCTTGCTCGTCACGGAAGGCGAGAGGCGAGCTCTCGAGCGGGGCCGGGATGCCGGGGGGCGGAGGAGGAGGCTCGTTGACGGTGCGGACGTTTGCGACGTCGTCGGCAGCGATGCTGATCAACGTCCCGTCGTCGGCCTCGAGGATCGCCGAGCTGCCTTCGAATCCGAGGAAGACGCCCTCGCTCGTCGCGCCCGCTGCGGTCGTGATAGCAAGTCGCCGCCTCGTCAACAGATTCCACGGCACCGACCTCGGTTCGGCGGCCGTCTCCGCCGGCGTGGTCGCAGGTGTCTGCGCCGCGGATGCGACGTCGACGACTTCGGAGGGCGCAGACGCCGGGAGGATCCCGATGGCCAGCATGCGACAGAGCATCGAGCCACAACCCTAGCAGCCCGTGGAGGTTCACGCGCGACCCCGGCCCGGCTCGCCCCGCATCATCCCGGGTGCTCGGCGAGCCAACGCACCGCGACGGCTCGATCCTCGGTGGCCTCGGGCAACGCAGCGACCGCTCGTTCAGCCACTTTGGCCCATCAGGTACGCCGCCTCGGCGAGCACGAACCGCCCGGTCTGCTCCAAGACCTCGACCTCGCTCAACCGACCGCGTCACGCGCGACCGTCCCGAGCTCCGATAGACTCCGGTTCAGCGTGATCGCCTCGGCTGCCTCGGCCTCGCTCGCGTGGGCTTCGCTCACGTGGGCCTGGCTCGCGTGGGCCGAGCCCGCCCCGGCGGACCTGCAGCCGCCCGCCCGCGCCAACACGGTCGAGATCACCTACCCGGCCGGGCTCGCGGCCGACGCCCAACCGCCTGCGGGCACCGTCGGGCGCCAGCGACCGCCCCGATGAGCGACCACGTTCCGAGCGCGCCCTGACGGAGGATGCGCAGCGGCTGCCACGCGCCTGCCCGGGGGAGCAGGGACAGCGGCCGCGGCGGCTGAGGTGCGGGCGTGAGACGGAAGCCGCCAGAGCGTCGCCACACGTCGTCGCCGACCGGGCTCGCCTCGTCGGCCTCGCGGAACGCCCTCGACGTGCGCCTGAGCCTTTCACGAGCCTCGATCACGCCCCGGGTCGCGAAGCCCACCTGGCCACCTACACCTCGCCTTCGCGACCGTCGCGAAGGCCCCCGAATCCGTCGGACCCCCGTTCACAAGGGTCGCGAAGGCGCCCGAACCGTCGCGAGGCCCGTCCACGACCCTCGCGAACGCGATTCGACGGCTCGTACTCCCGCTTACAAGTCTCGTAGACGGCCGTTAGTCGCGGTCGCATCGCTGCATCGACGCTTGCGAACGGGACTCGACGGCCGTCACAACTCGTTCTCGAGGGTCGCGAACGCCATGTGATCTCCGCGATGGACCCTCCGCAACCCTTGCGAACGCGGCTTCACCGACGCAAGGACCGTCCACAACCCTCGCGAAGGCGATGTTACGCCGCGGACACCCGTTCACTACCCCTGCGAACGGGTGATCGGGCCATGCACGCGGATCCCCATCCCCGCTGTCCATTGGATCACAGGGGCCCTTGGAGCCCGCGCGTACGCACCGGCGCGCTGTTCGCGAAGCTGTTGCGCGATCGCGCGCTGCCGTGGCAACCCAGATCGAGGAGACCCCGACATGCCGTCCAAACTCGTCACCGATCGCCAGAAGAGCGCCGCCGCCGTCATCGCGGCCGCGCATTCCCACGCTGCCCGAGCCACCGCCGCGTTGACCGAGCTCTTCGAGCCCGTCGTCGGCAAGGGGCAGAAGCTCCCGGATCTCGGCTCGATCTTCGCGCTGTCCGAAGCCGCGCTCGCGCGTGCGACCGGTGCGCTCGTCGATGCCGACATCGAGCACGAGCGCGAGCTCGCCGACGACGAAGCGCCGCGAGCCAAGCGCGACGAGATCGCGGCCGGACTCTACGCGGACATCGTCGAGTTCCGGGAGGTCGTCACCGGCCTGCTTGGCGGCGCTGCGCTGCCGATGCTGCGGCTCACCGGTGCGACGCCGCGCGATCCAGTGGTGCTCGCGCGTCTCGCCCGCGAGTATCGGCCGCACTGTCGAGCCAGAAGCTGCCCAAGTCCCGAGTCCGCGGCGCGACGTTCCGCGCCGAGGATTGGGTCGAGCGCCTCGACGATCGCATCACGCCGCTCGAGAAGGCGATCGACGTCGTCGCGCGCGAGGTCCGGGAAGCCGAGGGGACGCAGGCGACGAAGAACCGCGCGCTCGAGGCGTACGACGAGACGTTCCGCAAGGTCGCGACGCTGCTGTCGGCGACGCTGTCGATCGCGGGCGAGGACGAGCTGGCGTCGCGGGTGCGGCCGACGGCGCGTCGGCCTGGGCGCACCGCGGGTAGCGAGGCGGACTCGGGGGAGGAGCCGGCGAATCCGGTCGCGCCCGCGCTTTCGCAGCTCGAGCCGTCGGTCTGAGCCCTGGATGAACTCGTGGGCGTCGAGTTGCGCCGGCTACCTCGCCGAGGTGGCCGGCGCTCGACAGGTGCGTCGTCAGAGCGCGCCCTTGGCCAGTCGCGTCTGTCGCATGACCCCGAGAGCACTTCGGGCGACCGCGGTGGCTCCAACGGGCCCGTCCACCACGCCTGTGCCCGGTGTCGCGGCCCCGCCGCAACCCGCACGGACAACCACGTGTCCCGGCTCACTTCTGGACCGCGACCCACCTCCGCTCCCCTGCGGATACCCGCTTCGAACCGCTCGAGCGCACGAGAGGACACCGCGCGCGCCCATCCACATCCGCTACGCTGTGCGCGTCCCTCACCGATGCCCCGCGTCAGCTTCCGCGACGTCGTCGATCGCTTCACGCACATCGACGGCACGATCGTCCGCACCGACGTCTCGTTCGCCGACAGCGAGCCCGCGAGCGCGCGCGTCGTCCTTCGCTTCTACCCGTGGTGGGAGCATCCGCTCTACATCGCCGCGCGGGAGTCGGGCAGCGACTGGGGCTTCGACGCTGCCGATGACGGCGCGCGCGACGTCGTGATCGAAGCGGTGTCACCGCTGCGCTGCGACGTGCGAAGCGATGCGTCGGCGATCGACATCGCGTTCCACACCGAGCACCCGGTGCTCTGGGAATTCGAAGACGCCGCCGCGATCATGTGCAATACGGACTTCGATCCGCGTGCGCTCGTCGACGCACTCCTCGCGCGCGACCTCCCGTACGTCGCTGCGAGCACGATGCTCCGGTACTTCCCGCCGCATCCGCCACGCACAGCACCTTTCGCGCTCGCCGATCTGCCGTTCACGCTCTTTCATGCCGCGAAGTTCGAGCTGCAGCGCATGGGCGTCGAGCTGTTCGTCGCACGCGAGCCGGTTGCCCTACGCCCGCTCGTCGCGCTCGACGTCGACGGCAACGTGCTCATCGTCGCCGAGGACTTCATCGTCGACGTGCCGGAGTTCGAGCACAGGCCGCAATGGTTCCGCCTGAGCCGCGGCGCGGGACCATCGACGACATGACCTGTGCCGTCACGTATCGCCTCCAAGAGATCACCCTTCACCTCGCGAGCGCGAGCACCGCTGCTGCGTTGTCGTGCAGGAGGACAATAGTGGCTGGACGCGCTCGAACTTCTACTTCGGTGTGCCGGACGATCCACTCACGCCTCAGCGCGAGGACTCGCGGAGACAGAACTGGCCGGGCGCGCCGCCCGACGGGAAGAGGTGTTCTACACTCCACAGCCATCCAAAGGGTGGTGACAGTGGTCCGAGTATCCACGACGAGGAGACGCATGATAGTCTCTTCCAGACGACCCGTGTCCGGCGTCATTACGTGCTTGGGAACAAGGACGATTCCGTCAAGGTGTACAGATTTTTTGGTGAGTGGATAAACAATGTGCCCTGAGGCGAGGGACTCCATGAACGTGTTTCGCGTTGGCTCGAGTCTCGGTGCGATCCTTGCGCTCCTGATGTCGGGATGCGTTTGGCACGCTGAGCCGGCACCGCTCACCGCGCCGTGGCGACGGGCCCTCGACGAGCCGAATCTCGCTCGTCGGGGCGGACCCGAGAGCTACCGCCTCTACACTGTCACGGACAACCGGATCTTCGTCATCAGAGTCGAGGTGCATAGCGGCGGTACGCACCTCGTGGAAAAGACGAGAGAGTCGCGCCGCTACGATAACGCCGATCACGAGATCACGACGCGCACGCTTTGGCTTTCGCCGTCTGACTGGCGAGAATCGACGACACTGGTGGAAACCGCCGGCTTCTGGGAGGCACCCAAGTACATCCATGACAAGGAGTTGGTTTTTGTGGCTGGACTCTCGTGCACCATCGAGGGCGGCAAGAACGGCCGGCATCACGTGGTGGACCGGAACACGCTGAACACCACGCGCGAGTTCTCGAATCTCTGCGCCCGATCCTTCCACCTGGCCGGCGTTCAGCACCCATACAGTTCCTACTTCATGGAGGCGAAGCGCCCCCCTCCGCCACCTCCGCTCCCTCCGGAGGTGCAGGAGGAACTCGACCGCGTGAACCGCGGGGTAAAGCTGCTCGTGCTTAAGCGTTTTGAACTGCGAACCGTCGGTCGCGCGGTGCGATCACGCAACGAAGAGAACCTGTTGGCCCACCGTGGGCAGCCGAGGTGGAGGCCTGGCGCCGTGCAGGAGCGTGGCGATCTCGTCGACGTCGGTGACGGCGCGAACGAGCCGCATGGGACCGTTGCAGCGCGTGCAGACGGAGACATCGATGGCGAACACGCGCGCG
>JBBQJI010000060.1:0-39402 GCA_038325765.1 Nannocystales bacterium
CGGCGAAGTTGCGGCCGCCTGAGATCGCAGCGGCCGCTCAGCGCCTGCGGCCAATCGCCACGATCCGGCGCCACCACACCGCCGTGGCCTCGCGCAGATCGTCGAGGTAGCAGTAGGTCACCGGCACCACCACCAACGTGAGGATCGTGGCGGTGGTCATGCCGCCCAGCAGCGCCTGGCCAAAGCCCTGGTAGGCGATGCCCTCACCGGTGGGCTGGGTCATCGCCAGGGGCAGCAGACCGCCGATGGTCGTCAGCGACGTCATCATGATCGGCCGGAAGCGCAGGCGCCCGGCCTGCACGATCGCCTCGGTGCGCGACATCCCCTGCTTGCGGGCGGCGTTGACGAAGTCGATGAGTACGATGCCGTTGTTCACGACGACACCGAGCAGCAGCACGATGCCGATCCCCGCGAGCGGGTCGATGGGCGCGCCCGACAGGTACATGAACCACCACACCCCGACGAACGACAGCGGGATCGACGGCAGCACCGCCAGCGGCAGCACGAACGACTCGAACAAAAAGCCCATCACCAGCAGGATGAAGATCGTGCCCAGGCCCATCGCGCCGATGAGGTCGCGCGCCATGTCGTTCATCGCGGCGCGATCGCCCGTGGCTTCGAACGAGAGACCCTCGGGCAGGCGATAGTCGCGGATGTAGGCGTCGATGCGGGCGATCGTCGCCTCACGGTCATCGTTGGCCAGATCCAGCCGCACCGTGGCCCCGACCCGCTTGTTGACCCGCTGCAGCGAGGCCTCGCCGCGGGTCACCATCTTGTCGGCGAGCACCGAGATGGGCACGCTGCCCCCCTGCCGGGTCGGCACCGTCCACGCCAGGATCTCGTCGACGTCGCGGCGGTCCTCTTCGCGGTAGCGGATGCGGACGTCGATCTCCTTGTCGGCGGTGTGAAAGCGCGACAGCGGAGCGCCGCGGATCGCATAGGCCACGGTGTTGGCCAGCCCGTCGGCGGAGACCCCGAAGCGCTCGGACATCGCCCGGTCGATCGAAAGCGCGAGTTCCTCGCGCCGACGCAACTCTTCGCCGTTGCCGCGGATGCCGTCGACGCCCTCGATCTGCAGTAGGCCGTCCTCGATCGCCTCGCGGACCTCGGCGAGCTGCTCGTGATCGTCGCCGTACACCGAGACGCGGTACGAGTCGTCGCGGCCGCCATCGCCCTCGCCGAACTTCGACGTCTTGCGCCAGCCGGCCTTGGTCGGCAGCCGATCGGCGAGCTCCTTGGCGAACTTCTCGAAGGGCATGTCGCCGGGCTGGGGCTTGTCGAAGAACACCGACATGGTGCCCGTGCTCTCGTCGAAGCCCGACCAGTAGCCGGCCACGTGCCACTCGTCACCCTCACGCGCCAAGATGTCCTCGAGCTCGAGGAAGAAGGCGTTGGCCTCGTCCAGCGTCGTGTCGCTCGGCATCGAGTACTGGATCTCGACCCGGCGGGTGCCGAACTGTTCGCCCGGGGTGCAGCGCACGTTCATGAAGGGGATCGCCGTCGAGGCGAGGGCCAGCAGCGAGACCACCACCACGTCCATGCGCCGGCGCAGGACCACGCGCAGCAGCCGGCCATAGGCCTCGTTGAGCCGGCCCAGTGTGGCCTCGTAGACGCGGCCCAGGGCGGACTTCCACAGCGCGTCGAGCCGGGCCAGGCGCGGCCACCTTCGCAGCGGCCCGCCGAGCTCGGAGTCGGTCAGCAGGGTCGCGGACGCCAGCGGCACCAACACCAGCGCCACGAACAGGCTCGCCAGCAGCGACACACACACCGGCGTCACCATGCGGACCATGAAGAACTGGGTCGGCCCCTCCGACAGCAGCGCCGCGGGCAGGAACACGATGACGGTGGTGAGCGTCGCCAGCGACATCGCCAGGGCGACCTCGCCTGCGCCCTGCAGCGCCGCGGCGTGGGGCCCCATCCCGCGGCGACGAAAGCGAGCGATGTTCTCGGCCACCACCACCGAGTTGTCGACCACCAACCCGATGCAGATCATCAGGCCGACCAGCGACACCAGGTTGATGCTCTGGCCGGTGAAGTACATCACCGGCAGCGACAGGAACAGCGACAGCGGGATCGACAGGGCGATGACGATCGTCAGCCGCACGCGCCGCAAGAAGAACATGAGGACCAAGAGCGCCAGCCAGGCGCCCTGCACCCCCGAGCCCACGACCTGATCCAGGCTGTAGAGGATCATGTCGCCCTGCACGAAGACCTCGACGATCTCCACGCCTTGCAGGTCGGGGTGGGAGCGGGCGGCGTCGACCACCGCGGTGATGCGGTCGCAGACCTCGACGGTGTTGGCCTGCGACTCCTTGACGACGAACATCACCGTCGACGGCTTGCCGTTGTAGCGGTCGTAGCGGGTGCGCTCGGGCTGCCCGAGGCGGACCTCGGCGACGTCGCGCAGCCGCAAGCCATCGGGGCGCAGCATGATCGCGCCGATCTCCTCCGCGGAACGGAACGCCGCCACCGAGCGCAGCAGCAGGGTCTTGCCGCCATCTTCGAGCGCGCCGCTGGCGAGCGTGAAGTTCGCCCGCGACAGCAACGACACCAGGCCCACCATGTCGACCCCCGCGGCCTCGGCGCGGGCGCGGTCGACGTCGATCATCACCTGCGGATCGGCGCGGCCCCACATGTTGACGAGCCCGACGCCGTCGATGCGCTCGACCGGCCGCACCAGCTGCTCGTCGATGACCCGCATCGGGTCGGCGATGTCCTCGTCCCACAGCACGCCGTAGAAGGCGACGGGGATCGACTCGCCCGACTCCTTGCGGATCTTGACGTCCTTGACGTCGGTCGGCAGATCGGGGCGCACGCGGTTGATGCGATCGCGCACCTGGCGATAGGCGACGTCCATGTCGACGTCGCTCGCGAACACCATCATCACCCGCCCCGAGCCGGCGGTGGACGTGCTCATGATCTGGTCGATGCCCGGCGTGGTCGCGACCGCGGTCTCGATCGGGCGGGTGATCCGCTCTTCGATGTCGCGGGCGGTGGCATCGGGATACTGCACCGACACCGACAAAAACGGCGCCGAGAAGCCCGAGGGGATCAGCTCGAGCGGCATGCGTGACAGCGCGATCACCCCGAGCACCATCGCAGACAGCAGCAGCATCATCATCGCGATCGGACGGCGCAGCGCGCCCCGGACCACGGGGTTATCGGCGAATCCCGGCAGCATCAGTCGTCGAGATCCGCGTCGCCCTCGGCGGCGAGCTGCTCGGGTTTGATGCGGGCGAGCTCGTCGTGCAGCGCCGCGGCGGAGCTGCGGGAGCCCAGGCGCGCGGCCAGCCGGTCGACGCCCGCATACAGGGTCGGGATGACGATGAGTGTGAGCAGCGTCGACAGCGATAGCCCGGCGATCACCGTGATCGCCATCGGCATGCGGATCTCGGCGCCATCGCCGAGCCCCAACGCCATGGGCACCAGGCCGAGTACGGTGGTCAGGGTCGTCATCAGGATCGGGCGCAGCCGGACGACGCCGGCCTGCTCGATCGCCAGCGCCGTGCTGTGCCCCCGGGCCTTGAGCTGCCCGATGTAGTCGACGAGCACGATCGCGTTGTTGACGACGATGCCGGCCAGCAAGATGGCGCCGAGGAACACCACGATCGACAGCGGCATGTCGAGCACGAGCAGCGCCGCGATCACGCCGACCAGCGCGAGGGGGATCGAGAACAGGATGATGAACGGATAGATCAGGCTCTCGAACTGCGCCGCCATGATCACGTAGACCAGGAACACCGACAGCCCCAGGGCGAGCCACAGCGAGCTCGACGAGGTCTCCCACTCCTCGCTCTGACCGGTGATCGCCGTGTCCACCCCCGCCGGCAGCGGCAGCTCCCCGATCGCCGCCTCGATGCTCTCGCTGACCGCCCCGAGGCCGCTGCCCTCGACGTTGGCCGTGACGACGCCGACGCGCTGCTGGCCGACGCGGCGGATCTCGTTGGGGCCGCGCCCGATCTCGATCTGCGCGACCGCCGACAGCGGGATCGGATAGGTGCCGCCGGGGTTGACCACCAGCGCCGCGAGCTCGTCGACCGAGGCCTCGCGGATGCCCGACAACCGCACCCGGATGGGCACCTTGCGATCGCTGCGGCGCATCGACGTGGACTCGGCGCCTTGGACCTTGTCGCGCACCAGCTCGGCGACGGTGCGGATGTCGAGCCCGAACCGCGCCAGCTTCTCGCGGTCGTAGACGATGTGGACCTCCGGGCTGCCGGGGTGGATCGACGACTCGACGTCGCGCAGCCCGTCCATCTCGCCCAGGCGCGCAGCGACGGTGTCGGTCGCGCGCCGCAGATCGTCGAGGTCGAGACCGCGGACCTCGACCTCGACCGGGGCCTTGAACGAGAACAGCGCCGGCCGGGTGATGTTCACCCGCAGATCGGGCACGCGGTAGGTGATCCGGCGGATGGCATCGCGGGCGGCGGCCTCGATCTGTTCGGACTGGGCGATGACACCGCCTTGGCGCACGGCGTCGATCATCGACGGCGGCTCACCACGGTCGAGATCGATCCGCAGCCGGGTCGTGTGCTCGCCGCGCTCGGTGGAGTCGGTGTTGTCGCGCTCGGTGCCGATGGTGGCCGTCAGCGATCGCAGCGCCGGGGTGTCGGTGATGGCGGCCTGCTCGAGGGGCGCCATGCGGGCGTCGGTCTCGCGCAACGGCGTGCCGATCGGCAGCGCCAACTCGACGGTGAACTCGCCTTGGTGGATCTCGGGCACCAGCTCGGTGTCGAGACGCCCCGCCCCCCAGACCATGAAGCCCATGGCGCCGAGGAACGCCGCATAGACGATCACCCGGTTGCGCAGTGACCAGCGGATGAGCGGGGGATAGGCGCGCTCGACCGCACCGAGCGCGGCGCCAAAGGCCCACAGCACCGGCCGGGCCACGAGCATCCCCACCCGGAGCAGCAGCCATATGACGCCCGCGATGGCGGCGGTGCCGAGCACGAACACCACCAGCATGAGCTTGCCGACGATCTCGAACAGTAGGTGGACGACGAGGCGGAGCAGCCAGTACGGCAGCAGCAAGGCCTTCGCCGGTCGGCGTCGGATCTCGCGCATGGCCGCGTGGAGCTCACCCGCGCTGTTCCACCGCCGCAGCGAACGCCCGAGGCCCCGCAGCAGCCCCACGCCGCCCGGCATACCGTCGCCGCCCGCGAGATCGCCCAGGCCTCGCCGCGACGCCAACATCGGGATGAGGAACAGCGCGACCGCCAGCGATGCCAGCAGGCTGAACACCACCGCGAGGCCCAGGTCGCCGAACATCTGCCCGGCGATGCCCTCGACGAAGACCATGGGGAAGAACACCGCGATGGTGGTCAGCGTCGACGCGACCA
Source organism: Nannocystales bacterium (assembly GCA_038325765.1). Taxonomy (GTDB): domain Bacteria; phylum Myxococcota_A; class Polyangia; order Nannocystales; family Nannocystaceae; genus Xiheibacterium. The sequence continues at coordinate 5,340 of JBBQJI010000060.1, forward strand.
CGGCGCTGCCGACCTCCGCGGTCCCCCGCACCGTCGCGCGCACCAGATCGTCGCCCTCGTTGCGGCAGCGATCGATCGACTCGAGCACCACGATCGAGTTGTCGACGAGCATGCCCACGCCCAGCGCGAGGCCGCCGAGCGACATGATGTTGAGCGAGATCCCGAACAGGTTGAGCGGCGCGAACGTCATCAAGACGCTGACCGGGATCGAGATTCCGACCACCAGCGTCGCCCGCAAATCGCGGAGGAACAAGAACAGCACCAGCACCGCGAGCCCGCCGCCCACCACCGCGGTGTCGCGGACCTCGTCGATGCTGGACTCGATGAACCGCGAGCGATCGGCCGCCACCGCCACCTTGGCGCCGTAGGCGTCCTCGAGCTCGGGGGCGAGCTTGCCGTCGATCCGTGCGCGCACACTCGTCGCCATCTCGACGATGTTGGCGTCGGCCTCCTTGTAGATCTCGACCTCGACGGCTTCTTTGCCATCGACGCGCGTGATCACGTCGCGGTCGCGGTACCCGGAGCGCACCTGGGCCAGATCCCCCAGCCGCACGTCGCGATCGGCACGGCGCACGATCACGATCTCCCGGATGTCGTCGAGATCGATGAACTCGTTGACGGTGCGCACGAGATAGCGCGTCCGACCGTCGCGCATCGTGCCGCCAGCAAGGTTGATGTTCTCCGCGGCGAGGCGGCTGGTGATGGTCTCGACGCCGATACCGGTGCGGCGCAGCTGGCCCTCGTCGAGCTCGACCTGCACCTCCTCTTCGAGGCCGCCCTTGACCTTGACCGCGGCGACGCCGTCGACCGGCTCGAGGACGCGACGGACCTCGCGATCGGCGATGCGCCGCAGCAGCTTGAGACCCGCCTCGCCGTCGAACCGCTCGCCCGCGCCCGACAGCGACAGCGTGAGCACCGGATCGAGCGTGGGGTCGTAGCGCAAGATGAGCGGTTGCTCGACGCCGTCGGGCAGGGCCGGCCGGGCCACGTCGAGCTTCTCGAGCACGTCCTGCGACGCCTCGTCCATGTCCGTGTCCCAGGCGAACTCGAGCACCACGTCGCTGCCGCCGGCCCGCGAGATGCTCTCGATCCGCGTGAGTCCGGTGACGACGCCGAGCAGCTCCTCGAGCGGCCGCGACACGTTGTCCTCGACCTCGGCCGGCGCCGCGCCCGGGTACTCGGTGCGCACCGTCAGCTTGGGATAGCTGATGTCCGGCATGAGGTTGAGCGGCAGCAAGCGGATGCTGAACGCGCCGAACACCAACGCCGCCAGGAACACCATGAGCACCGCGACCGGCCGCGTGGTCGTCACGCGGTAGAAGTCCATCTTGCGCGCGAGCGCGACGACGTCGGCATCGGCGGCTGGCGTCGCCGTGCCCGGAGCCTGACCCTCGTCGCTCATCGGGATGCGCTCACGCGCCCTCGGGCGGGGCGTTGTCGCCCTGGCGGACCACGCTCGCCGACGCGGCGGTGGGCTCGACCGGCTGTCCGGTACCGTCGACCCGCTCGACGAGGGCGCCGTCTTTGAGACCGGCGTGCCCCGACTCCACGATCTCGGCGCCGACCGCCACCCCCTCGAGGATCTCGGCGTTCACGTCATCTTGCAGGCCGAGCGTCACGCGGGTGCGCGTAGCCCGGGGTGCGCCCTCGGCATCGGCATCGATGACGAACACGAAGACCTCGTCGTCGTCGCGCACGAGCGCCTGCTTGGGCACGAGCGTCGCGTTGCGCTTCGACTCGGTGGTCAGCGTCACCTCGGCGTACATCCCCGGCAAAAAGCCCTTGTCGCCGACGAGTTCGCGGGGCAATGCGACGGTGACCTTGATCGTGCCGGTGGTCGCGTCGACGACCGGGGCGATGCGGCTGACCTTGCCGGTGCCGCGGCGACCCAGCGCGGCCTTGCCGACGATCTCGGCCGGCCGCCCCACGGCGATGCGATCGAGCTCGCGCTCGGGCACGTAGACCCGCGCCACCAACGTATCGAAATCGACGATGGTCGCGACCTGGGCGCCGCTGGTGACGAAGCCGCCTTCACTCGCGGTGCGCTCGGTGATCGTACCGCCGAGCGGCGCGAGGATCTTGGTGTTGCGGACATCGCGTTTGCGATCGGTCACGTCGATGACGGCGGTCTGGTATGCGAGCCGGGCGGAGTCGAGCTCTTGCTTGGAGGCGACGTTCTTGGCGAAGAGGGCCTCGATGGTGGCGAGATCCGCCTTGGCCTGGGCCAACGACGTCGACGCGCGATCGAGGCCGCTGCTCTGCGAGTCGGAGCGGATGCGCCCGAGCAGCGCGCCTTCGCGGACGTTGTCGCCCTCCTCGAAGCCCAGGCCCACCACGCGCCCGGTGGACTCGGCGTGGACCGTGACCATGCGCTCGGCTTCGATCGTGGAGGCGGCGGTGAGCTCGGCATCGATCGCGCCCGACTTCACCGTGGTGGTGACGACCGCGGCCGCACGCTCGGTGGCGTCGTCCTCGGCGGCGCCCTTGGCCATCGCGCCGGGCGGGCCACCACAGGCGCCGAAGAGGAGCAGCGCGAGCGCGAGCGGGGAGATCGAAGTGCGCATGCGAAGAGGACGCCGGTCGCCAGTCGGAGAGGACGGCGCGCGGGCAGGGGGATGTTAGCAAGCCGAGGGGCTTTGCCACCGCGTGTGACCCGAACCAACACGTCGCGGTTTGGTCGGCGTGTGCAAAGTTTCGTGAAGCGTCGGGGTGTCCCGGCTCCCGCGCGACCAGCGCTTCCCTGTCACGCGCGTGTGGCGACGAGCACGGCGGCCAGCTCCAGGAAACCCGCCGACTCGGCGCCGGCGGTGACGAATTCGGGCATGGCGGGCATCGCCGCCCGCTGCCGCAGCACGTCGGCGGTGCCCACCGTCGCCCCGAAGCGCCCGGCGACGAACAGCCCCGCATCGTTGGGCGCATCGCCGATCGTGGCGATCGCCCCGCCGTCGATCCCCGCGGCCACGAGCAGCGCTGCGCCCTTGTCCGGCGAGCTCGGCGTGAAGTGGATGTGGACGTTCGACCAGGTGACGAACAGACCCGCCGCCCGGACCGCGGGCACCAGCGCGAGCAGGGTCTGGTCGGTGGCGCCGTCGCGTTCGAAGGCGACGTCGCCCACGCGAAACGGATCGTCGGCGGTCGTGCGCAGCGGCACTCCGTGGGCACGGCCGAGTTCGAGGGCGCGCTCGCGGATCGCGGGGCGGTCGGTCGGCGGCCCGAGCCAGCGCACGGGACGGTCCGGCACGACCTCGACCTGGCCGTTCTCGGCGATGCCGCGGCGAACCCCCGGCAGGTAGCGGACCAGGCCCAGGATCTCGCCCGCGGGCCGGCCGCTGACCGGGACGACCTCGATGCCGAGCTCGCACAGGCGCGCGATCTCGACGACCACCCGCGGATCGAGGGCGCTGCCCCGCGTGAGGGTGCCGTCGACGTCGGTGGCGAGCAGGCGGATGGCGCCGAAGCGACCGGTCCGGGCGCCGTCGGACAAATCGCCGAGCGAAGTGGGCTCCACGGCCTCGGTGGTAGCACACCGCACGTGCGCCGTCGTGGTACGGTCTGCGGGCGCGATGCCGCTCGACCTCGAGCCCGGAGATGTCTACGCGGGCACCATTCGCATCGTGCGGGTCATCGGTGTCGGCTCTTTCGCGCGCGTGTACGAGGTCGAGGTCCCCGGCCACGACCAGCGCCTCGCGCTCAAGCTGACGCGCGAGCCGGTCACCGCCGGTGATCAGGCCCAGCGAGCGCTGCGCGAGATCACGATCCTGCGCACGCTGACCAACCCCCACGTGGTGCGCACGTTCGACTGCGGGCTGCGCCCCGATGGCCACATCTACCTGCTGATGGATCTGCTCGCGGGCAGCAGCCTCGACGCGTGGCATGACTTCGAGGCGCCGCTGCACCCGGCCCAAGCGGTGACGATCGTCCACCAGGCCTGCCTCGGACTGGCCGAGGCCCACGCGATGGGCATCGTGCACCGCGACGTGAAGCCCGAGAACGTCTTCGTCGAGACCGACGGCCAGATCAAGATGCTCGACTTCGGCCTCGCGCGATCGTTCGACGGCACGCCGGTCGTCGGCGTCAATGCGACCGAAGCCCACCTCGTGGTCGGCACGCCGCACTACAGCCAGCCCGAGCAGCTCAAGACCCGCGTGCTCACGCCGGCGTCCGATGTCTACAGCCTGGCGACGATCCTCTACGAGTTGCTCTCGGCCCGCGCGCCGTTCTGGTCCGACCGCAGCCTCACCGAGGTGAAGTACGAGCTGCGCAACACGCCGGCCGAGTGGCTGCGCGCCCACGCGCTGCGGCCGATGGTGCCGCTCGAGGAGCAGCCCGGCTGCGAGGATCTGCCCGAAGCACTGGTGCGGGGCATCGCCCGCGCCCTCGACAAGGATCCGGTTCGCCGTCCACCCGACGCCGGCGCCCTCGCCAACATCCTGGGCCTGGTGCTCCACCGCGACATGGGGATCCCCGTCGCCGCGACGTTGCGCGTGCTCCACCCCGACGCGACCCTCGACGATCGCCTGTTCCTGCCCGGCTCGTACCGCATCGGCTCGGGCGCTCGCTGCGAGATCAAGCTCCGCGACGACAACGTGCCCGGGATCCACGCGGTCCTCGAGTGGAGCGGCGTGCCCAACCGCCCCCACCTGCGACCGCTCGGCGACGACCGCAAGGTGCGGGTGAACGACGCGCCCATCGACCACCCGGTCGAGCTCGGCGAGAACGACGAGTTCAGCGTCGGCCAGACCCGGCTCGCCGTCGTGATCTAGCCGCGGCGCTGCCGGAGCAGGACTGCCAGACACGACTGCCAGACACGACTGCCAGACACGACTGCCAGACACGACTGCCAGACACGACTGTCAGCTCGCCTGCTCGCGGATATGGTCGCGGAGCAGCCGCTGCGCCGCCGTCTGGGTGTCCGACTCGCTGCCCTCCATCTCCTCGAGCAGGGCGAGCATGGCCGCCTCGCGCTTGGCGGTCGCCTCTTGCTGCCGGCGTTGACGGCGGTTGCTGCGGACGAGGACCACGGTCATCACGATGAGCATCGTGCCGAAGGCGAACGCAACGAACAGCGAGATCGCGTAGCCCATCGCGACGCGGCCACCGAAGATCTGCAGGTTGCTCTCCTGGCCGTCCTCGCGGTTCTTCTCCGCGGCGACATCGAGGGCTTGATCGGTGCCGGACACCAGCTCGGTCGCGACCGAGTGAACGAGGTTCGAGATGGCAGACTTCATCTCCGGGCTGTCGAGACCGCGCCCCACCGAGGGCAGGATATCGCGCTCGATCACCATGCCGATCGCCGGGCCGAGATCCTTCTCGAGGGTGGCCGCGAGCGCCGGCCCGATCTCGTGCTCGAGGCCGCTGCCGATGCCAGCGACCGCCGCGTGGGTCACCCCCTGCGCCAGCTTCTCGAATTGCGCGATGTGCTTGTCGGAGAGCGAGGCGGTCAGCGCCGAGTCCACGAGCCTGTACGTCAGGCGGGCCGCCGCCGGGGTCACGTGCTCGTTCATGCCCTTGCCGATCGAGGCGGCGACGTCGATGTCACCGATCCCGGATTTGCCCATGCCGTCGGCCATGCCGTCGAACACGCCCTTCACGATCGACTCGGTCAGATCGTGGAGGGCGTCACGCATCTGCGGCGAGTTGAGGATGCGGCCGAGCCGCGCGCGGTTCTCCGGGGCATCGAGCGCCGAGAGCGATTCATCGATCACGCCGCGGGCCACTCGACCGCTGACCTTCTCGCTCAGGCGGGTGCGATCGGGCTGTTCAGTGGCGGCGGCAGACGCCGAAGCCGCTGGGATGCATGCGACGCCGAACAAGACGACCAGCGCGTGGACGAGGGTGGCGATTCGCAGGTTCATGGGGTGCTCATTCCGGGGGTGCTCGCAGGACCCTCCGCCACCGCTGCAATTGTTTCGCCACACGCGATGCCCGTTCAGCCGTTGTGTTGTCGAAAGTTCGCGGCGTGGACGCATGCCTCGCCGCGTCAGATACGCACGGTGTGCGCATGGGCTCGTGCCTCGCGGAGGGGTCCGCGGCGACGGCCACCGTTTCGGCGCCTCACGTCGTCCATGCGCAGCTGAACTCGTGGAACGGCGCGCCCTGGCTCACGCACGCCGTCTCGCGCCCGCCGGGCAGCACCTGCGCGCCGAGCTGCGCCATCGCCGAGGTCATCCATCCCTCCATCATGCGGCAGTGCTGCGGCGCCATGGTCGGGAAGTCGACGATGCGCAGCACCGTAGAGGTCGGCTCCGTGCGTACCGCGATCATCTTGCCGGCGTTCAGGTAGTAGCGCGGCCACACGCGTTCGCACGAGCTGATCAGGTGCCGCGGCGACGCGAGCACCCGCAGCACCGAGAACGTCCCGCCGCCAAGATCACGCTTCGCGGCGCCCTCGCCCAGCGCCCGCACCAATGCTCCATCGCCCGTGCCGAATTCCGCCTCGGCGCCCACGAGCAGCTCGACCAGCGCCGCGTATGGGTACCACTCCGTCTTCGCGATCCGGCTCGCCGTGGCCGCTGCGATCGCGGGGCCCCACCGCTGCAGTGCGGCCCCGATCGACGCGGCACCGAAACGACCCCGCAGCTGCTCGAGCAACCCGAGGAACGCCATGCCGCGCGCGCTCGTGGAGGGAGTCATGCCGATGCATGCGACTGTAGCGGTCGACCCCTGTGGGCGTCGAGCCGGCGGCCGCGGGCCGGGCGCGGGCGTTGCGGGACGTCGGTCGGCGCGATCGCGGGCCCCGGGGGGGGGGCCGGAGCTGCGGCGGTCTCTACTGGTCGGGGCGAGAGGATTTGAACCTCCGACCTTTCGGTCCCGAACCGAACGCGCTACCAAGCTGCGCTACGCCCCGCCATCCGACGCTTCGCATCGGAGCTGGCGGTGTGTACCCCCGCAGACGAAGTCCGTCAATCAGCGCGTTGCACGCGGACTGTCGACGCTCCGCGTCGCCGACCGGGATCCGCGGTCCGCGAGGCTGACGTCCGCATCGCGGTAACATCGGGAGATGGCCGACACGAGCATCAGTTTCGTCCGTTCGCTCTGCCACGGCGCGATCGAAGAGGATGTGATCCTCCCCTACCCGACGCTGACGGACGACGAGCGCGAGACGCTGCGCGCGGTTGTCTCGTCGGTCGACGAGCTGCTGGGGCCTCGCGCCGACGAGTTCCGCCGCTGGGACGCCGAGGGTGAATTTCCGCCCGCGTTCATCGAGGAGCTGCGCGGCTTCGGCCTGTTCGGGCTGGTCATCCCCGAGGAGCACGGCGGCATGGGCATGCACGCGGCCGCCTACTCGCGCACCCTGCAGCAGGTCGCGCGTCACGATGCGTCGGTCGCCGTGACCATCGGCGCCCACAGCTCGATCGGCATGCGGGGCCTGCTGCTGTACGGCACCGACGAGCAGAAGGCGCGATGGATGCCCAAGCTCGCCAGCGGCGAGATGATCGCGGCGTTCTGCCTGACCGAGCCCGGCGCCGGCTCCGACGCCGCGTCGATCCGCACCACCGCGGTGCGCGACGGGGACGACTGGATCATCACCGGCAGCAAGCTGTGGATCACCAACGGCGGTATCGCCGACTTCTTCACGGTGTTCGCCAAGACCGGCGGCGCCGACGAGCGCGGCAAGCTCTCGGGTTTCGTCGTGACCCGCGACATGCCCGGCGTCAGCATCGGACCCCACGAGGACAAGATGGGCCTGCGCGCGTCGTCGACCACGTCGGTCTACTTCGATGCGGTGCGCGTGCCGACCTCGCACCTGCTGGGGCCGGAGCACGCGGGCTTCAAGGTGGCGATGCACATCCTCAACAACGGTCGCACCGGCCTCGGCGGCGGGGCGGTCGGCGCGATGAAGCACCTCATCGAGGCGGCCAGCAAGCAGGCCAGCGAGCGGCGGCAGTTCGGGCGGCCGATCGCCGAGTTCGGCATGATCAAGCGCAAAATCGGGCAGATGGCGGTCGACTGTTACGCCGCCGAATCCGTGGTCAACCTCGTCGCCGGTATCATCGATCAGGGCTACGAGGAGTACGCGATCGAAGCCGCCATCTCGAAGGTGTTCGCCAGCGAGGCGCTGTGGCGCACCGCCGACGAGGCCCTGCAGATCGCCGGCGGCAACGGCTTCATGCGCGAATACCCGTATGAGCGGGTGGTCCGCGACAGCCGCATCAACCGCATCTTCGAGGGCACCAACGAGGTGCTGCGCCTGTTCATCGCCCTGTCGGCGATGAACGACGTCGGCGCCGAGCTCGCGGAGCTGTCGTCGAGCCTGCGCGGGGTGTTCGATCACCCGATCAAGGGATTCGGCGTGATGTCGGCGTATGCCCTGCGCCGCGCCGCGCTGGCCACCAACATCGGCCGCGCCAAGCCGACCTTCACCAAGCTCGACCCCGCCGTCGCCACCGCCGCCGCCGTGTTCGCCGGCTGCACGCGCGACCTCGCGACCGCCGCCGATCGCATCTTGCGCAAACACGGCAAACACATCATCGGCAAGCAGCTCGCGTCGGGTCGCCTCGCCGACATCATGATCGATCTGTTCGTGCTGGCCTCGGTGATCTCGCGGGTGAACGCTTCGGTGGTCGCCCGCGGTCCCGAAGCCGCGGCCGACGAACTCGAGATCCTCGGCATTTTCTGCGGCCAGGCCCGCCGGCGGATCGCCACGAACTTCGGGCGCATCGACGACAACGACGACGAGGCGATCAAGGCGCTCGCGGACCGCGTCGTCGAGCGGCAGGGATACTCCTGGGACAACCTCTGATCCGAGCGCGGCGGCTCGACCTGCGGATGCGGAACCGCACGGGATCGCCGCACGCATTGGCGACGGCGCGGGTGTTAGCGTGCCGCCGCCGCCCACGTGCTGCTCGGTGACGGTCACGGTGTCGACGCGATGCGCATTCGTTCCTGGCGTTTTCTCCTGGGTGCCCTGTTCGTGCTCACGGTGCTCTCGTGCCGCGGCAACAAGGCGGGTCCGCTCGCGGTGATCGACCCCGACGACGTCGCCCCACCGGTGCACACCGGCGACGAGCCCGGGCTCACCATCGCCCTCGGACACGCCGATGACGACGGCGGCACCGCCCAGCGCCCCCCGCTGGCCGCGGCGACGGTGCTCGGCGAGGCCGACACGGCTCGCGTGCTCGCGCGACTGCCGAAGCTGCCCGCGGACGCCGACGAGCAGCAGGACTTCGCCCTGCGCCCCGGATCGGCGCCGCCGCCCGTCACGGGCAAGACGGTGCTGGGATCGTTCCCCCCCGCGAGCGCGCCGAAGCCCACCCCGGCGCGGCCCACCGGTCCCCTCGAGGTCACGCGCTTCGCCCCCGAGGGCGCGGTGCCGATGGCACCGCATCTGTCGGTGACGTTCTCGCACCCGATGATCGCGCTCGCGTCCATCGACGAGATCGCCGCCGGCGACGTGCCGGTGGCGCTGTCACCGATGCCCGCCGGCAAGTGGCGCTGGCTCGGCACCCGCACGCTGATGTTCGATCCCGAGGACCGCTTCCCGATGGCGACGCGCTATCGCGTCGAGATCCCCGCCGGCGTCCGCTCGGCGGTCGGCACCACGACCAGCCGCGCCACCGCGTTCACGTTCGAGACCCCCACGCCGACAGTGGTTCAGTTCCACCCCGAGGATCAACCCGTGCGCCTGCGGCCGGTGATCTTCATCGCCTTCGATCAGGCGATCGACCCCGCCGCGATCGTCCCCCACATCCGCCTCGCCGTCGGCCGCAAGACCCGCGGCGTGCGGCTGGCCCGGCCCGAGGAGATCGCCGCCGACGACACCGTCCGCGGGCTCTCGCGGCAGGCGGCGGCCGGCCGCCATCTCGCGGTCGTGCCGGTGGACGCGCTGCCCGGCGACAGCCGCGTGCAGGTCACGATCGGACCCGAGCTGCCCTCGGCCGAGGGGCCGCTGCTCGACGATCGCGTCGCCCGCAACGGATTCCGCACCTACGGAGCGATGCGCGTCACGGCCCGCCGCTGCGGCTACGACGGCACCTGTTCGCCGGGTCAGCCGTTCGAGTTCGAGCTGTCCAATCCCATCGACGCGGCGCGCTTCGACGCGAGGATGGTCACCTCCGACCCACCGATCGAGGACATGCGCGTCGAGGTCTGGGGCCAGACGATGGTAGTCAGCGGGCGCACGCACGGGCGTACCAAGTACACCGTCACCGTGGCGCCGACGCTGCGCGACACGTTTGGCCAGGCCCTGGGCAAGGCCGAGGTCGCCACCTTCCGCGTGGGCGCGGCCCCCGAGACGTTGTCGGCCGCGGGCTCGGGCCTCGTCGTCCTCGATCCTGCTGGTGGTGCCGATTTCTCGGTCTACTCCGTCAACCACCGCAAGCTCCGCGCCCGCGCCTTCGCGGTCGGCCCCGACGACTGGCGCCAGTACCTGCAGCTCATCGAGACCACCAGCCGTGACCCGCGGCGCATCGCGCCACCTTGGCGCACGGTGTTCGACCGCGAGATCGACGTCGCCCGCGACGACGACGCGACGGTCGAGACCGCCATCGATCTGAAGGCGGCGCTGCGCGGCGGACTCGGTCACGTCGTGGTGATCGTCGAGCCGCCGGGCAAACCCAAGGATCCGTGGATGCAGCAGCGCGTGATCGCCTGGGTGCAGGCGACGCGGCTGGGCCTGTCGGCGCACGTCGACGACGACGAGATGCTGGTGTGGGCGTCGGCGCTGCAAGACGGCAAGCCCGAGCCCGGCGTCGAGATCGAGCTGCGGCCCGGGACCAGGGCGAAGAGCGCTGCCGACGGCCTCGCCCGGCTGCCGCTGCCCAAGACCGCCGCACCGGTCGTCATCGCCCGCAAGGGCGACGACGTGGCGTTCCTGCCCGAGGCGCTGTGGTGGTGGTCTACCGGCGAAGGGTCGTGGCTCCGCAATGCGCCGACCGACACGCTGCGCTGGCACGTGTTCGACGACCGCCACCTGTACCGGCCCGGCGAAGATGTCCACATCAAGGGCTGGATCCGCAGCATCGGCGGCGGAGTCGGCGGTGACGTCGGCACCGCCGCGGCGGTCCGCGACGTCGCGTACGCGTTGTCCGACGCGCAGGGCAACGCGATCAAGTCGGGCAGCCTGCGCCTCAACGCTTTGGGCGCCTTCGACACCACCTTGGCCCTGCCCAAGACCATGAACCTCGGCGGCGCCCAACTCGTGCTCACCGCCAAGGGCGTCGCCAAGGACGCGCCCGGTACCCAGCACTGGCACAGCTTCGACGTCCAGGAATTCCGTCGGCCCGAGTACGAGGTCACGACCAGTCTCGACGAGGGACCGCACGTCGTCGGCACGCAGACCGTCGCCACCGTCAGCGCCCAGTACTACGCGGGCGGCGGTGTGCCGGGCGCCCGCGTCGACTGGCAGATCACGTCCTCGCCTGGCGCCTACCAGCCGCCGGGGCACGACGGGTGGCAGTTCGGCAAGGTCCTCGCGTGGTGGTGCTTCTGGCGGCACTGGGGACCGGGCACACCCGATCCCGCGGATGCGCCGCGGAGCCAGGGCTTCAGCGCGGTGACCGACGCCACCGGTGTGCATCGGCTCGCGATCGATCTGCTCACGGTGAACCCCGCGCGGGCGATGAACCTGCGCGCCGAGGCGACCGTGCTCGACGTCAATCGTCAGGCGTGGACGCAGGGCACCGACACGATCGTCCACCCCGCCGCGCACTACGTCGGCCTGCGGACCGAGCGCGCGTTCGTGCAGGCGGGCGAATCTCTCGAGATCGACGCCGTCGTGGTCGACATCGACGGCACCCGCCAGACCGGCGCGCCCGTGGCGATGCGTGCGGTGCGGCTGCTGTGGCAGCAGCAGGCCGGCGAGTACGTCGAGACCGAACTCGAGCCGCAGCTTTGCGATCTCGAGAGCGCCGAGCAACCGGTGCGCTGCAGCTTCACCGCGGGCACAGGTGGCAGCTATCGGATCGTCGCCACCACCACCGATCCGCAGGGTCGGACATCCCGCACCGAGATCGAGCTGTGGGTCTCAGGCGGCGATCTGCCGGCGCCGCGCGACGTCAGCCAGGAGCAGGTGCTGCTCATCCCCGACCGCGAGTCGTACGAGGTCGGCCAGACGGCGAAGATCGCCGTCTCCGCGCCCTGGCCCGACGCCGAGGGCCTGGTGACGCTGCGTCGCTCGGGCATCGTCGAGGCCCGCCGCATCACGCTCCGCGGCACCTCCACCGTGATCGACGTGCCGGTGACGGAAGCCCTGGTGCCCAACGTCCACGTGCAGGTCGATCTCATCGGCACCGCACCCAGGCGAGGCGCGGACGGCAAGATCAATGCAGCGGCGCCGAGGCAGGTCGCGTTCGCGACCGGCACCGCGAACGTGTCGATCCCGCCGCGGACGCGGGCGCTGGTCCTCGACGTGCGCCCGGCCCAGGCCAAGCTCGAGCCCGGCGGGACGACCACCGTCGCCGTCGACGTGCGCGACGCCCAGGGCAAGCCGGTCGCAGGGGCCGAGGTCGCGCTCGTGGTCGTCGACGAGTCGGTGCTGGCGCTGACCGGCTATCGCCTCACCGATCCGCTGGCGACGTTCTACGCGCCGCGTGATCCGGGCGTCCGTGACCATCATCTACGGGCGCAGGTGGTGCGCGCGGCCGCGTCGCCGATCGCCACCGCGGGCGCGCAAGCGGGGGGTGGCGGGATGCGCATGGCCGGAGATGACGCCGACTCCGCCGCGGCGCCCGAGGGCGCGCCGCCGCCGATGCCCGGGGCCATGGCCGGCAACAAGCGAAGCTCCCCGGCGCGCGGCGACGCTGCACCGATCGCGCTGCGCACCAATTTCGATGCGCTCGCGCTGTTCTCCCCTTCGATCGCGACCGACGCGGCCGGCCGCGCCAGCGTGCCGGTGACCCTGCCCGACAACCTCACGCGCTACCGCATCATGGCGATCGCCGTCGCCGGCGCCCGGCAGTTCGGTGCCGGCGACGCCGCGATCACGGCCCGGCTCCCGCTCATGGTCCGGCCATCGCCGCCGCGGTTCATGAACTTCGGCGATCGCATCGAACTGCCGGTGGTGGTGCAGAACCAAACCGACGCGGCGCTGACCGTCGACGTCGCCGTGCGGGCCCACAACGTGGAGCTCACCGCCGGCGGCGGCCGCCGCATCGAGGTCGCCGCCAACGATCGCGTCGAGGTCCGCTTCCCCGCGCGAGCCGAGGCCGCCGGCACCGCGCGATTCCAGGTCGGTGCCACCGCGGCCGCGGGTCCAGGCGCCGGCGCGTCCGCGACGTGGACCGACGCCGCGCAGTTCGAGCTGCCGGTGTGGACGCCGGCGACCACAGAAGCGTTCGCCACCTACGGCGAGATCGACGACGGCGCCATCGCCCAGCCGATCCGCGCCCCGGCGGCCGTGTTCCCCCAGTTCGGCGGCCTCGAGATCTCGACGAGCGCGACCGCCGTCGCTGCCCTCACCGACGCGGTGCTGTACCTCGTCGCCTACCCGTTCGACTGCAGCGAGCAGATCGCGTCGCGGGTGCTCGCCGTCGCGGCGCTTCGCGACGTGCTCGAGGCCTTCCGCGCCCGCGGCCTGCCCACCGCCAAGGAGCTCGTCGCCGCCGTGCGGCGCGACGTGGATGCGCTGCGGCGCATGCAGACCGACGACGGCGGGTTCTCGTTCTGGGGCGGCGGATATCCGGCGTGGCCGCACCTCACCGCCCACGTCACCCACGCCCTCGAGCGAGCGCGACTCGCAGGCTTCGAGGTCGACACCCGCATGCTCGAATCGGCGCGCGGCTACCTCCGCGACATCCGGCGGCGGATCCCCCGCGACTACCCGGTCGAGGTCGCCCGCAGCATCCGCGCCCACGCGCTGTACGTGCTCGCGGTCGGCGGGTCGCCCGACGTCCGCGGTGCCCACGCGCTGCTCGACGAGACGCCGCTCGCCGAGCAGCCGCTCGAACTGGTCGCGTGGCTGTTGCCGACGTTCGCCGGCGACCCCGGCTCGCGCGCGACCGTGACCGCGATCCACACCCTGCTGCGAAGCCGCGTCAGCGAGACCGCTGCCGCCGCGCACTTCACCACGCACTACACAGACGGCGGCCACCTGCTGCTGCATTCGGATCGACGGGTCGACGCCATCTTGCTCGAAGGCCTCATCGCCTCGGATCCCAAGAACGACGTAATCCCCAAGCTCGTGCGCGGCCTGCTCGATCACCGCGTCGCGGGCCGGTGGTCGAGCACCCAGGAGAACGCGTTCGTGCTCGTCGCGATGGGCCGCTACTTCGCGACGTTCGAGCGAGCCACGCCCGACTTCGTGGCGAAGGCGTGGCTCGGCAGCGAATACGCCGGCGATCACCGCTTCCGCGGCCGCACCACCGAATCGCACCGCATCGACATCCCGATGGCCGTGCTCGCCGGCGGCAAGGCCAGGGCTGGCGTCGACATCGTGCTCGCCAAGCAGGGCCCGGGACGGCTGTACTACCGCATGGGTCTGCGCTACGCCCCGCGCGATCTGGCGATGGCGGCCCACGACGCCGGCTTCGCCGTGAGCCGCCGCTACGAGGCCCTCGACGATCCCGCGGACGTCCGGCGCGACGACGACGGCACGTGGCGCATCGCCGCCGGCGCGCGCGTCCGCGTGCACCTCGAGATGGTCGCCAGCGCCCGGCGTCATCACGTCGCCCTCGTCGATCCGCTACCCGCCGGGCTCGAGCCGGTGAACCCCGCGCTCGCGACCTCGGGGGCGTTGCCGCCGGATGCCGCGGACGGCAGCACCGAGCGCGGCGGCTGGTGGTGGTGGCGCACGTGGTACGAGCACCAGAACCTGCGCGACGATCGCGTCGAGGCCTTCACCTCGCTGCTGTCGGAGGGCGTGCACACGTACGCGTACGTGGCGCGCGCGACGACGCCGGGTGAGTTCGTGGTGCCGCCGCCGCGGGCCGAGGAGATGTACCATCCCGAGACCTTCGGCCGCGGCCCCAGCGATCGCGTCGTCGTCGAGTGAGCAGCCCACGCATGACCACGACGCATGGAACTCCGGCCGTCGCGACGACGCCCAAGCGGGTGCTGGTGGCCGGCGGCACCGGCTATATCGGACGCCACGTCGTGCAGGCGCTGGTGGCCCGCGGTCACGCGGTGACCTGCCTGGCGCGGCCCCGCGCGGGCGTCGGCGGCTCCATGGATGCCGCCGCGACACAGCGGGCGCTCGCCGGCGCGGAGCTCAGCTTCGCCGACGTCACCTGCCCCGCCGCGCTCGCCAAGACGCTCGGTCCCGACGCCCGCTTCGACGTCGCGGTGTCGTGCCTGGCGACCCGCACTGGCGGTGTGCGCGATGCGTGGCGCGTCGAGCACCAGGCCAACCTGAACCTGCTCGAGGCGTCGCTCCGCGCCGGCGCCGGGCAATTCGTGCTGCTCTCGGCCATCTGCGTGCAGAAGCCGGCGCTCGAGTTCCAGCGGGCCAAGCTCGCGTTCGAGGCCGCGCTCGTCGACGCCGCCATCGATCACACCATCGTGCGACCTACCGCGTTCTTCAAGTCGCTATCGGGTCAGGTCGACGCTGTGCGGCGCGGCAAACCGTTCGTGATGTTCGGGGACGGCGAGGGCACCGCGTGCACACCGATCGCCGAGGCCGACCTCGCGCGATTTCTCGCCGACTGTCTCGATCTTCCCGGGCGCCGCAACGCGATCCTGCCCGTCGGTGGACCCGGCGCGCCGATCACTCCCCGGAACCAGGGCGAGCTGCTCTTCGCGCTGTGCGGACGCGCGCCGCGGTTCCGTCGCGTGCCGCTGCGCCTGTTCGACGCCATCGTCGGGGTGATGGGTGCGCTCGCCCGCGTGTTCCCGCCGCTGCGCGACAAGGCCGAGTTCGCCCGCATCGGCCGCTACTACGCCACCGAGTCCATGCTGGTCTGGAACGCCGATCAGGGTCGCTACGACGCCGAGGCGACCCCGTCGTTCGGTGAGATCACGCTGCGCGATCACTACGAACGTGTGCTGCGCGAGGGCCTCGCCGGGCAGGAGCTCGGCGATCACGCGATGTTCTAAGCTGCGGATGGCACGGGCCCCGGACGCGCGCCGCGGGTCTGGAACGAGGACTCAGTAGCCCGAACGCGCCTCGGTGCCGCGGCGGCCCGGGAGCATGCCGCGGATCCACGGCGGACCGTCGGTGAACAGGTGGTCGCGAACCGCCCGCACTGCGCCGCCGAAGCCCCGGGGGAACGCGCGCAGCAACACGTCGAGGTGGCCGTCGTCGGACTCGACGCCGTGCACGGTGACCACCGACGAGACCAGGCCGAGCACGCGACGCACCGCCTTGTTCTTGCCGATCTTGGGGTGCTTCATCAGGTCGATGACCAGGCGATTGCCGGTCGACTCGCCGAGCAACGCGTTCAGCTTGGGCAGGTGCGCGGCGAGGTTGCCGCTCTTGGTCAGATCGAGGGCACCCGAGCGGATGAGCGCGGCCACCGGCGAATCGGCCTCGCCCAGGACGCGGAGCGTCGTGCCCTCGAGCCGGACCTCGACGCGCAGCTCCTCGGCCGACAGCCTGATGCGCTCGATGAAGATGGAGGTCACCGCCCGGACGGTGGTGCCCATGAGCCCCAGCGTCGCCGCCACGCGGATGCCCGGAGGATCCGGATCGATCTCGATGTCTTTGGGCCCGCCATCGCCGCCTTGCCCCGCGAGAAACCGCAGCGAGGCGATGGGCACCCCGAAGCGCAGACCGATCGCGTTGCGGAACACACGGACGAGTTCTTCGGGGTGACTGCGCAGATAGGAGGTCGTGGCGTCGATCAGAGCTTGGCGTGCGCCCATGCCCGGGCAGCATACGCCCGCCGTCGAAACCACACCAAGCGGCATCGTCGGCTCGGCGCCCCCACGTGCGCGCCCAGTGGGCGCAAAGTGGGCAAAAAGTGGGGGCCCAGCGGGGGCCCAGTGGAGCCTAGTGGAGCCTAGTGGAGCCCAGTGAGCCCAGTGGAGCCCAGTGGAGCCCAGTGGGAGCCCAGTGGGAGCCCAGTGGAGCCCAGTGGGAGCCCAGTGGAGCCCAGTGGAGCCCAGTGGAGCCCAGTGGAGCCCAGGTGGGCGCAAAGTGGGCGCCGCGATCCGAGCTCCGGTGTGCCCGGTGTCCCCCGACCGGACTGCGTGCGTGGACGTGCCTGCACCCGTGGCCGCGGCGCGCCTCGCATGTTACAGCCATGATGGTGGCGTACCGTCGCGCATGGGTGCTCTCGATCGCTCTGGGCGGCTGCGGTGAGCCCGACCGCAATCCGCCGGCGCCGATCGGCAGCGCCGGCGATTCCGACTCCACCATCGGCGATCTCACGGTCGGAAGCGGCACGATCGATCCGCCTGTAGACCTCTGCGCGCTCGCCGACGACGACGACGACGACGACGACGGCGACGGCGACGGCTTCAAGTTCGACGTGGGCGGCCCCGCGGGCAACGTCGGCTTCTCGCTGACCTGCGACGATGTCGTCGACGCGCCGAGCAACCTGGGCTGCACGTTCTGGGCGGTGGATCTGCCCAACGACGAGCGCGGCACCGACATGTCGCCGCCCGCCGCCGATCAGCCGTTCGCGGTCGTGGTCGCCAACGTCTCGGCGCTGGTCGATGCGCGCGTCACTGTATTCGCCGGCGACGACGACGAGCCGCTCGAGCTCGCCACGTTGGCGCCGCTCGCCACCCACACCTTCGCGCTCGGCCAGGCCAACATCGCCGCGTCGACGTCGACGACGGGCGGGATCGCGTTCCGCGTCGAGAGCGACGTGCCGATCGCTGCCTATCAGTTCAATCCGGACGGCAACACGGTCGAGGTCTACTCCAACGACGCCTCGCTGCTGCTGCCCGAGAACGCCCTCGGCGAGGACTACGTCGCCGCCACCGCCGATGGCATCCTGCTCGGCATGGGTCCCGACGATCCGACGCCCGTCAACGCCGGCGCGTTCGTGTCGATCGTCGCGACCGTCGACGGCACCACCGTCGAATTCGCACCGACGTCCCCCATCGTCGGTGCCTACGACGACACGGTGATCCTCGATCGGGGCGAGGTCGCCACCTTCGTCTCCGACGCGCTCGCCAGCGGCGGCAACCTCTCGGGGGCGCGCGTCCACGCCAGCGCACCGGTGGCCGTGTTCTCCGGCAACGTCGCGACCGCGATCCCAGCGCAGAGCGTGGTCTGCTGCGCCGATCACCTCGAGCACCAGTTGCTGCCCGTGACGGCGTGGGGCAGCGCCTATGCCGTGGCGCCGCCACCCCACCCCGATGACGGCGGCGACGCGCCGGCGTTCTACCGGATCCTCGCCGGTAGCGAGGGCGCCGAGCTGCTGTGGTGCCCCGAGCGCCCCAGCGCCGCGCCCGAGTCCCTCGGCGCCGGCGAGGGCACGTGGTTCGCGAGCGACACGCCCTTCACCGTACGGAGCCTGGGGGACGACGAGTCGTTCTCGATCACGCAGTTCACCCTGAGCAACACCGAGGTCACCGACTCGGGGCTCGGCGATCCGTCGATGATCGTGGTCACGCCCACCGGGCAGCACGAGGCGCGATCGCTGTTCGCCGTGCCGCGGGGGTACGCTGCGAATTGGGCGACGGTCGTGGTGCGCGGCGACGGCGAACTGCGCCTCGACGGCGAGGCCATCGAGACCTCGGCGTTGCGCGAGCTGGGCACCTTGGACGGGGTGCTGCACCATTACCTGCACGTCGAGCTCGACGCCGGCACACACGCGCTCGAGGCCGAGGATCGCGCGGGCGTCACCGTGTCGGGCGTGGATGCGGCGGTCGGCTACGGTTTCGCCGGGGCATCGGGCGTGCGCGCACTATCGGTGCCACCGGCCGGCTGAGCGGCCCACGGCGGCCACTGCAGCGATCCCGCGTCGTCGCGGACGAGCGCAGCGGCGTGTTGGATCGCGGTCGCCTGCACCGATCCGTACAGATGGGGGAACAGCGCGCCACCCCGCGACGGCTCCCAGCGCACGGCATCGCCCAGCGCCGCGATGTCGAGGGCGAGCAGCCACAGTTCTTCGTGGTCCGCGAAGTGCCGGCGCGCGGTCTCGGCGAGTTGGGCGGCGCTCGAGAGGTGGACGAAGCCGTCACGGGCATCGACCGGCGACGGTGGCAGCACGCCGGTGCCCGTGCACGAAGACCACTGATCGGCGGTGCAGATCTTGTAGCCGAGCACCGCGGTCCGCTCAGCCATTGCGGCGGATGATGTGGTAACCGAACGGGGTCTCGACGACGCCGCTGGTGCCGTTGACCGGTAGAGCGAACGCGGTGTCCTCGAACGCACCCACCATCTGACCGCGGCCGAAGCTGCCGAGATCGCCGCCCTTGGCCTTCGACGGGCAGTCGGAGTGCGCGCGCGCGAGCGCTGCGAAATCGCCACCGTCGCCGAGTTCGGCTTCGATCCGCGCGATCTCGGCCTCGGCCTCGGCCTTGGTCCGCGATGCGGTCGAGCGCATCGAGCCTTGGTACATGAGCAGGATGTGCGAAGCTTGGACGCGGTCGGCCATCCGCCCGACCGTACCGCACGCACCGCCGCGGGCCCACCCGCCCGCGGCTTCGTGCGGAACGCCGCGCAACGTGCGTGCCCGTGGCCGAGCGCACGCCCGTCGGCGCGGGCGTGACGTCGGCGAGACGCGGGGACGGGGCCTGCGACCCCCGTTCGGTCACGCGACCGCGGTCTCCGGACCCGGTGACCGGCCTGGCCAAACGCGTTACCGTCGTTCGGGGGAGTGCCGGCGGATGACGCACCACGATCGCCGACAGCAACCGCGGGTCGACTGGACTGGCGAAGCGATCGCCGCGGTCGGCTCGCGCGAGGTCCGGTTGCGGACCCGCGATCTCGGCACCGGCGGTTGCTGCGTCGAGTCGCCGTGGCAGCCGCCCAGCGGTGAGCGCGTGGGCGTGGTCATCCAGGTCGATGGCGGCCCGATCGGCGCCTGGGCCGAAGTCGCCTGGGCTGGTCCACAGGAGCAGGGCGCCGGCTACGTCTGGGGCTTGCGATTCGTCGAGCTCGAGCACGACGGCCGCGCGCGGCTGGAGGCGTACATCGATCACTGCCTGGCGGTCGACATGCTCGAACAGATGCTGCGCAGCGCCGATTCGCCGCAGTCCGCCGCAGCCGAGTTCGGCGCCGGACCGTTCACCGCCGGCGAGATCGACGACATCCCCACCCGCGTGTTCGGCCCAGACGCGCCCGCGCCCGCCAATCCGGCGTTCTTCCCGATCGCCGGCGATTCGGGGCTCGAGGAGGCGACGCTCGAGATCGACGTCGATGCGACGCTGAGCACCGAGGTGCCACACACGCGGACAGTGCAGATCGATTTCGCGTCGCTCTACGCCGGCGCAGCGATCCACACAGGGGAGCAGGCGATGCACGTCGCCGCGGGTTGGGACGTGGGTGATCCGGATCCGCACGCGCCGACGATCGACCGCGACGCGGGTCCCTACGACGGTGGTTGGAGCACGCCTGTGCGCGATGACTGGGACGACGATGGTGGCGTGCCGCAGCCGACCGCCGCGTTCGTGGTCGAGCCGCTCGCAGCCCAACCCTCCTTCCCCACCCATGCGCCGCAGCCGTGGCCCGCTCCCGCGATGCCCGAGCGGCCGTTGCTCGCCGTGCCGGCGCAGGATCCCAACGCCTACGCAAAAGCCCTGCCCTTTGACGCCCCGCAGGCGACCGAGCTGCCGCCACAACGCGCACCTTCGCGGTACGCCTCGGCCCCCGTGTTCGCGGAGTTCGACGACGATGGCGATGCGCTCGCCGAGCTGGACGCGCTGGGCGGCGTCGGCGACGTGCACGGGGTGGCATCGATGATGGAGCTCGAGCAGCAACGCCTGGCCGAGCAGCAACTCCAACTCGAGCAGCAACTCCAACTCGAGCAGCAACTCCAACTCGAGCAGCAACTCCAACTCGAGCAGCAACTCCAACTCGAGCAGCAACTGCAACTCGAGCAGCAACTCCTCGCCGAGCAGCAGCGCCTCGCCGAGCAGCAGTATCAGCAACAGCTCGCGGAATACCGGCACCAGCTCGAGCTGCACCAGTACCAGCAGCAGCTCGAACAGCAGCAGCAGCTCGAACAACAGCAGCAGCAGCTCGAACAACAGCAGCAGCAGCAGCAGCTCGAATGGCAGCAGCAGCAGCGCGAACACCAGCAGCAGCTGGACCTGCAGCGACAGCAAGTGGCCGACGCAGACGCCTACGACCCCAGCGCATTCGATCCCAGCGCCCTCGGTGAGCCGCCCACCGCGCCGCCCGTGTCCGCGCCGCTCTCACCGGACGAGCTGCTCGACCTCAAGCGCAAGCGCATCGAGGCCCTGCTCAGCTCGGTGCCGCGGCGGGAGGGTGCGGCGAACCAGACGACCAGCACGGCTGCCGGTGCCAACGCGGCGAAGCCCAACGCTCCCGCCAAGGCGCGTCCGCGGTCTGTCGACGCCGACCCGAGCCTGAGGCGGCTGTACGACGAGGCGCTGCGCGACATCAATCGCGACGACTGACCTCACGCGCAGGCGCGCACGAGCACGGCCTTCAGGTAGTCGCCCTCGGGGAAACCGAGCAGGCGCGGATGGTCGCCGGGTGCACCCCAACGCTCGAGCACCTGCAGCACGCACCGGGCCTTCGCGGCGCCCTGGGCCAGCGCCGCCTCGAACTCGCCCGGCCGCACATGGCTCGAGCACGAGGCCGCCAGCAGCAATCCGCCGGGCGCGAGCAGGCGCAGACACGCGGTGTGCAGCAGCGCGTAGCTGCGCAGCGCCGCCGCCTTGCTCGCCTCGTTGGGCGCGAAGCTCGGAGGATCGGCGATGATGAGATCCCAGCGGAGCGTCTGGGCGAGCGCGGCCGCGAGGAACTCCGGGACGTCGGCGACGTGGGGACGCTGGCGCGCGGGCTCGAGTCCGTTGGCCGCCCACGTGCGGGCTGATGCCGCGATCGCCTCGGGCGCGACGTCGACGGTGTCGACCTGCTCGGCACCGCCGCGGCCGGCGTTCGCCGAGAAGCCGCCGACGTAAGCGTACAGATCGAGCACACGAGCGCCCGCCGCCAGATCGCGCACCCGGGCGCGGCCGAGTCGATGATCCAGGAACAGCCCGGTCTTCTGCCCGCGCAGCACGCTGCCGGTGAGTACCGTGCCGCACTCGCGTACCGCGATCGGATCCGGCGGCGGATCGCCCCACGCCTGCTCGATCTGCTTGCTGCCGCGTCGACCCGTGCGCAGCAGGGCAGCGGTGACGCCCAGGCCCTCGAGCACCGGGCGCAGCGCCTCGAGGATCGCCGCCCGCCACACCAGCGCCGCGGCGCCGTCGAGCTGCACCGACGCGATGGTGCCGTAGATGTCGCACACCACCCCGGGCACCCGATCGCCCTCCCCGTGTAGGAGCCGATACGCCGTGGTGTCGGCGGGGACGACGACGCGACGAAGGGCGGCGGCAGCCTCGATGCGGCGGACGAGCAGCGGGGGCCCGACCGCCTCGTCGTCGGCGGTCCAGACGCGCACGCCGATCGGCCCGTCCTCGACCCATCCGCGGCAGACGAACGCCCCCTTCGCATCGACGACCGTGACGACGCGACCGACCGGGACCTCGAACGGCTGTAGGGCGTCGCGAAAGATCCACGGGTGGCCCGCGGCCACCGCCGCGCGCAGTGGCTTGCGCAACACGACCTGCACTCGGGACTTGGCCATCGGGCTCCGGCGGCGCGGAAGTGTCACCCGCATGGGCCCGCGGCGACCAGCGCGTGAGTTGCGCTGTGATCGGACCGGCCCCCGCCTCGAGTTCGCTGCGAATGCGGGCCCCGCAGCCCGGCGGACATAGGATCGGCGCCGTGGCCACCCGCATCATCGCCATCCGCCCCGGTGACGCCAGCCCGTCTCCCGCCGAGCTCGACGCCCTGCCCGCCCTCCTCGCCGATCCCGACACCGTGGTCTGGGTCGATCTGCTCGATCCGGGCGAGCCCGAACGCAAGCTGCTCGAGGACGTCTTCAAGCTCCACCCGACCTCGATCGAGGACATGCTCGCCGACGCGCAGACGCCGAAGTTCGAGCGCTTCGACGACTACATCTACGTGGTGTGGCACGCCCTGGTGCCCGGCTGGGAGCGCAGCAGCGAGTTCACGCTCTGCGATCTCGACGTGATGATCGGCCGCAACTACCTGCTGACGTCGCACAACGACGCGCTGCCCTCGATCGAGCAGACCTTCGCCAAGGCCGGGGCCGACGCCGCGACCCTGCGCGCCGGACCGGCCTCGTGCGCCGCGACGATCGCCGAGATCCTGACCGCGCGCTTCTTGCCCCTCAACGAGCGACTCGACCGCGACATCGACGCCCTCGAGACCGCGATCATCCGCGACTCGGGGCCCCACCTGCTGCAGGTGATCTTCGACATCAAGGACAACGTGCAGCGGCTGCGCCGCGTCGGGGTCCACCAGCGCGAGGTCCTGAACCGGCTCTCGCGGGGCAGCGACCGCGATCTCGACATCGTCCCCGAGACCGCGCGCCCGTTCTTCCGCGACGCCTACGACAACTTCGTGCGCGTAGTCGATGCCGCCGAGGGCTTCAAGGAGACCGTCAACTCGACGATGGACGCCTACTTGAGCATGCAGGGCCACAAGCTCAACGAGATCATGAAGGTGCTCACCCTCATCTCGACCATCATGCTACCGCTGACCTTCATCGCCGGTGTGTACGGGATGAATTTCGATCCCGGGGCCTCGGACATGAACATGCCCGAGCTGCACTGGCGTTACGGCTACGTCGCCTGTCTCACGGTGATGGGCGTCACCGCGGTGATCTTCATCTGGTACTTCCGCCGCAAGCGCTGGCTGTGATCGCGAAGCGGCAGGTATCACACGTCGAGCGCCTCGGCCTCCGAGGCGCGGTCCATGATGAACTGGTAGCGCGCCGCGGTGTCCTTGCCCATCAGATCGCTGATGGTGCGCTCGGTCGCCAGCTCGTCGCGGATCGCGACCTTGATGAGCTGGCGGCGCTTGGGGTCCAAGGTGGTCTCCTTGAGCGTCTGCGGCATCATCTCGCCCAGGCCCTTGAACCGCGTGATCTCGGGCTTGCCGCGGCCCGGTTGGGCGAGCAGGGTCGCGAGCGCGGCGTCGTCGGCGACCCAGTGGGTGACCTTGCCGATGTCGACACGGAACAGCGGCGGCTGGGCCAAGAACACGTACCCGCGGCGGATGAGCTGCGGCATGTAGCGATAGAAGAAGGTCAGCAGCAAGGTCGCGATGTGGTGTCCGTCGCTGTCGGCGTCCATCAGCAAGATGATCTTGTGATAGCGCAGGCGAGTCTCGTCGAACTCCTTGCCGATGCCGCAGCCCAGCGCCTTGACCACGTTGCCGAGCTCCTCGTTCTCGAGGACCTTGGTCAAGCTGGCCTGCTCGGCGTTGAGCACCTTGCCGCGCAGGGGCAAGATCGCCTGGTGCTCGCGGTCGCGGCCCATCTTGGCCGAGCCACCGGCGCTGTCGCCCTCGACGATGAACAGCTCGCTTCTGCGCGGATCGTCGCTGCCGCAGTCGGCGAGCTTACCGGGCAGGTTGAGGCGGATGCCGCCCGCGGTCTTGCGCGACACCTTCTGGCTGGCCGCGCGTGACGCCGCGCGGGCGCGCGCCGACGCGATCACGCGGGCGACGATCGACTCGGCGCGGCTGCGGTTCTCGTGCAGCCACAGCTCGAGCACCGGCCGGATCGCGCCTTCGATCTGGGCGGTGACCTCGGGGTTGTTGAGCCGGTTCTTGGTCTGGCTCTGGAATTGCGGCTCGAGCACGTACGTCGACAAGATGGCGACCATGCCCTCGCGAATGTCCTCGAGCGCGATGACCAGCCCCTTGGGCTCGAGGTTGTGCGTGGTCATGTAGTTGCGCAGCGCCTTGCTGAGCGCGTTGCGCAGCCCCTGCTCGTGGGTGCCGCCGTCGGGCGTGGGCACGCCGTTGACGAACGAGTAGATCGCGTCCTCGGTCGACTCGGTCCACGCGAACGCGGCCTCGATCTTGGGATCCTCGGCGCGCTCGAGGGCGAAGTTGCCGACGTGGATCGACGGCTTGCCACGCACCTGGATGATCTTGCCGAGGTACTCGAAGATCCCTTGCGGGTGGTGGTAGTGCTCGGGCGCCGCTGCCTTGGGATCGACGAACGTGATCCTCAGCCCCTTGTGCAGGTAGCTCTTGGCCTCGAGGCGCTCGCGCAGCGTCACCGGATCGAGGGCGACCTTGTCGAACATCTGGGGGTCGGGGCGCAGATGGACGGTGGTGCCCGAGCCCCGGGCGGCGCCGAGTTTGGTGAGCTTGCCCGCGAGCACCCCGCGCACGAAGCCGATCTGCCAGCGGGTGCCCTCGCGCCACACCGTGACGGTGAGCTTCTCCGACAACGCGTTGGCGACGGCCGCGCCGACGCCATGCAGGCCGCCCGAGTGCTTGTAGCTCTCGCCATCGAACTTGCCGCCGGCACCGAGCTTGGTGAACACCGCGACGACCGCGGGGACCTTCAGCTGCGGATGCATGTCGACGGGGATTCCGCGACCATTGTCGGTGACGGTGATGCCCTTGTGATCGTCGTCGAGCGTGACGAGGATCTCGGTGGCGTGGCCGTTGATCACCTCGTCGACGGCGTTGTCGAGGATCTCCCACACCAAGTGGTGCAGGCCCTCTTTGTTGAGCCCGCCGATGTACATGCCTGGGCGCTTGCGGACGTGGTCCACGCCCTCGAGCACCTGGATGGACGAGGCGTCATAGCCCTTCTTGGCGGTCTTGGTGTCCGGCTTGGCCATCGCGAACTCACTCCTCGCCGTCGCCGCCGAGCGCAGGTACGGCAGGCGGATTGAAACTCAGCTTCTTGACGTGGCCACGCTTGAACGCCGCCCGCCCCTTGCCGCCGCGGGCGGTGCGCTCGCGGTCCTCACCCGACAGCTTCTGTGTGCCGCCCGATGACTTCTCGATCACGACCGGCGTGCTCGAGAGGAACGCGGCCAACACATGATCGCCCTGGTCGAGGCGCATGAAGATCACGCCCTTGCCCGCGCCCGACAGCAGGTTCACGTCCTGCGCGTTGCAGCACAGCACGCGGCCCTCGTGGCTGACCGCGCACACGTCGTCCTCGGCGTAGACCTTGAACGCCGACACGAACTCGTCCGTGCCGCCCTCGCCCTGGCCGAGCCTGCCGAACATGCGGCCGCGGGTCGTGCTCGGCTCGCGGTGCGCCCACAGCGTGAAGCGCAGGCTCATCCCGCGCTTGGTGACCGCCATGATGTGGGGATACGGCTCCTCGTAGCCCTCGCCGAGCTCGGGCTTGGGGTGGCCGAACTCCGGCATCACCCGAGGATCGGTGCCCACCGCTGCGATCACGCGCTCGCCGTCCTTGAACTTGAACAGCTTCTGCACCGGCACGCCATGGCCCGACGACGCCGGCACGTCGTTGATGCGGGCTACATAGGCGGTGCCGAGGTTCGTCAGCAAGATGATGCACTCGCGGGTGCTGCCGCCGACCAGCGCAAGCGGCTCGTCGCCCTCGCGCATGCGCGTGGTCTCGAGGTTGATCGTGCGCTGGCGCTTGAGCCAACCGTCGCGCGTGACCAACACCACCGCGTCCTCCTCGACGATGAACGACTCTGCCGTGAACTCCTCGGTGACGTCCTCGTCGCTGATGCGGGTGCGACGGCCATCGGGGAACGCGGTGGCCACGGCCTCGAGTTCGGACTTCACCAGCGCGGAGAACTTGGCTTTGTTCTTGAGCAGGGCCTCGAGCCGGGTGGCCTCTGCCCGCTTGGCCGCCAGCTCCTCGCGGATCTTGCCGATCTCGAGCTTGGCCAGCCGATACAGCTTGGTCTCGAGCACCGCGTCGGCCTGGATGTCGTCGAGGCCGAAGGCCTTGCACAGCTTCTGCGCGGCGTCGGCCTTGCCGTCGGAGGCCCGGATGATCTTGATCGCGCGATCGAGGTCATCGAAGATCTTCTCGAAGCCCTCGAGGATGTGGATGCGCTCGCGGAGCTGGCGCAGCTCGAACTCGAGGCGCCGACGGACGGTGAGGAAGCGGAACTCGATGAAGTGCTGGAGGATCTGCTTGAGGTCCAGTCGTGCGGGCGCGCCGACCTCGGGGTTCGCCGTCGGGATCAGCACCGTCATGTCGACCTTGACCGACACCTGCAGCCGCGTGTGCTTGAACAAGTAGGCCATCACCAGCTCGGGATCGACGGTCGACTTCTTGTCGAGCTCGAGCTCCACGCAGATGTCGGTGGTCGACAGATCCTGGACGCCGATCAGCACTGGCAGCTTCTTGGCCAGGATGATCGCGCCGATCTCCTCGACGATCGCGGCCTTCTCGACGCCGTAGGGCACCGCCCTGATCACGAGCCGTTGGCCGCGCTTGTTGTCCTCGAGCTTCCAGCGGGCGCGCAGCTTGAACGAGCCGCGCCCGCACTCGTAGATCTCGGCCAGCTCGCCCTTGGTGGCCATGAGATCCCCGCCCGTGGGGAAATCGGGGCCCTTGATGAACTTGAGCAGCTTGCGGACTGTGAGCTCGGGATCGTCGATCAGGGCCACGCACGCGCGCACGACCTCACCGAGGTTGTGCGGCGGGACGCTGGTCGCCATGCCCACCGCGATGCCGGTACCGCCGTTGACGAGCAGCTGCGGGAAGCGGGCCGGCAGCACGATCGGCTCTCTGCCGGTGCCGTCGTACGTGGGGCGAAAGGCGACCGTGTCCTTGCCGAGCTCGTCGAGAAGTTGGGCGGCCACCGCGGTGAGCCGGGCCTCGGTATAGCGGTAGGCGGCCGGCGCATCGCCGTCGATCGATCCGAAGTTGCCGTGGCCGTCGACCAGCGGCGCGCGCATCACGAAGTCCTGCGCGAGCCGGACCATCGCGTCGTACACCGCACCGTCGCCGTGCGGGTGGTACTTGCCGATCACGTCGCCGACGACCTTCGCGCTCTTGCGCGGGCGCGCGTCGAAGCGGAGATTCAGCTCGTGATCCATCGTGAAGAGGATCCGGCGCGCCACCGGCTTGAGGCCGTCGCGCACGTCGGGGATCGCCCGCGCCGTGATCACCGACAGCGCGTAGTTGAGGTACTTCCGGCGCGTCTCCTCGGCGAGGTCGCCGTCGATCTCCCCCGGCGTCCCGTCGCCATCGCCCCCCGCCGGCGTCGCCGCCCCCCCGCGCGCCGTGGTGGCGGGCGCGGGCTCCGTCGGGGATCCCGCGGCGAGTGCGGGCAGCAGCAGATCGAGCTGGGACATGGAACTCCACCCACGGAAAGCGGGCGGCGGAACCTTACCCGCTGGCCGATCGCGGTCAAAATCTTGCGCAGTCCCAGCCGATGTGCCGGCCGACGCCCCTCAACCCCGTGTCGAACCGCTTGCGGGGGGCGATCCGCGCGCAGCGCGTACCGTTTCGCCCAAGCCCGACCGCCCTCCGCGAAACCACCCACCACAACCAGCTCCAGATGATGCCCCCCGCTTGCGGGGGGCAATCCGCGCGCAGCGCGTACCGTTTCGCCCAAGCCCGACCGCCCTCCGCGAAACCACCCACCACGACCAGCTCCAGATGATGCCCCCCGCTCGCGGGGGGCAATCCGCGCGCAGCGCGTACCGTTTCGCCCAAGCCGGCCTCGGGGGGAAAAGTTAAATCAGGCTCTGCCGCCGAAGCTCCCGCCGGATCTTCGTCAGCGCCTGCTCCTGCAGCTGCCGAATCCGCTCGCGCGACAGCGAGTAATGCTCGCCGATCTCGCGCAGCGTCATCGGCTCGGCCTCGTCGAGTCCGAACCGCTTGCGCAGCACGTCGGCCTCGATGCTGGGCAACCGTTCGACGAGTTCGCGGATCTTGGTGTCCATCACCCGCGCCTGGATGCCCTCGATCGGCTGCGGGTTGGTCTCGTCCTCGAGCAGCTCGCCAGCGGTGCGCGCATCGTGGCCCGAGATCGGGCTGTCGAGGCTGGGCGCCTGATCGAGCAGACACATCCGCAGCCGACGCACACGCTCGACCGGCACCTCGGCTTGGGCGGCCAGCTCCTCGTCGCCGGGCTCGCGACCCTGCGTGATCTCGAAGCGCTGCTTGGTCTTGCGCAGCTTGTGGTGCACATCGAGCATGTGCACCGGCACGCGGACTTCGCGGGCCTTGTCGGCGACGGCGCGGCTGATCGCGTGTCGGATCCACCAGCTGGCGTAGGTGGAGAAGCGGTAGCCGCGGTCGGGATCGAAGCGGTCGACGGCCTTGAGCAGGCCGATGTTGCCCTCTTGGATGAGGTCGGGCAGCGCCATGCGGCCGTGGGAGTAGCGGCGCGCCATCGTCACCACGAGGCGCAGGTTGGCGCGGACGAAGGAGTTCTTCGCCGCCCAGAGCGAGGCGGCGGCCTGCTCGATAGCGCCCATGTAGCGACGAAACGGCGCGCTGTCGTGGCGTGGCAGCGTGACGGTCAGCCGCACCTCGGTGCCGCGGCCGGCGGCGATGGCCCGCAGGTCGGCGACTATGGGCTCGGTCGCCTCGCCGTCGGTGTCGAGCCGCGACATCGTCTTGGCCAGGGCCAAGGAGTCGGCGAGGAACTTGTCTTCATGGGTCCGCGTCTGCCGATCGCGGAGCTGTCGCGACGACGCGGCGACCGCGTCGAGCTCGACACGCGGGCAGTCGGGCTCGTGGAAGGTGCGCTCGATGACCTCGATGATCGCGGGCACGAACGGCGGATAGTTGAGGATGGCGCGCCAGTACTGGTCGCGACGCGCGAGGATATTCTGCGCGGCCGCGAGTTCCTGCGCGGGCGACATGAGCTGCGCCGCGGACATCTCGCGGAAGTAGATGCCCAGCGGCGAGTGATCGAGTCCGTCGCTCGACGTGGGACCGACGCGCCCCTCGGCCGGCGCCGCGGGGAGATCCTCGAGGTCGCGGAGCGACGCTATGCTGCCGCGATCGGTGCTCTGCTGCGCAGCGAACTCGTCGCCGTGCCCGCGCGATCCTGCGTGGTCGGCCGACGCATCGTCGGCCTCATCCGCAGGTTGCTGGGGACGGACGCCCACCTCAGCCCCGGAGTTTGTCCGATCCCGGCGCGAAGTGAAACCCCCGGGGGTCCGAAGTCGGCGCGCTCGCGTTGGCCAGCGGGCTCGGGCACGATACGGCCGTGGTGTTGCTCGCGCCGCCGCGTGTCGCCGACGAGCCCCGCACGGGGCTCGGTGACCGGTTGGGTCGCAGCGACGCCGTGGGTCGCAGCGACGCCGTGCGCCGCAGCGACGTCGTGCGCCGCAGCGACGCCGTGCGCCGCAGCGACGCCGTGCGCTGCGCGGGGCGGGGGATGTCGTGAACGGCGCCACGCTGCGTGCGGTCCTGCTCGGCGCGTGGCTCGTCGGGGTCGACGCCTGGATCAAGCTCGTCGCGCGGCTCGGCGCCTGC
Organism: Nannocystales bacterium; assembly: GCA_038325765.1. Lineage (GTDB taxonomy): Bacteria > Myxococcota_A > Polyangia > Nannocystales > Nannocystaceae > Xiheibacterium. The sequence continues at coordinate 35,618 of JBBQJI010000060.1, forward strand.
CCCGGCGGCGATGCCAGTCCGTGGGACGAGCTCGTCGGCTGCACCGCGGTCCCCTTGGCCGGCGGGCTGTCGCTGTTGCCGGCGACTCGCGCGGGACTGCCGGGCATCGAGATCGACGCGCCGCTGTCACGGCAGCTGGCTGCGCTCGCGGTCATCGCCGCGGTGACGATCGCGACCATCGTCGTCGCGCGCGCGCGCACCCGCCAGGGCGCCGATCTGTTGGCGCTGTCGTGCCTGTGGGCGGGGGCGTTGTGCTGGGGCGCGCCGATCCTGTTGGGACCGGGCGTCGCGTTCACCGAGTTCGCGCTCGGCGGGGCCGCGCTCGGCATCGGCGATCTCGCGATGGCAGGCGGCGCGGCGTGGCTGGCGATCGAGCGGGGCCGCGCCCCGGCCTGAGCACGCGCTCACACCCGAGCGACGCGGGGCTCGATGCGATCCTTGCCGACCCACGCCCGCAACACCTCGGGCACCACGACGCTGCCGTCCGCCTGCTGATACTGCTCGAGGATCGCCACGATCGCGCGCGTGTTCGCGATCGCGGTGCCGTTGAGCATGTGCACGAACCGCGTCTTCGTGTTCTTGGCACCCTCGCCCTCGCCCTCGAGCGGGCGCGGGCCCGGGCGCGGGCGCGGGCGCGGGCGGTAGCGGATGCGCAGCCGCCGGGCCTGGTAGTCGGTGCAGTTGCTAGTACTCGTCACCTCGCCCCACGCGCCGGGACCGTCCGTACCGGCGCGTCCGGGCATCCACGCCTCGAGATCGAACTTGCGATACGCCGGGCCGCCCAGATCGCCCGACGCGATGTCGAGCACGCGGTAGGGCAGGCCGAGGCCGGCGAAAATTTCCTCCTCGATCGCGAGAAAGCGGGCGTGCATCGCTTCGGACGTCGCCAGATCGCCGGCAGTGAACGCGAACAGCTCGACCTTGGTGAACTGGTGCACGCGGTACAGCCCCCGCGCGTCGCGACCGGCGGCCCCGGCCTCGGTGCGGAAGCAGTGCGAGAGTCCGGCCACGAGCAGCGGCAGCTGCTCTTCCTCGAGGATCTCGTCGGCGAGCATGCCCCCGAGCGTGATCTCGGCGGTGCCGACCAAGCAGAGATCGGTGTCGGCCACGCTGTAGACCTGGGTCGACTCACCGCGGGGATTGAAGCCGAGGCCCGCGAGGATCTCGACCTTCGCGACGTCGGGCGTGGTGTGCAGGGTGAACCCGTGGCGCGACGCGGCGGCCAGGGCGTACTGCTGCAGCGCGAGGTCGAGGCGCACCGCGTCGTTCTTGAGGTAGTAGAATTTCTGGCCGGCGACGCGGGCACCGGCGGCGAAGTCCGCGAGCTCGAGGCGCTCGCAGAGCTCGACATGGTCGCGGGGCACGAAGCCCTCGGCGGCGAAATCGCGACGCGCGCCCACCTCGCGCAGCACCTTGTGATCGTCGTCGGTGTTGCCGCGCGGCGCCAAGGCATGGGTCAGGTTCGGCAGCCGCACCCATGCCGCGTCGCGGGCACCCTCGGCCAAGCTCGCACCGGCGGTCTGTTCGCGCTCGGCGTCCCGCAGCGCCCGCCCCTCCTCGAGCAGCGACGCGCGGGTGCCGGTCTGCTCCTCCCGTGCCAGCTTGGACACCGTCTTCATCGCGTCGGCGATCGCGTTCTGGCGGCGACGGATGTCCTCGACCGCGCTGATGCAGCTCCGCCATGCGTCGTCGAGCTCGACCAGTCGGGCGACGGTCTTTGCGGCCCAGTCGGGCACATCGGTCGGCAGATCGTCGAAGACGACGACGTTGCGGTCGGCGAGGTTGCGCGCGAGCGTGTCGGGTTCGTCGCGCAGCAGCTTGATGTCGAGCATGGCGGGGCGAACGCTACCAGCGTTCCGCGATCCGCCGATTCGGCCACGCGGCGCCCGAAATTTGGCGGGGGCCGAGAGGGCTGATAGCAGTGAGACGTTAGGCGATATCAACCTACATGCGCCGACGTCTCCTACTCCTGCTCGCAATGCTGACCCTCGGCGGGGCTGGCCGAGGAAACGCCGTTCAGGCGGCTTCAGCACCCGAATCCAGCCCCATCCCGCACGGGTCGCTCGTCGCCGGACCCACCGCGGTGGCCGCCCACGAGGCCCCCGCCGACCCCTGGCCAGCGCGGATTCGCGCTCGGCTGGAGACCCTGCGGCCGCTGCTGACGACCGCCGGGCCGAGCGCGCCGATGGGCACCACGCTGCGCGACAAGGCTGAGCTGCAGGCGCGACTCGGTCGCAACGGCCAGCTCGGAGTGCACGTCCTCGATCTGCGCTCGGGTGCCCACCTGTTCGACGCCGAGGGCGACCGCGCGCTCAACCCCGCGAGCAACCACAAGCTGCTCACGGCGATCGCGGCCCTCGAGCTGCTAGGTCCCGACTACCGCTTCTCGACCCGCGTGCTGCTCGATGGCGACGACCTCGTGATCGTCGGCGAGGGTGACCCTTCGCTGCAGGTCGACGCTCTCGCACGTCTCGCGCTCGCGGTCCGCGACCAGTTGGCCCAGGCTGGCGCCCCCGCGGTGCGCCGCATCGTGATCGACGACGGCGCCTTCAGCCCCGAGCGCTTCGGTCCCGGCTACGACGCGGGCGGTCCGGGCTACAGCTACATGGCGCCTTCGGGTGCGCTGTCGCTGCAGTGGAACACCGTCGAGATCACCGCGGTGCCGAGCGACGGCGACGTCGAGGTCTTCGTCGATCCGCCGAGCGCCCATGTGCGGGTCGAGTCCACCGCCCACCTGGGCCGCACCACCGCGCTCACGATCGAGACCACGGGCAAAGGCGACGACACCGTGGTCACGGTCGCCGGCACGTTGGCGCGCCGCGCCGGCGTACACACCATCCGCCGCCGCATCGCCGATCCCGGTCGCTTCGCCGCTTCGGTGTTCGCCGCAGCCCTGGGCCCCGCGTTCACCGACCTGCCCATCGTCCGCGGCGGAGCGAGCGCGGCAGCACTGCCACTGGGCGAGCACCGCTCGGCGCCCCTGGTCGAGGTGCTGCACTCGGCGCTGAAGTTCAGCAACAACTTCACCATCGAGCAGCTGTTGCGCACCCTCGGTCGGCACAGCGCAGGCGCACCGGGCGACTGGGACAACGGCGCGGCGGCCCTGCGCGCGTTCTGGCACGCGACGGGCGGCACCGAGGACGGCATCGTGTTCGAGAACGCCTCGGGCTACAGCAGGCTCGGCCGCATCTCCGCCCGCGGCCTCACCGATCTGCTCGCGTTCTCGCAGCGACCGGAGAGTCGCTCCGCGGGCGTGCTCGAGGCCCTGGCGGTCTCCGGTACCGACGGCACGATGCGCGATCGCCTGCACGACGTCCCCGGCCGCGTGTTCGCCAAGACCGGCACGCTCGCGGGCGCGAGCGCCTTGTCGGGCATCGTGGTCGGCGACGACGGCCTGCCGAGTCTGGCGTTCTCCGTGCTGGTCAACGGTCCGGTGCCCGGCCACGTCGCCCGCACCGTGCAGGATTACGTGGTCCGCCGGCTCGTCACCCCCGGCTGAGAGAGCGACAGCGAATGGGAGGGGGAAGGTTCCGCCGGGCTCTGCCCGGTGGAAGGGGGACCGGGCCGGTCCCCCAGAAGGCCTGAGCGACAGCGAATGGGAGCGGATATTCCAGATAGTGGCGTTTATATTAAACCAAAACATAAAGGATATACAACCTTTGATTTTGGTAAAGCAAAAGCACTTATTGATAGCGGTTACATTCAAACCATGCGGCAGATGGATGAAATAAAATCAAAGATCGTTGTGCGAAAGACATGCGAAGCGGTTGCGGAAGCCCGAAATA
>JBBQJI010000061.1:0-37264 GCA_038325765.1 Nannocystales bacterium
TTCGAGGAGACGCGACCACAGCGTGGGCACGGAATTCCAGATCGTGATCTCTTCGCGTTCGAGAAACTCGATCAGCGCGAACGGATCACGCGTCAGCCCGGGCGGCGCCGGGTACACCGCGGCGCCGGCGAGGAGCGGCGAGTAGATCTGCCGGATCGATCCCCCGAACGAGAGCGCCGAGGTCTGGATGAAGCGATCGTTTTCGGTGATCTCGAACGCGTCGTGCACCCAGTCGTGGAAGAGGGACACCGCGGCGTTCGTCACCATGACGCCCTTCGGGTCGCCGGTCGTGCCTGAGGTGTACATGACGTACGCGAGATCGTCGGCGCTCGGCGCGGCGCGTGGCGCGCGCGTCGAACGTTCGCGCGCCTCGTCGGCGAGAAGAACGGAGCGCCACGTGCGAAGACGCGCGACCTTCTCGCGCTCGTCGATCGTCGTCACGACGAACTCGGTGCGCGCGTGATCCGCGATCTGCTTCATCCGCAGGTCGGGGTACGTCGGATCGATCGGAACGTACGCGGCGCCGGACGCGAGCACGCCGAGAACGGATACGACACCTTCGAGGCTGGGACGGGCCACGACGGCGACGAGCGTTCCGCGCGTGACGCCCGCGTCGCGAAGCGCGTCCGCGAGCGCTTCGACACGTTCGGCGAGCTCGGCGTAGGTCACGCGGCGCGTCCCGCAGACGACGGCGACGCGATCCGGATCGCTCGCCATTCGTGCACGGACGCGATCGATGACGACGCGTCCTGGAGCGATCGGCGTGTACGCGGACGGCGTCGATGAGTCGCAAAGCGCGTCGACGTGCTCGGCCGCGAGACGTTCGATCGTCGGCGTCGCGAAGAGCGGCTCCGCGTAGTTCCACGACAGGTGCAGCTTGCCCGCGAAGACCCACGCGATGAGCCCGAGCTGCGTAAAGCCCGACGCCGCGCCCGCGCGCATCGACTCGACCTCGACGTCGCCGATGCGGCTCGGAGCCTCGAAGCTCGGGAAGCTGATCCCGGCGGGGGTGATGCCGCGCGGTCCGCCGCGTCCGCGCTCGCCCGCGAGTCCCGCGAGCTCGAGCGACGACGTGAACGGGTGCGCCTGCGCCGCGACCGACGCTGCGCGAACGCGCTGCGCGATCGCACGGAGATCGTCGTCGCGCGCGCCGGTGACGCGGAGCGGAAGCGAATCGGCGAAGCAACCGACGACGCGCTCGATGCCGGCGACGCGCGCTTCACGACGCGCGTTGGCCGCGCGCACGACGACGTCGTCGCTCCCCGACCATCGCCCGAGGCACGCGACGTAGCTCGCGACGACGAGCTCGAAGAGCGACACGCCCCACGCTTGCGCGCGCGCCGCGATGCGCGACGTCGCGTCTTCGTCCAGCGCCGTTTGATGCAATCTACACGGACCTCGCGGCTCGGCGTCGGGATCCCCGTCGAACGGAAGCGCCATCGGCGGCGGCAGATCGGCCAGCGTCTTCTGCCAGTGCGCGCGGCTCTTCGCGGTCGCATCAGCAGCCTCGGGCGCGAGGAGCACGCGCGCGCAATCGGCGAAGCTGCTCGGCAGCGGCGCGAGCTTCGCCGTGCCGACCGCGGCGAGCTGTCGATGAATCTCCAGCAAGTCGGCGGCGAGCAGCTGCGCGCTCCACGCATCGGCGACGATGTGATGCACGTTGAGGAGGAGGCAATGGCGGTCCTCGCCCGTTCGCGCGAGCGCAGCGAAGAGAAGCGGCCCCCGCGCGAGATCGAAGATCCGATTGCGTATCGCGTCCTCGAGCGCGTCGAGCGCGCCCGCCGCGGCGCCGCGAAGCTCGTGACGCTCGACGCGCACCGGGTCGATCGCCGCCGCACGCTGAACGAGGCCGCCGTCTTCCCATCCGAATCGAACGCGGAGCATCGCGTGACGCTCGAAGAGGATCGCGAGCGCCGTATCGAGTCGATCGGCGGAGACGTTGCCGCGGAGCTGAAGTCGCAAGAAGACGTAGCAAGGGAGATCCGGAAAGAAATTTTGGTTCGCGAAGAAGGTCTTCTGCGCGGGCAAGAGCGGCAACGCGTCGGCGGGGGCGAGCGCAGGCGACACGGGCGCGTGTGGCGGTGGCGAAGCGGACTCGGCACGCAGGTACTCGAGGACTTTGGCGAGCGTGTCGTGCTCGAACATGAGGGTGAGGCTCAGCGAGCGTCCAAGCTCTTCTTCGAGGCGTTTGACGATGTCGACGGCGGCGAGCGAATCGATGCCGAGTTTTTGGAACGGGGTATGAGGATCGATCGACTCTGGCGTGGTGCCGATGGCGTCGGCGAGGAGGCGCCGGAGGTCGAGGTCGATCGCTGACGAGGGGCGCGGTTGGCGGGTCGCGGTCGCGGTCGCGGTCGCGGTCGCGGTCGCGGTCGCGGTCGCGGTCGAAGTCGAAGTCGAGGTCGAGCCGATCCGCAACGTGCGCCGCAACGCGGGGATCGGCGGCAGCACATCGCCCCGCCCCACACGCGCATCCCATGCGATCTCCGCGCCGTTCACCCACGCTTCCGCGAGCGCGCGAAGGTCTCCGTTCGCCGGCGCGATCGCTTCTCGCCGCGCGCGACCTCGCGTCCACGCGCGCGCGTCGCCACGCGCCAACGCCGCGAGCGCCGCGTTCGCCTCGTCGAGGGTTTCGACGATCGCGACCGCGCGCTCTGCGAACGCCGTTCGCCCGTGCGCGAGCCCACCCGCCAACGCCGCGAGCGATCGCACGCCGCTCGCCGCGAGCGCGCCCGCGTACGCGACGAGGTGCGCGTCGTCGTGCGCGCTGATCGGAAGCGCGAGCGGCCCGGACACGCTCGCATTCGCTTCGATCGGCGGAGACGCCGCTTCGATCACGACGTGGCAATTCGTTCCTCCGAAACCGAACGCGCTGACGCCGCCGATCCGTGCGCCCGGCCACGCGACGTCGCGCGACGGAACATAGAACCCGCGTTCTCCGAGACGCAGCCGCGCGTCCGGCGCGCCGTCCACGAGCGACGGCGGGATAACCCCCTTCGAGATCGCGAGCGCGATTTTGATGAGGCCCGCGATCCCGGCGGCCGCCATGAGGTGCCCGAGGTTCGCCTTCACCGAGCCGAGCGCGCGCGGCGTCGCATCGCCCGCGAGAAGATCCGCGAGCGCACGTACTTCGATCGGATCGCCGATCACGGTGCCGGTGCCGTGCGCTTCGAACGCGCCGACGCGACGCGGATCGATCCCGGCGCGCGCGTACGCGGCCGCGAGCACAGCGCGCTGGCCGTCGGGGTTCGGTGCCATCACGCCAAGCGAGCGGCCGTCGTTGCCGATCGCCGAACCGCGAATGACAGCGACGATGCGATCGCCGTCTCTCTGCGCATGATCGAGGCGTCGCAAGACGACTAGGCCGCCCCCTTCGCCGGGGACGATCCCGTCGGCCCCTTCGGAGAACGGTCGACTCCGCGACGTGGGCGAGAGCGCGCCAGCGGATTCGAAGAAGCGATGGAGACTCGGCGTGAGACTCAGGCTGACGCCACCGGCGAGCGCGACGTCGCACTCGTCGCGGCGAAGGCTCTCGCAAGCGAGGTGCACAGCGACGAGCGACGACGAGCACGCGGTGTCGACGGCGAGCGCGGGCCCCGTGAGGTCGAGCTCGTGCGCGACGCGCGCGGCGATCATGTTGAGGAGATTGCCGACGAGCGCCGAAGCGTGCGGGGTTCCCGCGCGGGCGACGATCTCCTGGTGCGCGACTTGGCTCGCTCCCGCGAAGACGCCGACCGCGCGATCACGCCGTCGCGCGGCTCCCCATCCGGCCTCTTCGAGCGCGTCGAGCGCGAGCTCGAGGAAGACGCGCTGCTGCGGATCGATGACCGCGGCCTCTGCGTCGCGCAGACCGAAGCGATCCGGATCGAACGCGTACGGATCGTCTATGTAGCTCCCGCGCGTCGACCGAAGTCCGCGGCGCTCCTCGAGCGACCATCGATCCTCCGGCGCGTCGCGGAGCGCGTCGGTTCGCGCGACGAGGAGTCGCCAGAATTCTTCCGGCGTGTCAGCGCCGGGGAAACGGCACGCCATTCCGACGATCGCGATCGGCTCGTCGGGCGCGCGGCTCGCGCGAGCTTGCACACGCGGCGTCGCGGAAGCTTCTTCGCGCGCGAGGTAGGCGGCCATCTCGCGCACCGTGCGGCAATCGAGGAGCATCTCGTGACGAAGCGCGCGCCCCGTCCGTTCTTCGAGCACCGCGAGCACCTCGACCGCCCGCGCCGACGTGCCGCCGAGATCCGCGAATGGATCGTCGTCGTTGATGGACGTCGGCGCGAGATCGAGGACCTCCGCCCAGACTTCGCGCACGAGGCGCTCGCGATCGACTTTGCACGCGGTCGTCGCGCCGCGCGCGATTTCGGCCGGCACGCGCGGCGGCGCTGTGCGCGACCATCGCTCCGCGAGCTCGCCACGTCGCACTTTGCCGCTCGTCGTACGCGGCACTTCGCGTCGCGCGATCGGGACGGCGTCGTCGAGCGCGATACCGACGACGCGCTGCACGCGGCGTCTCGCGCGTTCGACGAGCGCGGTGTCGGGTCGCGCAGCGTCTTCGCGCGCGACGAAGAGGACGATCCGCTCGTCCGTGGTCGCGACCGCAAACGCGGCGCCGACGCCGGGCTCCTCCATCGCGACCGCCTCGACGTCCGGCGCGTGGTAGTTGCGCCCGCCCGCGAAGAGGAGCTCGCGCACGCGCGCGCAGATCGACACGCGGCCGTCGCGCACGAAGCCGAGATCTCCCGTGCGCCACCAGTCACCGCAGCGCGCGGCCTCGCTCGCCGCCGCGTCGTCGAGGTATCCGAGCGTGACGTTCGGTCCGCAGATTTGGATGTGACCGACGCATCCTTCGCCGACGAGCGCATCGTCGTCTCCGACGATCCGGATCGCGCATCCGTCGAGCGACGGCCCCTCTTCGACGATCGCGACGGCGTCGCCTTCCGCGGATGCCGCGACCACGCGCCTATCCGCGAGCGCCGATCGATCGACCCGATGCACACGCATCCCCTCGCCCGGACGACCGAGCGCCACCGCGACCGACGCCTCCGCGAGCCCGTAGCATCCGAGCAACGCGCGCCGCTCGAAGCCCGCCGGTTCGAAGCGCGCGACGAACGCGTCGAGCACGCGCGGCGCGATCGGCTCCGCGCCGATGCCGAGCGCACGAACGCTTCGCAGGTCGAGCCCTTCGACGTCACGCACGCGACGAACGGCGAGCGCCAGCGTCGTGCTCGTCGCGCTCAGCATCGTCGCGCGCTCGCGTGTCGCGATCTCGAGCCACGCGCGCGGTCGCTTGAGGAAGACGCGCGTCGCGATCCGATGCTGCTCGCATCGCGCGGCGAGCATCGCGATGTGGCAGCCGATGAGCCCCATGTCGTGGAAGAGCGGCATCCACCCGACCTCGACGTCCGCGGGCCCGAGGCCGAGGCGCGCGCCGAGCTGCGTGACGTTCGCGACGACGTTCGCGTGCGACAACATCACGCCCGCCGGCACGCGCGTCGCACCCGACGAGAACTGCACCAGCGCGAGATCCTCTGGCCGAGCGTCGTGCGCGCGATCGTCGCGCGCGTGCGCGAGCAGCTCGTCGACGACGAGCGTTCGCACCGCGTCACCGAGCGCGCTCGCGACGTCGCGCGACGCGACGATCGGCGGTCGTCCGAGCCGCGCGTGAACCGACGCGAGCCGCCGCGCGTCGTCCGTATCCGCGCGCGTCGGCGGAGGCAGCGGCACCGCGATCATCCCGCCGAGCTGACATCCCCAGAAGACCGGCAAGAACAGGCTCGGCGCGTCCGCGACGATCGGCACCTTCGATCCCGCGACGAGCCCCGCCGCGCGCAACCCACCGAGCGCACGCTGCGCGCGCACGAGGAGCTCTTTGTAGGCAATCCGCTCCGTCGTCGCTTCGACGAAGGTCACGCCCGCTTCACTCGCGGCGGCGTGCCGCAGGAGATCGGGGAGCGTCCGCGGCTCGAACAGAATGGGCGGTGACAACGCTTCGCCATTCTACGCGGACTTCTCGCGCTCGGTCGCGAATGGCACCGCGAGGTGGCGCGCGGCCCACGGTTCGATGTTTGAACGATGCGCGGACCGCCGTATGCGACGACTGACCGCGATGCTCAAACGTTGAACAACACGATCAGTCTCGAGACAATCGCAGCGACGCACACGTGTAGGCCTTTGCGGCAATGCGCGTGAATCGCGAAATGCATCTCGTGGCACCTCGCGTGCAGTGCATTCGATACGCGGAGGTAGCCCCCATGCTGAAGCGAGCTGCGCAGTTCATGGTTCCCGTTCTCGCCATCGTCCTCGTTGCCTGTGGCGACACGGGGCCGGAGAACGAACCGGCGAGTGGCGGCGCAGCACCGACTCCGGCGATGGTCGCGCCGCCGATCGCGGACGGCATCACGCTCACGAGCTCGACGAAAGAGCGCCTGACGGGCGTGTACGTCGACGTGAGCGCACAGGTGACGATCAAGTTCGATCTCGCGAAGGTCGGCGAGGATCTCTACGCGGACGTGACCGGCAACGACGATCGCAAGATCATCCACATCGAGACGGTCGGCGACGACTACACGTTCAGCTACATGGGCGGCGGCCTCACGCTGCACACGACCAAGTCGTTCATCGCGAAGGCGCGCGAGACCGCGAAGGCGAATCCGGAGTCGGTGTCGACCGACTCGTTCGCGTTCACCGGCGACACGCACCTGCTCGACGACATGCTCAAGCTGCCCGAGATTGCGCATCTCCCGCTCTTGTCGCGCGCGCTCGGCGTTCGCGGCTTCACCGGCTCGGACTTTCCGGCGTCGCTCGTGCTCCACAAGATGGGACGTCAGTCGGCGGACGCGCTCGGCATTCAGCTGAAGCCGCTCGACGCGCCGGCGACGACGACGACGACCGGCTACTGCCAGAGCTATCCGAACGGCGGAGACAGTTGCTACGGTATGTGCGGCCCTGGTTGCTCGTGCTGGAGCTGGGTGTGCGGCAACTGCTGCTACCACCACGGATGCGCGGTCCACGACAGCTGGTGCCGTCAAGGAAAGTGGTGGTACTGCTACAACATCTCGGCGGTCATCGCGCTCTTCGGCTGCTGATCGCGCGACTCGCGATCGCACTCGTCGCGCGACCGGCGCTCGCTGTCATCGCCTGCGCGGCGTGCGCGGCGTGCAGCAGTGAAGCACCGCCGGTCGCGACGGCGACGAGCCTCGCGGCGATCACGAACGGCACGCCGACGGACGCGGACCTCGGCGTCGCCGCGCTCGTGAAGGGCGGGACGCTCGTCTGCTCGGCGACGCTCGTCGCGCCGCGCGTGCTCCTGACCGCGGCGCATTGCGTACCCGACGGCGCGACGCCGGACGCCGTCTTCGGATCCACCGTCGCGGGCGGCAAGCTCCTCCACATCCTCGCCGTCAAACGCCACCCGAGCTTCGACGAGACGAAGCTAACCGACGACGTCGCGATGGCGTTGCTCGACGACGTCGCCCCCCTCGGCGCGAAGCCGTGGCCTCTGCCGCCGACGCCGCTCGACGCGAGCTCGGTCGGCCTCGCGCTACGTCTCGTCGGCTTCGGAGCGATGGGGCCGAACGACACGACGCCGGCGCTGAAGCGCGTCGGAACCGCGCGCGTTGCGTCGATCGGCGCGACCGATTTCCAGCTCGCGGCGGCGCCATCGCAGACGTGCAGCGGCGACTCCGGCGGCCCCGCGTTCGCGACGATCGGCGGCGTCGAAACGATCGTCGGCGTGACGTCGTCCGGCGATCCCGCGTGCGCGCAGATGGCGCGCGACACGCGCGTCGATGCATACGCTTCGTTCATCGCGCCATGGCTCGCTGCAACCGCGGACGGCGCAGCGGGTGCCGGCGACCGATGCTTCTACGCCGCCCACTGCGCGCCGTCGGCCGGCGAGTGTGCGCGCGCGCTCGACGACGCGACGCTCTCGTTCTGCGCGCCCGCGTGCGACGCGAACGACGCGTGCCCCGCCGGACTTCGATGCCTCGCCGGAGCCGACGCGCGAAAGCTCTGTCGACACGCGCCGCCGAGCCCCGGCACCGTCGGCGCGAGTTGCCACGACGCGAGCGAATGCGTCGGCGCGAAGTGCGTCGCCCCCGCGTCCGGTGGCGGCGCGGTTTGCACGGCGACGTGCTTCCCCGATCTACCCGGCTTCTGCGCGACCGGTGCGCGATGCAGCGCCGTCGCAGGCGAGGCTGGACAGTTCGCATGCTTCGCGCCGGAGACGCACACCGAGACCAGCGGGTGCACCCTCGGCGGGCGCGGCAACAGCGGAGCCTTCCTCGTCGCGCTCGCGCTGTCGGCCGCGTTGACGCGTCGCCGCCGTCGATGACTCACGCCGGCGTCGCGAGACCCGCGCGCTCGATCGAGCTCTCGATCGTCTCGCCGTCGATCGTCACGTAGAGCTGCCCGTCGTTTCTCGCGATCTCGACCGAAGCGCGCCGATCGATCTTCGGCTCGAGGCGATCGAGGAGCTTGGGATCGATCCTCCACACGTCGATGTCGTCGACTTTGTGGATCGCCTTGGTCGCCGCTTCGCGCCGCAAGAGCGCGAGATCCGCGTGCGTGAAGATCGCGACGCGCCTCGCCGCCTTCGATGCTTTGTGCAGCCGCTCCGCCGACGGCACGCCGACGTCGATCCACGCGAGCAAGATCCCGGTCGGATCGCGCACCGCGATCGGCGGCTCGTCGTTCGAAGAGAGCCCGCCTTTGCTGAACGCGATTCCGTCCTCGTACGACAGGCAATACGCGAACGTTCGCGTGAGCATGTAGCGCATGCTCTCGGACGGGTGGCGCGCGAGGCGCAAGTCGAGCGTCTCGTAGACGCTGCGGTCGACGTCGGAGACGGTGACTTCGATCTGATGAATGGTCGCGCCGAGCGCCATGGAGGCGAGTGCAAGGTAACAGCTACACGCTTCGTCAGTGGCAACCGTTGGCGACGATTTGCGCGCCGGACGCCGTCACCGCGACGAGATCGGATCTCTTGTCACCGTTCACGTCGAACGCCGCGGCGAGCGCGATCGCTTCGCGCACGACGCGGTACGTGGTCGCCGTTCGAAACGTGCCGTCGCCCGAGCCGAGGCGCACCGTGAGCGTGTCGCCGTCGCCGTCGTCGGCCACCGCGAGATCGAGGTTGCCGTCGCCGTCGAAGTCTCCGATCGCGATCGACGCCGAGCGGTAGGCGACCGCGTCCGTGGCTGCGTACGCGAACGTGCCGTCGCCCTTGCCGAGGAGAACGCCGACGTCGCCGTCTTCGAAGCTCGAGACCGCGAGATCCGCGTGCCCGTCGCGATTGAGATCCGCGACGGCGACGGCGTACGCCCACTTCCCCGCGCGCAGGTCCGTCCCCGCCCGAAATCCTCCGGCGCCGTCTCCCAAGTGGAGCGTCAGCCCGAGGCTCGACGCGAACACCGCGTCGACCTTTCCGTCCTCGTTCACGTCGACGAGCGCGCCGCGGTTCACGGAGGTGACGCCGACGTTGTACTTCTGCGTCGGCTTGGGCACCGCGGCGACGAGCACGCCCGACTTCGCGCCGAGGAAGACCTCGGGATCGAGCATGTTCGATCCGACGAGATCCGCCATGCCGTCGCCGTTCACGTCGGCGACGCCGAGCGGAGCGAAGTCGTCCGGCACCGGCGTCGATCCGGACACGGTGAAGCTCCCGTCGCGCGCGCCGCGGAGCACGACGAGCGCGGAGCTCATGTCGGTCGCGAAGTCGACGACGCCGTCGCCGTCGAAGTCGCCCGCGAGGAGAAAGTGCGGACCGTAGTCCCCCTTCGGCAGCGCGCCTCCGCCGCCGTCGCGGAACGAGCCGTCACCGACGCCGAAGAGCACGGCGGCGGACGGAGTCGGACCGCCGGTCAGACCGATGAGATCGAGGACGCCGTCGCGGTTCATGTCGACGGAGGAAATCGATCGCACGAGGCGCGGAAGCGGATCCAACGCCGCGCACGACGTGACGAGCCCGGGGCCGAGGCAGACGGGACCTTCGCGATCGCCGTCGGTGCACGTCGTGCGCGCCGCCGGACACGCGGTTCGCGACGTGCGGTACTCGCAGCTGAACGTGCAATCGGGCGTCTTGATTCGGCACGTGACGATCGACGCGCCGTCGCAGTGCGCGGGATCCTTCGGCGTGCAGTCGCCGCTCGAGCAACCTGGGGTCAGCTGCCACACGGCGACGAGCCCCATCATGCACATCGCGATTCGTACGGCCGTTCGCATGGCGGCCGGCGGTGCACGGCGTGTGCCCGGCGCCGCGTCGCACATCGCGCTCGAAACACGCGGAACGTGGCTGCGCGATGCGAAATCGAGAACGCATGTTCGCACGACGCTCGGGCGCTCCGCACACACGCCCAATTGACTACGCATCACCGGGGGCTCGCTTGACCGGCCTAGATGCCGTCGATACGCTTTTCGGTCGATGTCTGGGGCGGGCAACGGGGACCGGCTTTCGGCCGCCAATGACAAAGACTCGATGCGGGCGGCATCGGGTCCAACGGCGTTCGGAAAGTATCAGCTCTTCGCGAGCCTCGGCCGCGGAGGAATGGCGGACGTGTTTCTCGCGGTCGCGCGCGGGCCGATGGGCTTCAACAAGCTCGTCGTCGTCAAGCGGCTCCGCGACTCGCTCGCCGAGGAGTCATCGTTCCTCGAGATGTTCCTCGACGAAGCGCGACTCGCCGCGCGCTTGAACCATCCGAACGTCGTCCATACGTACGAGGTCGGCGAGGAAGGCGGCGCGTACTTCATCGCGATGGAGTACCTGGAGGGCCAGTCGCTCAACAAGATCCTCCGCGAGGTCACGAAGACCGGCGCACCGTTCGAGCCGACGATCTGCGCGCGCCTCGCGTCGGACGCGCTCGCCGGGTTGCACCACGCGCACGAGCTCAAGGACTACGACGGACAGCCGCTCCTCATCGTTCATCGCGACGTGTCGCCGCACAACGTGTTCGTCACGTACGACGGACAGGTCAAGCTGGTCGACTTCGGGATCGCGAAGGCCGTGTCGAGCTCGACGGAGACCGCGGTCGGCGTCCTCAAGGGGAAGGTCGCGTACATGTCTCCGGAGCAGGCGATGAGCGGCCCGCTCGATCGACGCGCGGATCTCTTCGCGATGGGGATCGTGCTCTGGGAGATGCTGACGCGGAAGCGGTTGATGGACGCCGACTCGGCGCCGGCCACGCTCCATCGCCTGCTCAATTTGCCGGTGCCGCGCGTGTCGAGCGTGGTGCCCGACATCGATCCGCGCCTCGACGACATCGTCGCGAAGGCGCTCGAAAAGAATCCCGATCGCCGGCACGCGACGGCGCTCGAGATGCGCGAGGCGCTCGAGGGTTGGATCGCGGAGTCGGGCGTGGTCGTGCGGCAAGAGGACATCGGTCGGCGCGTGAGCGCGTTGTTCAAGTCGGTGCGCGAGGACGTCGCGCAGCAGATCCGGACGCAGATGGCGACGCTCGGGACCGCGACGACGACCGCGGAGCTCGCGGCGTTGAACGTCGACTCGCTTCGGCGAATGGGCGCGGGCTCGTCGGCGCATTTCGTCGCGCTCGATACGACCGGAAGCGGGAGCGGCGTGATCGCGGTCGGCGGTGAAGCGGCGGCGACGGACGAAGGGAGTGGAAAGAAGCGAGGCGTGCTCTACGCGTTGATGTTTGCCATCGTTGCGGCGGCGGCGATCGTCGGCTTGCTCCTCGTTCAGCTCGGGCAATCGCCGGCGCCCGTGGCGCAGAACGCATCGACCGCGACCGCGACCGCGACCACGACCGCGACCGCGACCGCGACCGCGACCGACCCGACGGATGCCGAGACCACCGACGATCCGACCGACGCAGAGACGACCGACGCCGCGACCACCGATGTCCCGGCTGACACCGGCGAGGAGTGCCCCCCGGATCCCGAGTGCACCGACGACTCGATGTGCGACGGCGGCACCTGCATCGGCTGCATCTGCATCGGCGGCGGGGAGACGGGCACGGGCGAGTGCGGGACCAACGTGAGCACGCAGAACGCTGCATGCGATGAGTGCTCCCACGCGAGCTGCTGCCCCGAGGTTCAGGGCTGCTTCGGGGACGAGACCGTCACGGAGAACACGGCTTGCCTCGAGCTCAACAACTGTCTCGCGACCAATTGCCAGGCGGCGGGGACCCTGGATGCGCTAGAAATGTGCGTGGAGGAGTTCTGCCCGACGCTCGCAAGCGAAATCCCGGCCTTCCTTGCCCTGAATGCGTGCCTGGGAATGAACTGCGGCGCGGCTTGCGGCGGCGGCTGAACACGCGGGGCGTCATGCGTTCGTTGGCGGCGAGTCTCCCCGTCGATGTGAACGCTCCTTCGCCCGGGCTCCTTCCCCAGGCCTGATACCCTCGGCCCCATGCGATGGATCGTCGGCATCGATCTCGCCGCGCGGAGCCGGGGCGCCGTGCACATGGCGGCCTGGCTTCGCGCGAACCACATCGGTGAGCCGGGCCCCGAGTTCATCGCGGCGCACGTCGTCGACGAGCGTCTGCGCGATCCGTCGACGACCGCGGAGGTCACCGCATCCGCCGAGCGCTCGCTGACCGCGGCGGCAGCCGACGCCGGCGTCGAGAATCCGTTCTCGTCGATCCGCGTGGTGTTCGCCCGCTCACCCGAAGACGGCCTCGCCGCCGCGGCGGACAGCGCCGACATCGACGGCATCCTCATCGGCCGCGCGGCACCGCGGGCGGGCGGCACGCTGGTGCGCCTGGGCAGCGTCGCCCGCCGCTTGCTCCGCCGACTCCCCGCACCGATCTTGGTGGTGCCGCCGGATCTCGATCACGCGTCCGTCGGCACCGGCGCAGCGGTGTTCGCGACCGACCTCGGCGAGACGTCGGTCGCAGCCGGGCGCGCCGCCTGTCGGATCGCACGCAGCCTCGCGCGCGACGTCGTCGCGGTCCACCTCGATCCGAGCTCCGATGTCGGCCGCGACCTGCTCGGCGATCGCACGCTGCTCGCCCTGTGGACACCCGTCCGCACCGCCGCCGACGTCGCCGCGTGGGTCCGCGCCAACGGCCTCGACGTCACCCGCGCCTTCGTCTCTCACGAGGGCGTCGTCGAGGGCCTGCTCCACGAGGCGATCCGCGAGGACGCGCCGCTCATCGCCTGCGGCTCCCGCCGCCTGGGCACCGTGGATCGGTGGTTCCACTCGAGCGTGGGCGACGATCTCGCCCGCTTCGCCGACCGCCCGGTGCTCGTGGTCCCGACGCCCTGAGCGCGGGCGTCAGCGGCCCCAGATCTCCGCCTATGTCCACCCGAGCGCCGCGAACTCCCCTGCCCGCAGCGGCGCATCGTTCGCGCAGAAGAACTCGTCGAGCTGCGGCGGCGCGACGCTCGTGCTCGCGAGCATCGCGTGGACCTGGCCGCGGTGATGGATCTACCGCGACGCCCACCGCCTCGGACCCGAGCGCACCGCGGCCCACCCACGGCCCCATCGATCGCAAGGCACCGGTCGAGCGCACCTGGCTCGACGCCGACTCGTGGCTCGACGTCGTCCGCGGCTTCGCCCACGACACCGACGCCACGTTCGAACGCCTCGTCCGTGAGGTCTCGTGGTCGCAGAACCGGCAGATCCGCGGCGGTCGCAAGGTCGACGATCCCCGCCTCGACGGATTCCTCACCCGCGAGCAATCGGCGCAGGATCCACTGTTCCACTTCACCCGCCTGATCCTGGACGCCCGCTACCGCGTGCGGCTGTCCGGGCCACAACTCGTGTACTACCGCGACGGCCGCGACAGCATGGGCTTCCATCGCGACGACACCCTGCGGTGGATCGATCACACCGTGATCGCCGGGCTCGCCTTCGGCGCCACCCGGCCGTTCCAGCTGGTCTCGCGCCAGGGCGGCCCCGTCACCAGCATCGACGTCGCCGCCGGCGATCTCTACGTGATGGGCGGCCGCTGCCAGGTCGACTGGTTCCACGGCGTCCCCAAGCTTCCCGAGTGCGGTCCCAAGATCTCCGCGGTGTGGCGATGGACGTCCCGCACCGGCAAACCCGTCGAACCCCACGTCAGCTGAAAGCCCACGACCCGACACCGCGCTCGATGAGCGCCGATCATTCAGGCCCGAAGATCCCAGCGGTGGCGATGATCCCCACCACCAGAAGCGGCGTGTCGGCCGAGAACCGCGTAGCCGCCATGCTGATGCCGGCCTTCCAGCCGGGCAGCGCGCGATCGGCCAGGAAGTACGCATCAGTGCCGCCCGACGCCTGCTTGCGCGCGCGCAGCCCGGAGACGAGGCAGTACGCGACGAACGCGATCACGATCGCGACGTCTGTCGGCCCGAGCATCGGTGCGCATCCTAGCAGCCGCGACGTGCGCGGGCGCGGTGCGCCTCGGTCACACCCGCATCAGCGCTTTCGCGAGCGCGACGCGACGACGAACCCCAAGCCGACGGCGAGGGCACCGGTCGCGATCCACAGCGGCGGTCCACCGAACCGCCGCGCCTGCCCGTCGCGGTGACTCGCCGCGTAGCCACACTCCATCGGCTCGCGGTTGGCTGGCACCTCGGCCGCTGGCACCTCGGCCGCTGGCACCTCGGCCGCAGGCACCTCGGCCGCAGGCACCTCGGCCGCAGGCACCTCGGGGGTGAGCACGCGAAGCTCCGGCGAGGGCGGCGGACCCGGGTCCCGTGTGCCCAGCAGCGCCCGAATCTCCCGCAATGCGGTCGCCGTGGGCACGGTTGCGCCGCCTTGCTCGTACGGCCACTCGACGTCATCGCCGTTGATCCACAGCCGGCCCCACTCGTTGTTCTCGGTCGCGAGCACCGTACCGTCGTGGGCGAGGAAGACGAGGTAGGTCGCTTCGGCGTCGTAGCGCACGGGCGCACAGATGAAGTCGCGGGCCGCCCCGATCTCGAGCCGCCCGGACACCTCACCCACGAGCACCTCGATCGGCCGCGCCGTGACTTGCTGCGCGTACTCCCAGTATCGGCCGTGGAGTTCGGCCGGCGTCACCGACTCGACCTCGACGATGGCGATGATCTCGGCGGTGCGGACGGTCTCCGCGAGGCTGCGGTAGGCCGCCTTCGCCGCGGCGTCGGCAGGGGCGGCGAGGGCCGCGAGGCAGGCGACGGCGGAGAAGGCGAGCGTCGTGGACCGCATGGGGGAGTGCGGACGCGCGAGCCGGGCCGCGGGTCTACGGCCGCCCAGGATTTTTCACAGCGCGATCGTCAACACCACGCCATGGCCCCCCTGCCCCATCCGCGCGGGTGCGGCCCGCAGCCACCGGGTGCGCAGCCGCTGGTGGGCGATCAGCATCGCGGTGTCGAAGGCGAACAGGAACGCGCCCTGGAACGCGATCGCCTGACCGTAGCCCTGCACGCGGCGCGATTCGACGTGCTGCCCGATCGCGATCGTCGCGGCCCCTGCGGCGATGTAGACGACGTCGAGCACGCCGTTGACCAGGTAGGTGCGCGTCGTCTTGCGGTGCTGCGCCTCGGGGGTGTCCCGATGCCGCGGCGTGCGACGGGCGTTGGTGGCGAGGCCCGCGATCCCGATCGCCAGGTTCACGGAGTTCCAGATCGCGTTGCCCTCGTGGAAGTACCGCCGGTCGCGATCGAGGAATGACGCCGCCACACCGCCGCCGATGTTCGCCACGGCCCAGCCGGCGAGCACCCCCATGCCGGCGAGTTGCGTGCGGCGGTGGGCCTGGCGGAAGCCCGCCACGTCGCCGACGCGATCGCCGGGCGCGGAGGCAGCGGGTGCCAGCATGCTCGCGAGCAGGACCATGGGCGGCAGCGACACGGACGAGCGTACTGCACGTGTACAATCGCGCGATGCGGATGCGATGGCTCCCATTTTGGCTGCTCGTCGCAGCCTGTGACGCACCCGCTGACGCACCCGCGGCTGAGCCGATCGCGCCTGCGGTCCCCGAGTCGCCGGCCCCGGAGCCCGCCGCACCGGCCGCTGCGACGGCACCGGCGTCCAAGCCCGCGCCCACGCCCGCACCTGCGCCCACGCGCGCACTGCCGGCCCCGCCGTCGACGACGCCGACGTTCTACCCGGTCGTGACATCCGGCGAGTGGCTCGGCCTGCATCCGTTGCTCGACGGCTCACTCATGCTCTCAGCGGGCCCGAAGATCCTGCGCGTCGATCCGGCAGGGGTGCTCCACGACGAGCCTGCGCTACTCGCAGGCATCGAGCTGCCGTGGCCCGAAGGCGCCGAGCACGGCGCCGAGGCGATGCTCGAAACCATCAACGAGAAAGGCGGCTGGCCTGCGCTGCAGATCGGCGGCACCTGGCCCGGGGCCACGTTCTTGACACTGCTGACGCCGAACGATCACGAGGATCCCGCCGACGTCTACCGCTGGGCCGGCACCCGCTGGAAGCAGGTCCGCGCGCCCACCGGTGACTACGTCGCGTTCCCGCGGGTGATCCGTGCGTGGCGGCAGGCCTCGCTGCTCGCGTGGCGGGAGATCTTCGTCCCCGCGCTCGACACCGACGCGTTCTGCTCGGACTGCCCCGACGAGTTCTTCGAGACCCCGCAATACAAGGCTGCGGGACGCACGCTCGCGGGGGCGAAGCAGCTCGTGGTGTTGGCCGGACCGGCCAGGGGCCCCGCCGTGATGGGCGCGGCGATCACCGCTTTCGACGCGCTACCCACCGGTGAGGTGTTCCTCGCGGCCGAGGACTCCATTCTCGTGATCGCGCCGAGCGGGGAGCAGTCGAAGTTCGCGGTGCCGCCCGAGCTCCGCGGTCGCATCGACGGCCTCGTCGCGTGGGCACCCGACGACGTCGTGGGCTTCGGCGCCGCTGGCGACGCGCCCTACCTGGTCCGATTCGATGGAAGCTCGCTCACGCCGCTGCCGCATCCGCCGTGCACCATCGGCCTCGCATCGCTGTCGATCGCAGGCGAGACCTGGTGGACGAGCTGCGCCAACCCGCCGCCTCGCTCGTACAACGAGATCAACGAGCAGGGATACGACGGTTCGCTGTGGCGTCGCGAAGGCGCCGGCCCGTGGCAACCCGTGGCGCTGCCGAACGCGTTGCCCGCCCGGGTGGTGCACGCGCGCGGCCCCGACGATGTCTGGGTCTCCGCGTATGGAGAGAACGGCGGCACGGTGCTGCACACCAAGCAACATGGCGACGTCATCGCGCTGGGCGACATGCTCGCAATCCTCCGCAGCGGGTTCTTCCCGAGGCGGTGAGCGGTCGTCGCCGACCCGCGGGTCGTGCGGCCGTGCGCACTCGCTGGCGTGCCGGGCGACGATCTCACCGTTGCCCTCAACCGAGCGGCATCTCGTCGATCCAGCTGTCGTAGCAGCGGAGCATCGCGTCGGTGGTGACGCGCAGCATGCTCACGAATCGCGCGAGCGCGGTCTCGTCGCGCAGGTGAGTGGCGAGCATGGCCATCGTCTGCTCCCAGTGGCCGTCGTCGCCGCCGTCGTAGTCGATGTGCGAGCTGTAGAACCGCGTCACACGCTCGGGCTCCGCGACGCCCCAACCGGCCACGTTCGCGTGCAGTGCGTCCATGAAGCGCTGGTCGAGGTGGCCGGAGATTCCTTCGGCGGCGAGCGACGCGGCCATGAGCAGCACCGGGTCGCGATGGAAGCCGATCGCGCTCTCCTGTGCCGCCATGAAGGCGCGCGTCGGGAGGTTTGGGCCCATTTGTCCGACCACGAACTCGACGTCCTCGCCGAGCACGGCGAGATCGCGCTCGATGATGACCTCGTGGTTGATCTCGCCCTGCAGATGCCGCACGAAGTGCAGGCGCAGCTGCGAGTCGTCGGCAGCGGCGACGCATCCCGCGAGGATCCGGGTCGTGTACCGCACGAATTGGTGCATGCTCGACAGTGTGTAGACGTACTGCGTGCGCGTCAGCGTGCGCTGCTCGACGGCACGGAACCACTGCGTCTGCCACATGCGCTCGAAGTAGCCGCGCAGGAACATCTCGACCTCGCGCACGAGGGACGCCGGTGCGATCGGATCGTCTTCGGATTGCGCGGCCGCGAAGCTGCGCGCCAGAGCGATGTCGACGCGCTGCGCGAACCGGCGGAAGCTCCCGCGCCCCGGTGCGCTGACCACGGGGAGCCCCGAAATCGGTGTGAGCGCGAGCGATCGCGACAGCGGCGTCGAGTCGTCGATCGCGGCCACGCCGAGCTGGTGCCGCTGCGCGATCCGGGCCTGCTGCAGCGCTGCATACAGGGCGAGGCTCTGCGCGCGCTCACCGGCCGGTCCTGCGGCCCGTCGCACGTCGGAGAGCCACGCGACCTGCGAGAGCTTCGCGGCCGGCAGGCCCGCTGCCTCGGCGATCGACTGCGCATCGAGATCGACGACGACGCTGGCGAGCGGCGCGCCATCGGAGCCGAGCACGATGACCTCGACTCCTCGACCTGCCGGCGACGCCAGCACCTCGCGTGATACAAGCGAGTTGCAGCTCGAGGTGACAACGTTGCTGCGCAGCTCGAGCGAGAAGCGCGCCGTGATGGAACTGGATGTGCTCATGTGTGTGGGGCTCCTCAGGACACGGCGCGTCGCAGCGGCGCACCGCCGGTTCGGATGGTGAGACTCGGCTGGCCGAACTCGATCTCGGCGAGCTGATGCAGGGACACCGCGGCGGCGCCCGCGGAGAACCGGGCCGCGATCTCGCGGATGAGATCGCGATCCTCGGAGGTCGCGTCGCGCAACGAGGACAGCTCGGCCGTGTACACCCGCGAGCGATACGCCGCGGTCGGGAACGCGACGGGTGCGACGCCACGCAGCGGGCGCATGCCGATCGGGAACAACACGTGCTCGAAGTGCTGGTGCGAGAACGTGAGCACGGTGCGCTTGCCGAGCGTGATCGCCGTCGCCATCGCGGCCTGCGCGAGCAGTCGCGCGACTCCGGTTCGCTTCGCCTCCGGTACGGTCCACATCGCGGCCAGCTCCACCGAGCCGTTGCGCGCCAGCGCGGCGAATCGCATGTACAGCTGCGGAAACGCCGCAAGCGCGCGCTCGGCAGGGAATCCCGACATGCCGCGCTTCGCGTGGATCCTCGCGCCGCCGCACAGTGCACCTCTTGCGTCGCGGACGACCACGAGCTGCACCTGCTCGCGCTGTGACTGCGGTAGCGGTGTCGCGGCGGTGGCGACACCGTGCGCGCCGTAGCAGCTGCGGAGCGAGCGCGCGAACGCCTCATCGAGGTCCGATCGCGCACCCAGGGGGACCAGCTCGAGCTCTCGCACGCCCGCTTCTTGCGCTCGCCGGACGCGTGCGGCCACCGCGTGGCGAACGATCGTTGGTCCCGATTCTGCACTGCGCGGCCGCGGCGTCGTTCAAGCACCAGCGCATGCAGTCGATGGGGCCGGCGTTCGACGAGAGATGTCTTCCGATCTGCACGGCGATTCGGTCGAGCCTTGGGGCGTCCACTCCGGCTTCTGCGTGGGGGCGCTCGGACCGGTGGTCGCGGTCGTCTGGCGCGGCGCCGTCACCACGACTGCGGTCGCCGAGGTCACGGCAGTGCTCGAGCGCACCGCACTCGCGTCACGCGATCCGATCGCGTTTCTCACGGTCGCGGAGTTCAAGGCGCCGGTTCCCCCGAGCCAGGTCCGCGAGGCCATCGTGACCTGCTATCGCGGACTCGGTCCGAAGCTCGCGTGCATCGCACATGTCGTCGAGGGCGACGGATTCTGGGCATGCGGAGCGCGCTGCTTCATCGCGGGACTCGGTCTGCTCGCGCGACGACAACAGCCGATGGATATATTCGGCGACGTCGACACCGCGTCGATCTGGATGCGCGGATGGCTCGAGCACCCGCCCGAAACCAACGCCGTCACGAATGCGGTCGCAGGCCTCCGCGTCGCCATGTGATCCGTTGGAGTCCTCCCCTACGCGCCGACCGGGGTCGCGCGTCGATCTGCTCGACCGGAGCTACGCTCGAAAGTCTCACGCCGTTGCTGCGACGATCCGCGAGGGGAGCGGCCGGGCCCTCGCGGCGATGCTGCGGGGCATCGGCCTCACCGAGGTGCAGTTCGATCTGCGCGACGCATGCAGGATTCCGGGAGAGCTGGGGGGACGCCAGTGGTGACCGACGCAGCCTCTCGCGTTGGAGTCGAAGTCCGATCCGCGGCGCGACGGCGGCCCGGGCGACCGGCGATGTCTTCGTCGACGACTCCCCGGGTCGCAAGAAGAGCCCCACGCGCGCGCCCCCACGATGCATGACGCGGCGCCGTCGCGAGTTGCGAAGCACCGTTGCGTCGATGGGCTATGGGGGGGGGCTATGGGGGGGGGCTATGGGATCACGATCGCCTCGGCGTCGACCTGCAAGAACTGACCATCGAATGGCAGCGGAGCCGGCGGGACCCCTCCGACGACGATGGGAGCATCGGCCCGGTCATGGTTGAATAGGCCACATGAATCGTCTCCAGATCCGCCGCGCAGTGTCACGCTTGCGCCGTCGGCGATGGTCACTGTGTGGCTGTAGTCGACGCCGTAGGTGAACAGATCGCCGTCGCCTCCAGGGTTGAGCCAGTAGGTCTGTTGCGGGTCAGAGACCACGAGCGAGAACGGTGACCAGTACGAATCGAGCATGCCACCGACATAGACGTCACCGTCGAGCACGCCGCCGATGTAGCTGCTCATCTCCACGACGCCACGCACACGGATCGTCACGTCATAGACTTCGCCGGGATCCCCGTCGAGCATGGTTTGGTCCTCCACCGTGAGGTCCATGTGGCAGACGTCGTCGGGACTGTACACGCAGCCGCCAACCATGCAGGGCAGCTCGATCCGAAGCTGTGGCAGCTCGGCGATGGCGGCGGCGGTGGTGGTCGAGCCCGTGGTGGTCTCGGTCGAGCCCGCCGTGGAGCTCACCGTCGGATCATCACTCGTCGAGGAATCGGCACCTGTCGCGGTGGTGCTCGACGAGGCCTCAGCGGAGCTGCCCGTGGAGTCGGGCTGCGAGCTGGTCGACGGTCTTGGTGCATCATCGGATGCGTCGCTGCCAGGGGTGACACCCGTGCCCGCCGCCTGGCCCGTCGCGGCCCCGGAGCTGTCGAAGGCGCAGGCCGCGAACAGCAGCAGACATGGGAGCGCCCTGGCGTGATCGAGCACCCCACGAGCGTAGACCAAAATCGTGCGCGGAACGACAGCGATGCGGACCCGGGTTTCGCCCTCGTCGAGCGCCGGCGTTCAGGGCAGAAGGAGCAGGACGTCGACGCTCGGCGCCCCTGGTATCGTTGAAGAGCGCATGGACGACGTTGCTCAGCCCCGCAGCGGAATCCTCGGCGGGTGGGACCGCCTGGTCGGTCCGGGCGCAACCGCCTGGGAAAACGCGGTGACCCTGGTCGTCGCCCCGGTGGCCGCGGCGGTGGCCGTCGCGTGGCTCCCGCCGGACAGCACGATGCTGCAGCGGGTGGTGGCAGCCGTGCTGGCGTTCGACGTCATCGCCGGCGTCTGGGTGATGTCGACCCCCGCGGCTCGCCGTTGGTACGGCCGGCCGAATCGTCCCACCGCCATGCGGTGGGCGTTCGCGCTGGGCCACGCGCATCCTTTTGTCGTCGCCGCGGTGTTCGACGGGTCGATGGCGTGGGCGGCCACCTTGTATGGCGGCATGGTGGCCACGACGATCGGACTGCGGTGGATTGCGTCGCAGGCCCGGGTGCCGACGCTTGCGCTCGCGGTGGTGGTGCTGCTCGGGCTCGGCCGCTTGGTTGGGGAAGATCCGCTGCTGTGGTTTGCGCCGGCGTATCTCGTGAAGTTGTTGATCGGCCACCTTGGGCAGATGCCCGAAGTGTCGGGTCGTGCGAGGGCGAGGTGAGCTGCGGTCCTCCTCGGTGTCGATTGCGACGTCGCCCCGCGGCCCGGTGGGGGGCTCGGTGCAGCCACGGGCACCGACGCGACGAAGCCCCGCAGTCTCGCGATCACGGGGCTTCCTCGGATCACGCGCATCTCCGGTTCAGGTCGCCGACAGCTTGCGCTTGAGCTCTTCGAGCTGCGCGTCGATCTCCGCCGCCTTGGAGTCGTCGACCTCGCCCGCATCCTCGTCGTCGTCGGCACCTGCGCCCGCCGCCCCCGAAGCGGTCGCACCGCCACCACCACCGCCAGCACCACCACCGCCAGCCTGAGGCGGCGTGACCGAGCCCGCGATCGCACGCCGTTCGTCATCGGCGGCCACGAGCGCCATCCGCTTCTTCAGCGCCGACAGCTCGTCGTCCACGTTGCCCGCCGCGAGCGCCCGGAACTGGGCCTCGAGCGAGGCCTCGGGCAGCGCGCCGCCGAGCTCCGCAGTGGCCTCGGCCTCCGCCTCGATCTGCGTGACGCGATCCGACATGCGCTCGAAGGTGTCGAACGCCGAGGTCGAGTTGATGTTCGACAGCGTGTCGTTGATGGTCCGCTGGGCCTCGGCACGCTTCTGCCGCGACACCAAGATGTTGCGCTTGCGCTTGGCCTCTTCGATCTTGGAGTCGAGTCCACGCAGCGCGCCCTTCAGCTGTTCGACCGACGCCTTCTGGGCCTCCCACTGCTGGCGCAGGGTCTCGCCCACCTCCTCGTGCTCGGCCTTACGGGCGAGCGCGGCGCGGGCGAGGTTGTCGTCGCCGGCACGGATCGCCAGCATCGCCTTCTTCTCCCACTCGAGCGACTTAGCCGCCTCGGTCTCGTACTGCTTCTTGAGGCGCTTCTCGTCGGCGATCGCGACGGCGACCTGCTTCTTCGCCTCCACCAGCTGGGTCTTCATGTCGACCAGCACCTGGTTGAGCATCTTCTCCGGATCTTCTGCCTTGTTGATCAGCTCGTTGATGTTCGAGCGGATCAGCGTGCCCAACCTCGAGAACAAACCCATGTCATGCGCTCCTTCCGGCGTCACTCGCCGGTCCGTTGACTCCACGCGCGTGCACGAGCGGAGCGATCCTGTCGATATGGTTGTCGAGCGCCATGCACATGTCCTCGACCATCGCCTGGAACTCGTTGAAATCGAGGTTCTCGAGCTGCTGCGCGCCAGACAGCACGATCTGGTCGCCCTGCAGCGCGTACGCGCTGTGCATCAGCTCGGCGTTGAGCTGGAGCAGCATCCGGAACAGGCGCTCGGGCTTGTCGGTCTGCGGCTGCACCTCGAACATCGGGATCGAGAAGAGCACGATGGGGGCCTCGATCGCCACGCCGATGGGCGCGCGGTGGGCACCTTCGGGATGGAGCACCCAGGTGCCCTCGCCGACTTGCTCGTAGGGCAGCCCCATCTTGATCAGGTAGGAGTCGAGTTCTTCGTTGCTTGCCATCGAGATCTGCCCTTGCTGACGTGGGCCCGCGAGCATGGCTGGCGGGTTGGGTGCGTCGCGCGGCCGCCCACGCGGAGCCAGCGCGATGGGGCGAGGCCCCACGATCCGATGCCGGCGACGACCAGCCTCAGGATAACGTGCCGACGGCTCGATCGCTCGTGGCCGCAGCACGGGCGGCCAACCTGGCCCTCGGCGGGATCATTTCCCCGCATCGGGCCGGCCCGATGCGACCCACGCCCGGCCGCGCCCTTTCGTGGCCGCCGCCGCCGTGGTATCCCGCTGAGAGCAAGATGGTGGATTCGCCGCCCCACGACCGGTTGCCGCGCCATGTCGGCATCATCATGGATGGCAACGGCCGCTGGGCGCGTGCGCGTGGTCTGCCGCGCGAAGACGGCCACGAGCGCGGGGCCGACTCGGTGCGCACGGTCGTTCGCGCAGCCCGCAAGGTCGGCATCGAGGCGCTGACGCTGTTCGCCTTCTCGTCACAGAACTGGGACCGGCCCCACGAGGAGGTCTTCCATCTCATGGAGCTGCTGCGCCGCTACCTGGTGCAGGAGCGGGACGAGATCCTCGGCAACGGCATCCGTCTGGTGACCGTCGGGGATTCGGAACGCCTGCCCCAGTACGTGCGCGGCCCGCTCGTCGATCTCATGGCGGCCTCGGCCGACAACCGCGACATGGTGCTGTGCCTCGCGCTCTCCTACGGCGGCCGCGAGATGCTGACCAAGGCGGTGCGCGAGATGTGCCGCGCCGCCGTTGCCGGGCGCCTCGAGCCCGCCGACATCACCGTCGCGACCGTGGAGTCCTACCTGGACTCGGCGCGGATCCTCCCGCCGCTCGACCTGCTGGTCCGCACCAGCGGCGAGCACCGCATCTCCAACTTCTTCCTGTGGGAGACCGCCTACGCGGAGCTGCACTTCACCGAGAAGATGTGGCCGGAGTTCGACCGCGACGATCTCATGATCGCGCTGCAGGACTTCGCGAGCCGCGAGCGGCGCTTCGGACAGACCACCGCGCAGGTGCAACCGCCGCCCACCGGCGAGGGTGGCTCGGACCTGGACTGACGCGCACCGATGCGTGACTTCCTCCTGCGGTTCGCGACCGCCATCCCGCTCGTCGTCGCGCTGCTCGCCGCGATCCTGCTGGATCCCACGCCGTGGAGCGTCGTGGCGATCGCGGCGGTAGTGGCGGTGCTCGCGACCGACGAGTACCTGCGCATGGCCTTGCCGGTGCGCGACGAGGATCGGGCGGTGGGCCTGCGCACGGCAGCCGGCGTCGCCGCGGCCGCGATCGTGGTCACGCCGTCGGTCTGGGGCCTCGGTATGCTCGTCCCGGCGCTGGCCGGCTCGACGCTGCTGCTCTCGTTCGCCGTGCTCGGCAGGCCCGCCGCGCTCGAGGCCGCGGGCCGCCACTTCGGCGTCGTGCTCTCGGGTCTCGTCTACATCCCGGTCCTGCTGGCCCACCTGCCGCTCATCAAGATCGGCGGTCAGCCGAACTGGCTGCTGGTCACGCTGTGCACGGCGTTCTTCGCCGACACGATCGCGTACATCTTCGGGCGTCTGTGGGGCAAGCGCAGGCTCTACGCCGCGGTGAGCCCCAAGAAGAGCGTCGAGGGTGCGGCAGGCGGCGTCGTGGGCTCGGTGCTCGCGACCGTGGCGGTCGGATCGCTGTGGATCCTGCCCGAGCTGCCGATCGCGTCCGCGGTGATCCTCGGCGTGCTCGCGAGCGTCGTGGGCCAGTGCGGGGATCTGGTGGAGTCGATGGTCAAGCGCACGTATGGTGTGAAGGACTCGGGCACGCTGCTGCCCGGTCACGGCGGCATGCTCGACCGCATCGACGCGCTGCTGTTCGTGTCACCGGTCGTCTACTACTTCGTGCTGCTGACCGGCTGAGTCAGCTGCGGCCCACCGGCAGGGCCTTCATGCTCTTGCGCTTGGCGTAGTAGTAGCCGCCTGCAGCGGCGCTGCCGAGCACCAGGAGCGGCCAGAACGCGACGGACAGGACGGCCCCGACCGCGTAGGTGACGCCCACGGTCCCAGCGCCGGTGATCGCGGCGGCGGTGGTCGACTGGCCGGGTGAGGCCTGCTTTTTCTTCGTGAAGAGGTACGTGCCTGCGGCCACGGCACCTCCAGCCAACAGTGAGAGCGTGAACAACATGGGGTTCCTCCGGCTGCGAGCGACCAGTATAGGCGACATTTCATTTCTCGCCCCCCGCCCGGTGCCGCCCGCCCGGCGCACGCAGGCGCCCGCGGATCCCCCGATGTCTCGGTCGGTAGACGTTCGAGGGCCAAGGGCCCCATACTCTGCGGCCTTGAGCGACCCCGAGGATCACGACGAGGTGGAAGCGTCTGGCGACGCCACCGGCGAGGACACCAGCCCAGGCGACGCCGGCGCCGCGCGCGAGGGGCCCGGACGCAAGCGACGTCGGCGTCGGCGCGGGCGCGGGCGTGGCGGTGCCGAGGCAGCGACCGGCGATGCGGGCACGGCCGTCACTGGCGACGCGAACCCCCACGTCACGGCCGCGGCGACGCCGGCCGCGTCGTCACCACCGCCACGCAGCGGCGGCCCGCAGCGCAACGGATCCTCTTCTTCATCGTCGCGTGCTTCGTCGCGCGGACCCTCGACCCCGCAGCACGACATCGCGCCGGCACCCCGGCCGCCGTCGCGCGATGCCGCGGCCTTCGCTTCGCTCACGGCGGGACTGTTCAGTCACCTCGACGATCGTCAGGTGCCCTGCAAGCTCGAGGGCTGCGCACGCACGTGGACGTGGACCGCGGCCGAGCAGATCGAGTCGTTCGGCCAGCCACCGCCCAAGCGGATGTGCGCCGAGCACCACGCGACGATGCACGCGATCGAGGATCGCGAGATCCGCTGCAGCAACCCGTCGTGCCAGCGTACCTGGATGTGGACGAAGTCCGCCCAGCTCGGCCAGCTGCAGAAATCGAGCGCCCGCCGCGACGGCGCCGATGCTGCACCCTCGCGGCCGTGCGATCACTGCGTCCGCGAGGAGCGGGAGCTCGGCGATTCCCAGATCCCGTGCCGCGTCGACGGCTGCAGCGAGACGTGGACGTGGACCCGCGACGCCCAGCTCAAGCACCGCGCGTGGATGCGTCATGCACCGCCCGGTGTGATCGCACCCAGCGGCGATCGGCCCCGCGGCAAGCGACGACGTCGCGCGCGCGGCAACGCCGGTGCCGACGGTCCGCCGCCGCGCATGTGCGAGTCGTGCCGCCAGCGACTCGGCGCCCTCGTAGATCGCGAGACGCCGTGCAAGGTGCACGGCTGCACGCGCACCGTCACCATCGATCGCGAGAGCCAGCTGCGGGCCTGGGTCGCCGCCGGCCCGGGGGCGGTCATCGCCGACGTCGCGCTGCCCAAGCGGATGTGCGAGGTCTGCCGCGAGTTCTGTCGCCTCCACTCCGATCGCGAGGTCGCCTGCGGGAGGCCAGGCTGCGATCTCACCTGGACCTACAAGACCGGCGCCCAACTGCAGGCCTTCTTGGCCGGACGGTTCGAGGACCCGCTGCGCCTGTGTGCGAGCTGCGTCGCGAGCGGACACGCCCGTCCCGACGCCGCGCTCGAGGGCGTCGACGTGATGCCGTGCATCGTGCCGATGTGCGGGGGTATCTGGCACTACGTTCTCGGCATGGAGATCGCTGCGTGCGACGACGGTGACCAGCCGCTCGATCGCATGTGCAACGCCTGCCGATCGACGCGTGGTGCCGATCCACGGCCGTTGGTCGAGGCGCCGAGCACCACCCACGGCGAGTCCGACACCGATCATGCGCCCGACGACGAGAACGCGCAGCACGGCGACGGGGATGATCAGGCCACCGAAGCCACCGACGGGGCGCCCACCGACGACGGGCCCACCGAGGACGACGCGCCCCACGACGAGGCGACGAACGACGACGGCACCGATTCGAGTGAAGCGGCTGATTCGAGTGAAGCGGCCGACCCGAGCGATGCTTCGCCCGAGCCCCCTTCGACTTGAACAGTTCTTGACCCGCGCCGCAAAGAAGTGGGAAGGTTCCTCGCGCACGCTCCCGGCTCACGCGAGCACTCCCACGAAAAACTCCGACTCCGACTTCTCCCATCCCGGCGTGCGCCTCGAGTTCTGACCCGGTTCGTCGTGAGACGAACCGGGTTTTTCGCGCCTGGTACCGCGACGATCGCTCGATCGCGAGTTTCGGCCGCCCAGCGCAACGGTCCCCGACGCGCGCGGGCCGGGGTACGGTACCATCGCGTGACGATGGCCAAGGCGCCGCCCGACACGCGTGTCCGCGAAGTCCGGCCGATCTCCGCCCCCGGTCCCGGCGAGGTCCCCTGTCTCGAGATCATCAGCGGCAGGAGCAGCGGCCAGGTCTTCGCCCTGCGTTCACCGGTGACCACCATCGGCCGCGACACCGCGTCCGACGTCGCGCTCGACGACGACGGCATCTCGCGGGCCCACGCCCGGGTGCACATGGGCGACCCGCTGTGGATCGAGGACCTCGCGTCGACCAACGGCACGTACGTCAACGGCGCCCGCGTCGGCCGCTCGCGCATGCGCGAGGGCGACCGGCTGCAATTCGGACCCAACGCGCTGGTACGGCTCAGTTACTGGAGCGCCGAGGCGCTCGCCAGGGCGCAGGCCGACGCGGCGACGGCCAGCGGTGAGCCCGTCGCTCCGCTGCCGCTGTCCGACCGCGAGCTCGAGATCGCCAAGCTGGTCAGCGAGGGCCTGACCAACGCAGAGATCGCCGCACGCCTCGGGATCAGCGAGCGCACCGTGACGACCCACGTTGCCAACATCTACCGTCGGCTCGGGGTCCACTCACGGGCCGCGCTCACGCGGCTGCTGCTCGAGCGCCGCGGTCGCTGAGCCCGCTCGGCCCCGAAGCAGTCGCTCGCCCCTCCGACGCCGCGAGAATCCGGCGAGCACGAACAGCACCAGGACCGACGATGGACCCGGCGAACGTGACGCGCAGCCGCAACCCCCGTCCTCACCGCCCGTAGCCCCCGGCAGGCCCGGCCCGTCGCCGGCGGTGCCGTCGTCGTCACCACGATCATCGCCGGCGGTGTCGTCGGTACCGTCACCGGTGCCGTCGCCACCCTCGCCGCTCTCGCAGTCCTGGTCGGGCGGGCATTGCTCGTCGTCGACGAGGTACACCACGCCGTCGCTGCCCGAGACCATGAAGATCTCGCCGCGCACCGGTGTGCCATCGGGCACCCCATCGATGCTCGCCTGAGGCCAAACCTGGGCGTCGCCCGCCACCACCTGCCAGCGCTCGCGGACCGCAGCGTCGGCGAACGATCGCCGGCGTCCGCCGTCGATGAGCCACAGCGCGTCCTCGGGATCGTCCTCCCCGCGCACGATGAGCGGTGCGTCGGGCAGCGCCGCGCCCTCTTCGATGGACGCGACCGTGGCGTCGTCGAGCGCCGCCATGTCCCAGAACGTCGACAGCGACCACGCCGCGAGCACCTCGGGGCTGGCGATCCGCCGCCGCACGCCCTGGGGCGAGGCCGGGGCATCGCACGCGAACACGGCAGGGCTGGCCTCGAGTTGCGGCGTCGCCCCGCCCTCGGTGTCGACGGCGTACACGAACACATCGTGGTTGCCGCCATTTCGCAGGCTGCGCGGGATCGCGACCTCGAAGCCGTGCTCGCACGAACCGAGCGGTTCGCACAGATCAGGCCGCGACCGATCGGCGCGCACCGTCACGCCCACCGCCTGCGGATCGTCGGCCGGACCGCCGAACCACACCTGGACGTCGACCGGATCGGTGGGCGCGTCGGGATCTTGGGCCCAGCCACGGATCGACGAGCAGTCGACGGCGTCGACCGGGCCCGACGGCGGCTCGTTGCCGAGACCGGTGAGCTCCTCGTAGCTGCGCACCAGCGACATGTACGGGTTCACGAACACGAAGCCGACGCCGGCGACGTCCTGGCGGATGTTGAAGTGCAGGTGCACGGTGGTCGGGGTGCCGCCGAACGCGTTCGACACCAACCCGAGCACCTGGGCGCGCTCGACCACATCGCCCTCGTTCACCGCGATGTTGCCCCCGTGCAGGTAGTCGAAGCGCGTGCCGTCCGACGCCGTCACGTACACCGAATAGCTGCCGATCGACGTGACCGTGCCGGCCTGCGCCGACACCATCGGATACGTCAGCGCGTCGCAGGTCGCACCGCGGATGTCCTGGCCTTGGTGACCGACACCCGACGGGCACAGCGGCATGTCCCACGAGCGGGTCTCGCAGTAGTTGTCGCGCCACGGATAGCTGAAGTTGGAGGCGTCGCACTGCGAGCCACCGGGGCCCTGCGAGCCGCCCGCACCCCACACCTGCGAGTTGGGGAACGACGGCGCGCTCTCGATGGGGTAGCGCATGCCCGGGGCATAGACCGTCTCGTCGGCGGCGCCGCTGCCCGAGCCGGCGACGAGATCGCCCGCCGGCATGTAGAAAGGATCGGAGCCCGCGGTCGCGGTGCTCGGCCAGATCGCCGCCGCGAGCGTCGCGGCCACAGCCGTCCTGGTCGCGATCGCGATCATCGTGCACCTCCACGGGTCGCGACCAGCGTCAGCGCTTCGATGCGGCTGGTCACCTCGGCCTCGTCGTCGCACCAGCTCACCTGTCGTCGATCGCACTCGATGTCGAACGAGTACGCGACGCCGTACTCGATCCAGGTCGCCGCCCAGATGTCCTCGTTGCGCGTGAGGAAGCCGCCGGCTTCGCGCATCGGATGGGTGGGATCGACGCTGCGCACGTGGGGCAGCACGTGGGCCTCGCCGCTGCCGTGGGTGTGCATGAGGTAGCCATCGCCGTGCACCGTGATCGCGTACCAGCGCTCGCCGGTGCTCGCCGTCACGCGCTCGCCGGGTTCGGCGGGGGCGAGCACCGGGACGGGTGAGCGGTCGAGTGTGTCGCGGACGGTCGCCGCGTAGCGCGTCCGCAAGGTGGTGTCGATCCGCGCGGCGTCGGGCCACGCGATCGTGCGGCGCACCCGCTCGCCGCCGATGATGCGACCACGACTGGGCTGAGCGCGCACGTCCGCATCCGTCGCGTCGCGCCCGTCGCGATCGGCACTGCGCGCGATCTCGGGGGCGGAGCGGCTGCCCGACTCCACGGTGCCGCAGCCGCCGAGCATCGTCAGCGCGACCGCGACCGCGACGCTGCAGTGGTGCGCCGATGCCTGCGCGCGCTCGCGAACGTGGACCTTCGAATCGAGCATGGAGGTCTGCACCGTCCACCACGATACCCCACCGCCGCCGGTCCCGAGCTCGCCCAGCCCACCGGTGCGCGCCGTTCGGACGACCGATCCGCCGCGGGCTACGCAGCGTTGCGTAGCCGGTACCGCTCGCCACGAACGCAGCTGCGGTGCCCCGGCGGCAGCCCAGGTACGATGCAGGGCAGTGACCACCGCGCGATCCGACCGCACACGCACAGTACCTGGCTTGGGCTTGGGCTTGGGCTTGGGCTTGGGCTTCCGCTTCGGCTTCGGCTTCGGCTTCCGCTTCCGCTTGGGCGGCCGCGCGGCGCATGGCCTCGCGCTCGCGCTCGTGCTCGGCTGCGGCAGCGACGAGGGCTCGAAGTCGACGCAGGCGTGGAATCCTGCCGACACCGAGGATCCCAGCGCCGGCGAGGGCGAGAGCTCGGGCGCCGACCCGAGCGCCAGCGCGACCACGGCCGCGTCGGCGACCACGGCCCCGATGGCGTGCGACGACGTATGCGAGTCGCCACCGTCCGATTGCCAGCTCGCGCCCGGAACCTGCGACGACGGCTTCTGCAACTACCCCAGCGCGCTTGCCGGTACTCCGTGCACCAGCGGCTGCACGTCGACCGGCTTCTGCGATGCCACCGGCAGCTGCATCTGCGCCGAGGGCTCGTGCGATGCGACCTGCATCGACGGCCCCAACATGACCGCGGCGTGCGACGACGGTGGTGCGTGCATCCGCACCTGCACCGCACCGTTCGACGACTGCGACGGCGACCCGAGCAACGGCTGCGAGGTGCCCGTCGGCGAGCCCCACCAGTGCGACGCCGGCGGGCTGAACCTCGATGGCAGCGGCTGCTGGACCGCCTATTGCGGCGCGGCCGAGGGTGCTGGCGTGTTCAACTTCGGCAGCTACCACTGTGTCGACTGCTCGACCTGTGGCGATCTCGGCGGTGGCCAGTGCCATTGGTGCAACCACGACACCGGCGCATGGTTCCCGACCGACTCCTGCGGGTGCGGCTCGTACCTGGACGCGGTCTGCGGGCCCGCCTGAGCCGCCGAGTCGACTCAGGCCTTCTGGGGAACCGGCCCGGTCCCCCTTCCCCCTCCCAATCGCGGGCGCTCTCTCAAGCCTTGGTGAAGCTCGCCGCGATGAGGATCGTGCTCTCGAACGTGCGATCGCCGAACGCGAACGACTGCGACCGGGTCAGCTCGTAGCTCACCGGGAGGCCGGCATCGATGTCGAAGAGCATCGAGCCCTCGGTCGTCATGTCGACGGTGAGCATGCCGCCGGGGACCTCGGCGGCGCCGCTGGTCACCGCCTCGATCTGCAGCTCGGCGATGCGCGCTCCGCCGCTGGCGTCGATCTTGACCAGCGTGTACGTGGTCTCGGTCTCGCTGGGCAGCACGATGCCGCCCATCTCCGAGTCTTCTTCTTCTTCGATCGTGACCGGCTTGCCGACCACGAGCCCGGCCTTGGGCACGTCGGGGAGCGCGACCATGCTGTCGGCCAGCGCGAGGATCTTGACGCCGGCCGAGGTCTTGGGCTCGCCGCCGGCGGCCTTGGCATCGGCCTCGAGCTTCTCGAAGCGGGCGCGGCGTACCGCGTTCTCCGGCAGGCCCTCGCTCGCCTTCTCGTCGAGCTTGCCGAGCTCGTCGATGAGGAACGCGCCCTTGGCCTCGGCGACCAGGAACGCCTTGGGGTCCTCGCCTCCCTCGGTGTCCTCGAACATGCCCTTGGCCTCGAGCTTGCCGATATCGGCGAGGCTCCACGCGACCTTGAGCTTGTCGCCCTGCGGCTCCAGCTCGAGTATTGCGGTGTACTCGATCGTCGCGACGCCGAACTGACCGCCGCCGCTGGTGTTCAGATCGAACTTGCCGGCCTGCGAGAGCTTGCCGGCGCCGACCTTGTAGCGGAGCACGACCTCGCCAGACGCCGGATCGGCCGCGCCCGCGCCGCCATCGCCCGGGGCCTTGGTATCCCCACCCTTCTCGCAGGAGGACGCGCATAGCAGCGCAGCGACGAGTCCGAGTCCGAGCAGCTTCGACATGCTGCGCGGCACGCTACCCGGCGGCGTCCACCCACACAAGTGGGCGCCGCCGGGGCGGGATGCGGCCAACGGGCGGCGCATCGGGCAAGTGGCCGCGACTCGGTGCGTGTGGTAATCCCCGTCGCCCATGGCGCTGGAGTTTCTCGCCGCGTTGTTCGGACCGCGGCTCAAGTTGCCCTCCGACCAGGTGACCCGCCTGCCAGGCGCGGCCAAAAAGGCGGCTGCCGAGCATGCTGCGGCGATTCAGGCCACGCTCGACAAGATCTCGGGGCTGCCCGGCATCGCCGATCTGAAGGACTCCAAGCGGTTGCCGCGGGGCTTCTCGCCGCTGATGAAGGAGCTGCTCCACCACGTCGATGCGTACCACGATGTGCTGCGCGGGCACCTCGGGCTGCAAGACGCGAAGCGCCCCGGCGAGCCCGGGGGTTGCAACGCCTGCTACACCGCGCCGGTCGGCATCGCCGGCATCGAGGCGCTCAACATCTACCGCACCACACGGACGTGGAGCGACTTCAGCGAGCTGGTGCGTCAGCTCGTCGAGCTCGCGCAAGAGCAGTACAAGGACGTGCAAGCCGGATCGACGGCGAAGGATCCAGAGAAGGTCCGCTTCGGTGGCAAGGCGGTTCAAAACGGCCGCCTCACCTTCGCCAAGAAGCTCCACCCCTGCCCGATGCTCGACGTCTCGGCCCAGCGCTGCCGCATCTGGAACGAGCGCCCGATCGTGTGCCGGGCGCACCACCCGACCACGCCGCCCGAGCGCTCGAAGCCCGATCACCCCGACTTTCCCAAGGGTGTGAAGGCCAAGAACCTGCGGCTGCCGGTGCGCGCGCAGGTGACGTTGCAGCAGATGGACAAGCGCCTCGGACTCGAGCTGTCGCCGTTCCTCTACGCCTCGGTGCCGCAGGTCGTGCAGCTCGCCGACGGACAGCAGCTCCAAGAAGTCGGCGAGGCGCCGATCCGTGTGCAGCAAGACGGGTCGGTGGCGCGCCCCGCCAACCGCAACGTCGCGCACGCGAAGAAATTCCAGAAGCAGCGTCAGAAGAAGAAGCCGAAGAAGTAGCTCACGCCGAGCGCGAGAGCTGCGGCGGATCGACCAGCGCTGCCTCGCGTGGGCGGTCGGCGTCTCGGCTGCGACCGACCGGCAGCGCGCGGAACGGCGTGCTCGACCCGAGCTGCCCCGCGATCGCAGCCCGCTGCGATGCGAGCTGACGCACCAGCGCCCGCCACCGCCGCAGATCGTCCTGCAGTTGGGCGTCGACGCGGATCTCGCCCTTGGCGCGCAGGCTGCCGCGCTCGGCCGCGCGCTCGCCCAACCACGCGCCCATGGTGCCGAAGAACATCGTGCACATCAGACCGGCCACCACGAGCAGCAACCCGCCCAGGAAGTACGCCGGGTTGTGCACGCCGATGCAGAACCAACACAGGGCCACGAACACGCCGACGCCGACCGCCGTGCCGCCGCTGCGACCGCGCGCCACGGACCGCGCCCCGGCCTGCTCGGCGTGGACGAGCGCGACCGAGACCGCGCGACCAAACATGCGCACCGCGAGACCATCGGGCGCGCGCCTGGCCGGATCGAGGATGTTCTCGACCGCGACCTGGGCACGGAAGTCCCCCCGTCGCACCGCGAGCTGCACCCCGTTGCTGGGGCCCGCCGGTGACTCGACGGTCACGACGTAGCCGCGCTCGGTGGGGAAGTACATCGCCCAGGTGTGGGCCGCCCACTCGACGACGCGCCTCACCTCTTCGCGGACCTGTGCGGGCTTGCGGCCAACGCACGCGACCGACCAGCCGAATGGATCGAACGCACCATCGTCGCGCAGGGCCACATCTTCAACGTAGCGTGGGGACCCCGGACCGTCCACCGGGCGGGGGTGCATTCGTGGGTCACTCCAGCCACTCGAAGCCGACGTAGGCACGCATCACACCCTTGGCCTCGCCGCACAGCATGGTCACGCGATAGCGCGGCGTGTCGCCGGTGATCTTCAGGCGACCGGGCGCGGCGGCATCGGGGGCGCGCACGAGGTTGGGGACATCGGCCTTCACCTTGGCCTCGAGCTTCTCGGCACACTGCTCGGCCGTGGTGCCCGCGGGCAGATCGAACAGGATCTGCGACGAGAACAGCCCCTTTTCGTTGCGCTCGGAGCGGTTGACATCGACCGCGGTGGCGCCCTCGAGCATCTCCTTGCGGAACCACGAAGGGTCGGCGAAGCGGGTCCCGAGTGGATCGTCACCGGCCGCGGGCGGCGGCGTGGTGGGCTCGGGTATGGACGGCGCGATGGGCTCGGCGGGCGTCGGTGCGGTGCCGGCGGCGGGCTGGGGCGCGGCTGCGGTGCCCGACGATGTTGCGGGCTTGGCCGCGCTGGGGTCGGCCTTCTTCCCCGAGACCTCGGGCGAGACACAGGCCCCACCGAGCGCGAGGGCGACGAGCGCGACGAGACATGAGCGCGAGCAGAAATCCATGCGGAGCGCGACGCTAGCATGGACACGCGTGGTCCTGCACGGGCGGTGGCGCGCGGCCGGCCGTCACGGCGCCGGCCGCAGGATCCACCAGTGGGTGTTCGCCTTGCCGTCGAACGTGAAGACCTGCAGGTCGCCCTCGCGTTTGCCAGCGATGGCGACGCGACCGCCGAGCTTGCCGCCCGACGAACCGGTGCCCGTCGCCAACGGCACCAACTCGAGGGCCACGGCGTTGCGCACGGCGAAGCGCCCGCGGATCGGCGCGGCGCGGAACTCGGCCCGCTCGGCCGTCATCGGCACCGACGGCCCGACCGCGGTCACGAGGATCTTCTTGGACGCGGCGATGGGCTCGCCGTCGAGCGAGCTCAGGGCGAAGGTGGCGCCGGGGTTGTCGAGGGCGACCCAGCCGTCACCCAGCTCGATCGTGGCGCCGCCGATCCAGCCCGAGGCGACCTGCGAGCGCGGCGTCGAAACGATGTGACGGCCCTCGATGAAGTCGCGGCGGAGCTCACCGGTGTCGGAGACGATCTCGGTGGCATCGGCCGCGAGCAGATCGCGGTCGAGGTCGGTGATGACGGTGGCCCCGAGCCGTCGCTGCCGCGTCAGGTCGGGCGTCGTGTCCCAGGCGAGTTGCTCGGCGTCGGGCATCGCGATGACGACCTGCGACTGCTCGACGCCAGTGCGCAGCGCGGCGCTGTTGACCGCGTTGCGCGACTCCCCGAAGACCTGCTTCGCGCTCGGTGCGACGACGATGCGCTTGCGCGCGGGCGCGACGTCCTGCCGGCGATAGATCAGGGCGGCGGCCGGCATCAAGCCCATCAGCGATGGGTCGAGCCACGCCGAGAATTGCTGCGGGCGGCTGGGCCGGCCGGCCTCGTGGGCATAGGAGTAGAGCAGCGGCGCATCCCAGCCCTGCAGCGCCGCGATGGCGGCGACGTACGTCGGCCCGATGTAGCGATCCAGCGCCGGCGGCGGCACGCTGTACTCGCTAAGCGTGTGGGGCTTGCCTAGCACCGCACCGGTGGCGGCGTGGATGACGAAGTTCGCCTCGAAGTGGGGGTTGGTCGCCAGCGTCTCGGGCAGGCCATAGCTGTGCACGTCGATGGCGTCGCCTGCCACCAGCGACGGCACCGAATACAGCGCCTCGTCACCCCACAGGCTCGTGGAGACGACAGGCGCCCGCACGCCGAGCTTGCGCAGCCGGCCGATCGCGGCGGCGCTCCACTCGTGTTCGATCTCGGCGAGGGCGAGCTTCGCGGGCCCCGGCTCCCACACACGCAGCGCCGCCTCGACCGAGATCTTGGACCGCGCGGCGAAGCGCTCGACACGGCTGCGCAGCAGCGCCTCGTGGATCGGGGCGTTGGAGCCCGGATCCATGCGCGACGCGAAATGATGGCTCAGATCGTTCTCGTTGGTGACCAGCACCATCGCGACCGCGGGATCGCTGGCGATGGTGCGACCGGTGTGGATGTTGCGCCTTCCGAGGTAGGCGGCGGCGAACTCGTCCATCAGCGCGGTGATGCGCGGGTTGACGTACGAGAAGCCCCGGCCGTCGCCGTCGACCAACTCGGCGAAGCCACCGATGCCGTCTTTGGCTGTGAACACCCGGCCTACGTGGAGATCGAGCCAGATGTAGATGCCCTCGTCGCTCAGGCACTTGATCCACCAATCGAGCGATTCGAGCGACTCCTTGCGCAGGCGGCGTGACCCGGGCTCGAAGATGTTGGGCGTGACCCACCCCGAGTCGTGGTGGTGCAGCCGCACCAGGTTGAAGTCCATCGCGCTGATGCGACGCGCCTGCCGCGCGATCGCCGCCTTGTCGCGCTCGAACGTGCGCAGCTGCCGACGCCGATCGTCGCACCGTCGATCCCACTCGCACCGCCGCCGGCCGCCGCATTCGACGACACCCAGGTCGACGGCGAGATGCGCATCGCACCGCAGGCCGATCCGCTGGTCGAAGGCGGGCTCATCATCCCCGCCACGGACGAGGAGCCGTGCGATGCGCCGGCGGCACAGGCGAAGCCGGAGGCGGCGAAGCCCGAGGCGGCGGCATGGCCGATGGCGGAGCGCGGGCGGATCCGCCGCATGGGGCTGTAGGCGCACCGTGGGCGGCCGGCGCCCGGGGCGCGGCATCACGCCGGGCGAGCTGAACGGCATCGTCGCGCACTACGGGCTCGATCCCGACATGGAGGGGGTCGGCGAGATGCTCTCCACGCCGTTCGACTGCGGTGCATACGGCGAACTCTGCAGCGCGCTCCCGCCGGCCAAGGCAAAGACCTACGCGTGCGGTGTGTGGCAAGCCCTGGAGTCGCACGTCTCCATCGCGACCGTTCAGGATCTCGCCATCGACTATCTGGATACCCACG
>JBBQJI010000062.1:0-36751 GCA_038325765.1 Nannocystales bacterium
ACGCGGCGTCGCTCCTTCAGGCTTTCGCCCATTGAGAAAAATTCTCGACTGCTGCCACCCGTAGGTGTCTGGACCGTGTCTCAGTTCCAGTGTGGCTGGTCGTCCTCTCAGACCAGCTACCCGTCTTAGCCTTGGTGAGCCATTACCTCACCAACTAGCTGATGGGACGCGGGCTCGTCCTCTGGTGCCCCTTGCGGAGCTTTCGCATGTCAGGCCGAAGCCCAGCATGCCACATCCGGTATTAGCCCGAGTTTCCCCGGGTTGTCCCAGTCCAAAGGGTTGATTACCCACGTGTTACGCACCCGTGCGCCACTGACCAGGAGTTGCCCCCTGATCCGTTCGACTTGCATGTGTTAGGCCCGCCGCAAACGTTCGCTCTGAGCCAGGATCAAACTCTCCAGTTTACACTGACCAGTTTGTGCTGGTGCTCGAGCTTTCGCTCGATCTCTACTTCTCTTGTTGGCTGTCTCGCCCAAGGCCGAAGCCCTGAGCGGACGAGGTTCGCGGGTCGTTTCCGACTCGCGTTCCCGCACGCGTCTTACAAAATCCTCTCGCATCGAGACCGAGGCCTCGGGTTGA
The DNA here is from genome assembly GCA_038325765.1 of Nannocystales bacterium. Classification (GTDB taxonomy): domain Bacteria; phylum Myxococcota_A; class Polyangia; order Nannocystales; family Nannocystaceae; genus Xiheibacterium. The sequence goes on from JBBQJI010000062.1 coordinate 580, forward strand.
GGGGACGTTGAAGACCGTCTCCTGTTCCGCTATCCAGTTTTCAGGGAGCGCTTGCTCCGGCGGGGTTGTCCCCGGCGGGGATGGGACTTGTAGTCCCAGTCGCTCAGCCCGTCAAGAAAAACCTTCGGGGCGAAGCGTGGGGTTTCGCACTGGTCCCGGCGAACCGAGATCCGGACCACGAGGCTCCGGGGCAAACCCCACCCTGCGTGGCCCCGTGAAGGGCTTCGGCAGGACCTCGGTCGAAACGCCCTGGAACAGTGTTCCGACGCGGCTAGCGGTCGGTGTTCCGAGTTGCTTCGGGGTCGAGGCGGGGCGAAGACTGCACCGGCCAAGCCGTGGGGTCAAGGGGTGTTGAAAGATCGCACCTCTTTTCCTGGGATTCGGCGGAATTTCTGGTCGGAGGGGGTGATCGGCGCTGCTGCGCCGCCGGGATCGGGGCGGCGGCTCGCGGGGCGAAGCGATTTTCTTGGCCCACAACCGCTCGGTCCCTGTCGGCGAGATCGCCGCGAGCTGTACAGACGCATAGGCTCGCGACCCGCGCCGCGAGCGATTTTTCTGTGCGTACGGTCCAATTCGGACCAGCCCGGCGAGCCCGTCTCGACCGCACCGTGCCCCCGGTCCTCCGATTTCGCCGAGTCGGCGCCCTCGGTCCTGTCGCCGCCCGCGTGTCGTGTCCGGGGGCATGCTGGCGTCCCGATGCCCACACCGCCGTCCCCGAGCTCGGCCACGGCCCCGAAGTCTCGACGCGTCGGTCTGTTGCTGATGTTGCTATCGGTCGCTGCATTCGCGGTGATGAGCGCGCTCGTCAAGGACTTGCGCGAGCACGGCATGAGCACGCTCGAGGTGATGGTGTGGCGCACGGCGCCGGGCCTCCCGCTCGTCTGGCTCGAGCTGCGTTGGCGCGGTGTCTCGCTCATTCCCCGGCGGCCCAAGGTGGTCGCCGTCCGCACGATGATGGGGTGCGTCGCCATGTCGACGAACTTCTGGGCAGTGCAGTCGCTCGCGCTCGTTCAGCACACGATCATCCACCTCGCGCAACCAGTGTTCGTGGCGCTGGCGAGCCCATGGCTGCTCGGTGAGCGGTCACCGAAAGCCGCGATCGCAGCGCTCGCCATCGCGCTGGTGGGTGCCTGGATCGTGCTCCTACCGCCCGACGCAGCCTGGACCTCGGCGATCTCGGTCGCGGTCGCGATGCCGCTGGTGCCGGGCGTGGTCGGCTTGCTGTCGGCCATGGCATCGGCGATCGCCCACATCACGCTGCGGCTGGCAACAGCGATCGAGCTGCGCAGTCGCTTCGACGGCGACGCGCCGGCCGATGCACCGGCGACGGTCGTGTTCCACTTCACGGCGACGGTCACGGTGCTGGGGCTCGCGATCGGTCTGGCGGTGGGCGACTTCCAGGCGCTGCCACGGACGCTCGAGGCGGCGACCGCCGTGCAACGCATCGCCGCGATGGCGGCGATGGGGCTGCTCGGTCAGCTCGCGATGAGCAGCGCCTACGCGCGCGCCGAGGCGCCCTCCATCGCCATCGTGGCGTACGCAGCGGTGCCGATCAGCGCCGGCATCGACGCGTGGGCATGGGGCGCCCCGCTGGGGCCCACGGTGCTGCTCGGCGCGGCGCTGATGCTCGGCGCCGGCGTGATGCTCAGTCGCCGGCCTGAGACGGCGGCCACCGGCGACCGCTGACACGGCCCCCCGACCGGGCTCACAGCATGCGCGCTCAGAGCATGCGCGCGGTCAGGATCTGCTCGCGGGTGCCGGCGACGGCGATCACGTCACCTTCGCGCAGCGGCGCCCGCGGATCGACCGGCATGGTGTGCTCGCCGCGGCACCACTCGAGCACCGTCACGCCGGTGCGCCCGCGCAGATCGAGTTGCGCGAGGCTGCGGCCCGCCCATGCGCGCCCCACCACGACACGCTCGAGGGTGGTGCCGCGGCCGAGCCCGACCTCCTGATCGGGCATGGAGCCACCGCCAGTACGGACCTGCACGACCTCCTCGCGGTCGGCGAGGACCTTGTCGCTGTAGTGGCCGACGAGATCGCCGCGCCGCACCAGGCCCACCAGGCGGCGGTCGCTGTCGACCACCGGGAGCACCTCGAGGCCCGAGCGCGCCGACGCCATCATCGCGCCCGCGAGCGTGTCGCTCGGCAACAACAGCGGCAGCCGGCGCGAGACCACCAGACTGCGCGCGGTGGTCTCGGCCGGAAGCTCGCCTGCGATCATCCGCCGCGCCAGCTCCGCCCCATCGATGTAGCCGATCACCGCACCGGCCCCGTCCACCACGAACGCCGTGCCGCCGCCGCGCTCGAGCGCCTCGACGCGGATCTCGTCGAGGGTGGCCTCCTCGGTGAGCACGCCCTGCGGTGGGCCCATCAGCTCGCGCACCAACCCCCGCAGCATCACCTGCGCCTCGGCGTCGCGCGCCAGCACCACGCCCCGCCGCTGCAGCTCGAGCTTGAACAGACTGTCGGGGCCGAAGCGCCGCGCGACCACCACCGAGAAGATGCACGCCAGCATCAGCGGCAAGATGATCCCGTAGTCGTGGGTCATCTCGAACATCATCACGATGGGCGTGAGTGGAGCGTGCATCGTCGCGGCGAAGATCGCCCCCATGCCTACCAGCGCGTAGGCGCCAGCGGGTTGGGCGTCGAGCAACGACCGCTCGGCGAGGCCGCCCACCAGCGTTCCCAGGCACGCGCCGACGTACAGCGACGGCATGAAGGCGCCGCCGAAGCCCCCCGAGCCCAGGGTGAGCGCGGTCGCGACGATCTTGAGCACGAGCAGCGTGAACGCGAGCTGCAAGCCGAGGTGGCCGTGCAGCGCCGCCTCGACCGTGGCGTGGCCGACGCCGAGCAGCTCGGGCGAGACCGCAGCCGCGAGCACGCCCACACCCAAGGCACCGATCGCGGGCTTGAGCCACAGCGGTACACGGGCGCCCTCGAAACGCTCCGCCGTGAGCACGATGGCGCGGCTCATCGCCGTGCCGATGATCCCCGCGAGCACCGCGAGCAGCACGTAGAACCCGAGGTCGCCAGCGCTGACGCCCGCGTGCGCGGGCAGATCGAAGGCCACCGCGTCACCACGGATCGCGTACGACGTGAACGTGCCGCACACCGCGGCCACCACCAGCGGGATGAACACCGACATCGAGCCGACGTCACCGCCGATCGCCCCGCCGAACACGATCTCGACCGTGAAGATGACGCCCGCCAGCGGCGCGTTGAAGGCCGCGGCCAAGCCGCCCGCGCACCCGGCACCCACCATCGCGAGGCGCCGGCGCTGACGCAGCCCGAAGAAGCGCGCGAGCACGCTGCCGACGGTCGCGCCGATCGCCACCGACGGCCCTTCGTGACCACAAGAGCCCCCGGAGGCGATGGTGACGCCGGTGCCCAGACCACACACGATCGCGGCCCGACCGCGCAGGGACCCGCCTTGCCGCGCGATCGCGTCGATGACCGCGGGCACGCCGGTGGCGGTGGGCAACGCGAAGCGCTCGGTGAGCCAGCGGATCACCCCTACGAGTAGGCCGCCGAGCACGGGCACGCCGATGACGACCACCCAGCGCAGCGCGCCGGTGTCGTCGTCGATCGTCGAGAACGACGCGATCGCGAACTCGATCCACGCCAGCAGCAGACCGGCCGCGGCGCCGCTCGTCACCCCGACGAACGCCGCCATCGAGATGAGGAAGAGGTGATCGTCGCGCAGCACCATGGCGAGCCGACGGCCCAGCAGCAGGCCGATGGCGGTCCACAGCCGCGCCAGCCGCCCCGCCGGCGGCAGACGCTTGAAGAACCCCGTCGCCCCCAGATCGGCTGACGATCCACGCACCGCACGCGCAGCGGAATCGTCGGCGCCACTGGCGACCTCGGTGCCATCGGCGGCGGGCGAGGTCTCCTCGCGCCGGTCGGTCGGCACCATCGCCAGCCACGCTACGTCTGCGCCGCACCGGATTCAACCGCAGCTGCGAGATGCGTCCGCGCACGCGGTCTGTTGCACGACTGTGGCGTCGTGCTCGTGCACGCGAGGCGGTCCGTCGCCGCACACGCACGCAGCGCGAAACCTGACGCAACGGCAGCCACGTCGCCGCACGATTCCGTGCGTCGGCCGGTGCACAGGCCCCTTGCGCTGGGGGCAGCGGTCGGAAACACTCTGCAGAACCGATGCTTGGATTGACCGCTGCCTGGGGATGGAGTGCCGGCGCGTTGCTCGCGTTCGCCGACAAGGTGCCCAACGAGGACGCGCGCGCCCTCTCGCCTATCGTCGGCTGGGTGCTGCTGGCCGGCGTGATCGCTGCCGTCGTGCTCTTCATCCTCCATTCGGAGCGATGGCGACGCTTCTGGCTCGCCGCCGAGGACCCGCGCGCGATCGGCCTGTACCGCATCGTCTTCGGCTTCTTCATCATCTGCAACGTCAACGACTTCTGGGAGTACTTCGAGTTCCTGTTCACCGACGAGGGCATCTTCACCGCCGACGTCGCCAGACAGGTCCACGCCTCCGCCCAGTTCAAGGGCTTCGGTGACGGCCTCACCGAAGACGAGCCCTGGGGCTTCTTCGACGTCCGCGCCGTGCTCGAGTTCCTCAAGGGCCCCAAGTGGTCCCTGCTCTACTTCTGGGACTCGCCGACGTTCTTCTGGGCGCACCTGTGGGCGTTCCAGATCATCGCCGTGATGTTCATGGTGGGGCTGTGGAGCCGCACCACGGGCGTCATCACCTTCTTGCTGATGAACAGCATCTTCTTCCGGAACCACCTGTTCTGGGAGGGCACCGAGCTGGTGTACCGGGTGTTCTTCGTCTATCTGCTGTTCGCCAAGAGCGGACACGCCTACAGCGTCGACAACTGGCTGCGCTGTCGAAAGCTGCGGCGCACGGGCCTGCTCAGCGAGCGTGACGGACCCGGCGGCGGCGCCGGCGTAGCGCCCTCGGGCGATCATCCCAAGGGGCTCTCGGCGATCTACCGGCTGATCCCGGCGTGGCCGCGGCGGCTGATGATGTTCCAGCTCGGCGCGGTGTACGCGTTCACCGGCATCGTGAAGAACGGCAACGTGTGGGCCAAGGGCGACGCGATCTACTACGCGCTCAACATGGACCACTTCTACCGCTACTACCCACAGCGGTTCAGCGCCATCTTCGGCACGAACATCATGCGCCTGATGACCTGGGTGGCGCACTGGGGCGAGGCGTTCTTCGCCATCTGCCTCATCGGCGTCGTCATGCACTGGGCGCGCACCGAGAAGGTCCCACCGCTGGTCGGCGGCAAGCGGATGCTCGCGCGGATGTGCTGGTTCGTCGTGATCATGGTGAGCGCGGGGCTGGTGTTCACCACCTGGACCGTGCACTTCCACCCGACACTGACGTGGGGGACGGTGCTGCTGATCTTGGGGATCGCCGGCGCCGTCTGCGGCCTCTTCGCGATGCTCGGCCACTATCTCGGCGGCCGGCGGTCGGTGATCAATCCCAGCATCGGCGCGGTGCTCGTGGTCTCGATCGCGGTGGGATGCCTCGCGATCCCGCTGTGGAAGCAGGCGCTATCGCCGGTCGTTGGGCAGGGCTCGTTCTGCGTGCTGTGGGCGGCGCTGCTGTGCGGCCTGTGGTGGGGCTGGGAGCGACTCGAGCGCAAGCCGGTCGTAGTCGCGCCCGAGCGTGCCACCGGCATCCTCTCGGGCTTGATCGTCGCCGCCGGCCTGGGCGTGTGTGGGCTGCTGATCGGCGCCGACGTCACGAGGCTCGGCCTGTGGCTGATCCTGATGGCGGTGTGGCTCGTCGTCAGCATCGGCGCGCTGCGGTGGCTGCGGTCCCGCCGTCCGGCGGCGTGGGCATCGCTGCGCGAGTTCGGCACCACGCAGATCGATCGCGATTGGGTCTGCCGCTGGATCGTCGGGCGACGCATCTGGATCGCGTGGCACCTCGCGATCATGGGCGGGATCTTCACGCTCATGAACATCGGTCAGTTCCAGACCGGGATGCTGTCGCAGACCATCATCTTCTTCACCGGCCTCGAGATCGCGACGGCGCTGCGCTTCGCGGGCCGCCACGGGCGGATCACGATCTCGGCCGGCGGCGCGCTGGTGATCGGTGCGGTGGTGTCCGGTGTCGTCGGGGCCCTGGCCGTCACGCCGATGACCAATTTTCTCATCGCCGTGGCCGCCCTCGTCGTCAGCGGTGCGGTGCTGTTCATGGTCCTGGGGCGCCGCGGCGCCCCGGTGCCGGCCGATGTGACCGCCGGCCTGCCTCCGATCCCGAGCGAGGATCCCACGCTGCCGCACCTGCATCGCGACGCTGGGCGGCTGCCACAGTGGGCCCTGTTCGCGACCGCGCTCATCGCCCTGCTCGGGGTGCTCGTCGCCGCGCTCGTCGAGCCCGAGTGGAACTGGCTGCGCATCTGGTACGCCGGGGTTCTGTTCATCTCCGGGGTCGCGTTCGTGCGCATCCGGGCCGCGCGCGGCCATGAGCTCTCGGTGATCAACCCCGACACCGGCAAGCCGCGCACACCGTGGGCCTACGGCGCGTTCGGACGCTTCGTGTTCGGTGCCTTCGTCGTCTGGCACATCACCGCGGTCGCGACGTGGCTGCTCCCCGACAAGGACAGCCTGCACGCATTCCGTGGTCCGGCCCGCGGTGTGTTCTCGCTGTACCTCACCCGCAGCCACACCGATCAGGGCTGGGGCATGTTCGCCCCCAATCCACCGCGGTCGAACGTCTTCCTCAAGGTCCTGGTCACCGATCAGAACGGCGAGGTCTGGGACATGAAGACCGACGTCTACGCGGCGGAGCGCAAGCCGATGCCGTGGATCTGGAACGATCGCATGCGCAAGATGAACCGCCGCATCATCGGCGGCGAATCGGGCGACACCAGCTGGTACCGCAAGTGGCACGCGCGCTACTACTGTCGCCACTGGGCGATGAACGACACCTTGGCCCCCGGTGCATCGGGCCTCGGCATCAGCCCCAAGAAGGTCGAGTTGGTGAAGGTCTGGTACAAGATTCCTTCCCCCGAAGAGGTCCGCAAGAAGGGCTTCTACGTGCCCGAGGACCTGCTCGAGCGCACGGGCGAGGAGAAGATCGAGTACACCGAGAACTGCAAGAACGCGGTCATGGGCCAGCTGCCCGACTTCGTCCGCGAGCGCCACGACCTGCCCCTGCTCGGCGAGCGCGAGAAGTACAAGCCGTGGATCAAGAACAAGAGGCGCGCGTGGGACAAAGCCCACGCGCCCAAAGAAGAGCCCGAGGAAGACGGCGACAACGGCGATCCGACGCGCAAGCTCGATGATTGAGCGGTCCCGTGCATCACCCGGGTGCGGTAGGATCCGGGAGATGCGACCCGTAGCCTGTCCGCCGTGCGCGCAGCTCGTCCGTGCCACCGACGCTGCGTGCCCGCACTGCGGCGCGGCCCACCGCGCGACGCTCGCGGGCACAACGACCGCCGCGGTGCTGCTCGGCCTGGCGCTGGCGGGCTGCCCGGCCGACGACTATCGCGAGGATCTGCCGCTCGAGACCACCGAGACCTCGGCGGCGAGCAACGTGACGACCGCGCCCGCCACGACGACCGATGGCACCGGCACCGGCACCGGCACCGGCACCGGCACCTCGAGCGACACCGGCCGCGGTTCGGACTCGGGCAGCACCTCGCGCGGCGAGACCTCCTCGTCGCCGGGCTCCTCGACGGGCTCCTCGACGGGCGCCGAGACCAGCTCCGGCGACTCGACCGGGAGCAGCGGCACGACCGACGGCTCGAGCACCGGCAGCGCCAGTCCCCCTTCCACCGGGCGAAGCCCTCCCAACCGCTGACGCTCTCTCAGCGTGGCTCCGCTGTCGTGGCGGTCATCCGCGGCTGACCGGCGGCCGCGGATCAGCGCGTCTCGGGCGGCGTCTCGGGCGGCCGCTTGCGCGCCCGGTTCCACTTCCACAGTTTCACCACCCCCGCGCCCACCGCCTCGCGCGCGCGGCCGGCGAGCGTCTTGCCGCCCTGGCGACTGCCTGCCCGCGGCACCGCCTTGCCCGCGCGATGCCCGAGGTAGAGTCCGGCGGCCACGGCCAGGACGACGAGCACGATGAGCAGGGGCAGGGGCAGTGAGTCCAACGACGCCTCCCGCACACGGTAGCGCGTCGGGCCCTCGGCACAAGGGGCACCCCGGACAAAGCCCGGCCACGCCGTATGGCGGCATTCGCGGACTGGGCGCGTGCGCGACCGCAAGGCGATCCGGATCCCTGCCGCGTCCCCCGTGCACTACGCTTCCTCCCGGAGCCCGACATGAGCGACGTTCAACAGCGAATCGAGCAACTGGTCAAGTCCGACCGCGTGGTCCTCTTCATGAAGGGCAACCGTCGCATGCCGCAGTGCGGCTTCTCGGCCACGGTGATCGGGATCCTCGATCAGTACCTGCCGCAGTACACGACCGTCGACGTGCTCGCCGACGCAGAGGTCCGCGACGGCGTGAAGCAATACGCCCAATGGCCGACGATCCCCCAGCTGTACATCGATGGCGAGTTCGTCGGCGGCTGCGACATCGTGCGCGAGATGGAGAGCTCGGGCGATCTGGTGCGGCAGCTCGGCGCCGCGGTGGTGCCCACGGAGCCGCCCACGATCACCGTGAGCGACGCCGCCGCCGCGACCTTCCGCGAGGCCGCCGCCGAGATCGCCGAGGGCGAGTCCCTGCGGTTGTCGATCGACAGCCGCTTCGCCCACGATCTGTCGATCACGCCGGTCGGCCCCGCCGACATCGAAATCGTCGCCAACGGCGTGCGCCTGGTGCTCGATCGCGGCAGCGCGCGGCGTGCCAGCGGCGTCGTCATCGACTTCGTCGAACTCCCGCACCCGGGCTTCAAGATCGACAACCCCAACGCACCACCGTCGGTGCGCCAGATCGCCCCGGCCGAGGTCGCCGCGGTGCTCGCCGCCGATCCGCAGGCTCGGTTCGTCGACGTGCGCACGCCCGGCGAGCGCGAGCAGGCACGCATCGAGGGCACCGTGCTGCTCTCGACAGAGTCGATGACCGAGCTGTCGGCGCTGCCCAAGTCCACGCCGCTGGTGTTCCACTGCCACCACGGCCAGCGCAGCCACCAGGCCGCGCTGCGCTTCCTCGAGCTCGGGTTCGGCCGCGTTTACAACGTGGTTGGCGGCATCGATGCGTGGTCGGCCGAGGTCGACGGAACGATCCCGCGGTACTGACCCCGCGCCATGGAGACCCTGCTCGCGGCGCTGCGCGGCGCATGCAAGGCCGCGACGTGGTCGCGCGGCGTCGAGCTCGCCCGCAGCGGTGCCGTCGTGTTCGTCGGCCGTCAGCGCGACGACGTCGAGCTGCGCGTCACCACCAAGGGCGGGATGATCGCGCCCATCGTCACGCTGTTCCTCGATGACGACGAGTGGAGCTGCGAGTGCAGCTCGCCCGAGGACGCCTGCTCCCACGCCGCTGCCGCCGCGATCGCGTGGCAGCAGGCCGAGCGCGACGGCAAGCCCCTCGCGCAGGCCGACGCCCCGGAGGCCGGCGGGCGCATCATCTATCGATTCGAGGCCCGCGGCGAACAGCTCGCCCTGCGCCGGCTCATCGTGCACACAGGCGGCGAGTTCCAGCTCGACGGCACCATGGCGGCCATCGCCCAGGGCAAGCTGCGCGGCCCGAAGTTCGTGGCCACTGACGCCGATCTCCGCTTCGAGAAGAAGCTCGGCACCTTCGTGTCTCGCGTCCTCGCCCGCCACGAGGTCGCGCGGATCTTCGAGGCGCTGTCGGCCGCAGCCGAGGTCCACTTCGGTGACCTGCGCGTCGCCCTCGGCCCGCCGAGCTGCGGCCTGCACATCGATGTGCGCCGCACCGACGTGGGGTGGATCGCCCAGCTGAAGCGCGATCCCGACGTCGACGCCCTGTTCGCCAACGGTGCCCTGCGCCGCGGCGACAAGCTCCATCCGCTGGGCGGCCACGGGCTGCCGGAGGCCGAGTACGACGAGCTGCGCCGCGGTCGGTGGTTCACCCACGACGACGGCGCGACGCTCGTGGGCGACGTCATTCCGCGGTGGCGTCGCAGCGTGCCCGTCGCCTTCGACCCCGAGGCGATCCCCGACGCGAAGGTGGTGCGGCCGCGGATCGCCGTGGCCACGCGGCGCGAGGGCAACGGGCTCAGCGTGCTCGCGACCATCGTCTATGGCGATCCGCCGATCGCCCGTGTCGACGGCGATCGTCTGACGATGCTGGGCACCTCGAACGAGGTGCCGCTGCGCAACGCTCGGCTCGAGCGCATCCTCGCCCTTCGCCTGCGGTCGGAGCTCGGCGTCGATCCGGGGGTGCGGACCCAGCTCGGCACCGACGACGCGATCGCCTGGACCGCGCGGCTGCCCAGCGCCGAGGATCTTCTGCTCGAGTCGAGCGAGCACACGGACTTCGTCGATCGCGGGGCACTCTCGCCGCACCTGCAGGTCGGGGCCGACGGCGGCTTCGCGCTGTGGTTCCAGAGCGACGGCGAAGGCGACGGCGACGGCAGCATGACGCGGGTCGAGGCCGGGGCGATGATGCGGGCCTGGGAGGCCGGCGAGCACCACGTCGCGCTCGTGGGCGGCGGGTTCGGCCAGGTCCCCATCGCGTGGCTGTCGCAGCACGGCGAGCGCGTCGCGGCGCTGCTCCGTGCGCGCGGGCTCGAGCCCGAGGGCGCCGTGCCGGCGTGGGCGAGCGCCGATCTGGCGCAGATCTGCGCCGCGCTCGACCAGCCGCCGCCGCCGCAGTGGTCCCACCTGCGCGCGCTCTTCGAGGATTTCCGTGGGCTGCCGACCGCCGCGCTGCCGGCGGATCTGACCGCGACGCTGCGCGCCTACCAGCACGAGGGTGTCGCGTGGCTCGGCTTCCTGCGCGGCGCGGGGCTCGGCGGCCTCCTCGCCGACGACATGGGCCTGGGCAAGACGCTGCAGGCCCTGTGCGCGATCACGGGGCGCACGCTGGTGGTCGCGCCGACCAGCGTGGTGCCCAACTGGCAGGCCGAGCTGGCCAAGTTCAGGCCCTCGCTGCGCGTGTGCACGTATCACGGCAGCGCGCGCACCCTCGATCCGCAGGCCGACGTCGTGGTCACCAGCTATGCGCTGCTGCGCCTCGATCAGGACATCTTGGTGCAGACACAGTGGGACACCGTGGTGCTCGACGAGGCGCAGGCGATCAAGAACCCCGACAGCCAGGTCGCGCGCGCGGCCTTCCGCCTGCGCGGCGATTTCCGCCTCGCGCTCACCGGCACGCCGGTCGAGAACCGCCTCGACGATCTGTGGAGTCAGCTCCACTTCGCCAACCCGGGCCTGCTCGGGAGCCGCGCCGAGTTCACCTCCCGCTGGGCCAAGCCGATCGCGGCGGGCGACGGCACAGCGGCGGCGTCGCTGCGCGAGCGCACCCGCCCCTTCGTGCTCCGACGACTCAAGCGCGACGTCGCCCGCGAGCTGCCGCCGCGCACCGACCTCGTGCTCCACTGCGATCTCCGCGACGACGAGCGCGTGGTCTACGACGCGGTGCGGGCGGCCACCCGCGAAGAGGTCGCGGGGCGCTTCGGTGCGGGCAACGACGCCCTCGCCGTGCTCGAGGCGCTGCTCCGCCTGCGTCAGGCTGCGTGTCACAGTGCGCTGGTGCCGGGGGGCACCGATCGCGCGCGCGCATCGTCCAAGTTGGACGCGCTGCTCGATGCGCTCGACACCGCCGTCGCCGAGGGCCACAAGGCGCTGGTGTTCTCGCAGTGGACGTCGCTGCTCGATCTGGCCGAGCCCCACCTGCAGACCGCCGGCATCGACTACCTGCGGCTCGACGGATCCACGCGCGATCGGGGCGCCGTGGTCGATCGATTCCAGGATCCGACCGGCCCCGAGGTGATGCTGATCTCGCTGCGCGCCGGCGGCACCGGCCTCAACTTGACGGCCGCGGATCACGTGTTCTTGCTCGATCCGTGGTGGAATCCCGCGGTCGAGGATCAGGCGGCGGACCGGGCTCACCGTATCGGTCAGGACCGGCCGGTGTTCGTGCACCGACTGGTCGCGCGCAGCACCGTCGAGGAGGGCATCTTGGCGCTGCAGCTGCGCAAGCGCGAGCTGGCGGCGGCCGCCGTCGACGGCACCGGGGCGGCAACGTCGATCTCGCGCGACGAGCTACTCGCCTTGCTCGACGGCTGACGGCGTGGCGGGATCGTCGGGATCGCACACGCAGCCCCAGCTCGCGGGCATCGACGGACACATCGTCGATGCGATGATGCGGTGACCCTCGGTGTTGGGGTGCATGTGATCGAAGCTCCGCAGATCCTCGCGGAGGAACCACCGCGGCAGCTCGGCAATGACGGCGGCGTCCATCTCGAGCTGCAGCATGCGTGCGTCGGCGTCGAGTTTCGCCACGCTCGCGCGCCACTGGGAATCCTTGGCCAACGCCGCGCGGGTCTGCTCGAAGTCACCCAATGCGGCGTCTCGTTCGCGCAGCGGCGAGTCGTAGAGGTCGATGGCGACGTCGGGGAGCTCGAGTGGATCCCACGGCCCGTCGACGCCGCCTGGACGCTTGCGCGCGTGCTCACCGAGCGCATCACCGGGCGAGCTGCGCCCCAGCGAGAAGTCGACGACGGCCTGGGTGACGCGACGCGACTCGAGGCCTTCGAAGCCTCGCCAACGACGATCGCGGGGGTCGCCCCAGGGCGTCAGCGACAGCGCGATGACCTTCATGTCGCGGTCGTGGGCGAGGACGAACAGATCGCGCATGTGCTTGTTGCTCGACTTCGGCGTGCCCACGCTGTTGAGCGTCGCTGCTGCGATCAACCAGTACTCGGCGGCGGAATCCCGCAGGTTCAACGAACGGTTGTCGAGGACCTGCCGCCGGAACCGGCGCTTGAGCGCCGCGGCGCCCTCCCCCACCTTCGACAGGTTGTGGACCTCGACGTTCGGACACAGCCGCTCGAGCTCCTTGGCGTAGGCTTGCTTGGGCCAGGCGCCGATGGAGCCGGCGACCAGCGCGACCTTCACCGGCCGATCGGCGCGCCGGAATCGCCAGGTCGCCGGCGGCTCGACCTCGGCGACAGATTCGGTCCCATCCGCGGGCATCCGCTCCGCGGCGGGCTCGGCGCCTGCGGGCGACGCCGCGGCACAGAGCAGCGCGAGGGCGACGAGCGGGCCGACGGCGCGCGGTCCGACCACGCGCCGTCCGACCACGCGCGCCGCGGCACCATGTTCAGCGCGTGATCGTGAACGCATGGGAGGCGAGCTCGACGCCATCGGCGGACTGGATGCGCACCGTCCACGCGCCGATGTACTCCTCGCGAAGCCGCAGGTACGCGCGGGTGCGGTAGGCGTGGATCGGCTTCACCGCGATCTTGCCGCGCCTTGCGGTGGAGCCGTCGTTCTTCTGCCACACGATCGACATGACCTCGTCCTGCCGCGGGTGGACCACCCGCACACACACATTGATGACCTCGTTCGCGCCGAACGAGAAGGCGTTGGCGACATCGACACAGCCGGTCTTGTTGTCGTAGCCGCCGCCCATCTCGACGCGATCGATGTGGATGCCGCCGTCGCCCACGCCGCCTACCGGTGGGAGATCGGCGGCGCTGACCGGTAGACGCGCGAAGGTGGCGGCGACATCGGGCGCCGTGCCGGGCGGTGGCGTACGGACGGCCTTCGCGTCCTGCGGCGGCGCCGGCGGACGGCCGGTCGCCTTCGACGGCGGCGCCTTGGTGACGTCGACGCGCCCGGGCCCGACCGCATCGGTCCGCGCCAGCGCGATCGGGTCGGCCGCGGTGGCCGGCGGCGCGCGGTCGGCCACCGCACCGGCCGGCAGCGAGCCCGCCGAGCCCGTATTCGTGGGCGCCGGATCGGCTGCACCGCCAGTGGCAGGCGATGCGCCGCCATCCCGCACCGGACCCCCGACGATCCACGCGACGCCGGCGATGCCGACACCGGCGACAACCGCCCAACCCAGCGAGAGACGCTTGGGCCTGGCGTCGAGATCCAGCGGTGGATTGCGCGGGGGAAGGCGCGGCGGCTCGGGCGTGTGCATGCGCCGGGACACGTGGGCGCTACCGGGGCGCAGGGCGATCGGCGGCGAGGTCTTGGGGCGGATCGCGATCGGACGCGTCGTCTCGGACGCGATCGGGATCGGCGCGGCGATCTCGGTGGCGGACGCGACCTCGGTCGGCGAAGCGGCCTCGGTGGCGGACGCACCGCGAGCGCCAGGCATGCCCCCGGCCCGCGGCGCGACCTCGGTGCTCGACGCACGCGGCGACGCGGCGTTCGCCTCGGCGACGCGACGCGTCCGTGCGGCGAGCTCCTGCGCGCCCATGATCGCGGCCATCTCGGCGTCGGACTCGCGGAGCTCACGGTGACTCGGCGCCTCGAGCACCGGCCGCAGTGGCCCCGACGAATCGCGCGTCGCCATCGCCCAAGACCCGGACATCATCGCGTCCATGTCGCTGGCATCGCGCGCCTCGTGCTCGACGCGCACATCGGGCTCCACGGAATCCAGCTCGATCGTCTGTGTCGGCATGTCGGCGGCCGAACTCTCGGCGATCTGCGGTTCCGCGTCGATGGCCGCGCGTTCACCTGCCGTGTCGCGGTCGCCACGAGGGGCGCGGGACACGGGGCGTTCCCCGACCGGCATGGGCGTCGGCGGGGGGTCGAGCACCTCGTTCCAACCGGCGTCGCGCTCGCGTTGGGCGCCGTCACCGTCCGAGGGCCCCTGCGAACGCGGCCTCATGTCCGTCATCCTGCCAGAGACCGGCCCGCCCGCAAACCGCTGGTTGAACCCCGCAGTGTGTCGCCTTGGCCCGACGCGATCGCAAACGCGTCATTTGGCACCCGGGATTGTCAACTGCCGATGCGCGGACTAAGAGTGACCGACGATGGGCGCACGCAGCTCGGTGTGGATGGTGCTCGCGGCGGCCGTGCTGTCGCCGGCGTGTGACTGGAGCCCGCCTGCGCTCGACGAGCCACCGGCGCAGCGCCCGGTGCGGATCCCCCAGCCGATCGCCGCGGCCGAGCCCGGCGCGCCGGGCGACCTGCTCCAGGAGTACCTGCGCCGCGAGCCGATCGATCCGCGCGAGACCGATCTGTGGGAGCTACCGTTCCAGTCGAAGCGACTCGCGGTAGCGCTGCTCATCATCGCCGGCAAGGATCGAATCGAGGATCTCGATCGGGTGCTGACCCCCGATGCGACCTGGGGGTTGCCCGAGCCCCGGCGCTTCGGCGCCCGCCCGATCTTCGGCAACGACGGTGGCGAGGCCTTCTTCGCCGCCTTCCGTGGCGCCGCAGCGCGGTTCCCCGAGAAGGCCCAATGGCAGACGCCGGCGCTACCCATCGGCAGCCAGGAACTCGTGCGCTCGGGCGCCGAGCCGATGTGGTCGTTCTTCACCCACGGCAACGATCGCATCCTCATGCGCATGGTCGTGCAAGGCGGTCGCGCGCGCATCGACTATGTCGGACTGTTCGAAGCCCTGCCCACCGAGCCCACGCGGGTGGTTGGGCACGGGCGGCCGATGGCCCTGGGCGCGCAGATCCGACGTGCGCCCGACGACGGCAACGGCGCCCCACCCTCGGCCCCGGACCCCGCGATCGTCGAGGCCATGCGACGCGAGCGTGCGCGTCTCGCAGCCGAAGCCAACCCGTGAGGCCGTCGGGCTGCTAGGACGCCGGTCGGTCCGCGCTGAGCATCATCATCATCACGCGCAACCGCAGCGGCGACCACACGTGGCGGTCGAGGAACGCCTCGGGCGTGAGCTCGCCGCGACCGACGGCGGCGAAGTCCAGCTCTTGCCGCGCCAGTCGGGCCTCGACCGCGAGCTCGGCGATGGCGCGCGCACGATCGTGGCCGGGGTGCAGCACGCCGAACAGCGCCGGCACCCCGCGCCCACGCCCGATCCACGACGCGTGCAGGTCGGCCTGGACCTCGCGCAGCCGCGCGAGATCGTAAGTCCCGGCCCAGCCATCGCGACCGACGCGCAGCGCCGTTCGGTCGCCGAGCGTACCGTCGCCGGTGCGGCGCAGACCCGCGTCGAGATCCGCGAAGCGCACCTGCAGACGTCCCTCGCGATCGGCGTGCAGCGGCGCGAGCTCGGTCCACACCCCGTGGGCGTCGCGCAACGCGAGGCCCACGGGTCCGCGCCACGGTCGCAGTCGACACCGCACGCGCTCGGCGTCCGCGTCGAGGATCACGTCGCGACCACCCGACGGTCTCGGCGCGCGCTTGCAACCACGCGCAGCCTCGAGCGTGAACGTCGCGCCGGTGCTGCGGACCTCGCGATAGGCGACGACGCCCCGGTTTTCGGGCTCGACGAGGCTGCTCGCGGCGAGCACCGATCTCTCTGGCGCGACAGTGGCCTGTGACGGCACGCACGCCACCATGCACGCCGTCATGACAACGACGGGGCGCAGCGAATCGGCGATCTGTTGCCTCGCGAGAACCCGTGTCGCCATGCCTCGCCGATCGCCCACCGTCGACCTCCCCGCCTCGGACTCCCCGCCTCGGACTCCCCGCCTCGGACTCCCCGCCTCGGACTCTAGGATCGCGCCCGTCGCCTTCGCAAGCGCGCTGGGACGACCCCGACCCTTCTTGACGCCTTGGCGCGCCCGCGCGACCTTGCCGCGGTGCGCGACCGACTGATCCGAACTATCGCCGTCGCTGCGATCCTCGCCGCCCCGGCCTGCCTCAGGATCCCCGAGGATCTGGACGAGACGCCCGGCGGCATGCCCGGCGCGCCGACGACCGCGGCAGAGCTGCTCGATCGCCACATCCGTGCGCTCGGCGGCAAGGACAAGCTCGCGGCGATCCAGCAGCGCACCGTCGAGGCGCGCATGGTCTTCCGCGCCGAGGAGGGCTGCGAGGCCGACCAGGACGACTGCTTCTCCGAGGACAAGATCGGGACGTTCGTGCTGCACACGACCGCCGACGGCCGGCTCTACCGGCGTACGCTGCTCACCGATCTCGTCGAGGAGCGCGGCTACGACGGCAAGACCGGCTGGAGCCTCGGCGCCGACGGGATGCTCCACCTCGACGCGCCCGACGAGCTCGTCGTCTCGCGCGAGGACGCGCTGCTGCACTGGTACTTCGACGTCGCCAAGCGCGGCATCGAGACCTCGCTCGTCGCGCCGCGCGAGACCGACACCGATGGTCGGCCGGCCCAGCTCGACGGCGTGCAATGGCGCGTCGACCCCTCGCAGCCGCCCAAGACGTTGTGGTTCGACCGCGCCACCGGCCTGCTGCGCGAGGAGTCGATCCAGGAGGGCGAGGGCGACGCGCGTCGCGAGCAGATCATCGTGTACGACGACTACAAAGCCGTCGATGGCGTCCTGGTCGCGTACGCAATCCGCGTCATCAACCGCATCGGCGATCGGGTGCAGACCGTCGATTTCGAGTCACAGCGTGTGAGCCACGGGCCGGTCGACGCCAAGAAGTTCGCGGTGCCCGTCGTCGCGGCGCCCAAGCCCGTCGCCGATCCCCTGCTCGAGGCCCTGGGAAGGGCTCGCGCCGACGCGCAGGCGCGGCCCAAAGACGCAGCCGCGCTGATGGCCCTGTCCCGCGCCGAGTTCCTGGCCGGACACTTCGAGGCCGCCGAGAAGGCGCTCACGGCGACCTTGGCCCAGGACGCCCGCGAGCCCGAGGCCATCTACACGCTCGCGCGCGTGCAGTTGCTTCGCGGTGACGTGGCGTCGGCCGGCCGCACGCTGCAGCGAGCGGCCCGCGCCGGTGTACGGCCCGACGCGATCGCCCGCCAGCAGGCGTGGGTCTACGCCCGCCAGCACGACTTCCCCAAGCTCGCCCGCGCGCTCGACACCGCCGGCGGCGCGACGATGGCCGGCCGCTACCGCGCCTTCGTCGGCAAGCCGTACAGCGTGGTGCCGAGCGCCGAATGCGTGAGTTCGGCGCCGCTGGTGTCGAACTCGCCGCTGGCGATCATCGACGTGGACATCGGCGGCAAGCAGGCGCGTGCGATCGTCGATACCGCCTCGGCGGAGATCATCCTCGCGCAGAGCTACGCGCAGGAGATCGGCGTCACCATCCGCACCCAAGCCTCGTTCGACGACGACGCCCCCGAGGTCGGCTACGGCCAGGTCGAGCAGCTCGGCATCGCCGGGGCGGTGATCCGCAACGTCCCCGTCGCCGTCATCGCCGACGAGGTCGTCGCCGAGATGTCCGGCGACACCACCGGCAAGATCCGCGCGGTCGTGGGCACCCACGTGCTCGCCCAGTACCTCGTCGTGCTCGACATCCCGGGCAAGAAGCTCGAGCTCGTCGCTTCGGGTGCGAAGTGCAAGGCCGATCGCGACGCCCGCCGCAAGGGCAGCCAGATCCCATTTTACCTCCACGAGGCCCACCACATCTACGTCCCGGCCATCATGGGCAAGGCCGAGGGCCTGTACCTGCTCAACACCGGCATGCGCGGCGCCGATCTGGCCGCGACGCAGGCGACCTACTCGTTCGCAGGCGTCGGCGCGCCGGCGCTGCGCTCGGACGAGGTGCCGATGGTGTCGATCGATCGCTTCGCCATGGGTACGTTCGTGGCGACCAAGCTCGCCGCCGCCTTCGGATTCTTCGAGCAGAGCGAGAGCTCGGACGGATTCCGTCTCGATGGCATGGTCGGTCTGGGGAGCTTCGGCGCCAAGGCGATCGCGCTCGACTACGAGTCGCAGCGCATCTGGATCGCACCGTGACGATCGCGCAGACGTTCGTCGCCGAACTCGGCGTGATCGCCGGGCAGCTGGTGACGCGTCCGCGCTGGGACGTCGACGATGGCGGCGTGATCGTCCGCGCGGCCGCAACCGACGCGATCGACGAGCCGGCCGCCCCGCGCTGCCGCGACTTCGGCCGGGCACTGGTCGTGCCGGGGTTCGTCAACGCCCACAGCCACGCGTTCCAGCGGGCGATCCGCGGGGCGACGCACCGCCGCGTCACCGCCCGCGACGATTTCTGGAGCTGGCGTACTGCAATGTACGAGCGCGCGATGGCCCTGGGCCCCGAGGGCGTCTACGCGGTCACGCGCGCGGCCTACCGCGAGATGCTCCGCGCCGGCTACACGAGCGTCGGAGAGTTCCACTACCTGCACCACCAAGCGGACGGTCGGCCCTACGACGACGCGAACGAGCTGTCGTGGCAGATCGTGCGCGCCGCGGCCGATGTCGGAATTCGCCTGGTGCTGCTCGAGGTCTACTATGAGCGCGCCGGCGCCGGCCGGCCCCCACTGCCCGAGCAGCGCAGGTTCTGCGATGCCGACGTCGATGCCTACCTCGCGCGCGTCGAGGCCCTGCGCGCTCGCGGTGTCGTGGTCGGCCTCGCGCCGCACAGCGTCCGCGCGGTCGGTGCTCCCGCCCTGCGCACGCTCGCCGACCATGCGACCCGCCACGACCTCGTCGTGCACGCCCACGTCTCCGAGCAGTCCCGCGAGAACGACGAGTGCATGGCGGAGCACGGGCAGACACCTGCGCGTGTGCTCGCCGACGCCGGCCTGTGCGACAGGCCGCGACGGTTCACCGCCGTCCACGCCATCGCCATCGACGACGACGATCGCCGCGCGCTGCGTGGCCAGGGCGTCTGCGCCTGCCCCACCACCGAGGCCGATCTCGGCGATGGCCTGCTCGCGGCGACCGAGCTCCGCGAGCAGGATATCGCGCTGTCGATCGGCAGCGACAGCAACGCCGTCATCGATCCCATCCAAGAGGTGCGCCTGCTCGAGATGGGCGAGCGTCTGCGCACCCGCCGGCGGATCTGCCTGGCCGATGCCGATGGCGGCCTGGGCACGAGCCTGCTGCAGATCGGCACCGCCGGCGGCGCGCAGGCCCTCGGCCTGCAGGACACCGGTGCGCTCGTCGTCGGCCGCAGATTCGACGCCGCGGTGATCGATCGCCGCCACCCGATGTTCGCCGACGTCGCCGATGACGCGCTCGTCGACGCCCTCCTCACGTGCGGCACGGCCGGCGTCGTCGTTCACGTCGTCGTCGACGGCGTGGAGCGCACGCCGTGATCGGCAGCCGCGGCCTGCCGATCATGGCGTGTGCGCTCGCGACCGTCCTGGCCTGTGCCGCGCGCACCGACGACGGGACCCGGGCCGCGTTCGAGGCCGCCGCCAAGCCGACGACCCGCAAGGGACCGGACCGCCCCGACCGACCGGGCTCCCGACCGCCGCGCCGACCGAGTGCACCCAAGAGCGGTTGGCAAGCGACGGCCGAGCTCCTCGATGCCGCGATCGCGCTCATTGGCTCGGGTGTCGACGCGCCCCAGTTCATCGCGGTGGCGACCCGTTGGTGTGCCGTCGCGCCGGAGGCGAAGACCAACCAGCGCGGGCTGACCTACGTCTGCTTTCCGCGCGAGGCGCTCGAGGTCGGCGAGCGTTCGTTCGTCCTCGAGGTCGTGTCGGATGGCACGGTCAGCGTGTATATGGACGAACTCGACGACGCGACCAGCGGGGCGGTCGTAGAGCAGGCCCGCGTCGCCCTCGCGCGCCTGTGCGCGACACCGTTCGCGGCGGCTCCGACGCAGGAGCCCACGCAACGGCTGTTCCACACCTGCCCGGTCGACGGCGGCTCGACCCTCGCCGTCGGGCGGGCGCGCGCGAGTACCACCACGGGATGGTTCGTGACCGCGGCCGTGCTCGGCGCGCTCCGGCCGACCGGAATGCCGTGAGCCGCCCGAGGGCGCGGCGATTTTTTGTCGCGGATCCGGTTTGCAGGGGACTAGACTCCGCCCATGAACGAGACCACCACGCCCAGCAGCGGCAGCCACGGCGGCATGCTGATCCCGTTCGACATGTTTCGACTGTCGCAGCTCGCCGGGATCCTCGGCGAACTGCTCGTCGGCAAGGCCCGCAACATCCTCGACGCACGTCTCGTCGCGGTGCGCCACGAGGCGAGCCGCGTCCTGTTGCTGCGCATCGAGGGTCACGTCATCGGTGACGAGCCCGCCGACTTCTGGCGTAGCAACCCCGACCTCGCCCTGGTCACGAGCCAGGCGGTGCCGCACCGCGTGTTGATGTACTGGGCCAAGCCCGGTCCGGCGGGCCAGCGGCGAGAGGGATTCCTCTTCGCGCAACGCGGGCAGGTGATCGCCTCGGACGAAGCGACCGACGAGAGCCCACGTCCCGACGGCGCGTGGCCGGTGTCGCGCCTCTGCGAGCAGATGCGGCTCGACATCGCCGAGCTCGCCGAGGGCTTCCCCGGATCTCCGCGCGTCGAGATCTCGCTGGTCGACGCCAGCGGCTACAACGACGAGCAGCTGATGATGACGTTGGTGGGACGCGATCCCACGGCCGAGGGCGAGGCGGTGGACGACGGCGCAGCGCCGGGCGCGGGAGCACCCGCCGGCGCACGTCCCCCGACCGCGGCCGCACCGGGACGGCCGATGGCGCCTGTTCCCTCGCCACGGGCCAACGTCGAAGAGGACGCGAAGCGCCGCGCCAACGAGGCGGCCGCCGAGGCGCTCGAGTTACGCCAGCGTGCAGAGGCACTGCAATCGTCGCTCGAGTACGTCATCGACGATCTCGGCATCGTCTCGCTGCCGGCCGCAGGCCTGTCCGAGGCCGACCTGCTCCGTCCGTTGGTGGTCGCCACCATCCACGGCGATCTCCCCAATGGCCTGCCCCGCACGCTCACCGACTCGCTGCAGGGTCGGCGCTCCGACATCGCGATCCCGGTCGAATTCCTCAGCGAGGTCTTCGTGGAGAACAAGCCGCTGTCACGGCCGGAGCTGCAGGCGCGCGCGACCACCATCGATGTCGGCGGTCGCTCGCTGCAGGCACTGGATGTGCTGGCCCCCCGCCTGGGCTACGGCACGTTGCTCAGCACCGGCAAGCATCACGCGTTCGTCTCGCGGAAGCTCGAATCGGCGCTGCCCGCCGACGTGCTGCTTCGCATCCTCGACGGGCAGGGTTGAGCGGACCGGCTCCGCGCCCACGCTGGGCGCATACGAGAGAGACCGCCGGCACTGGCCGACGGTCTCGCGTTGCGGTCAGGCCAGCTCGAAGCGGGCCTTGATGCTGGTGAGGATCTCTTCCTCGCGGGCGCCCACCGTCGGCTCGGCGAGGCGGTCGCGGACGAGCGCCTCGAGGATCGTGCCGCGATCGGGGTGCGGTGGCAGATGCTCCGAGAGATTGAGCTTCCGGCTGGCCAGGGCCTTGAGGAATGGCTCGATCTTCCGGATCTCCTGGGCGATGCGCATCGTCACGGCCTTGCCCTCACCCCGCTTGCTGGCGAACTTCGGGGCGCAGCGCTCGACGGCCTGCACGAGGTCCCTCGCGAGATCGATGTCGACGTTGTCTTCGACTCCGAAGCTCGCGACGACGATCGGACGGCTCTGCGCTCGCCGATTGCCCTCGCCCGACCACCAAACGTTGTGGGCGATGGACAGGTAGGTGCGGCGTGACTCACCGCAGCGGACTTTGTTCCTTCGCAGGTACATGGTCTTCAGTTCCTCGTGGTTGTGCCGTTCCGAGAGAGATTCGGGCTCGGCCTTGGCGGACCCGGTCTCAGACGACGTCCCGGTGCAAAGCTTCAACGCACCGAACCCCCGGATCGATTTCACCATCAAGCCAATGAAATCACTCCAGAATCCCGGCGCGAGCGGGGCGGTCGAGGCCGCCTTCGACCCCGATCAGAACTCGCAGTGTCGCGGCGTCCGGGGGAACGGGATCACGTCGCGGATGTTCTGCATCCCCGTCGCGTACATGATCATGCGCTCGAAGCCGAGCCCGAAGCCCGCGTGCGGCACGGTGCCGTAGCGCCGCGTGTCGAGGTACCAGCCGTACGCGTCACGAGGCAGACCAGCTTCATCGATGGCCGCGACGAGCACGTCGTAACGCTCCTCGCGCTGCGAGCCCCCGATCAGCTCGCCGATCTGCGGGACCAGGAGGTCGACCGCCGCGACCGTGCGACCGTCGTCGTTACGCCGCATGTAGAACGCCTTGATCTCCTTGGGGTAGTCGGTCACGAACACCGGCCGCCCCACGAGAGTCTCGGTCAGGTGGCGCTCGTGCTCGGCCTGGAGGTTGGCGCCGAAGAACACCGGGTACTCGAAGCTCTGGCCGCAGGCCTCGAGGCGCGCGACGGCCTCGGCGTAGCTCATGCGCTCGAACGATGAGTCGGCGACGTGCCGCAGCCGCGCGATGAGGCCCTTGTCGATGCGCTCGTCGAAGAACTCGATGTCCGCGGTGCAGCCGTCGAGCGCCGTGCACACGAGGTGCTTCACGAACACCTCGGCGAGGTTGCAGTTGTCCTCGAGATCGCAAAACGCCATCTCGGGCTCGATCATCCAGAACTCGGCGACGTGGCGGCTGGTGTTCGAGTTCTCGGCGCGGAAGGTCGGACCGAACGTGTAGATGTCGCCCATGCCGCAGGCGAAGGTCTCGCCGTTGAGCTGGCCCGACACCGTGAGGAACGCCTGGCGTCCGAAGAAGTCTGCATCCCAGTCGATGGCGCCAGCCTCGGTGCGCGGCGGCGAAGCGGGGTCGAGCGTCGAGACCCGGAACATCTCGCCCGCGCCCTCGGCATCGCTGGCCGTGATGATCGGCGTGTGTACGTAGACGAAGCCGCGATCCTGGTAGAAGCAGTGCACCGCGTGGGCGAGCTTGCTGCGCACGCGGAACACCGCGCCGTAGGTGTTGGTGCGGTTGCGCAGATGGGCGATGGTGCGCAGGAACTCGAAGCCGTGGCGCTTCTTCTGCAGCGGGAAGTCGGCGTCGGCGCGGCCGATGATCTCGACCTCGGCGGCGCGGATCTCGACGCTCTGGCCCTTGGCCGGCGACGCCACCAACTCGCCGCGGATCGCCACCGACGAGCCGGTGCCGAGGCGACGGACCTCGTCGATATTGGGCAGCGTGTCATCGGCGATCGCCTGGATGCTGGCCATCGACGAGCCGTCGTTGACCTCGAGGAACACCACCTGCTTGCTGTCGCGCACCGTCCGCAGCCAGCCCTTGATGCGGACGTCGGCCTGCGGCGGGGCGAGGGCGAGCACGTGAGCGATGCGGGTACGCGGGGACTGCATGGCGGGCCCGGAGGGTAGCACGCGGCCCCCTGGGGTCCGCCCCGGGCGCCCGGATTCGGCGCCGGCGGCGGACTCCAGCCCGGCGCTTGGCCCGAGGCGCGACACGTGGGATCGATCCGCATGCCCGATGCGCCCCCGACACTGCCGCTGGCCGAGCAGTTCGTGTCGTTGCAAGGCGAGGGATTGCTCGTCGGCGTCCCCAGTTCGTTCATCCGCGTCTCGGGCTGCAACTTGCGGTGCGTGTGGTGCGACTCGCCGGGCACGTCGTGGAACCCCAAGGGCGCACCGACGACGCTCGAGGCGCTCGAAGCGTTCTGCGCGGCGGGGCCACGGCACGTGGTGCTGACCGGTGGCGAGCCGCTGCTGTTCGCCCACTGCGCGGCGCTGACCCGGCGCCTCGCCGCCGCGGGCCACCACATCACCATCGAGACCGCAGCGACGGTCCTGCTGCCCGACGTGCACGCCGACCTGATGTCGCTGAGTCCCAAGCTCGCGCACAGCGTGCCGTGGTCCCGCGATCCGGACTGGGCCGCGCGGCACGACGCCCGCCGCCGCCGGCTCGACGTGATCGCAACGCTGATGGCCCACCCGTGGCAGCTCAAGTTCGTGGTGCGCGCCGCCGATCCCGAGGCGCTGCGCGTCGACGTCGACGAGATCGAGGGCATCGTCGCGGCGCTCGGCGTCCCAACCGAGCACCGCGACCGGGTGCTGCTGATGCCCGAGTGTATCGACCCCAACCGTCTGCAGGCCGACTATGCCGCGCTCGTCGACGTGTGTCGCACGACGGGGTTTCGCCTCGGCGAGCGCCTCCACATCGCCCTCTTCGGCCACCGCCCCGGAACCTGAGCCATGCCCGACAGCTACCTCACCGATCTACGCTGCTCCCTCACCGGCGACTCGTTCGCGCCCGGCGCTCTGTACGGCCTGGCCTGTCGCCTGAGGGGCGGCCGCTGTGTGTAACTACGATCTGTCGGCGATCGCCCGCGACGTCGATCGCGACGCGGTGTCGCGGCGAGCCCGGGGGATGTGGGGGCTCGTCCACGACTGCGGTCGCATCGTGGCCGAGCAGCGCGAAGGACTCGGCGCCTTCGATCTCTCGACGCTCGTGGAGCCGTACCGGCTCGAGGGCAAGAAGACGATGGGGCTCGAGATCTGCGAGCAGCTCGGCCGGCGGGTGCCCGACGTCGTGGTGTACCCCACCGGTGGAGGCACCCGCGTGCTCGAGGTCTACCGGGCGATCGAACAGCTGTCGGCGCTGGGCTGGCTGCGCGAGGCGAGACAACCTCGCTTCGTCGTGGTCCATCCGGCTCGCGGCGACCGAGGGCATCACCGCTTGCCCCGAGGCGGGCGCGTGCGTGGCCGCGATCGAGTCGCTGCGGCGCAGCGGCTGGATCAAAGCCGACGACGAGTTGCTGACGTTCAACACCGGCGCGGGCACCAAGTACGTCGAGTTGCTGCCGCCGCTGCCGCCGCTGTGAGCGTCACTGATCGAGATCGGAGAGCACGAACGTGGCGTCGTCTTCGGCGACGGCCGCGGCTCGGCCCGCCTGCCACTTCTCGTAGCCGGGGAACGGCGCGCCGTGGATGTCGAGGCTCAGCGACGACGACGACGACGCAGCGCGGGGCTGGGAGCCGGCGGCGGCGAGGGTCGCGGTGTCGGATGGGTCGCCGGCCTCGCCCCACATCGCCTCCGGGCTCGGGCCTTCGCCGATCCCACCATCGCCGTTGGAGGTGGGGGCTCCGATCGAAGTGGGGGTTCCGACCGAGGCGGGGGCGATCGGGGTCCCATCGATCGGCGTGCGATCGAAAGGCGTCTGTCCGATTGGGGTGACCATCGTCGCCGCACCGGCCGTTGGACCCGACGTGTCCCAGGATGCGGGGATCTGATGCGGGGGTGGGGTCACCATCGTCGCCGCGTTGGTGCCCGACGACTCGTGGGTCCAGTTGGCGATGGGCTGGCTCTGCGATGCACCGGCACCGGCACCGAGCGTGGGCTGCGGCGCGACGCCGCTGGGTCGACGCACCCGCGGCTCAGGGCCGGAGGGCGATCGCGGTGCGGCGGATGGCGCTTCGATCGGCCGCGGCATCGGTGTGATCGACGAGATCTCGGCGCGCGAGGCGACCTCCAATGCGCGGGCGGTCGAGTGCTTCGGCTGACACAGCCGCCAGAAGCGAACGGTCTTGGCGCTGGCGCCCGTGAGGCGCACGAGTTCCTCGTCGCCGAGCCGTGGCAGCAGGTCGAGATACTGAGCGAGCCCATCGCCGATCTCGACGACCTGTCGTCGCAAGCTGCCGACGAGCTCGGCGTCGACACCCGCGAGCCGCGACAACTCGGCGTCGTCGAGCCGCATGAACAGATCGAGGTAGGGCACCAACCGGTTCATCGGGTTGTTGCGCCGCGCCGCATCGGTACGCTGCGCGTCCGCGCGCCGCGTGTCTGGCCCCTCCGCCATGCGCTCGACGATACACCAACCGGCGCCGCCCCAACGCGGGTGTGGGGAGGCGTGCGCAGCGCGCCGTTGAACCGCAGTTCCGCGGCACAATCGTCGATCGGGGCCCGGTGACCACACCTCGGCCCGGGCAGCGACGGGAGGCAGCGAGGTGCGCGTGCGCTGGTAGCCTACCGGCGATGTCCTACGACTGGCTCCGCGCGCTGCACATCATCGCGCAGGTCACATGGTTCGCCGGGCTGTTCTACATCTTCCGCCTCTACGTCTATCACGTCGAGAACGCGACCGACGAGCGCATCGTGGGCTTGCTGAAGGTGATGGAGCGGCGACTGTTCCGCGGCATCTGCTGGCCCGCGATGGTCGTGACGACCGCGCTCGGTGTGGCGCTGTGGTCGAACAACTGGAGCGGCTACCTCGAGACCGGGTGGTTCAAGGTGAAGCTCGTCGCCTTGCTGGGCCTGTTCGCCTATCACTTCTACAGCGGCAAGGTGCGACTCGATCTCGCCGCGGGCACATGTGGGCTGACCTCGCGCCAGTGCCGCCTCATCAACGAGGTGCCCACCGTGTTGCTGCTGACGATCGTGATCATGGCCGTCGTGAAACCGTGGGCCTGACACCCAGGGCGATCGTGCGGCGATTGTCCGCGCACCCGCTGCCGGTTTACCCTGAGTCGGTGTCGGGGATCCGAACGCTCTTGCTGGGCCTCGTCGCGGCGCTCGCGGCCTGCGACTCCCAGGACGGGCGTAGCACCTGCGACGTCGAGACCTCCGCCCTCCGCGTGGTCGCCCTGGCGGTCGAGAACGGCTCGACCTTCCGGGCCGAGGTGGACTTCAGCAGTGACGCCGACGGGCTCGGCGTGTCCCTCGCGCTGTGCGACGACGACGTGCTCACGATCGATGGCGACGAGGCGCTGCGGGTCGATCGGCCCGACCGCATCATCTACGCGCACACCAGCGACGTGACGACCCCGCGAACGATCCAGATCGCCCTGTCGCGCAAGGACGACGCGCCGGTCGAGTTCATCCTCGAGATGCCGCCCAGCTTCGAGGTGGTCGCGCCGCAGGCCGGCGCCGACGTGTCGCGCTCTTCGGAGTTCGTCCTCGAGTGGGCGCCGGCGAACCCGGGTGACTCGATGCGCATCGAGCTCGCCGAGGAGATCGGCAAGGGCGTCTGCCTCGAGACGATCCAAGCCGAGCACGACTACAAGGGGCTGTCGGGCGTGGATATCGAGGATGATGGCAACTGGCTCGTGCCCGCCAATGCGGTCGACGGCCGCCCCCGCGACAAGTGCGAGGCGACATACCGCTTCACGCGCACGCACGAGTCGGCCTATCCCGCCGCGTTCGCGCCGGGCGGTCGCGTCGCGGGCCGGATCGAGCGGCGCGTCGCGTTCGTCTCGGTGCCCTGACTTGCGCGACGGCGGGCGCTGGGCCAAAGTGCAGCCGTGCGTTGGCCGCGCAAAGGCATCCTCATCCGGCTGTGCATCTACGTGCCGCTCATTGCGTACTTCTCGTGGCGCGCGTTGGACCGCGATGGCGATCGCGACGACGCGGGTGCTGCCGACGATGACATCGAGCGAAAACTCGCGCCGCACAAGCGGATGGTCACCCTGCCCGATGGCACCCAGCAGGAGATCGTGGAGCTGACGCCCGAGCAGGCCGAGGCCATCCTCGGTCCGATGCCGGCGCTCGAGCCACGCGAGCCCGCGCCGGGCCCTCCGCCGGGCCAACCGCCGACCAGGACTTCACCCGGCGCGGCGTCGCCCGGCGAGGCGCCCGGCGATCCTGCCGATGGCGCGGGGACCTCCGCCGGGCGTTGACCGCCGCGCCGGTATGGCCAAGGCTCAGCCCGTGGACCGCACTGACTTCATCGATCGCGCCTCGCACATGCTCGAACGACTCGAGCGCGGCCTCGGTGGGCTCGAGCACGACGCACTCGACGTGCAGTTGTCGGCCGACGTGCTCACGCTCTCGTTCGATGACGGCGCCCGCTTCGTGATCAACGCCCACAGCGCAGCCGGTCAGATCTGGATGGCCGCCGATCGCACCGCGTGGCACTTCGACTACGTTGCCGAGCGCGACGCGTGGGTCGCCGCCAAGACCGGCGACGAGTTGGTGGGCACCATCGAGCGCGTGGTGTCGGCGAGGCTCGGCGCCGCGGTCCGGCTGTGAGCGCATCGGCGCTCGTCGGACTCGGCGCCAACGAGGGGGACCCGTTGGCGAATCTCCACGGCGCCGTGTCGCGGATGCGGGCCGGGGCGCTGGGCGATGCCACTGTCGTCCGCTGCTCGGGCATCTACGAGAGCACCGCGGTGGGCGGGCCCGGGCAGAACTTCCTCAACGCGGTGGTCGTGCTCGAGACCGACATCCCGCCAGCCGAGCTGCTCGCCGGTATGCTCGCGCTCGAGCACGCGATGGGCAGGGTCCGGCGCGAACGCTGGGGTCCGCGTACCCTCGATCTCGACCTGCTGGTATGGCTGCCCGCCGGCGCCGACATCTCCGTGATCCACCACGGCGCCCCCGAACTCCCGCACCCGCGCATGACCGACCGCGACTTCGTGCTCTTGCCGCTGCTCGACGTGTGGCCGCGCCTGCAGGTGAACGGTCACGACGTCGCCGCCCACTTGGGGCGGCTGCCGCCCGAGCGGCGCGCCGTGCTGCGACGCACCCATTACGACCTCTGAGGCGCAAGAGCGGCTGTGGTAGGCTTCGCTCGACGCAGGCGGATAGCTCAGTGGTAGAGCGGCGCGTTTACACCGCGCTGGTCGCAGGTTCGATCCCTGTTCCGCCTACCCGCGATGGCGTTGCGCGAGCTCGCCCATGCGGGTGATCATGGCGCGCGCGGTTGCAGTACTGGCCCCTCACCCGAGGGCGCCGCGGGCGATCCGGAGCGCTTCGCCGGCGCTTCTTCGCGCGGCGCATCGTCGCGCGGCGCGGCCTTGCTCGGCGCAGCGACCGGCTCGTCGCCGACGATCAGATAGCCGACGCCGATCCCGACAGCGACTGCGACCACGGCCGCCACGACGAGGACCAACGCGAAGTTGCGCGTCGATCGACGCGCGTGCGTGACGGTCATCGTCGTCGGCTCGTAGGTCGGCTGGAAATCGAGCGGACCGGGATCGTGGCGGACGGACGGCGGCGCGCCGGGATGCGGGTCCGGTCGGGATCGCGCGCTGGGTGCCGCGGCCGGCGGATGCGACGATGCGGGATAGGATGGGTGGGGTCGGTACGATCCCGGCGGCGGCGCGGCGGATGGCGGCGGGTAGGATCCCTGCGGCGGCCCGCCGCCAGGTTGGTGCGTCGCCGGCTGCAGCATCGAAGGCTCTGCGGCGCGCGAAGGTGGCGGTGCACTGCGACCGCTCGAGCGTCCGGCGGGTGGCAGCATCACCGGCTCGGGCGCACCGCCGAACTGCGGGTGACCGGGCTGCGGATGCGGGTGGCCGCCGGGCTGCGGGTGGCCGCCGGGCTGCGGGTAGCCGGGCTGCGGGTAGCCGGGCTGCGCTGGGACTGGGGCTTGCGCGGCGGAAGCCGGCGGCTCCGTGCCCGCGCGCATCGCCGCGAGCATCGCCGCGTCGATCTGCACGGTGCCCTCGTCGTCGGGCAACGGCATGCGCATCGCCGCGGGCGGCACGAAGGCTGGCGGCGGTGGGACCGCTGCGGGCGGAGAGCACGGCGGTGACGCAGGCGGCGAGTACGGCGGTGACGCACTCGGTGCTCCGTACGCCTGCGACGGAGGCGATGCGGCGGGCGGCGAGTACGGCAGTGACACGGGCGGCATCGACGGCAGCGAAGACGGCAGCGGCTGCGGCGCGCGGACCTGGGGCGGCATCGAGTGCGATGCGGCGAAGGCATCGAACATGCTGGGTCCCACCGCGGGCGCGGCCCCGCCGGATCGCTGCGACTGCACGAGCGCGGTGAGGATCGCGGCGCCGTCGCCCGCACCGGGCAGCGCAGCGAGGGCCTCCGCGCACGACCGCGGTCGATCCCACGCCTGCTTGGCCAGCAACCACTGGCGCAGGCGCTCGAGGGGCTCGGGTGCGGCGCGCCCCGGCGGCGCGACGTCGCCGGCGATGGCGGCGCGATACAACACCCGCGTATCGGTGATGCCGCCGCGGAACCGCGTACCGTCGAGGAGCTCGTGCAGCACCGTGCCGACGCCCCACACATCGAGGGAGAACTCGCGGGCGCGCAGGCCGAAGCCCTCGGGGGGAGCGTAGGTCATCGCCTCGGCCGGACGATCGACGATGCGACTCGGATCCTCCTCGAAGGTGGCGCCGAACCCCCCGAGCCGCACGTTGCCCGCCGCGCCGATGGTGATCATCCCGGGGCGCACGGCGCCGTGCACGATGCCCTTGGGATGACCTGGCGCCCCAGTCGCGCCGTGCGCATGCGCGAGCGCGTTCAACAAAGACGCGACGACGTGGGCGACGCCGACCGCCCACCGCGGCTCGTCCTGCGCGCGCAACGACACGAACGCCGGCAGCAGCTCGGGCAACGGCACACCGGGCGCGTCGGCCGAGATGGCGCAGACCCACGGACCCAACGCGTGCTCTTCGGTGGCGACGTCGAGGTTGGGATGCTGCAGGTGCGTGCCGAGCTGGATCTCGGTGCCGAACGGCGACGGCTTGCCGCGCCCGGGCTTGCCCCGCAGACGCGCGGTCATCGGGGCAGGCGGGAGGCGAGAGGTCCGCGCGAGCCACACCTGTTCGTCGTCGTGCGCACGCTCTTGCCGGACGAGCACATAGGCGCCGACGACCTGCCCGTCCTCGGACGCCGGCTGCCCGCTGATCGGAGCCATGCCCGAGCGTACCACGCCGGCATCACTCACGTGCGTGGGCCGAGCCACCAGATCACCACCCCTGCGAGCGCGCCGAAGCCGATGACGGCGACCACGAGGAGCACCGCCGCGAACGGTGGGCGGCGCCTGGTCGGGAGCACGCGTGTGCGAACGGCCGAGGGATCGGGCTCGGGATCCGGCGGTACCGCGCCGAGGTCGATCTCGCCGGCCGCGCGCACGGGTCGGCCGCCGATCCACACGTGCGAAGCCTTGCCGCCCTCGAGTTGGTCGCGCGCCGCCATGAGCCCGACGAGCACCGCAGCCGCGTCGCCGATGCGCGCCCGCGGATCGACGCACAGACAGCGAGATACCAGGGTGTCGAGGGCCGCGGGGACCCCTCGCCGCAGCGTGGCGATGCGCGGCGCTTGGCCCCTGCGAAGCACCTGCGCAGTCGGCAGGACTCCCGTCGTCATCTCGTGCATCACCACGCCGAGCGCGAAGAGATCCATCGCGACCGTCGCCGGCAAGCCGGCCGCCTGCTCGGGCGCCATGTACTCCGGCGTGCCCATGGGCGCGCCGGCGCCGGTGAGGGGGGCCGCGGCGTCGTCGAGCTCGAGATCGGCCGAGACCCCGAAGTCCACGAGCTTTGCGAGCTCACGGCCGTCGCTGCCCCGGGCAACCACCACGTTGCTGGGCTTGAGGTCGCGGTGCACGACGCCCTTGGCGTGGGCATCGCGGAGCGCGGCGGCCAGATCGCCGGCGATCGCGATGATCCGCGCCAGCTCGAGCGGCGCGCCGCGTCGCGACGCGTGGGCGAGCAACGCGGCGAGTTCTGGGCCATGGACGAGCTCCATCACCAGGAACCGGCGACCATCGTGCAGCTCGCCCGCGTCGTGGACCTGCACGATCGTGGGACACCCCGACAATCGCCCCATCACGCGGGCCTCGCGATCGAACCGCGCGAGCACGCCGGCGTGACGTGCGTCGGCGTGGCGGAGCACCTTGATCGCCACCTCGGCCCGGGTCACCACGTGCTCGCCGACGTAGAGCAGCGCGTGGGTCCCTTCGGCCAGGCGCCCACGGATGCGGTGACGTCCGACCAATGTCCCTGGCCCCAGCGCGTCGTCGTATGGCCAGCGGGGCATCGCGTCCTTCACATCCTGCTCACCTGAACGCCGCCGGGCCCGACGAAGAACTTCCACTCACCCTCGGCGCCGATCGTGATCTCGTCGAGCGTCTGCCACGAATCTTCGGGAGCCGCGCGCCGCCTCGGGCGGTAGCGGCCTGACGCCACGCGCGTGTCGTGGTGCGGACGGATCGAGATCACGCGATCGCCGAGCTCGACGTCGGCGCCGGTGAGCCCGCCCGCGAGGCGGAAGCGGACGATGACGTGCGGGCCGAGGGCAGCTGTGCGGGAGCGAGGCCGGGGGCCGCCGTGGGGCGTGGCGCGGCGCTGCCGTGATACACGCGGGCGGTCGCGGGCAGTGGGAGTTGCGACCGCGGTTGCGTTGGCGGGTGTTTCGAGCGGCGCCGACGTCGGCTCCGCGCCCGAATCGAGGACGGGATCGGAGACGGGAGTGGCGGAACTCGAGGGTGCCCCTTTCGCCCGAACCGGCAAGCCCACATCCGGCGACGATGTCGCCACGGCGATGTTTTCTGGCACCGATGGCGACAGAGCATCCGTGGCCGCGGTCCGTCGATCATCGTCGGTTCGCAGCCGCTCGGACGTCGCAGCGCGCAGCCCGTCCATGAGCCACGCGGTGCCCACGGCGCCACCGACTGCGAGCAACACGAACCCGGGCACCAGCAACCACCGGCGCCAGCGCGACGGTCCGACCGCAACATGACCGACAGGCGCGACGTCGCTGCGCGGCCCAGCGCGGTACCCGACGGGCGGCATTCCACCGACCGCGCTGTGGGTCGCCTCCAGATCGCGCGCCTGCGCAGCCGCGTCGGCGCCAGCGCGCCTTGCACCGCCGAAGGCGAGCTCGTCGGTCGGTCGGCCCGGTGCGTGGGCGAGCACCACCGTTCGGGGCTCGACGCCGTACTCCGCCGTCTCCACCTGCGACGACGACCACACCGATGCCGCGACCCTCTCGCCGCGTCGCACCAGCGGGTCCGTGAGCGTCAGCGTCGCGAGCCTCGGTGCGCCGCGCCCACGCGGTGGGACCGTCGGCTGCCCGGGCTCGACCAGGGGACCCGTGCGCGGACGGACGACGCCAGTCGCGAGGCCGCACAGCATCGCCAGCTCGACCTTCATCTCCGAGTAGCCGGGCCAGGCCTTGAGCAGCAGCAGCGCCGCGTCGGCGGTCTGCGGTCGCCGCCGCGGATCGGGGTGCAGCAGCGCGAGGCGGACTGCGTCGAGCTCGACCGGTACGTCGGTGGCGGCGAGCTGCGGCACCTCACCACCGAGCACCTGGTGATATAGCGACGCAGCGTCTCGCCCAGCGCCGCGGAATCGCTCGCCCTCGAGCAGCTCGTGCAGCACCGCGCCCACCGCCCACAGATCGACGGTCGGCGCGTGGGACTGCCCGCCCAGCTGCTCGGGCGCCATGTAGCGCAGCTTGCCCTTGATGTCCACACCGGACGTCTCGTCGATCATCCGGTGGGCGATGCCGAAGTCGGTGACCTTCACGTCGCCCGAGACGCTGACCAGCACGTTCTGTGGCGAGATGTCGCGGTGCACGATGCCTAGCTGCGCCCCGCGATGACTGGTGACCTTGTGCGCGTACGACAGGCCGTGGAGCACCTGACCGACGATGTAGCCGGCGACCCGCAG
The DNA here is from genome assembly GCA_038325765.1 of Nannocystales bacterium. GTDB lineage: Bacteria > Myxococcota_A > Polyangia > Nannocystales > Nannocystaceae > Xiheibacterium. Next base: position 34,537 of record JBBQJI010000062.1, read on the forward strand.
CCGCAGATAGGGATCGCGCGCGCGCAGCTGCGCCAGGTCGGGCAGCAGGCGCGCGAGATCCACCCCGTCGACCCACTCCATCACCAGGTAGCTGCGACCGTCGTCCTCGCCCTGATCGAAGACCTGGACGATGTTGCCGTGGGACAGCGGTGCAGAGACCTCGGCCTCGCTGCGGAACATCCCGGCGTAGCGCGCGTCGCCGGCGTGCTGCGGCAGCGTCAGCTTGATCGCGACGAACTTGCCGGCGCTGGCATGGGCCCGACGCGCGACCCAGACCTCGGCCATGCCGCCGCGCCCGACCTCGCGAAGCAGCTCGTAGCCGCCGATGATGTCCCCTGCCCCGCTGGCGACGGTGCGCGCGGCGATCGGACGATCACGGGCGGGCATGGATCCACGGTCGGCCGCACGCGCGGAATGTTGCAACCCCGCGGACGCCCGCGGTCCGACTGCCTCACCGCGGCCGCGCCATCAAGCCTCGACCTCGTGCACCGGCTCGTCGCTGATCACCGCACGGACGCGCTGGCCCGCCCGGCCCTTCGCCTCGACCACGTGCACGAACATCGCCCCGAGCCCGCCGTAGTTGATCCAACCGACGACCGACTCGGCGACGATCTTGCCGAGCATGCGCACCCGCAGCGGCACCAACGGCTCGATCCGCAGGCTCTTGCGCGACCAATACGACAGCGGGCTGCTCCAATAGCTGTCGAGCGGCTCCCACGTGTCGTCGTGCACGAAGGTATGGGCCTTGTATTGCTCGGACATGCGGACACAGAGCATAAGACCGCGATCGGTTCGAGGCAACGCGATGCGGGTGCCGCTCACGGCTGGCAGTCGGCCCAGCGCTCGATCCATGTCAGGTAGTCGCGATACGACGGGTCGTCGACCGTGGCCATCTTGTCGTGGCCGCCGTGCTCGACGCCGCCGGCCTCGACCGACAGCGGCTTGAGCAGCAGCAGGCTCTGCGACGGGTTGTCGGCGTCGAGCAGGCCAGAGTCGATCGCGTTCCGCATGGTCGACAGCGAACCAATCTCGCAGCTGCCGTCTGATACCCACCGGGGCGCATCCTCGGGTGCGCCCACGTGGCTGTCGACGTGGCACGGCGAGCAGCGTCCGCGCCAACTGTAGATCAGCGCTGCGAAGCCGGCCTCGAGCGTATGGTCGCTGCAGTCGCCGGGATCGTCGTACTGCCTGCGGCCCCCGAGCGAGCTCGACGGTGGGATCTCGCAGCTCGCCGCCGGAACGCCACCGCAGGGATTCTCGACGGTTGCGCAGACGTCGGCACCGCAGCTGGCGTTGTACTCGATCCACTGCAGCACCGCGTCGTGCTCGGCGCGGACGACCTCGTCGGTGATGAGCGAGTTCTCCGGTCCCTTGGCTCGACCCTCTGCGCGGAGGATCCACGACAGCACCACGCTGTCGTCCGGTTGCGCGAGATCGACGATGCCAGACTCCACCATGCACGCCATCGTGGCGCAGGGATCGGCCTGGGCATACATCCCGAGATCGACGCCGGCGAGGTGGCACTGGTTGCAGGTCGACGGCCGATCCGAGGCCAGCAGCGGCGCGATGCGGCCCTCGAAGAGCTCGAGCGCGTCGTCGTCGTTGCACTGGTAGACGCGGTCTGAGTCATCGGTCTCGACGCAGTCGGCGGCGCCGAAGCCGACGGCGAACAGGACCATTGGGGCGAGGCGGATCCGCACGCCCCGAGGATACGCCGACCCGGCCGCATCGGATCGATCGCAGGGCCGGTTCACGGTGGCGGGCTCGCGGCAGGGCGCAGGCCGATCATGCGTGCGATCGCCGCCGGCGTGCCCTCCTCGTGCTTGTCGCCCAGCGACTCGAGCTGACGATACAGGTACGCCACGTTGTCGGCGGTACCCTGCAGCCGCGCATCGTGGGTGATGCGACGCGACGCCTTGATCGCGAAACGGAAGTCGTCGGGCACCGCCTCTGCCCAGCGGGCGAGGACCGTCGCCTTGGGCATGCGATAGAACGTGGTGTTGATCTCGACCGTGCGAAAGCGCGTCGCGTAGTACGCGAGCATCGCGTCGGACTCGATGTCCGATGGGTAGAACGGGCCCTTCCAGAAATCGTAGGAGAAGCCGCTGCTGCCGACGCGGAGGTCCACCGTCGCCAGCGTGCGCCAACCGTGGGGCGCGGGGGGGCGTGGGGGGGCGAGGGGGCGGCGGGTGTCCGGCCGGACCGCCGAGATGGT